>JAFGLZ010000197.1 GCA_016927755.1 Phycisphaerae bacterium
CTCAACAACCTCCAATCGCTCAACCTCTGGAACACCCAGGTCGCTGACCTGCAGCCCCTCGCTGCACTCAACAACCTCCAATCGCTCAACCTGGGATACACCCAGGTCGCTGACCTGCAGCCCCTCGCTGCACTCAACAACCTCCAATCGCTCAACCTATCTGGAACCAAAGTCGCTGACGTTCGCTGCCTGAGCCACCTCAAGGGGCTCAAGATCACTGGTAGGCCGCGTCGCAGGAAGGGACGAAGATGGTGAATACGAGGACACCCTTTGGCATTCACAAGAGTGACCACATCGCCATGAATGATTCTGGGAGAATCCGGATGACGACACGACGGACATTCCTCAAGCAGTCCCTGAAGATCGGCGCGGCCGCATCGGCCTCTGGGATCGTGCTCGATAGCCTGAGTTCCACCGCTCGAGCCGCCGACGTCACGCAACCCGACGTTGCCGCCTGGATGGCCAAGGCCGGAGGCCCGCGCGGTTGGCGGATTGGGTCCGGGCTGAACGGCTATATGTCGTCGGCCAGTACGCACAAGAAGAACTACCCGATCTGGGAGGTGCTCGACTTCTGCCAGAAGGAGGGCTTCGACGGCATCGAGCTGGTGGTCGGCTGGCCGATGGGCGGGTACCCCGGGGCGGAGGAGAAGAAGCGCATCGACGCGCTCAAGGGTCTGTATGACAAGTATGGGCTCAAGGTGTACACGATCCAACCGGACTCGCCGGGGCGCCCGTTCGCCGAGTCCGCCGAAGAGCGCAAGCGCTGGGTCGACGCCTTCACCGGGCAGATCCGCTTGTGCAAGGCGCTCGGGTGCGACTTTGTCGGGCACTGGCCGGGCGGTCCGTTGGGCAGTCAGACGATCGATCAGGCGATCGGCCACTGCGTCGAGAGCTATCGCGAGGCGGCCAAGCGATGCGCCGACGCGGGTATCTGGATGTCGTTCGAGATCGAGCCGCCGTTCATCTTCCATACGCTCGACCACCTCAAGCGGATCCTCGAGGGTGTCGGCCACCCCGCGTGCCGGACCAACTACGACCCGAGCCACTTCGACGTCATGTCGGGCAGCAAGGGCAAGCCGGAGGTGATGCTCAAGGAACTCGGCGTCAAGCACATCGGCCACGTGCATCTGACCGATACCGACGGGACGATGTTCGGCGGCACGAGCAAGCACCTGGCTTGTGGCGAGGGACACTGTGACATTCCTGCCTCGCTGATGACGCTCTGGGAGGGCGGCTACCGCGGGTGGATCATGATCGACGCCTGGATGATCGACGACGCCTACAACGCCAATCGCAAGGGCAAGCAGGCCATCGACCGCGCCCTGACGGCGGTGGGCAGGCCGCCGAAACGTCAATGACGGAATCAACCCCCCTGCCGCGTGCCACTCCCACCCGCTCACCAGACGGCGCAGCCCGCGGTCTGTATAATCGCTCCCTGGATGTCACGGCGTCCGGGAGTCAGGCTGCGTGAAGAAGATACGACGTTGGGTAACGGCCAGGATCTCGCAGGGGGCGGTGCGATCGGCGCCGCTACTGCCTGGGCCCGTCGTCCGCGTTGCCGAGAGGGCGATGGCCTTGTCCGGGCCGCGACTGCCCGTTCTCGGCAAGATGGTGGCCGAGAACATGCGCGCCGTCGGCGTCTACTCGCGGCAGACCCATCGAGAGTACTTTCGGCAGGTCGCCAACCAGCTCGCCGGGTGGCTGCACGTCTTTCGCTACGCCGGCTGGGGCGCGAGCCGTCGCGGCGTCCCGATGCCCGAGGGGCTCGCGCGGATCGTCGGTGAACGGGTCTGCGTCGACGATTCGGTCGATCTACTCCGACAAGCGGCCGGTCAGGGCAAGGGCGTCGTCCTGATGGCGATGCACATTATCCCTGTGCCGCTGTGGTTGGCCCGACTCAACCAGGAATGCCGCGTCACCGTTTTGGGTCGGTACTCCAAGGACGAGCGTCACCAACGGATCAAGGAGCGCTGGTGGCACGTGACCGACGTGGACTATGTCGCCGTCCGCAAGCAGGATCAGCAGCCGGGCAGCCGCCTGGCCGAGATGTCGGAGGTCCTCAGACAGGGCCGGATCATGGCCATCACGCCCGACCTCGCCCGGAAACGAACGGAGGGCAAGCCGGTCCGGCTCTTCGATCGACAGGTGCATCTGCCCAGCGGCGCGGCCGTGCTGTCGGTCGTGACGGGCGCGCCGCTCGTGATGATTAGCGCCAAGCCGATGGGAAAGCGTACGTGCCTGACGTTCCGTGGGCCCTTCGAGGCAGCGGTTGCCGCGGATGCACCGGACGACCAGGCCGCCGCCATCGCCGAACGGATGCAGTGGTTCGCCGACGGGCTCGAGACGTTTCTGAGACAACACGCCCCCCTGTGGTTCTTCTGGGGCGACAAGCGGTGGACGGGCGTGTTTCGGGGCGATCCCCGGTACGTCGGGGCCGCCGAGCCGTCCGAGCCACCGACTCCCGATGACGTCGGCGAAGGAGGTCTCTGACTGCGATGCTGGCGATCGGACTGCTGGCTGCGGCGGGTCTCATCATCTGGTTGGGGCAGTCCGCGCTCCTGCTCATCTCGGGTCGGCGCGTCGGGCTTCGCGTCAGTTCGTCCGGTCTGTCGAAGACCGGCAAGCAAGTAGGCCGCGTGATCGTGAACGCTTCGATCGCCGGGGTCGTCGTCACCTATCCGCTGCTTCGCGGGCAGGGACTGGTGGCGTACTACGGCGGGTTGCTGCCCGCGGACCATCGAGCGATGCAGTGCCTGTCTGGGTTTTCGATCGCGATCTTCTACCTGAGCCTGATGTACGTGGGCTGGGTCGCCACGGACAACCTGCGGTTCTCCGTTCGACACAAGGTGAGCCGGGTCGTGCGGCGGCTGGCGGTCGTGCCGCTGGCGGCGGTGTTCGGGGCGTTTGCCGAGGAGCTCCTCTTCCGCGGCGTGGTCATGGCGGACCTGCTCGATACCTTCGGCGCCGTCCCGGCCGCTGTGGGCGGGTCGCTCTTGTTCGCCGGGGCCCACTACATCCGACGGGTGAAACGCTATTGGACGTTTCCCGGTCACGTTATGCTTGGCGTCCTCCTCTGCACGGCCTTCCTGTGGACGGGCACGTTGTGGTTGCCGATGGGGCTCCACGCCGGCGGCATCTTCCTGACGCTCGGCACCCGGCCGTTCGTCCGCTACAACGGGCCGGCCTGGCTCGTCGGGGCCAGCATCTTCCCATACGCGGGTCTTGCCGGCGTGTCGGCGCTCGTCATGCTCACGGCGGCGATGCGGATGTTGTATGGAGGTTACCCATGACGACGGTCGATACCCCCACTCGCGTGGCGGTCCTGTGCGACAAGAAGGGCGCCCATGCCGGGGTGGTAGCCGGCTACCTGAAAGCACGCGGCCTCTCGGAGGTCACGTGGTTCTCCGCTGGGGATGCGGATGACCTCGACGAGGCCGTCCGCCACGGAAGCATCGATCACGTCGTCGTGCCGGAGCTTGGACATCTCATGGATGCCATCTGGGACGGGGAAATCCTCTTTGACCAGTGGCTCTCGGTCGGGACGCGCGTCTCGTTCGTCAGTTCGCATGCGGGGAATTCGACAGAGGCCGACCAAGCGACGGCGGAACTCGTCTTCGGGAGCTGGCAACGATGGAACCGCCGGCACCGGCGCCGTCAGATCACGGCCGGGGCCGTCCTCAGCGCGATCGCCCTGATCGCAGGGTTCCTGATGACGTTGTCTTTGTCCTAGTGCCGTCTTCCGCAGGACAATTGCGCATGCCGCGGTCGATCATTACTTGAACAGCTCGGACACCGTGTGCTCGTCGTGCACGTCGGTAACGATACCGGCCTCGTCGAACTGGACGGCAAAGGCCAGCCGGTTCGAGAACAGCCACGAGAGCATGAATCCGTACGGCTCCTCGCCGCTGGCCAGGCGTTTTTGAAGCTTGGCTCGATCGAAGTTCGCCTTGGGCTCGGCTACCAGCACGTATTCTTCCTCGTCGGCCATCCCGACGACCTGCGTCATGGAGCCGCACGCACTCTGCTTCTGCTTGCTAATGTGCTGATACTTAGGCGAGGTGCGCTTCGCGAGATCCAGGACCTCCGTCCAGGTCATACCCGGCTGGATCGCGGCCTTCAGTTCGGCTCCCTCCTTGTCCGGATCGTAGGACGCGTACTGGAGGAAGTAGACACCGGCTAAGACGACACACCCGAGCAACATGATGATGATGATCACCTTGACCATGATCGCTCCTTTCGACGATCGCGGGGCCCTTGGGTCCCCGAAATCCCGATCTGATACACAAGCAAGCTGGCCAGACCTGTTCGGCTCATGCGACGCTTATCGGACCCGATGCCGTCCGAGCGGAGCGCCGCACGACGTGCCATGCCTCGTGAGTGTCCCCCAATCGTTCTCCGATTGCAAGTCCCTGGCGGCCACGCTTGCTTCGGGTTTCGCTGATGGCGCAGGCTTGCCGCGATATCCCTTCAGACCTATGCTGCGCCCCCGGCAGATTCGACAGCAGCGATTGTCCGCGGCAGTCGGCGAATCCCGTTAAGGAGCACTCGATGACGCTTGTCCATCCGTCGATCATGACGCTTGCGATCCTCGTGGGGGCCGCGACCGTCTTGGCCGTCGAACCCGGCGCCCGGTTTCGTCCCCCCGCCACGCCACTCGTGACGGTCGACCCGTACATGAGCGCGTGGTCCTTCTCGGACCGCCTGACGGACGAGTGGCCCAGACACTGGACCGGAGCCGTACACGCCATGGCGGGGATGGTCCGCGTCGACGGCAAGACCTGGCGCTTCATGGGTCCCGATGCCGTCGGAGGCGCCGCCGCGGACCAGATCGACCGGACGGTCCGCCCCACGCAGACGCTCTACGCCTTCCACGCCGGACCGATCGAGCTGCGAGTGACGTTTACCACACCCCTGCTCCCGGACGACCTCGATCTCCTGTCATGCCCAGTGACCTACGTGACATTCGACGTCTGCTCCCGCGACGGCAAGGCGCACGACGTTCGGCTCTACTTCGACGCCACGGCCGAGTGGGCCGTCAACGAGGCGAAACAGGAGGTCACATGGGATCGAATGCCGGAGACGCCGGCCGGGATGTCGCTGCTTCGGTTCGGCTCAAAGGACCAGCCCGTCCTCGGCAGCGCCGGCGATAATCGTCGCATCGACTGGGGGTACTTCTACGTCGGCGTGCCTGACATGCCCGGTAGCCGGGCAGCCATCACGTCACACACGCTTGGGAGAGAAGGGTTCGTCTCCGGCGGCACGCTCCCTAAGTCCGACGACAACCGGAAGCCCCGGGCGGCGCGGGACGACTGGCCCGTCATCGCGTGCTGCCTCGGCCTGGGCAGCGTGGGCGAGACGATGGTCAGCCGCCATCTACTCCTGGCCTACGATGACGTCGTTTCGATCATGTACATGAACAACCGGTTGCGGGGCTGGTGGACACGTCAGCGCTCGACCTTCCAGGAGATGCTGTCCGCCCGCGCCCAAGAATATCAGGCCGTTCGCAAGCGGTGTGACGCATTCGACACGGAGTTGCTCGCGGATGCCGTGAAGGTCGGCGGGCGGGCCTATGCGGACCTAGTCGCCCTGGCGTATCGGCAGACCCTCGCCGGAGGCAAGCTGGTGGTGGGTCTCGACAAGACGCCCTGGTTCTTCACGAAGGAGTGCTTCTCGAACGGGTGCATCGCCACGGTGGACGTCGCCTACCCGGCCTCGCCGTTCTTCGCGCTGCTGAGTCCGACAATGCTTAGGGGCATGCTGACGCCCGTGTTCGAGTACGCCCGATCCGATGCGTGGCCGCACCCGTTCGCTCCGCACGACCTGGGCACCTATCCCCTGGCCAACGGGCAGGTCTACGGACGCAATCGCGGCGTGCGCAACCAGATGCCGGTCGAAGAGTGCGGCAACATGATCCTGATGACGGCCGCCGTCGCCAAGGCAGAGGGCAACGCCGAATACGCCAAGCGTCACTGGTACCTGCTGGTGAAGTGGGCCAATTATCTCGCCGCGAAAGGGCTCGACCCGGAGGATCAGCTCTGTACCGACGATTTCGCTGGTCACCTCGCCCACAACGCCAACCTGTCGCTGAAGGCCATCAACGCCCTCGGCGCCTTCGGCATGTTGTGCGAGATGCTGCGCGACAAGACCGCCGCGGATCGGTACAAGCAACTCGCCAAGGACATGGCCGGTCGGTGGCGGACGATGGCCGCTGACGGTGATCATTACCGTCTCGCTTTCGACAAGCCCGGTACCTGGAGCCAGAAGTACAACCTGGTTTGGGACCGGCTGCTGGACCTCGATCTGTTTGACAAGCGAGTCGCGCGAGAGGAGATCGCCTTCTATCTGACGCACATGAACCGATACGGCCTGCCGCTGGACAACCGGAAAGACTACACCAAGGCGGATTGGGTCGTCTGGACGGCGACGCTGGCCGAATCGCGAACTGATTTCGAGAAGCTACTCGCCCCGATGCACCGGTTCTTCAACGAGACGCCGGACCGAGTGCCAATGACTGACTGGTACGACACCAAGACCGCCAAGGCGATCCACTTCAGGGCCCGACCGGTGATCGGAGGGATCTTCATCAAGCTACTAAGCGATGCTGAAATCTGGCGAAAGTGGTCGCGCCGCGCGCGTCCCAGCAATCCACAATAGCAGGCGGCGCCGAGAAGGGACGTGTATCCTCACTCCACGCGGTACTCGAAGCCCGCGGGCTTGACGGCCAGGAGCGAGCAGGTGGATTCACGGACGATGTTCTCGGCGATCGTGCCCAGAAGCAACCGCTTGAGCGTGGTGCGACCGCGAGTGCCCAGGACAAGAAGGTCCGCCCCGGAGGTCTTCTGAAACTCGATGATGTCTGCCACGGGGTCGGTGCCCTCCACGAGGTGGCATTCCACATCCATCCCACTCGTCTCGGACTCGAACGGCTTGAGCATGCCGCGCAGGCGATCATCGAGGTTCTGCCGATATTGGGTTTGGTAGTCGGGTGAGGCCTGACGCGTCGGCGCCATGTAGTGCAGCACGCGCCAGGGGGCAGCGAACGTGTGAACCACGTCCAGACGGGCCTTGTCCTGCACCAAAATCCGAACGGCCTGCTCGACCGCACGCTTCGACGTGTCGGAGAAGTCGACACAGACCATCACACGCTTGAACGGCTCGGGATGGTCTCCGCGGACCAGCAACACCCTGGACCCGGACGCACGAACGCACTTCGTCGCGGTGGCTCCGGGGGCAGTGGACCGTTCGGAGGCGCCTCGCACGCCCAAGACCAGCAAGTCGGCCGAGACCTCCCGGGTGTGCCGGAGGATCTCGGCGATCGGCACGCCGATCACCACGTTCAGCTCGACGTCGACGCCGTCGGAGACTGTACCGGCGGCGAACTCCCTGAGGTGCTCGAGCGCGGCCGCTCGGACCTCGTCGTGGAGTTCGTCACGCGTTACCTTGAGTGTCTGCTCGAGATCGTCCACGACGTCCGCATGGATCACGTGAATCGCGTGAAGCTTGGCCTGGTTTGTCTTGGCGATGCGAATCGCCTGCTTGAACGCGGTCTCCGAGAATCGAGAGAAGTCAATCCCCACAACGATGTTCTTCAGGCGATCCATGCAAGACTCCCTTCACGGCGGACGGAACCCTCAACCCCGAAATCTCTCCAAGAACATTCTATGTCGCATGTTACTGCGTGACAAGAACTCGCCACGCCGGCCCGTTGTCTGGGGTGCCGTGTATGGGGTTTCCGGCCCGTCGAGGAGAAGTGCGCCCGGCGTGGGCTGCCCGCGCCAGAGAACGCTACCCCCGTACCGCATCGAAGACTCGGATACAGCCGGCCAGCATCGATTCCAGTTGGTCGATCGGCCAGACGGTGGCCGCGTCGCTCCGAGCGATGGGCGGATTGTCATGGACCTCCAGGAAGAGGGCGTCGGTTCCAGCCGCCACCGCCGCGCGGGACAAGAGGGGTGCGAACTCTCGCCGCCCGCCGGAGTGATCCCCGCCGCCCCCCGGCATCTGGCAGCTATGCGAGGCGTCGAAAACGACCGGGGTGAACCGGTGCATGACGTCGATGGCCGTCATGTCGTTGACCATGTGTCCGTACCCGAAGAACGTGCCCCTCTCCGTCAGCAACACCCGGTCATTCCCAGTCCGCCTGACCTTGTCGACGGCGTCGCCCATCTGCTCGGGGGAGACGAACTGGCCCTTCTTGACGTTGACGCACCGTCCCGTTTGACCGGCGGCAACGAGCAGGTCCGTCTGCCGGCAGAGGAACGCCGGGATCTGAATGATGTCCAGCACCTCCCCGGCAGGCTGGGCTTGGGCGGGCTCGTGGATGTCACTGACGATGGGCATGCCCCACTCGCTGCGAACTTCGGACAGGATCGCGAGGCCCTTCTCCAGACCGGGACCTCGAAAGCTGTCGGCGCTCTGACGATTGGCCTTGTCGAAGCTGGCCTTGAAGACGACCGGCATCTTCAGCCGATCGCAGATGCGCCGAACGCGCTCCGCGACGCGCAGCGTATGATCGCGCGACTCGATTACGCACGGACCGGCCAACAGGACGAGCTTACCCCCGCCGATCGTCACGCCCTCGTCAATCTTCACGGGACTGGGCCTGGACATTGCAGTCTCCTGACGGTTCCCCTTCACGTCACGGTAGCCATCGCATCCTTCGCGACCTCGGCGGTGGAACCAGGAAGATTCCGCGACGAGGCATCACGGAGAAGCGGGCCGGCAGTGTGCCGGCTGGATCTCCGTCGATTTCCATCGCCAACTCATGCTCCGACTCGATCTCAATTCGCGTGCATTGCCGGTAGATCACCGAATCCCGATCGACGTGCTTCTGAAGCGTCGCCCACGCCGCGTGGTTCAGCAAACTGCCTTGCCAGCGACATCGAAGGATGCACAAATCGAGCTTCCCGTCGTCGCAGACCGCGTCGCGGAGAATCTTGAGGCCGATCGCGTAGCGTCGGATGTTGCCCACGAAGACCAGCCCTCGCCCATCGAAGATCTCCTCGCCGTCCGCCCTGACCCGCATGGGCGGAAACCGGTACTGCCAGAAGGTTCGCCACAGCGGCCAGAAGTAGCTGAGGTAGGTGATGTGCCCCTTGCGCTCGCTCACGAGGCGGCGAACGACGTCGGCATCGAACCCGATCCCCGCGACGATGAGGAAGTGCCGCCCGTTCATCACGCCGACGTCGATCCACTGACGGCAGTTCGCGTTGATCGTCTCGTAAAGCTGCTTGGCGCTGGCCCGGATCCGAAACTCCTGACTGAGGATGTTCTCCGTCCCGGTGGGGACGACCACGATCGGGATCGGATGCTCGATCAGCCCGTGAACGACTTCACTGACGGTCCCGTCGCCGCCGACGGCAACGACGATGTCGACATCGGGCGACATCCTCTCGGCATAGAGCCGCGCGTCACCGGCGAACTGCGTCTTGTAGATCGCCACCGAGTCACCGTCTTCACGAAGTCTCAGCGCCAGCGAGCGGACGAGGTCGGCGTTCCGTCGACTGCCCGAGACCGGGTTGATGATGAACTGGACGCGTCGCCTCACAGAAGATCCCTCGGCATAAGAAGTTAGCCGAACGTGCCGTTCACGGGCCGATGGGTGATTATAGGTCGGCCGCCGATGTCGTCAACGACCGGACCCTCCCCCGCGACAATCTAAGTACGTTTTGCCGAAGGGATTGGTTCACATGCCGCTCAGCCGCCCGCCGCCACGCCGATCCGAGCCACCGGCACCGTGACGCGCACTTTTCGCACGTACTGACGCCCGTCCTTCGTCTCCACCGTCGCCTGGACCTCGTACGTGCCGGGCTGGCTGTAGATGTGCTCGGGGTCCGGGTCCCTCGATATTGCCTCATCACCGAACTGCCAGAAGTACGCGCGGGCCGGCGGTGACGAGCGGACGCGGAACCTGATGGCCATGAGCTCATCGGCCCGGCTGGCGCTGGCTGTTACGACGATCCATGGGTACTCCCGAACGCAGCGCTGGAAGAAACTGTAGGCCACCTCGGGAAGCAGGCGGTGCGTCCCGCTGAGCTCCTGTGGGATGGCGTAGGCCATGCGCTGCTTCCGAAGCCATGCCAGGGAGTTCTCGGCGTTCTCCTTGAGCAGGTCGGTGATGCCCCAGGAGATTTGCACCGGCTGGTAAGGATCCAGGCGGGGCCTAGCCGATTCGACGAACCGCTCGTCGAAGTTGCCCTGGTGCACGGCCAGGGCCCGAAACACCTCCGGGTGGCGAAGCCCCGTGTACAATACGGCATATCCCCCGCCGGACCAGCCCGTTAGAAAGACCCGCGAAGGGTCGATGTTGTATCCGGGCTTGATGCGATCAACCACCGCCAGGATCACGCGCTCGTCCCGCTCTTGGTTTGCGATTTGGCGGTCGACGGAAGGAAACAACTGGTCGCTGGCCGTGCCCTTGAGAACCGGCGCAACCACGACGACCTTCTTCTCGGAGGCGATGGTCCCCCACCGTCCGATCTGCTGGATGGCCGTATCCCAAGGCGGGGTCCCGTGACAGGTCACGATCAGCGACCACCGCTTGGTGCTGGTGTGTTCAGTGGGAATCGCCAGGTAGTAGGTTGCCCCCGTCTCCGGCTCGACCTCCTTGAGAAAACGAACCCCCGCTTCATCCTTGGGCAGGTTGGTGCACCCAACCGCGGTCGCAAGCAGTAGACAACCTGAGCATCCCAGTCCTACCGATCTCAGCATCGAACACCTCACGTCGTCTCAGTCGCGAGACTTATCCGCCATGCCGGACGGGGAAGAAACGTTGCATCAAGTATCCTGAGCTTGCCGCACTCGAGGACCAAGTCTTCATCTTACACGAAGACGTCCGCCCGTTCACTCGGCCGACGGATTCGCGACCCGCCGCCGGAGGCAGGCTGTCCCGATCTCAAGCGCATGCCTATTCCCGCGCGCATCGCGCACGGATCAGGCTACCATTGCCCGGCGCGTGTTGACATCACGCCCCCATTCCCGTTTCATGCATGGATAGTCGGGCGGTTAGCTCAGTTGGCTAGAGCGCCTGCCTTACAAGCAGGAGGTCACTGGTTCAAGTCCAGTACCGCCCAGTCATGCCGACGTACGATCCGGATGCCGTTGCCTCATTGCGGATGGACTCGTGGAGGCATCCAGGCCCCTCGGGTGTCGCGGTCTGTGTGCTGCGACGAAGCACTACCCTCAGCCGTCTCGGCCGCGGGTTACCGCTTCCAGACTGTAGAGTGAGGAAGTACAAATGATGAGAGTACTCCTGTCAACGCTTCTGGCGGTGTCATGCCTCCCGCGAATCGCCCCGTCGATCGAGATCGCCGAATCCGCCCGGGAGATCCCCGTGGCCTACCAGGTGGACGTGGTCGTCGTGGGAGGGACGTCCGCCGGCGTGACCGCGGCCGTAGCGGCGGCCGAGAAGGGCGCCGATGTCTTTCTCGCCGCCCAACGCCCCTACCTGGGCGTGGACCTCTGCGGCACGTATCGTCTCTGGCTCCGGCCCGGCGAGAAGCCCGATGATCCCCTGGCCGCGGCCGCCTTTGCCGAGCCGCCTCTGTTGGTGGAGATCCGCCCGGGCTTGGCGTTCACCTATGAAACCGACGTCCCCTCCGCCAAGCGGCACAAGGACACGACTCCGCCCTCAAAGCTGAACGACGGCAAGTGGGGCAACGCCGTCAACCAGAGCGTCGAGTACCCCACTGACGTTACCGTCACGCTTGACCTGAAGAAGAATACCCCGATCCAGAGAGTCCTGGTGATGGCGTATCACCGCGCCGGCGACATCGAGCTGGAGTCCGTAGCAGTCTCCGTCAGCAATGACAATCAGAAGTGGACGCACGTTGCCGACGTCCCGAATACCTGCCGTTCCAACGGCGACCACATCGACTCGGCCTTCTGCCTGTCCGTGGCTGTCAAGGCCAGCACGCGGTACGTTCGAGTCCTGGCCAAGCGGGGTGCCGACGCCGAACGCATCCTACTGGCCGAGGTCATCGTCGAACCCAAGTCATCGGACGAGAACGTCGCGCCGGCCGATGGCTCGCGCGTGCCCCCGATGCCCATGCAGGTCAAGCGCGTGTTCGATCAGGCCTTGCTCGATGCGGGCGTGACGTTTCTGTATGGCTGCTTCGTGACGGATGTCCTACGGGACGCCGACGGCAAGCTCGCCGGCGTCGTTATGGCCAATCGTGCGGGGCGCCAGGCCATCCGGGCCAAGGTCATCATTGATGCTACACCGCGAGCGATGGTCGCGCGGATGGCCGGCGCGTCCTTCGAGCCCTACCCCACCGGGCCGCGGACGTTCAAGCGAATCGTCGTGGGCGGCGAGATGCGCGAGGGTGAGAACCTCCAGGTGCGGAAGCTGCCGACGCCGGTTCAGATCCAACAACAGGGCCTCAAGGCGGCTGCCTGTCGAGACGCCTTCGAGTACACGCTCCAGATCCCCATGAAGGACGGCTCCTTCGCCTCGTTCGCCGACGCCGACCACGTTGCTCGCGACACGACCTGGCATCCGCAGCAGGTGGCAGCCTCGGAGGTCCTCTTCCAGATACCGCCGGATCCAATGCACGGCACCAAGCATTTGGACGGGGACTGGCCCGGTGCGCAGCGTGTCGACCTGACAGCTTGTCGACCGAAGGGGCTCGAGCGTCTCTACGTTCTCGGCGGGTGTGCCGACGTGTCCCGCAAAGCGGCCGAGGCGCTGCTGCGCCCGCTCGAATACATGGCCCTTGGGCGGCGCATCGGCCAGGCCGCGGCTGCCGAGGCCGGCGCTAAGCCCAAGCCCACCGTCGTTTGCTTCGGCGACAGCATCACGGCCGGCGATTACCCCGCCAAGCTCGAGAAGGTGCTTGGGCCCTGCCGGGTTCTCAACGCGGGCGTGGGCGGAAACACGACGGGCCAGGGCCTGGCCCGGATCGAGCAAGACGTCCTACGAAAGCGCCCGCAGGCCGTCGTCGTCCTGTTCGGTACCAACGACAGCATCCTCACTGCGCCTGGCAACTACAAGACGCCCCTGGAGCAATACGAGAAGAACCTTCGCGCGATCGTCCAACGATGCGATGACGCCGGCGCGAAAGTCGTCCTGATGACGCCTCCGCCAATCATCGAAGAGCCGTACTTCACCAGGCACCCGAAGCCGTGCTACGAGGCGGAGGGTGGACTCGAGAAGATCCTCCAGAGATACCGCTCAGCCGTCGTCCGCGTCGGGAAGTCCATGAACGTCCCCGTGATCCACCTTCACGAGAAGCTCCAGAAGGACTTCGCCACGCTGAAGTCCTGCGGCGTCCATCCGACCGGGCTTGGCGAGGCCCAGATGGCGGGCCTCGTCGCCGAGGCACTCCGGCCGATCCTCGCGATCCCGGAGCGGAAGGTGCCCTCGCTGGAGGGTATCTGCGTTGGCGGTTCGAAGGGACAAGCCGACGGCAAGGGAGACGTGAGGGAGTTCCTGACAGGCCCCCGTTCCACTCGATCCGACCTGCCGACCGTACGATCCGAAGCACGCTCGCTGCCGGTGCTCGGCAAGTACGATGTCGTCGTCGTGGGCGGCGGGACCGGCGGCGCGCCGGCGGGCATCGGCGCGGGCCGCCAGGGCGCCAAGACGCTCGTGCTCGAGTACCTTCACGGGCTTGGCGGGGTCGGAACGCTCGGGCTGATCGGCAAGTACTACTACGGCTTCCGCAAGGGATTCACAGAGGAGATCGATCGCGGCGTCGGCGACCTCGGCGGTCAGAAGCAGCCGGCTAATCCCGGATGGAACGTCGAATGGAAGATGGAGTGGTATCGCCGCGAGCTCCATAAGTCCGGCGCGGAGGTCTGGTACGGCGTGTTGGGTTGCGGCGCCGTCGTCGACGGCGACCGCGTGAGCGGCGTGGTGGTTGCGACGCCGGAGGGGCGCGGCGTGGTCCTGGCCGGGGTCGTGATTGACTCCACCGGCAACTCGGACATCGCCGCGGCGGCCGGCGCCGAGTGCGTCTTCACCGATGGCACAAACGTGGCCGTGCAGGGGACCGGACTGCCCCCGCGCAAACCCGGCGCCTCGTACACGAACACGGACTACACGCTCACCGTCGACAACGACATGCTCGACATGTGGCGAACGTTCGTCGTGGCAAAGGCGAAGTTCGACAAGGCGTACGACCTCGGACAGATCATCGACACGCGAGAGCGGCGCCGCATTGTCGGCGACTTCGTTATCTCGCCGCTCGACGTCTTCAACGAAAGAACCTACCCGGACACGGTCGGCAAGTCACACAGCAACTTCGACACCCACGGGTACACGATCCACCCGTTCTTCTCGCTGGAACCCCCGAACAAGAAGGGCGTCGACGCCTATACCCCATATCGCGCACTGCTGCCCAAGGGACTCGAGGGTATTCTCGTCACGGGGCTCGGTATCAGCGCCCATCGCGACGCCATGCCCATTCTGCGGATGCAGCCCGACATCCAGAACCAGGGCTATGCCGCCGGGGTGGCCGCCTCGATGGCGAGCCGATATGAGAAGACGCTTCGGCAGATCGACCTCAAGTCGCTGCAAGGGCATCTTGTGTCCATCGGCTGTTTGCCCGAGTCCGTTCTGACGGACAAGGACAGCTTCCCCCGCCCCGTCGAGGAGATCGCTCAGGCCGTCAAGGCGGTGACCACGGATCGCGCCGCCCTCGGCCTCATCCTGTCTCAGCCCCAGGACGCACTCCCGCTGCTGCGAAAGGCCTATGCGGTCGCCGAGAGCGACCAGGACAAGCTGGTCTATGCGAGCATCCTCGGCATGATGGGCGATCCTTCGGGCACCGAGACGTTGACTCGGAGCGTCGGTTCGGCCGAGTGGGACGAAGGGTGGAGCTTCAAGGGCATGGGGCAATTCGGCGGGAGCCTGAGCCCGTTGGACGGCCGCATCATCGCGCTGGGAAGCACCAAGGACACGCGCGCCCTCCAGCCCATCCTGGCCAAGGTCGCTCAACTCGGGCCCGACAGCGCCTTCTCGCATCACCGCGCCGTGGCCGTGGCGCTCGAGACCCTTAGGGATCCTCGAGCCGCCAAGCCGCTGGCCGATTTGCTGAAGAAGCCCGCCATCATGGGCCATGCGGCCACGACCATCGCCGAGGCCAAGCGAGCGGCGGAGTACTCGGATCCCGACCTGTCCCGCAACCTTTCACTCCGCGAGCTCATCCTGGCTCGGGCACTCTATCGGTGTGGCGACTGCGAGGGTCTGGGCAAGCGGATCCTCCAGACGTACGCGAAGGACCTGCGCGGGCACCACGCGCGACATGCCCAGGCCATCCTCAACGAGCCGAGATAGGCGTACGCCGATGGCGGTACCCACCTGTCAACCGGCCGGGCGAATTCTGACGGTGATCTTCCCCTTGGTGACCGGGTCGCTCAGATCCAGGCCGATTCTCGTGGGCAGTTGTCCTCCGGGCAGGTCCTCCTTGATCTGCTCCGGCCGAACCTGCAGCGTCGAGCCCTCGACGGTAACGTCGGCGCGGACCGTGACCCGCCCTTCTCCGATGAACAGCTCGTTTTCCGTCCTTGTTCGGTGTGGGTAGAAGGTGACGAGCGCCGTTCCGAACGACTGGGGCGTCTCGAACTCGACCTCGTCCACCACCGTCAAGCAGCCGGCGCCCTGGCGAGAGAACACGAACGTCCTGAGCAACTTCCGGAGCGGCTTGACGTCGTAGGCGGCGCGGATGTCCAGAACGAGCGTGTCTTCCTGATGGGTGAACACCGTCCTGACGACCTTCGCCGCGAACTCCTTGCCGGGTTTCTGAAGCGTCCCCGCGACGCGCGGCACGCTGTGGCCGTACGAGTTGAGCACATTGCTCTCGTATCGGCGCGGGCCGAAAGTCCGCTCGTAATAATTCTCCGCGCCCGGATCGATCAACGGAACGCTCTTGCCCAGCGCGACGACGAAGGAACCGACGTCATTGTGATTGTGGTGCTCGGCGTTATGACCGCCCTTGAGGGCCGCGCCCAACGCGTGCTCTCGTCCGGAGGCCGGTCGACAGATGAGCAACCCCGCGACAGGAAACCAGTCTCGTAGCGGCAAGCCTGCCCAAGAGGAATCCGAAGCCGGGCGGCGTGTCGCGGAGTTGGCAAGGCCGAATAGGCCCAGGTCCGGCAGGCTGAACGTGGGCCCGGCGGCCAGCAGGAGCCCCTCCGCCTCTACGTCTCTTAAGCCCATTCCGAAGCGACGACTCAAGAACGCCATCAGGCGGGCGTTCGGATGGACCGCCGGGTCGCAGTCGGCGAAAGCCGGGTAGACGCCGGGCAGGATCTCCATTCGCCGGGCGAACTGCGCGATCTGACCGACCTTTTCGCCGGAGAACATGTCCATCCGACCGTCGGTCGCCTGATAGACGGTCTCGGCGAGTTTGACGTAGTTGCCGAACCCGTAGCACCAGTATCCCACGCCCTCCGAGCAGAACCCCCGGTCGGTGAAGCCCGAAATGAAGTTGCGGATAGCCGTCTCCATCGCCGCCAGGAACCATGCGCGGCGACGTCGCTCCTCGATCGCCGCCAGCGCCGTGCCCGTCACGCCGGCTAAGCAGACGGCGTTCCAGTTGCTGGTGCCCTTGAGCCACCATGGGCGCGGCTTGCCCTCGGTCACCATGCCCGTGAACGGACGGAAGATCCGACGCTCCAACTCGTCGCCAAGCAGCTTCCTTGTTTCAGGGCTAAGCTTGTCGCCAAGCCAATACGCGGCCGTGGCCAGGTTCCACGCCAGGGCCGAAGCGTTCAGGTCGATTTCGACCACCTTACGCTGGACGTTCAGCAGGTCGTGATCGTGGGCCGGGTGCATCCATGAGGTCTCGGAGCATGCCTCCTGGATCGCCGTCTCGATCGCTGGAAGGAACCGTCCTCGGTTCTCGATGCACTCGGCCAGCGTCAGCCGGGCGAATCTCGACCGCCGGTCGCCGAGGATCGGACCGCATCGCTTTCGATCCCTCGCGGTGGCGCACTCCGAGAAGAAGGCGTCGCTCAACTCCGGGAAGGGTTTCCCGATGAGCGAAACGGCGTCGGTGACGACCGTCTGGAATCTCGGGTCTCGCGCGACCGGCCCCCAGGCCTGCCTGTCTCCGATCGTTGGACCGACGCCGCGCGGCGATTCCGGCAGCATCTTCGCAAGGGCGTCGACCCTGGCCGGATTCGGCGACGTGACCTCCGCTCCTAGCGCGATAGCCGCCATCGCCGCCGCCCACGCAACCACGAGATGAATCACCATGTGTTCCTGCATCAACCTTCCTCCAACGATCGCCTAAACGGATCTGCCATGCCGGATGACCCGGTCCCCCTTCTCACGCTTTGATCGCCCCGGACGTGATGCCGGCGATGAATTGTCGCTGGAACAGGAGGAAGCCGATCACCAGGGGCAGCGTCGTCAGCAGCCCGCCGGCCATCAGCATGCCGAATGGCGTCCGCGTCTCGCCTTGCAGAAGATAGATTACCAGCGGCAGAGTCTGCATGTCCTCGGTCCGGAGAATAATGAACGCCCACATCAGATTGTTCCATGATCCGATGAGCAGCATGATGCCGAGGGCGGCCATCGCTGGTCTGGCGATCGGAACGACGATCCGCCAGTAGATGCCGAACTCGCTACAACCGTCGATCCGCGCGGCCGAGAGCAAATCGTCCGGCACGTGCGCGGCGATGTACTGCCGCATCCAGAAGATCCCGAACGCACTGGCCGCGCCTGGGATGATCATCGCCCAGTAGCTGTTGATCATGTGCAGCTTCATCAGGATCACGAACGTAGGGATCAGCGTGACCGCCTGCGGGATCATCATCGTCCCCAACACGAACGCGAACAATCGCTTGTTGCCCGGCGCGCGGGGGTACTTGGCGAAGGCGTAACCGGCCAACGAGCAGAGAAACAGTGCCAGCGTCACGTGCCCCACCGCGATGACGACCGAGTTGAAGAACGCTCGGATCAGGTTGGTCTCGCGATAGATGTCGGCGAAGTTCCCCCACCGCCACGGATTGGGCAGCCACTGTGGCGGCGTTGAGAAAATCTGCCCCTGCGACTTGAAGGCCGATATCACCAACCAGTAGAACGGCAGCAGAAACGCGAGCGACATGACGACAAGCAGCAGGTAGAGGCTCGACCGCCTGAGCGTCACGCCGATCGAATGCGGGGTCCGCATGGTATCCGATTACTCCTGGTGCGTGCGGTTGAGGCGCATCATGAGCAGCGCGACCACGAAGACGAAGAAGGCCACGGTGTAGGCCATGCACGACGCGTACCCGAACCGAAAGTCGGAAAACGACGTGTTGAACAGATACAGCCCGAAATTCGTCGATGAGGTGCCTGGCCCCCCCCGGGTCAGCACAAACACCTCGTCGAACATGTAGACCGTCCCCAACAGCGAGAGAATGCCGCAGAAGAGAAACGTCGGCCTCATCAGCGGCAGCGTCACGTGCCACATCCGCTGGAGTATGCCGGCGCCGTCCACCTCGGCCGCCTCGTAGTACTCCTTTGAGATGCCCTGGAGCCCCGCCAGCATCAGGACCATGTTGTAGCCCGTCCACCGCCACGCGACGAGGATGGCCACCGAGAGCTTGGACCATGCTTCGCTCGTGATCCACGGAATCGGCTCGAGTCCCATGAACGGAACGAGCCTCGCGACCTCGCCGATGGCGTAGTTCAGCAGGCCCTTCTCCGGGCTGTACAGCAGACCGAACACGATCGCGATGACCACCATCGGCGTAACGCAGGGCAGGAAGAACGAGGCGCGGAAGAGCCCTCGCATCCGCAACCAGGACTCGTTCAGGCAGAGAGCGAACACGAACGCCATCGCCATCATCGGCGGCACGTAGAGGATCCCGATCACCAACGTGTTCCAGAGCGAAGTCGCAAGGATCTCGTCGTCGAACAGCGTGGCGAAGTTCGCCAGGCCCACCCACGTCATCTCGCTGAGCCCGTCCCACTTCACGAAGCTGAGATAGAGCGAGAAGACCACGGGGTAGACGCCCAGGATGGCGAACAGGAGGAAGAACGGCGAGATGAAGACATAGAACTGCCAGTACTTTCGAATACCCGTCCACGTGCCGCCAGCGGCGCTGCTTGCCATCTCACCCCCCTGCCGTCATCGATAGCGAACCTGGCGAAATCTCCCGGCCGATCCGGCGGTGCAGCTTCTGCTCGAGGCTCGCGAAGAACGTGCCGGCATCCGTCTCGCTGGATGCCCAGCGGCTGAGCGCCTGCTCCAAGTACCGCAGGGCCTCCATCCAGTCCGCCGTCCGATTCAGCGGCGGAATCCGCGTGATGTCCGTCGCGAACAGGCGGCTGGTCTTCTGCCCGCCGAAGAAGGCGTCCGGCTCGTCGAAGTACGGATCTTCGAGGGCCGGCAGGAACGCCGGGAAGAGATCGAAGCCCTGGTACTGGGCCACCTGCCCCTCGACCGTGCACAGCGCATACTCGATGAAGGCCCACGCGGCGGGTTTCTGCCGGCACTGCTCAGGGATCACCAGCACCGATCCGCCCAGGTTGCTCGTCCGGAGCCCCCCCTTCTCCAGAGCCGGCAGTCGAAACACGCCCCAGTCCGCCATTTGTCCCGCATACTCCGTCACCGTGTCCTTGATCGTCCCCCCGAACCACACCGCCATCGGGTAGGTGGCGATCGTGTCGCTCTTCAGCCCGGCCATGAACTCGTGGCCCCACATCAACACGTCGGCGCAGATCCCGGCATCCAGCAGTCGCTTCAGAACGCCGAGCACCTGAGCCGCTTCTGGAGAGTTCACCGCGATTCGCCCCTGCTCGTCGAAGAGCTGACCGCCGTTCTGCTGCAACAGGATCTCGAACATCGCCGCTAGGGTCGTTGGCGCCATTGGTAGCATCTTCGTCTTGCCACCCGACCGCTGCAGGATCGTCTTGCCCGCCTCGATGAAGTCGTCCCACGTCTCGATCGCATTGGGGTCGACATCGTATCGCTTGAACAGCTCACGCTTGTAGTAGACGGCGCACGGCCCCATGTCCCATGGGATCGCATAGACCCTGCCCTCATAAATGCAGCTCCGCCACAGTGACGCCGGAAACATCTTTGCGTACTTGCCCGCCACGGGGGTCAGGTCCGTCAGCCGGCGCGTGGCGATGTACTTCGGCACGTCCACCATCTGAAGTTGCGAGACCTCGGGGGCTCCCACGCCTGCCGACAGCGACAACAGGAACCGCGACTGCAGGTTCGCCCCCGTCATCTCCACGGAGGCCCGGACGTTCGGATACCTACGGTTGAACTCCGGCACGATCCTCTGCAAGCTCTTGGCCGCAATATTCCAGGCCCAGATACTGATATCACCTGTCAGCGAGTTGGGGTCAGACACCCCCCCCGGGACCAGCGGGGGCGCGGTTTGGCCTGCTCGATCTCCACAGCCGGCCATAATCACGATCAGCAGGACGAGGCCCGTCAAAACCATCGTCGTCCGTCTCACACTGCCGTTCGTCGCCAAAGGCCGGGTTCCAGACAAGAGTCGAGCCCCCATCGCCTCGTTCGCCGGCAGGCTGTGGCCCACCAGTTCCCAGGGCGCCCCAGAACCTCCAGGCTAGACCGCCGGAGCGGTCAGGACAAGTCCCCGAGGGGAATCCATCGGGCATCGCGATGTCACCTGGGGTCAAACAGCTCGTTGCTGTTGGGGTCAAACCATCCGATCTGGAATTGCATGAAGAGCTCACGATCTTGGTCCTTCGTGAAGCCGAACGCGCGGCCGTCTGCATGCCCGTCGACCCAGACGACGTTGGCCTTGCCTCGATGGCGGAAGTGGATGCTCGGGACCGGCTGTCCCCACTCGTAGACCGCGTAGGGAGGCGACCATCTCTGCCAGACCCAGAAGGGCGCTTCCGCGAAAGAGTACTCGATCAGATAGAACGGCCCCGTCCCAGAAACGAACGCGGCGTCCGTGAACATCACCGTCGCGCCGGGACGCTCGATCTCCGTCACGCGCATGGCGCGTTGCCATAGGTAGCGTGGGCTGTCTGCCGAGCCATATGCCTTCGGATCGTACGCCCGAGACCCCACACCACGATCGTTATACCCATAGCCGCCCGTCCCCTCCTCGAAGGCGTTCATCGCCCCCTCGTGAACGAACGGGACGAACTCGGGACAACGCTTGACCTGTCCTTGCCGACCCAACGCCTGAACCAACGGGCCCCTGGCGGGATCGAAGTGGTTCTTGTTCGGGTCCGGATGGACACCGGAAGACTCCCGAACCCCGTGCCATCGGTGCCGTCCGCCAAAGCCATCCTCCATGTCCCACGCGGCGGGGACGTAGTAGTCATGGTTCTCTCCCGCGTACATCTGGTTGGCCAGGTGGATCTGATGGAGATTCGACTTGCACACCGCGCTCCGTGCGATCGCTCGACCCGCTCCCAGTGACGGCAGCAGGATTGCCATCAACAGGGCGACGATGGCCACCACGACCAGCAACTCAATCAGCGTGAACGCACAACCGTCGCTCGATGAACGCGAGCCGAATCGCACGACCAGTCTCCAAGAAGGGAGGGGCCCGCCCCTTGAGCGACTCTGAGCAGGACGAGCCCACTCCCCTCACGACGCCCGTTCGGCCATGCTCACTGACGGCGACGGATGAGTACGGTCATCCCGACCAGTAGCGGCGGCAAGAGTGGCTCCATCCCGCTCCCGCACTTGAAGGAGGCTTCCACCTCGATGTCTCGATCCATGCTGAGGCACAGGACGGTGTTCGTCTCGACCGCCCCATAGTTGGCGTCGCCCGGGTAGTTCGGATCGAAGATGACCCAGCGATTGAAGGATTTTCCCTCAACCGGCATTGCCGTCAGCGTGACCTGCGTCGTATACGGAAAGGCGTATGGCGGGCCGTTGGGCTCGTTTGGCTCGACGAGAATGGCGCCGTATCTGTCGTTGACGATTGAAAGGTTCAACGTGCATGTCGCGAGCGGTTCGATCGTCAGCACCGCGACTCGAGTGTCGCCCTCGGCGTTCGGGTCGGCCGCCGCGAGCAGTCCCGCGAAGCGAAGCTCTGGACTCTCGCCGACCGTTCCCCACTGCCCACCGATATAGACTCTCGCCGGCGACCCGTCGTACCCCGCCTTCTTACGGATCACGAGGTGCAGCATCTCGCTGCGATCGCTGACGCCGTTGGGGAACTGCGTCGCCGTGAAGGTCCAGCCACCGGCAGCGTCGGGCCCCGGTGTGTCGAGAAGATTGGCGAACGCCTCGTAGATCCACGTATCGCGATCCATGTTGTATTCGACGGCCTGCCCCCCGCCGCCATGGATCTCCCAGTTCTCCTGGGCCGTTGCCGCTTCGATCTCCGTGTTGATCTGAACGGCGCTCGGCGGCGTTCCAGGCGTCAACGTCCCGCAGGCCTGAACGACCTCCAACACGCCCACATCATTCGGATCGACCCACACGCCACCGCCTAGCTTGGCCTGCGCGCGGAGTCCGTTGAACCAGCGATAAGCCGGTCCGGTGCCTGTGTGGTTGGCGGAGACTCGGATAACGGCGAATTCCTCACCCGGATCGAAGTTGCCCTCGAGCAACTGGGCCGTGATCACGAGTAGTGCATTCGGATCCGGCTCGTTCGGCTCGGCAAGACCGTTGAAGAGCTGTAGGCCCCGCAGGAACAGGCCGTAGTCGGCAAGGTCGACGTCGTACGACTCGTCCACGTCGATGTCAGCCGCGGAATTCCAGGCGTTGGGCTCGCAGGGTTCCGTATCCCACGCATTCAGGAAGACGGCGTAGTCCTCATCGTCCACGTCCTGATCGCCGTCCAGATCGCCCAGTGGACGCACGTCGGAGACCCCACCGATCTCCGGCGAGGCCTCACCCAGGAAACCGTGTTCCACGTTGACGGCATTCGTCAGCCGGACATAGCGAAACTGAGCCAGACCCGCCGGCTGCCATCCGTTGCAGGGATCGACCGCCCAGCGGATGTCGAATGCATCTCCGCCGCCCGCCCCGCGCGTCCAGCCCACTTTGAACGGGTTGTCCGGTATCGTGTAGAAAAGCCCCGCGGGCATATTCGCGTCGTCACCGTAGCCCGAGACGTCGCCGTCGCCGTTGCGATCACCCCGCTTGCCGGTCGGGCTATACTCGGCGTAGCCCCAGAAACCCTCCTCGTCGTCGTTGTTCGGATCGTCGTCCTCGATGTTCGGGTTGACGAGGACGGCGGCGATCCCCGCAAGGGTCCGGTACGCCATCGGCACTTCGTAGCCTTCGGTCGTGTAGCTGTCCGGACGGTTCGGGAAGAATGCTTCGCTGGGATATTGCATTAAGGGGTTGTATGACCCGTTCGGGTCCCACAACGCAGTGTTGAAGGAGTTGGGATCCAGCGACGACCCCGGGATGAGGTACCATCGTTCGTTCGGGTCGTCCCCGGGAACGTCGTTACCGTTCAGTTCCGGCATGATCTCGATGATAGCCGGCTCGGTCCAATGGGCATTCGGATCGTGGCTGACCCAGATCGCGTTGCCGAACACGATGGCGTCCAGCCCCAGTGGATTGGCCGGGTTGTCCTCCACGTCATGGTCAAACGCCAGGATGATCCGGCCGCCGAAACCGCCCAGACTCACGACCTTGCTGTTGTCCGGGGCATATGCTCCACCCCCGACGGGCGCCCCCACCGCCTGATTCGGGTCGTTGAACTGCGGGTTGTTGACGAACTGGCCCATCGCCGGCCAGTAGTCCGGGGTGTTGTCGCAGAAGCCCGTGTCGACGACGGCCGACGCGAAGTTGCCGCCCTCCACCGGTGCGGCTGCCGCTAGCATCACTACGCCGACGGCCGCCAAGACGCTTTGACGAAGCATGGCAGGACTCCTAATCTTCCTTGGGGGGAGAATGGCGTGCCGCCGGACCGGGTGCATGGCACGACACCCGGCCCGACGGGCACTGGGGCGCTGGCCGGAGCTGATGCCAGAGCCCGAGCAAGGATCGTCAAGACTCGAGAGCAGTCTTCTCACCGCCCGCTATCTCCGCCGGCGGATCAGCATGAAGCCGCTCAGTCCCATCAGCGCCAGCGTCGCCGGCTCCGGAATGGACACGTACCCGATTGCCATCGAGAAGAAATCGCCCGTGTACCCCCTGCCGCCGGCTAGCACGTCTCCACCGGCGTCCATGCAAGTCAGCCAGTTGCCCCAGTCACCGTTTCCCGTGCCGAGGATGTCGTGCTGATAGTCACCGTAGCCGCTGTAGTCCTTTCCGTGCTCGATGAGGCACACGTGTGAGGTCCCCACGTCGAATCCGTTCTCGTTGAAGAGAACGTTATCGGCTTCGTCGACGGTCACGTCTCTCAGTCCGCCGTCCACGAGCGTCAGCATGTCGCTCTCCGAGAGCGTGATCCAACTGTCGCTGACCGTCGGATCGGCGTCGATCATGGCCGACCACGTGGGCCAATCGAAGCCGGCGAGCCCCTGCTTGGCCACATGAGCGCTGTCGTACGTGCCTGCCAGGAGCCGCCCCTCGTTGTCGAAGGCGCAACCAGTCGCGCTGCCCCCGATGTTCACGAGGCAGTCGTGAGCGTTGCTGCCCGACGTGTCCAGCCGCCAGATCCCGTGGAAGGCTTCGGCGCCGTCAAGAGGCGCGTTTAGACCCGCCACGTAAGCGACCCCGCCTGAGAACTCCAGGTCGAGGTTGCCGTCGAAGCGAGCCACGTCAGTGTATGATCCGTTGTCGGCGCTCAATGGGATGGTTCGGATGTGCCCCATCGCGCCGTTGCCCGTGTACCCGAACCACACCGTCGTCTCCGTCGGATCCACGCGGACGAATGACCCCCACCCACTGTGGTCCCACGAGGTCAAGGTTCGAATGAACGTCCCGTCCGAGGCGTACAGGTTCACGTCCTTGCTTACCTGCGCCACGATGCGCCCATCCGAGAGGACGTCGAATCCCCCGTCGGCCGTATGGATCCCTCCGTTGAGCGAGACCTCGCCGTACCTTGCATCCTGCGGATCCAGGAAACTGCACTGTCCGTGGGCGCGCCCTGCGCTCACGAAAACGGCGGCCGCCGCAAACACACTCGCCAATCGCATCTCGTACTCCCTTGTTGGCAGCTCGACTCCCCATCGCTAAACTAGGATGCGCAGAAATAGACGGACCGCCCACGCGGCGGTTCAGTCTCGCCGGATCGGGCAGCTCGCGGCTGCCAGGCTGAAGCTGCCCGTCCGGCCCTTATTCTTCCACCGACTTCTTGCCGCGCGTCACGGAGACGCGCTACAAGACAAAAAAAGCCCACGCTCCGCGAGGAACGTGGGCCTGAACATCACACGAAACGGACGGATCCCGAGAGAACCCGCTCGCCGGGCGACGTCGACTCAGTCCGCGAAGTCGACAACGCAAACACGACATCGGCAGGTATTCTGGCTCTCGGATCGTCCTACTCGCCGGGCCTTCCCACCCGAATTGGGTAGTGGCTTTGTCTCCGGCTTTCGTCCCCGATCACAGCGGCGGGGCCGCGACGGATTCTCACCGTCTTCCCTGTTGCCGGCCGCCTCTCGGCGACCACCGACATCAGCACCTATTCACTTGTACGACGCTCGATACCCTATCTCGCGACGGCGCATCCGTCAAGAACAAAAAACCGAAACCTGCGACGAAGACTGTTACCGCCGTGCGAGACTCGATGATCTCCGAATGATGGATCGTCGCACGCTCCTGTTGGTACACTACGAGCCGCTTGAATCCTCTGGGAGCACGGAGCAATGTCTATCGTCCAACACCACGAGTTGAGTTGCGACGTCCTGATCGCCGGCGGCGGATCGGCCGGCGTGCCTTGCGCCGTTGCCGCGGCCCGTCTGGGCAAGCGGGTCATCCTCTGCCAGGATCGCCCCGTCCTCGGGGGCAACGCATCGAGCGAGATCCGCATGCACATCTGCGGCGCCGACGCCAGCGGCGCCAGAAGCGAGCCCCTGGCCGTCGAGGCTCGCGAGGGAGGTATCATCGAGGAGATTCGCCTGGAAGCCTGCGTCAGAAACCCGCAACGATCCGCCTCCATGCTCGACCTCATCTTCTACGAACTCTGCCGGGCCGAGCCCAACCTGACGGTCATGTTCAACACGACCATCGTCGGTGTCGAGACGGACGGTTCGCGAATCACCCACGTCCGCGCCGATCGCCAATCCACCGAAGACGCTTTCCGAATCGCCGCGAAGGTCTTCGTCGACTGCACCGGCGACGGGCGGCTCGGGCTCGAGGCCGGCGCACCTTATCGCGAAGGTCGCGAGGACAAGAACGAGTACGGCGAGTCGCTCGCGCAGGCTCGCGCCGACAACAAGCGGCTCTGCAGCACGCTGCTGTTTACCGCGCGCAAGCATGACCGGCCGGTGCCGTTTGTCCCGCCCCCGTGGGCGCGGACCTTCACGCAAGAGCATCTCGAGTTCCGAGACCACGCGACCTCTCAGGTCGACTACGGACTCGAATACGGCTACTGGTGGGTCGAGACAGGCGGTCTGATCGACACGGTTAAAGACAATGAGAAGATCCGCGATGACCTGCTGGCCATCCTCCTCGGCGTGTGGGACCACATCAAGAACGGCGGCGATCACGGTGCCGAGAATTGGGCCCTCGACTGGTTCGGCTTCCTGCCGGGCAAACGCGAGAGCCGCCGCTTCATCGGCCGGCACGTGCTGAGTCAGTCCGACCTGATGGAGTCACGCCCGTTCGAGGATGCCATCGCCTACGGCGGGTGGACGATGGACCTGCACGTTCCTGAGGGCGTCGACGCGCCCGACAGGGCCCCCACCGTCTTCAATTCCGTCCCGCACCTCTATGAGATCCCGCTGCGGTCGTGCGTCAGCCGAGACGTGTCGAATCTGATGTTTGCCGGGCGCAACCTCTCCGCCAGCCACGTGGCGTTCGGGTCCACGCGCCTCATGGCCACGTGTGCCGCCGTTGGTCAAGGCGTCGGCGTCGCGGCCGCCTACGCCGTGGATCACGATCGCGCGCCGCACGAATTCGTGGCAGATCCACGGGCGATGCGGGCGGTTCAGCGGCGTCTCCTTCGCGACGACGCCTACCTCATCGGACGTCTTGGCGATGACGGGGATGACCTGGCCCGTCGGGCGGAGATCGTCGCCTCCAGCGAACAGACGCTCGGGCCAGCTCGGAACGTCGTCTCCGGTCAGACGCGAGCCGTCCACGGCGACAAGGGGGCCCCGCCCGACCGCGCCAACCCCGGCACGCATCGCTGGATGTCCGATCCCTCGGAGCGTCTGCCCGCCTGGATCGAGCTAAGCTGGGACAAGCCCGTCCGGCTCGGCGAGATTCAGTTGATCTTCGACACGGGACTCCACCGAGTGCTGACACTGAGCCACTCCGATGCATACGTCGCCAAGATGGTCTGGGGCCGACCGCAGCCTGAGACGGTTCGCGATTACGTAGTGCTGGGATTCGTCGGGGGGGCGTGGCGCGAGATCGCCGCGGTAACCGGCAACTACCAGCGCCGCCGGCTTCATCGGCCATCCGGTGCCCCCGAAGCGCATGCGCTCCGTATCGAGGTCCGCTCCACCAACGGCCTCGATCACGCACGCATCTGCGAGGTCCGCGTCTACGATGACAGTCACGGGAGGTGGTCGTCGACGGTGTGAAGCGGGCGTTCGCCCACCGCGTGGGCCATCCTTTCGGGAAAGGGGCACGAATGCAATAGCGAGTGTACGCCCTCTAGGGACCGACTGGAATCCGCCGCGCGTCAGTCGCGCTTCAGCGGTTCCTGCCCCCCAGGTAGCCCGATGTACTTCAGCACGATCTTGTAGACGTCGCAGCACCTGACGAACAGCATCCGTCCCTGCTCTTCCGCGCTCTTGATGAAGAGCTTGTAGTGCGCGCGCCAATTAGGCTTGTCCTTGAGCTTGCGGTCGAAGCCCATCGACTTCTGGGACTTGTCCGAGAGCTTGCGAACGTTCCACCTCGCCGTGGCGTACGCCGCACAGAAGGCGTCGGCCGACAGCCAATCCATGCCCGCCTCCTCCTTCGAGCAGTCCCAGCGGAAGTCCGAGATGAGATTGATGAGCATGCCCTCCAGGATGCCGGGGCGGTGAGGTATGAGTGGCATGACGAATCGGCCGTTGTCGTCCCATTTCCGCGGACAGATCGAGAACCCCATCTGGCCTCGACCGGGAGCGATCAGAAGCGTCGGGCTCATTCGGACGGTAATCTGTCGATCGAGGTGCTTGTTGGACACGAGCGTGTGGTGAAACACGCGCTCGTCCGCTTTCTCGAGGGCCCGGATCGCATCCAGCACCTCCTGGCGGCTGTGATGATCGCCCCGGCCCGGGTGGAAGTGGTCTCGCAGCGTGAACTGCGCGAACGGCTCCTTCAGCCTCGCGGACAATCGGGCCATCTGGCGAACGAACTTGGCTTCGCGACGGGCGATCATTTCCGGCGTCAGGATCGCCGCGCTCTCGCCGAACTTCGAGTCCGCGTCCTTGGCCTGATCCTGTGCCCGGGGAATCGCCTTGGCTTCGATGTAGTCGGCGGCGCGAACGAGTCGTCCGATCTGCGGTCTGATCGCGGCCAAGTCCTTCTCCAGGCTTGCCGCCTGCGTCTTTCGCTTCCCGCTGGCCCGGAGATCCTTCAGCGTCTTCTGCTTATCGGCGACCGCCTCCTGTTGCTTCGTGATCGCTTCCTGCAGCGTTCGGTGCCGGATCTCGAACAGACGAGCGCGAACCTTACTGATCACGGCCTGACGCCAAACGCGATCCGCCTTCCATTCGTCGCTGTCCCGGCCGTTCAGCTCCAGTTCCTCGTCCGGGCTGACGGTCAGTTGTGCTTTGGCGATGGCCAGGATGTACTCGTCCGCATAGACCACGTGCATCGCGTCGGGACTGTCGACCCACTCGTAGACGTCCTGAGCGCAGTCGTCGGTGATGTGCTTGACGCTCTGCGGATCGATCAGGCTCGGATGCACGCAAACCAGCCCATAGCGCAGAAACGCCCGGGCGGTCAGCAGATCCTCACCGGTCAGCCGTTCCTGCGCGTACAGCCACGCTATCTCTTGGTAGGCAGTCCAGAAAAGGTCCGTCAGATAGGGCTCGACGGCGCGCATCTCCCTTCGCGCGGCCTGGAGGTTCTTGCTGACTTTGGAGTCGAGCGGTGGGATCTGGTCAGCCGTCGTCTTGCCGCCGAAGATCGATCGAAGCCCCTTGTTGTTCTGGCGATCCTCGGCCTTGGCCGCCGAGACCCGCTCACGGTAGTGATCCTCGATGCCGCGGTAGTGGTCGATCCGTTGCTGGACGCCGAGTGCGTAGTACGTCCAGCCGAAGAGTGAATCGGCGTCGATTTCGCTGACGCGGCACAGCTTCAAGAGCGGCTCGGCGCCAAACGCCGGCATCGCCGCCGGAGGAATCGCCTCGTCCAACTGCGCCCGCTTCAGGAGCAGCACGATCTGGCTGCCACCCATCTGGTACGCGCGTTCTCGAGATGCATTGGGCTCCGCCGCCGGGACGACGCTGTTCGATGCTTGCGGAGATGCGATCTTCTGCCCCGTGAGCCCCTTGAACTTCCCGTGAACTTTCTTCAGTGTGTTTTCCAGGATCTCTCGGCAAGGGCACCGCTGCAGTTCTCTGCTCTGCCGTGCGAGCTCGCCCCGCACTTCGGAATCGTTGGCCTTGCTCAGCCAATCTCCGCGAAGATCGTCAATCTCTAGCAGCTTTCGCCAGGCCGTGATTCGTTGGTCGACGATCCGCATCAGCTCCTCGGGGAGCTCGGCCTTCACGGCCTCCGTGGCCGGGACGACCTCCTCGACCGGATCCTCCTGATCCGGCTCCTCGGCGATCTCTGCCTCGATCGCGGCGATCCCGGTCAACTCACGGTCATCAGGTCGCGGCGCATCCGATGCGGGCGGACCCGGGGCCGCGTCGAGATCCGCTTTCGGATCGACTGGCTTGCCTTGCGTTGTACTGGTCGTCTCCGACGCCGAACTCATTCACAGCCCTCACGTGGCGAGATGCGATAAGAGGTCGTTCGCGATCCACGCGCGACCTGACCACCGATGCAGCAGCCTATCCACGTGTTGAAGCAAGGCTCGGCCTGGCAGCGAACTGGCCGCGTTCTCTGGACCTCCGCCCGCACCCAGATCCGTCCCCGCTCGACGATACGCTACCGGAGTCTGTTCCCTATCTGACACCTAATCCGAAGCGCCAAAGTACAGTATCTTGATCGACCACTCCGAAGCCCGACCTTACTTCCCATTCCCCAAGCCCATGAGCGCCAGATGTCGCGCGTCGCGCCCGGGGAACCGACCCAGCCCACGGCATATCTTCCTGCCCCCAAAGCGGTTGTACGTCCCTCCGATCGGCCGAGGCCTTTGACCGGGTGTCGTGCCTCTCCCAATGGCCCTTGCCCGCCTCACGAACCGCCGGGTTGGCTCCGTCGAACCTCCAGCCGCGAGTCCGAATATGTTCCCGGGCCGCCGCACGGAATACCCGGAATGCACCCCATGGACTCGGGGTTATCTCCGTCTCCCATGCGTCGTGATAAGCGCCCTAGCGGATGCCCCCGATCGGTCCTCGCCGCTTCCTCGGGCGACACAGACCCGCGAGGCTGATCCACAGAGCGATAGCGCCGAGCGGAGCGGCGGCTCCACAGCACGCCCCTCCAACCTTGTTTGGGTTCTGATCCACGGGATCGATCTCGTTCGGCACGCCGTCGTTGTCGCGGTCGGCGTCGCAGGTGTCTCCAAGTCCGTCGGCATCGAAATCGAGCTGATCGGGGTTGAAGACGCCGGGGCAATTGTCCGTCGGCATCAGCCGGTCGAGCGGGAGATCAACCAGATCCAGCCACCCGTTCCCTACGGTGATGCCGTCCTGCCGCTGCATGACGCGGAAGGATCCGAACGTCGCCTCGCCGAAGTGGGCACTTTCGCTCCGAGGATCGAACGGGCCCGACTCGCCCAACCCCACGCCGCCGACGTCGAAACCGTCGGCCAGTGTTCCATCGTTGCTGAAGTCGATGCCGAAGGCCTGTTCGAGCGTGACCTCGTTGTACCGGGTGAAGTCGGGTACGCCGTCGCCGTTGTCGTCGGGCGCCTCCAGGAACCCGTCGTTGTCCTGGTCGAAGTTCAGCATGAGCCGCTGAAACTCGATGACGTTGTCCGGGAAATCTGACGGTGCTCCGCCGCTTCTCAGATACGCTTCTCTCAAAGCCGCCACATCGGCCTGATCGAACCGCCCATCGCCGTTGGCGTCGAACCCCCATCGGGCCGGGTTGATCTGCGGCGCGGGATCCTCCTGGTCGTCCAGGCCGTCCTCGTCGGTGTCGGCTCGTGTCGGATCGGTCCGCACGCCCGGCACGGGCTTGCTGACCTCCGGGTTCCCGCGTTCTGGATTGGCCGCGAGACCGATGCTCTCGGTGACGAGACTGACGAAGTCCAGAATGCCGTTTCCGTTCGTGTCCTCGCCGTCGTCCAGCTCGCCGTTGCCGTTGGTGTCCTCGTCCAGCCAGGCCGACCGGGCCCACGTGTTGACCTCGTCCCAATCGGAGATACCGTCGCCGTCCGTGTCCTGCTTCGTCGGATCGCTGGCAACCCGAACCACGTATTCCCGCTGGAACACGCCCGAGCTCGCCCCGACGGGATAGCGCGTCACGGTGAAGCCCGCCACCTCCTCGCCGTCGCTCAGGCCGTCCCCGTCCGTGTCCCACCGATGCGGATCCGACTCGCCGGCATCGACCACGCCGTTGCCGTTGACGTCTTCCTTGCCGTCGGACAGTCCGTCTCCGTCCGTGTCGTGCTCCGACACCTCTGCGAAAACGTCAAACGGTTCCGACTCGACCGTCCCCAGGCCCGGAGCCGACGCCCGCAGTCGGTAGCCGCTACAGACCAACGTGACCCTGAGATCCTCATCCGTCCCGAACGCCGCCAGCCCCGCGACCGCTTGCGCCGAGGCCGTCCCAGTCAGCGTCCCGCCGCACCCCGTAGCGTTCACGAGCGCTAGCGAAACCACGTCCGTGGCGCTGGCCCGATTGCCGTTGGAGTCAATGATTTCGACGGAGACCTCCAGCGGAGACGTGATCTCCGTATTCCCGGGCTGCTTGACGAACCGCAGCGCGCCTCCGGCGCCGGCCGTTACGTTGAAGCCGTTGGAATTCGCCGTGGCAAGGGCGTCGCCGCTGGTGCGCTTGGCCTCGACGCTGACCCCCGCTTCGGCCTTGTCATACGTCACGCCGGTGATGACGACCTGCCCAGTGCCGACCGAAATGGTCCCGGAGACCGTACCGCCCAATTCGCCGCTGCCCGCGCTGCGGCTCAGCACGACTACGGTGTCGCTCAGAACGTTCGCTCCGTTGCCGGTGCTGTCGATCGACCGAACGGTCACGCTGAACGGCACGCCGGCCGTCTGGTCGCCAATCGGCTTAATCTCGAGTCGGGCGGGCATACCCGCCCCGACCGAGAATGCGTTGGACAAGGCCCCGGTGAGGACGTCGCCGCCAGTCCGTTCGGCGCTCAGTCGGACGCCAGTCTCGGCCGTGTCGTAGGTCAAGCTGAACGTTGCTGAGCGGCTGCCGACGCTCAGCGTTCGCGTCAGCAGCCCCCCGAGGCTGCCGCTGCCATTGGCCAGGGCGATCTGGATCGGGGTGTCGGCCGTCACGGGGGCCAGGTTGTCGTAGTCGTCCAGGACGTTCACAACCACCGGGAAGGCCACGCCCGCCGACTGGTCGGCGATCGGCTCGATCGCCAGTTTCGTGCCCGGGCCCGACGAGACGTCAAACGGCGCTGAATCGCCAGGGGCCAGCGCATCTCCGCTCGTACGGGTTCCGCGGACCACGACGCCGCTCTCGGCCTTGTTGTACGCCACGCCGACGATCGTGACGCTCCCCGATCCGTTCAAAATGGTGCCGGTGAGCGTGCCGCCCAGCGGGCCCGTCCCGCTGACCAAGCTGAGCTCGATGTCCGTATCCGCCGTCACCGTCGTGGCGTTGCCCCACGTGTCGACCGCGATGACCGTGACGTCAAAGGGCGTGCCGGCTGCCTGATCGCCGATCGGCTGAACAACCAGGGAAACCGCCATGCCACCCGAAACGGCAAAGACGTTGGAGGTGGTCGCCGCCAGGCCGTCGCCGCTCGTTCGCGTCGCGGTGATACTGACGCCCCCTTGCGCCTTGTCGTAGGTTACGCCGACGATGTCGACAGTGTTGTTACCGGCGGCGATCGTCCCCGTGAGTGTCCCACCCAAGTTGCCGCTTCCCGTATTCAGGCTGAGCTGGATGTCCGTATCAGCCGAAACGTTCGCTAGATTGCTGGCGCTGTCCAGTGATCTCACCGTCACAGTGAAGGGCACACCCGCCACCTGCGGCCCGATCGCCACGAGATCCAGTCGAACCGGCGGGCTCGAATTCACGTTGAACACGTTGGAGACGATTGGGGTCAGCGCCGGTCCGGCGCTAACCGCGGCCCTCAAGCTGACGCCGGCCTCGGCGGTGTCGTACGTCACGCTGAAGGTCTTTGTCTTGCTCCCCGTGCTCAGTGTTTGGGTGAGCGCCCCTGTGAGGTTTCCCGTCCCCGTCTCGCGGCTCAGAACCACGTCCGTCGGCCCCGTGACACCCGCCAGGTTGTCGTAATCATCAAGCACGTTGACCGTCACCGAGAAGGCGATGCCCGCCGTCGGAGGAGCGATCGTCTCGATCCCGAGCTTCGTCGGCGCCCCCGGGGCCACGACAAAGGGATTCGAGTCATCGAGCGTCAGGGCGTCGCCGCTGGTCCGGGCCGCTCGAATGACCACGCCGGTCTCGGCCGTCGTGTGGATCACGCCGTTGATCGTCAACGTCCCAAGGCCGCTGTTGATCGTGCCGTCGACAGTGCCCGCAAGCACACCCGTTCCGTTGAACAGACTCAGATGCACGTCGGTGTCACCCGAGACCACCGCCGGGTTGCCCGAGCCGTCGATCACGTCGACGACGACGTCGAACGGGATCCCGGCGGTCTGATTGCCGATGGTCTGGACCACGAGCGCTGCGGCCGCGCCGCCCGTCACCGCGAACGGATCCGAGCTGCCGGACACCAGGAAGTCACCGGACGTACGATCGACGATCAACACGACGTTGTTTTCCGCCTTGTCGTATTGGACGTTGTTGATCGTCACGGTATCCGTCCCGATGGGGATCGTCCCGGTCAACGTTCCGCTCAGAGTGCCGGTGCCGACGCCGCGCCGCAGTTCCACGTTAGTGTTCTGGGTCACGTTGGAGGGGTTGCCGAACTGGTCCGTGACCTTGATGACCACGCTGAACGGGTTGCCGGCCGTCGGGGCAGGGGCGATCGGATCGATCTTGAGCAACAGCGACGTCGCCGAGACCCAGTTGACGTTGGTCGTTCCGTCCGTCACGACACCGTCCGACACGGTCATCAGCGTCGTCTCGGCGATGCGATTCTTGATCGTAACCTTCAGCTCACCGCTGGCGTCGAAGTCGGCCGTGTCGGGAATCGTCGCCGAGATCCCCAGATCGCTGAATCCCGGAACCGCGCTGCTGAAATCGAAGCTGTCATCGTCGCCCGCCGTCCCCGCGCTGATCGTAATGACGTCCTGGATGTCCCAGTTCGGGATCGCGTTGCCGTGAGTGTCCCGTGCGGTGATCGTCAGCTCAACCGGCTGGTCCACGACCTGCGTGGCCAGGCTCGGCACCACGTCGAAATGGTGCAACGGCGCGGGTGTGTAGGTCAGGTCGCCGCTCGAACCGGTCGCGGGGGTCACCACATCCGTGGCTGTGACCGTGATCGTCTCGGCAATCCGGTCCTTGACGTTGACCTTGACTTCGCCGGTCGCGGCATCGAAGACCGTGCCCGTTGGGATCGTCGCGGTCAGCCCGTTGTCGGCGAAGCCGGGAACCGCGCTGCTCCAATCCAGCGTAGTCCCATCCCCGCTCGTCGTGGACGTCATCTCGATGTCCTGAAGCGTGGTCCACCCCTTGACCGCGTTGCTGTAGATGTCCCTCGCGACGATCGTCACCTCGATGTCGTTGTCCACCTGGACTGTGTCTGGTGGTCCCACGACGAGCTCGAAATGGTGCAGGTTCGCCGCGGTGATGTTGAACGGCGCGCTGTTAACCGTGCTCGATCCGGAGAATGCCGCCCCGTCGGCCGTGGCCCGAAGTTGGAACCCGTCCGCCGCCGTCTGGATGTTGAGCCCCGTCGCGCCTGACCACGTCGCCTTGCCGTTGCTCGTCAGCAGTGTCTTGGTCCCGTTGAGCGTCGTCGGTGGTGGCGACGGTGGATCCGTCTGGATGCTCAGCGTGATGTTGCGGTTGATCGAGGGGATCGTGTTGCCGTACTGGTCCTTGATCTCCACCGCGGGGACCAGGTCGTCTCCTGCCGTCGTGTCGGCCGGCTCCGTCGTGAATTCCAGATGGTGCGCGATCGCCTCCGGCGTGATGTTGAAGACCACGCTGTCCAGCGTGTCCGATCCGGTGAAACCCGGATCGTTGGCCGTCGCTCGAAGCTGGTAGCCGTCCTGGGCTACCTCGATGTTGAGATCGTCCGGCGCCGTCCAGGTCGCCACGCCGCTGACCGTCGTCTTCGTCTTCGGTCCCAGCAGGTCCGCGGGATTCCCGTTCAGAAGGATCAGCTCGATGTCGTATGACCCCGTGGTCACCGTGTTGCCGGTGGCGTCCTTGACTCGCACGACCGGGACCAGGGCCACGCCCGCCGTCGTGTTGACCGGCTGGGTCGTGAACTCCAGCTCGTGAGCCGGACCGTGAACGAACGTGACGACCTCGGTGTCGGTGACGGTAACGCTGTCCGTCGTATCCGTCGCCTGGAAGGTAACGCCCTTGGCAATGGTGGAGCTGACGGTGAACGTCACCTGCCCTGCCGCGTCGGAAGCGCCCGACGGAGGACCGATTGTGACCCCGGCCGCCCCCCCCGCGGAGATCGCCAGCGAGACGTTGTGGCCGAAAACGGGGTTCCCCAGGCTGTTGATGAGAGTAACCGTAATCGTCTCGGTCTCGGTCCCGTCAGCCACGGCCGTGCCGTCGACCGAGGTCACCGTCGACGCCCCGATGTCTGTCAGATTGGCGCTGAACGTCACGTCCTCCGTGTCGGTGACGACCACACTGTCTGTTGTGTCCGTTGCCTGGAACGTCACGACCTTGGCGACCGACGACTTGACCGTAAACGTCACTACACCCGCCGCGTCCGACGGTCCCGATGGCGCGCTGATGGTGATCCCGGCCGCCCCGCCCGCCGAGACCGCCAGCGATACGTTATGCCCGAAGACCGGGTTGCCCAGGCCGTTGATCAGCGTCACCGTGATCTGTTCGGTGTCGATGTCGTCGGCCACCGCGCCGCCGTCCACCGACGTCACTGTTGAGGCGCCGACGTCCGTCAGATTCGCCGTGAACGTTACGTCCTCCGTATCGGTGATGACCGTGCTGTCCGTGGTGTCCGTCGCCTGGAACGTCACCACCTTGGCGATCGAGCTCCGGACCGTGAAGGTGACCTGGCCTCCCGCGTCTGACGGTCCCGATGGCGCGCTGATCGTTACTCCCGCGGCGCCACCCGCCGATACCGCCAGTGACACGTTGTGCCCGAAGACGGGATTCCCGAGGCTGTTGGTCAGCGTGACCGTGATCGTCTCGGTGTCGACGTTGTCGGCAACCGCGCTGCCGTCCGCTGACGCCACGGTCGAAGCGCCGATGTCCGACTGGTTGGCGTTGAAAAGGACGTCCTCGGTATCCGTGACGGTCACCGCCTCGGTATCGTCGGTGGCCTGAAGCGTGATCGTCTTGGCAACCGAGGACTTCACCGTGAACGTCACCACGCCCGAGGCGTCCGAGGGCCCCGATGGCGCGCTGATCGTCACGCCAGCCGCGCCCCCGGCCGTGATTGCCAGCGATGCGTTATGACCCGCCACGGGATTGCCCGCCCCGTTCTTGAGCGTAACCGTGATGAGTTCGGTATCCACGTCGTCGGCAACGGCGCTTCCGTCGGCGGACGTCACCATCGAGGTCCCCGCGTCGGTGACGTTCGCGGTGAACGTCACGTCCTCCGTGTCCGTGATGACCGTGCTGTCCGTCGTGTCCGTCGCCTGCAGCGTCACGACCTTGGCCGTCGTGGACTTCACCGTGAACGTCACTGCGCCCGCGGCGTTCGATGGACCCGACGGCGCGCTGATCGTGATCCCCGCCGCCCCGCCCGCTGAGACCGCCAGCGACACGTTATGGCCCGGTACCGGGTTGCCCAGCGAGTTGATCAGTGTGACCGTGATCGTCTCCGTGTCCGTGTTGTCCGCCACCGCGCTGCCGTCGACAGACGTCACCGAGGACGCGCCCGCGCTTGTCTGGTTCGCCGTGAAGTTGACCGCCTCGGTGTCCGTGATCGTCACGGCGTCCGTGTCGTCCGTCGCCTGCAACGTCACTACCTTCGAAATCGATGATCGAACGGTAAAGGTCACGACGCCCGAGCCGTCCGACGGCCCGGACGGCGCGCTGATCGTCACCCCCGCGGCCCCCCCTGCCGAAACCGCCAGCGACACGTCGTGACCGACGAGCGGGTTGCCCGCCGCGTTCCGCAACGTCACCGTGATCTGCTCGGTGTCCACGTCATCGGCGACCGCGCTGCCGTCGGCCGACGTGACGGTTGACAGGCCCGCGTTCGTCACGTTCGCGGCGAACGTCACATTCTCCGTATCCGTGATGGTGACGGCATCGGTATCGTCCGTGGCCTGGAATGTCACCAGCTTGGCGATCGAGGACTTGACCGTGAACGTCACCACGCCTGAGGCGTTCGACGGCCCGGACGGTGCGCTGATCGTCACGCCCGCCGCCCCTCCCGCCGAAACCGCCAGCGACACGTTGTGGCCCACCATCGAATTCCCGGCGGCGTTCTTCAGCGTTACCGTGATCAGCTCGGTATCCGTGTCGTCAGCGACCGCGCCCCCGTCGGCCGACGTCACGGTCGACTGCGCGGCGCTCGTCTGATTCGCCGAGAACAGCACGTCCTCGGTGTCCGTGACGACAACGCTGTCCGTCGTGTCGGTGGCCTGAAGCGTGACGGTCTTGGCGATCGAGGACCGTACGGTAAAGGTGATTTGCCCGGACGCGTTCGTCGCGCCCGAGGCCGGCGCGATCGTCACCCCTGCCGCCCCACCGACCGAGACTGCAAGAGACACGTTGTGACTGAAGACTGGGTTGCCCAGGGCGTTGACCAGCGTGACCGTGATCGTTTCGGTATCCACGTCATCGGCCACCGCGCTGCCGTCCGCGGACGTCACCGTCGAGGCGCCGATGTCCGTCTGATTCGCCGAAAACAGCACGTCCTCGGTATCCGTGACGACGACGCTGTCCGTCGTGTCGGTGGCCTGAAGCGTGACGGTCTTGGCGATCGAGGACCGTACGGTGAAGGTGATTTGCCCGGATGCGTTCGTGGCGCCCGAGGCCGGCGCGATCGTCACCCCCGCCGCCCCACCCACCGAAACCGCCAGCGACACGTTATGACTGAAGACCGGGTTGCCTAGGCCGTTGATCAGCGTCACCGTGATCGTTTCGGTGTCCACGTTGTCGGCCACCGCGCCGCCGTCAACTGACGTTACCGTCGAGGCCCCGACGTCCGTCAGGTTCGCCGTGAACGTAACCCCCTCGGTATCCGTCACGATCACGCTGTCCGTCGTATCCGTCGCCCGTAGCGTCACTGCCTTGGCGATCGACGATCGGACCGTGAACGTTACCTGACCGGACGCGTTCGTCGCGCCCGATGCTGGCGCGATCGTCACCCCCGCTGCTCCGCCCACCGAAACCGCCAGTGACACGTTATGGCCGAAGACTGGGTTGCCCAGGCCGTTGACCAGTGTCACCGTGATCGTCTCGGTATCCACGTTGTCGGCCACCGCGCTGCCGTCCACCGACGTAACCGTCGAGGCCCCGATGTCCGTCAGGTTCGCCGTGAAGTTGATGATCTCGGTGTCCGTGATCACCACGCTGTCGGTCGTATCCGTCGCCTGAAATGTCACGTTCTTCGAGATGGACGACCGCACGGTAAACGTCACCTGCCCCGCCCCGTCGGACGGCCCGGACGGCGCGCTGATCGTCACCCCTGCCGCGCCCCCCGCCGAAACCGCCAGCGAGACCGTGTGCCCCGACATCGGATTGCTGGCCGCGTTCAGTAACGTAACCGTGATCGTCTCGGTATCCACATCGTCGGCCACCGCGCTCCCGTCGGTCGACGTGACGCTCGACGTTCCCGCGCTCGTCACATTCGGCGTGAACGTCACGTCCTCCGTGTCGGTGATCACCACGCTGTCGCTCGTGTCCGTTGCCTGAAACGTCACGACCTTGTCGATCGACGATTTCACCGTGAACGTCACCACGCCCGCGGCATTCGACGGACCCGACGGCGCGCTGATCGTCACGCCCGCCGCCCCCCCCGCCGAGACCGCGAGCGAGACGTTGTGCCCCGGCACCGGATTCCCCAGGCCGTTCAGCAGCGTCACGGTGATCAGTTCGGTATCGATGTCGTCGGCGACGGCGGTGCCGTCCGCCGACCCAACCGTAGAGTTGCCTACGTCCGTGAGGTTCGCCGTGAAATCCACCGACGCCGTCTGACCGATCTGGACCGCGTTGACCAGGGCGCCGAAGACCACTGTCTTGGCGATCGAGGATCTGACCGTGAACGTGATGACGCCGCCCGCGTCGGAAGGCCCCGACGGCGCCCCGACCGTGACCCCCGCTGAACCGCCGCTGATGATGAATGGGATGATCGTCTCGCCCGGAACCGGCGTGGTGCCGTCGGATTCATAGAGCGTAACCGTGATGAGTTCCGTGTCGATGTCGTCCGCGACGGCCAAGCCGTCTGCCGCCACCATGGTGCTTTGGGAAGCGTCAACCTGTCCGAACGCCTCTGCGGACGAGAGATGGAAGGCGAGGATCGCTATGCTCAACGCGCGAACCGCCACCGACCGCGACGACCGCGCGCACGACAACGCGCGCCCCCCTTGGGCGAACCGCGACAAACTTGAGACGATCCGGCACACGGCAAGACCCCTGCCTGGAAGGCACGAAACGGCGCAGCCTCCCCGCACTCCCTGCCTTTGGCCTGCATGCTCTTGCCCCTCGTTCGCTGGCGTGGGTCTGACGCAGCCCGGAGAGCTATGCGAATATTATAATCTAAATTGCTTTAATTTCAGATACTTACCGAAAAGATCGCTCACTCTCACCGCATGTATCGGCCGACGGGATCACCGACTGAAGGTATTGCTGATCAAGACGTACGGACGTGTCGGCAACCCGGGACGGGTTAGCTTGTTGCCTGATAGAGCACGAGCAGGATCTGTCCAAGGACATTCGCTGTGATGCGGGCGACCTCCGTCCGCAAGAAGACGAGATACTCCGTGCCGCCGGCGCAGCCGCTCAGCGGCACCAGGAGTGCCGCGAGTGCGATCCCGATGACGGATTGGCTGGCCCTACGCATGCCCCGAGACCCTCTGAGAACCCGCTACGTGGTCAGGAGTATCAACGCCTTGTCCAGGAAGAAGAAGACATTATCCGAGAAGAACCGGATCGCCTGCGGCACGACGAACCTGTCCAGAATGAAGTCGCGAGTTGCAGGATCGCTCAGGTCGCAGGAGGCCGTCTGCATCATGACCCAGGCGAGGCTCCCCTTCGTCACCCAGCCGAGAACTCGACTTGTCGGCGCCATTGGCCTCTCCTCCGAAGGGCTACCCGCCCGAGCCCCTATGCCGGCGCGATCCCTAGACTATCGGACCCACGTGCCTATCGCTCGACTTCTGAATCCGTTTGAGAGAGGGGCGAGCCCTGCGATCGGCGGGAGAAGACTCGACCGACTTCTCCCCCAACGGGTCCGCAGCCGTCCGTGGCATGCTTGTCTCTCGAATCGCCCGTCAGTGCTCCTCAGGCAGGCCAGATTATCAGACCTTCGACGGGGTCAGTCAAGCCAAGCATTTCGGCGGGCTGGGCTTCGGAAGAGCCGCTTCGCTGACTCATTCGCCTTCTCGGCCGGCGGTCTCCGCCGCGGATTGGCTGAGTAGTGAACCTAACGCGATGCTGTAGAGCTTCGTTTCGGCCGAGTCGGCACGACTGGTCACGACGACCGGGCCCTCGGCCCCCACGACGATGCTCGCCAGTTCACGTCCGGCGATGTATCGGATCGTTTTGTAGACCGCGTTGCCCGTCTCGATCTCCGGCACGACGATGATGTCCGCCTGACCCGCGACCGGGCTGCCCCGTCCCTTGACCTCGGCGGTGTGTCCGTCGAGGGCGTTGTCCATCGCCAACGGCCCGTCCACGATGCACCGACCGAACCGGCCCGCTTCGCCCAGGCGGCGGAGCAGTTCCGCGTCTAGCGTGGCCGGCATCGTCGGCAGTTCCACGGTCTCCACGGCGGCGATGACCGCCACCTTCGGCTCCTCGATTCCCAGCGCGCGCGCCAGCTCCAAGGCGTTCTCGATAATGTTGATCTTGCGGCTGAAGCGCGGACGGATGTTGATCCCACAGTCCGTCAACATCATGAGCCGCGTCCGGTCCGGCGACTCGAACACGGCGACGTGGCTCATGGCGCGACCCCGCCGCATGCCGAACTCCTGGTTCAGCACGGCTCGCAGGAAGTCTTTCGTGCGAACCAGCCCCTTCATCACCAGGTCCGCTTCGCCTTCGTGCACGAGCTTGACGGCCAGCGTCGACGCCACGACCGGATCCGGGGCCTCGATCAGCTCGATGCCGCCCAGACCAATCCCGGCCGACTCGGCGATCTCGCGAATCCGGTCACTCTGCCCGACCAGGATCGGTCGCGCTAGACGCTCGCGCATGGCGTGCGTGGCCGCGGCAAGGACGGCGTCCTCCGCGGCGGCGGCTACGGCCATTCTCGGCGGCGGGTCATGACGAGCCCGGTCCACCAGTTGGCCAAGTGTGCGGGGGGGTTCGGGCCTCAATCTCGATTTCCTCTGCGACGTTGTCTCTGGCCGATACCGCGATCTGTCCGCTGCGAGCCATCGAGACGATCCCGAACGGGACGACCATCCGCAGCATGCCGTCGATGGCCCGGTGTTCGGCCGCCAGCTCCAACGTGATCGTCTTGTCACTCAATCCGACCACTCGGGCCTGGAACAGCTCCGAGACCTGCATGATCCGAGCGATTGTCCCCGGTCGCACGCGGACCTTGATCAGCAGCAGCTCGCGGGCGAAGAACTCCTCGCTGGCCAGATCCTCCAGCTCGAGCACCACCTCGAGGCCCTCGCACTGCCGCTCGGCCTCAGCCACTGTCCGGTCGTCGCCCGTCACGACAATGGTCGCTCGACTCACGTTCGTGTCTTCCGTCTCGCCCACCGCGAGGCTCTCGATACTGATCCCCTTGCTGGCAAAGGCCTCGCTCACCTTGGCCAGGACGCCCGGCTGATTCTTGACTAAACAGGATAGCGTATGTTTCATGACCAAGGCCCTCGCGCTGGTGCCGAGAACACTCTAACGGTGCGACACGCGTGACATCAAGCGCCGCTTCGATTGCGGTCGCCAACCACGCTGTGTAGACTCTCCCGAACCAACCCGACGGAGAGGCATCATGTTTACCGCCTACATGTGGGTCTATCCCTGGGACCTCGTTGACGAGGGCATCGAGGAGGCGCTCGACCGCATACAGGAGATGGGCGCTAGCGGGATCTGTCTGGCGACCGTCTATCACAGTATCGAGCACCTCAGAATGCACGAAGCCCTCGCCGGAAGACCCAGGACCTATCGCCACTCTGGCGCCGCATACTTCCAGCCCGACGCCGCCAAGTACGCCGGCACGCGCATCCATCCGATCGTCGCGGAGTGGCCCGAGTCGGGCAACCCTCTGGCCGACATAGCCGAGGCCTGCGCGGCCAGGGGCATTGGCCTGCGGAGCTGGACCGTGTGCTGCCACAACTCCGAGATGGTCCGGCGCCGACCCGAAACCGCCGTCAGAACCATCTTCGGCGACATCAATCCTACTTGGATGTGCCCCCTGAATCCCGATGTCGGAGAGTACCTCCGCGCCCTTGTGGAGGACCTGTCGAGCAATTACCCCTTCGAGGCCGTCGAGCTCGAGTCCCCTGCCTTCAACGCGGCCCGCCACTATCACACGCACGCCAAGATGGGGTTGGAGCCGGGACCCCTCGAGCGGTTTCTGTTGAGCCTCTGCTTCTGCGAGTCCTGCCGTCAGAGGGCGCGGGACGCGGACGTCGACATCGATCAGGTCGTTGGCGTGGTGCAGGGCCAGCTCGAAACGTGGTTCGCCGAGGCCCGCCCGAGCGACGTACCCATAGACGCCCTGCTCGACCGCAAGCCCTCGGTTCGTCGATTCGTCCAGTGGCGGACGCACTGCGTCAGTGAGGTCATCCGCGGGATGAAATCCACCTGCCGATGCGAATTGATCCTCTACGCCGAATCGGACGTGGCCGGCTCGGGGCTGGATCTGGCCGAGGTGTCCGGTGACATTAGCGGCGCGGTCGGCACGTGTTACAGCAAGACGGGTCCCGTGGGCACCGAGTCTATCGAGCGGACCGCCAGGTGGCTTGGGCAGGCGCTCGGGGGACTGGACCGGGCCAGCATCGGATTAATGACCTACCCCCCCGCGGCGCCGGATGGTCCGAGCCTCGCCCGACAGGTGCATCGAGTCGCGGACCTGGGCGCGGGAACGGTTCATCTGTATCATTATGGTATCATGCCTGATGTGTGCCTGACGTGGACCAGGCAGGCCCTGCGAAAGCCCCGGCGCGAGAGCTAGTGAATGCGCCGTTGGGTAGAAACCGAGAATGAGCACCCATCGACGTCGTCGCCGAAATCCGGGTGGCTTGACTCGGCGCGGGCGGTTGCAGGTATAATAGTCGTATTGGTGGGCGCATGCGCCCAGGGAGGCACCTTTGTACTACAACCAAGCGATACTGGCGTTCCTGCCGTTGGGCGGCTGGGAGCTTGCCGTCGTCATCATGCTTGCCCTCGTGATCTTTTACGGCAAGCGGATGCCGGAGATCGGTCGGAATCTGGGCAAGAGCATCGTCGAGTTCAAGAAAGGCCTGACCAGCCCCGCCGAGGAGAGCAACGAGAAACCCAGCGGAAACTCCACCTCGCCGACCCCGCCGGCCCAATCGGAGCAAGGAACCGGTAAGACCTCATGAACCTGTTTGACCTACTCGCGTTCTTCAGCATGCCGGGAGGCCCGGAGTGGATCCTCATCGGCGTCATCGCCCTGATCGTCTTCGGCAAGCGATTGCCCGAGGTCGCTCGCTCGCTCGGCAAGGGACTGGTCGAGTTCAAGAAGGGCCTCGCCGATGTCGAATCCGAGGTCGACCGCGCCGGCACGACCAACTACTCTTCCAGCTACTCCTCCGGCACCGACTACTCGTCCACGGAATCCGGCTCATCGAGCGTCGAGACCGAAAGCTACGACCAAACCGCCACCGAGGCCGGCTACGGCTATGACGAAGGCTCCGAGGGAACCGACAGTACCGGCAACGAGGAGCAGAAGGAGTACACGGAGGGCAGTGCGGATCCCACCGACGAGGTCGATACCTACATGCCGTATGATACCCCCGGCGAGGAGACGCCCGATGACGCCCCCACCGCCGAGGAGACTCCCGCTGCCGAGCACGATGAATTCACAGAGGAACAGCGCGCCAACCGAGACGACGCCCTGCCAACCGATTGACTGATGCCCCTGTCAGACTGGGAATCCGTCTACTGAAAACCGTTCTAGCTGAACAGGCGGTCGACGAGCAGATCGTCTGGCGTGCCCCCGAACTCCCCTGAGAGGTCCTCGACGAACCAGCGGCACAATGATTGTCCGTCCGGGTGCGTCCAGAGCGGACTTCGCGAGATGCCGTTGGCGAGAATCCGCATCGCGACAGGACCCGGCAGTTCGCTCCCCTTCAGAACGTAGTGCAGCTTGGCCCGATACTGCCGACGAAACGTGTCGGGTCCGAACGACGAGACCGACTGGTCCGTCAAGCTCGCCCGAGTGACCTCGCCAACGATCCCTCCCGCGTCGACGCATAGCCAGAACGGGAAGACCTGGCCGAGATATCGGTACGTGTCGGGCCCCCACGGCGGATCCATCAGTCGGCGATACTCACTCGCCACCTGCTTGGCTAGGCCCGCCGAGTACAGCTTGTAGCCGGACTGCGTGTCCGCGCACGCCGCGTCCGGGTGCATGAACCGGTGGTCGATCACCTCCCCGCGCCGTGCCAGCCGATAGTCGAGCGCCGCCATGACCGTTCGATTGACCAACTCCTCGAGCTCACCCCGCGCCCACGTCATCGGTCGACGCAGGTTGGTCCGCCGCCCGATCACCATGTAACAGCGATCCCCCGCGACCGGCCGGATCTGATGGGCCATCCGCGCCAGGTGTGGCAGATCGTTGATGAAATGGTCGCCGTCGGCGTCGCGCGTGACGATCCACTCGGCCGAACAGCGGCGCTGGAGAAGCGCGTCGAAGCCCCTGGCCAGCGACCCGCCCTGTCCGAGATTGTCGAGATTGACCACCACCACATACGGCTCGACCCCCGCGGCACGACGCCTTTCGTTGATCGCCTCAACCGCCGACTTCGCCGCGGGACAGGCGTCGATGACCAGGCAGACACGGGAGGCCTCGACGTAGTCGCCCACGCCGGCAAGGTTCGCCCGTATGACCGTCTCGGCCTTGTCGGCGGTCACCGAGTCGGGGAACCACTGTGGCATGACCAGGGCCGTTTGGCCGCGAATCGATTCGTTGTCCAGATAGTGGCTCGAGACCATGGAATCCCTCTTCCCTCGCGCAATTCGCCGGACGTGACGCCGCCCCAGCGTGTGTTCTCCGCTGTTCCGGTCGTCAAGTCAAGTGACGTCCCTTGGGGCGAGATCCCTGGTCCGCCCGCATAGCAGCCTCCTCTGTCCGCAAAGCCGCATCTCGGTCTGGACGGCTTGGGCTCATGAACCCAGGGCATTCCTGGTACGATAGGGACAGCCATCTTGCTTCTGAAGACCTCAGCCGGGTGGATGCCGTCGAATGTGCAAGAGCAAGCCCCATGCAAGTCGTCCCTCACATGCGCTACTCCGGTGCCCCGTCGCGGCGATCTCCGCGCTGCTGTCCACCGCGCTGATCCTCCTCGTCCGCGGCTACCAGGTAGCCCTCTCCCCCTTGCTGATCGGCACATGCAAATTCACGCCCACATGCAGCGATTACTTCATCGAGTCCGTTCGGACCCACGGCTGCCTCCGCGGCGGATGGCTGGGCGTCAAACGGCTCTGTCGATGCCACCCCTTTGGTCGTGGAGGCATCGACCCCGTCCCCCCTGCTGATCCCCCGCCGTCCGGGCGTCCATAGAGAACAGCGGGAAGGGTATTGAGTCCGCCCCCCATCTGAACGAAACTGTGTACACAATCCACTCAGCGGAGAAGTCAAAAGCGTTGACCATCACAGGAGTACCAGAAATGAGAACCTTCGTGGCCCGTCCGATGGCACTCGCCTTGCTCGTTGGCATATTCCTGACATTCCCCGTCGCGTCCGCCGCGGCGGCGGAATCGCCCGACAAGACGCTCCTCCAGGCCGCCGACAAGGACATGCAATGGTGGCGCGACGCGAGATTCGGCCTCTTCGTGCACTGGGGTCCCGTCAGCCTCAAGGGTACTGAGATCGGCTGGTCTCGTGCGGGAGAGCGCCGCGGACGGAAGGACCGGGGTAGCCAGATCCCCACCGAGGTCTACGACAACCTCTACAAGCAGTTCAACCCGACGAAGTTCAACGCCGACGAATGGGTCGCCATCGCCAAGGCCGCCGGCATGAAGTACATCGTCTTCACCACAAAGCACCACGACGGATTCAGCATGTTCGACAGCAAGCTGACCGACTACAAGATCACCAACTCGCCCTACAAGCGGGACATCGTCGCTCAACTCGCCGAGGCCTGCCACAAGGCCGGCCTCCGCCTCGGCTTCTACTACTCGCCACCCGACTGGCATCACCCGGACTACCGCACCGCCGACCACGACAAGTACATCAAGTACCTGCACGGGCAGCTTCGCGAGCTCTGCACGAACTACGGGAAAGTGGCCATCATCTGGTTCGACGGACTGGGAGGCACGGCCAAGGACTGGGACGCCGCGAGCCTCGTCAAGATGATCCGCCAGCTACAGCCCGGCGTGATCATCAACAACCGTGCCGGCCTGCCATGCGACCACGATACGCCCGAGCAGCGCATCGGCAAGTACCAGGACGATCGCCCCTGGGAAAGCTGCATTACGATCTGCCACCAATGGGCCTGGAAACCGAACGACAAGCTGAAGTCTCTCGCCGAGTGCGTCCGAACGCTCGTGAACTGCGCCGGCGGCGATGGCAACCTGCTCCTCAACGTCGGTCCTATGCCCAGCGGCGAGATCGAGCCCAGACAGGTCGACCGGCTCAAGGAGATGGGCGCCTGGATGAGCAAATACGGTGAGACGATCTACGGCACGAGAGGCGGGCCCTTCAAGCCGTGGCCGGGCGGCGCTAGCACGCGCAAGGCAAACAAGATCTACGTCCACGTCTTCCAGTGGCCGGGCGAGACGCTCTGCCTGCCCCCGATCGCCAAGAGAATCGTTGCGAATTCGGTCCTGACCGGCGGGAAGGCCGACGTCAAACAGACGCCCGACGGCATCGAAATCGCCGTGCCTCCAGCGCAACGCGACCCGATCGACACGATCATCTCGCTGGAGTTGGACGGTCCAGCCTGTGACCTTCCGGCTGTCTCCGCTTGCACGTCCGGCTCGGCGGCATCGGGCAAGAAAGCCCGTGCCTCCAACGTGTACCGGAACATGCGGCACGAGTACGGCCCCGACAAGGCCTTTGACGACGACCCCGCCACCCGGTGGGCCACCGACGCCGGCACGCACGAGGCCTGGATCGAGGTCGACCTCGGCAAGCCCACGAAGCTCGATCGGGCCATGATCCACGAGGCCTATGCCGGACGGGTCCAGGCCTACACGCTCCAGGCCAAGGACGGAAATGCCTGGAAGACCTTCCACAAGGGCGCCACGATCGGCGAGAATGCCCAAATCACGTTCGAGCCGATCACCGCTCAGGTCGTTCGTCTGAATATAGACAAGGCCACTGAGGGACCGACGATCTGGGAGATTCAACTCTACCCGATGAAGGACCAATAGTGGAGGAGAATGGATGCCGTTGCTGCCACAGGTCCCCCTTGGGCCCCACACGATAAGCCGCCTCGTTATAGGGGGGAACCCCTTCAAGGGCTTCAGCCACTACACACCCCGCCTCGACGAGGACATGCGGGCGTACTACACCGAGCCGCGGATGGTGGAAGTGCTGCTCCGTTGCGAGCGCGAGGGCATGACGACCATGGTCAGCCGCGGCGATCACCACATCATGAGTATGATCCGCGCCTACCGCGAGGCGGGCGGGACGATGCAATGGATCTGCCAGACCGCTAGCGAATGGGAAGACGTGCTCGAGAATATCCGCGTCATCGCCGAACTGGACCCCATCGCCATCTACCACCACGGCTCTCGAACCGACTCCCTCTTCAAAGCCGGAAAGATGGACGTCGTTCGTGAGCGGATCGAGTTGATCAAGGAACTGGGCTTGACCACCGGCGTCGCCGGGCATCTGCCCGAGGCCTTGGCCTGGGTGGCCGAGCAGGACTGGCCCGTCGACTTCTACATGTGTTCGGCCTACAACCTGTCGAAGGAAGACAAGACCGAACCCGCCGTCGCCGGCCACAGGCCGGAGGACCACCTGTTCGATGATGCCGATCGGGACGTCATGTTCGAGTTCGTCCGCCGCGTCGACAGGCCGTGCTTGGTCTTCAAGGTCCTGGCCGCCAACCGAAAGTGCGGCACGCAGGAGGACGTCCGAGCGGCCTTGCGGTATGCTCTCGACCGAATCAAGCCCGGAGACGCCGTCGTCGTCGGGATGTACCCTCAGCGCGAGGACCAGGTTCGGCTGAACGCCGAGCACTTTAGGGCATTGTGTGAGTCATGAGCGTTCGCAAGGCCATCATCCCCATCGCTGGACGCGGCACCCGGCAGTTGCCGGCCACCTGGGCCATCCCCAAGGCGATGATGCCGATGGTCGATCGGGACGGACTCGCTAAGCCGCTCCTACACCTGCTGATCGCCGAGGCGTTCTCGGCCGGTATCGAACGCGTCGCCCTCGTCGTCTCTCCCGGCCAACAGGGCGATGTCGAGCGGTACTTCCGCCGGTTCGACGATGACCTCGTCCAAGCCCTAGTCAACAAGCCCGAATTGCTGGCCGTCAGCGAACAGTTGGGCGACTGGGGCCGGCGAGTTGAGTGTATCGAGCAGCCCACGCCCGAGGGCTTCGGCCACGCCGTCTGGTGCGCGAAGGACTGGCTCGGCAACGAGCCGTTTCTCCTGATGCTGGGCGACTATCTCTTCGTCTCCGATGAGCCTCGCTCCTGCGCGCAACAGGTCGTCGACGTCTTCGAGCAGCACCGCCCCGCCGCTATCAGCGGAATGTACGCGTGCGACGCCGAGACGCTGCCCCGCGTCGGCGTGATGCGAGGCCGGCCGCTTGACGATCGCTCGGATCTCTTTGTCTCTCAACTCATCGTCGAGAAGCCCAGCCTCCAACGGGCCCGCGCCGAGATCGTCACGCCTGGTTTGCCGCCGAACACATGGCTGGCCCACTTCGGCAACCACGTCTTCACATCAGCGATCATGGACGAGTTGGACACGATGGTCCGGCAGAATATCCGTGAGAGAGGCGAGATTCAGATGACCGCCGCCCAAGAGCGCCTTCGCGCCGCAGGCGCCCCCTATCTCGCGCTCCTCGTCAGCGGAAGGGCCTACGACGCCGGAATCCCCGCCGGATGGCTCCAAGCACAACAAGCCTTGAGCTCCCTCAGCCAAGGTTGATGCCTTACTCCCACCAGGCGGAAGTCCCTGACAACCGTTCATCCTCTGCTGCGCCCCCCCTTCTCACTTCTCTAAAGCTTCCCCTCCCGAGTCGCGTTCAGCAGCCCCCCGGCCAGGAGCATCGTCCGCTGACGCCCGGTCAGCTCCAGCCGGCACGAGATCTCCACGCCCCTGGCGGGGATCTTCATGATGACCGTCTCGTCGCCGCGCTCGATTGACTCGCGGAGACCTTCGATACCCACCTCGTCCTCCTGCTCGATCCGATCGTAGTCCTTCGCCGACTCGAAGATCAGCGGGACGATGCCGAAGTTGATGAGGTTGGCCTTGTGGATCCGCTCGATCGCCTTGGCCAGCACGACCCGAACGCCCAGGAACATCGGACACAGGGCGGCGTGCTCGCGGCTGCTGCCCTGCCCATAGCTGTCCCCGCCGACAACCACCCCCTCGAGCCTCGCCTCCTTGGCCGCCAGGGCGCGCTCGTGGAACTTGGGCTTGCCCGGCTCGTTGAGCAGCAGGAAGGTTGCCTTGGCGTACTCCGGCACGTTGGAGCGATACTTCAGAAATGAGCCCGCCGGACTGATGTGGTCGGTCGTGATCTTGTCGCCCACCTTGATCAGGACGCGGGCACGTAGGTCCTCCGGCGGTACCGTCCCCGCCGGTGGCGTGACGATGCTGCTGCCCCGAACGACCTCCGCCTTGTCCGCCTCTGCCTCGGGCAGCGGCGGCAGGATCATCCCATCGTCGACGGGGAAGCTCTCCGGGTTGGCCAGATCGTCGATTCGAACCCCTTCCGCACTGGCGAACTCACGAGGGTCGACGATCTGCCCGGCGATCGCGGTGGCGATGGCCGTCTGAGGCGAGACGAGGTAGATCTGGTCGTTGGGCGTCCCGCTCCGTCCCCAGAAGTTCCGGTTGAACGTTCGCACGCTCACCGCGCCCTCGGCCGGCGACTGGCCTTGGCCGATGCACGGCCCGCACCCCACCTCCAGAATCCTGGCCCCACCGTTGATGAAGTCCGTCAGGTCGCCCCGTTCCGAGATCATTCGCAATACCTGACGCGAGCCCGGATTGATCCCCAACTCGACGTGGTCGGCGATCCGGCGTCCCTGCAGGACCTTCGCGCAGGCCGACAAGTCCTGATACGAGCTGTTCGTGCACGAGCCGATCATGACCTGGTCGGTCTTGAGCCCCGCCACCTCGCCCACGGTCTTGATGTGGTCGGGGCTGCCGGGCGCGGCGATCATCGGCTCCAGCTCGTCCAGGTCGATCACGATCCGATCGAAGCCGACTGTAACGAAGCCGTTCCCGTCCGGAGCCGACTCCTCGAAGTTCACGCAGAAACGCCGTAGGTTCGCCAGGATGTTACCGTCCTTCTCAGCGTGGACCTTCTTGGTGATCCGGTCGTAAGCCGCATCGGGATCCGACGCCACCGCCTTCCAGTGATCCCCTCGTCCCTGTGCGGTGAGATACTGACGTGTCACGTCGTCCGACGGGAAGATGCTCGTCGTAACCCCCAACTCGGCCCCCATGTTCGTGCAAGTGGACCGGGCCGGGACGTTCAGCGTCGAAACCCCCTGCCCGAAATACTCCACGACGCAGCCGACGTTCCCCTTCGTGGACAGGATGCTGAGCAGCCTGAGAATGACGTCCTTGCTGGCCACCCACGGCTGAAGCCTGCCCTTCAGCTCGACGCCGATGACCCTCGGAGCCGTCATATAGAATGGCCCGCCCCCCATCGCTACGGCGACATCCAATCCACCCGCGCCGATCGAAAGCATGCCAAGGCCCCCGCCCGTCGGCGTGTGCGAATCGCTGCCGAGGAGCGTAGCGCCCGGCCGGCCGAACCGCTCGAGGTGCACTTGATGGCAGATACCGTTCCCGGGGCGCGAATGGTACGCCCCCACCTTCGGCGCGATGGACTGAAGGTACATGTGGTCCGTGTGGTTCTCCGGACCGAACTGCGCCATGTTGTGATCGACGTAGCTCACGGCCAGATCGCACCGAATTCGCTTGAGTCCCATCGATTCAAAGAGCAGATACGCCGTCGTCCCTGTCGCGTCTTGCGTGAGGCACTGATCGATGCGAACGCCGATCTCGCTACCGGGAGCCAACGTTCCGTCGACCAAGTGCTCTGCCAGGATCTTGTAGACCAGGTTCTGTCCCATAGCACTCCCATCCTGTCCGGCTCGTGCAGCACGCCAAGCGGGCACACCCACTGCTGAATACTGCATGTTACCGCGCCAGGTGACTCTCCGCACGAGTACTAGCGCTGACACCGATGCCAGCCCGAGAAAACCTGCCGCAACCCCGCTATGATAGGAAACGTGCTAGGCAGCGGGCACGTGCCTCTGGATTGCGGCGGTATCACCATCGCCTGCCTTCCGGCCGATACACACACAGAGAGAGCATCGATGAGCAAGACGAAATCTAACTCAACTCGTGCCGTGCAAGTCGGCTCCGTGACAATCGGCGGCGGCGCCCCCGTCTCCATCCAGTCGATGACCAACACGCCGACTCACGACGTCGAGGCCACACTGGCGCAGGTCCGACGGTTGGCCGACGCCGGCTGTGAGCTGGTCCGAGTGTCCGTCCCGCGGCGCCGCGACACCTCGGCGCTGTCCGAGATCGTCGCGGGCTCGCCGGTACCCATCATCGCCGATGTCCACTTTCAGCATCAGCGAGCGCTCGAGGCCATCGAGGCCGGCGCCGCCAAGATCCGACTCAACCCCGGAAATATCAAGGACCCCAAGCACGTCGCACGCGTATTGGATGCCTGCCGCGAGCGGCGTGTGCCCATTCGCATCGGTGTAAACGAGGGTAGTGTCGTTGAGCGCCACGACAAAACGCTTCGCCAGGCCGAGCAAGACGCCCTCGCCGGCGACTACCGCAAGCACCTCGTCGATCTGATGATGGACTACCTGGAGGGCTACGTCCGACTCTTCGAATCACACAGCTTCGAGAATATCGTCCTGGCCGCCAAGAGCAACGATGCCCGTCTGGCCATCGACGCCTACGAAGCCCTGGCCAAACGGTTCGACTACCCGCTTCACCTCGGCGTCACGCACGCCGGCCCGCCAGAGACGGGACGAATCCGCTCCATCGCCGCCCTGGCAGCGCTCCTGGCCCAGGGCATCGGCGATACGCTCCGAATCAGCTACGCGGCCGATCCGGTCCTGGAGGTGCTCGACGCGAAGGAGCTGCTCTGGTCGCTCCGTCTCCGCGAGCGGACCGAACCCGAGTTGATCGCCTGTCCCACGTGTGCGCGACTGGAGGTTGACCTGCTGCCGCTCGTCCAGCAGGTCAGGGAGAGACTCTCGGCCATCCGAGTGCCGATCAAGGTGGCCGTCATGGGCTGCGTCGTCAACGGCCCCGGCGAGGCCGACGATGCGGACGTCGCGCTATGTGCGGGTAAGGGCCGCGCCGACATCTACGTCGCCGGTCAGAAGCGACGGACCGTGCCCGAATCCGACATGCTCACCGCCCTGCTTGAAGAGTGTAAGATAGTGGCCGACTCGCGAACGCAAGGGCCATGAGATCGCGCCACGGCCGGCACTTTCCCCCGCCCGTCAACGATTCCGCCGTGCCACCCCAAGCCCCGCCCGTTCAGTCAGCGTGAGCCTTCCCCCCGCGCCGCCGATGCCCTCGAACGGATCGTTCCGGATCAGCAGGTGCCCGTCCAGGTCGATCCAGTCGACCAGCGGCGCAAGGTGGGCGGCCTGTGCGATACCAACCGAGCTCTCGATCATGCAGCCGAGCATGACCTTCAGCCCGCACCCCCGGGCCAGGTGGATCATCCGCAGCGCCTCGCGAATCCCCCCGCACTTGCACAGCTTGATGTTGATGCCGTCAACGCAGCCGCCCAGCGGAACGACGTCACACGGACGAACGCTACTCTCATCGGCCACGAGCGGCACGCCAGCCTCCTGGCGCACACTGCGCATCGCGATGTTGTCGCCCGGCGGGATCGGTTGCTCCACGAACTCGAGCTGGTACTCGCTGAGCCGTCGAATCCGCTCCGGTGCAGTCTCGGCCGTCCACCCGCAGTTGGCGTCCACACGAATCCTCTTGTCCGGCGCCACGCGACGCACGGCCGAGAGGATCTCCTCGTCGCGATCGGTTCCCACCTTGACCTTCAGGATCGGGTACTCCGCCGCGTCAGCCGTCTTCGACTCGATCACGTCCAACGCGTCGATGCCGATCGTGAAGGAACTGACTGGTGCCCCATCCGGGTCCAGCCCGAACAGTCGCCACACGGGAACATTCAGTCGCTTGCCGACCCAGTCGTGCAGAGCCCCGTCCACGGCCGATACCGCTGCCCGCTGATCGTCAAACCGCTCGAGACACCGGGCCAGAATCGCCTCGATGCGGAACGGGTCATCGCCGAGAAGCCCCACCATCCCGTCAAGGGCAGCCTCGGCCGACTCCACGGTCTGGCCGTAGTAGTTCGAAGGAATGGCCTCGCCCACCCCCACGATACCGTCGTGCTCGAGCTCGACGAGAATCGTCTGCTTGGTCGCCACGCTCGACCGGGCGATGGTAAATGTATGCTTGAGAAGGAGTTCCTGTCGCCACCAGCGGAGCTTCATATCTGGGGGGCCTCGGGGTCTTGGGGATCCGTTCCAACCTATTGACATCGAAGCGTTTATGCCTAGAATAGATGGTTTGCCTTCGGGGCGTTCCGACGCCCGGACGGTGTTACTCTCGGCTTGCCGATGTCGTCGCCTTCTTATACGGGCCAGACGCGCACGAGGCAAGCTCTGCAGCCCCGGCCACGGACTGGCCGATCTAAGGGTATGGGTCAGTGCAGGGAGGCTGAGCGAGACATGAACCATCGAACGGCGGTCATTACGGTCTGGTTGATGGCGTCCTGGCTGGTCGGTCATGCGGTGGCCGCGCCAGTGCCCGACGTCGCGCCAAAGTCCTGGGAGCTGAGCTTCGACTTCGTCGATCCCCAGACGATCACGCTCCAGTTGCCTGGATACGACCGAGCCCAAACGTTCTGGTACATGCTCTACACGGTGACGAACAACACGGGGCGCGAGGTGCAGTTCCTCCCGCGCTTCGAGCTGATGACGAACACGATGCAGGTCTTGCCCGGTGACCCGGGCGTGCATCCGATGGTGTTCGAGGCCATCAAGCGACGACACCGTCCGACGCACCCGTTGCTCATCGAGCCCGTCAGGATCATGGGCCGCCTCCTCCAGGGCCCGGACAACGCCCGAAGCAGCGTCGTGATCTGGCCGCAGTTCGACATTCGCGCCAACCAATTCACGGTGTACATCGCCGGTCTATCGGGCGAGTCGGCCCTGGTGCCGAACCCGGACTACAAGCCCGGACAGCCCGAATTCGAGACGAAGAAGCTCGGCAGCGGCGCCGAGATCAGAGTTCCGGTCAACCCGAGGTACTTCACCCTGCGAAAGACGCTCGCCATTCGCTACCTTCTGCCCGGCGACGAGCAGACGAGAGCCCAGGCAAGGGTCGGCCGGCTCGGCACGGATTGGGTGATGAGGTAGCTTGTCTGACGGATAAGCACAAATGGAGTACGTGAGATGGCACATAAGAAGGGACAAGGATCCACTCGCAACGGTCGCGACAGCAATCCGCAATATCGCGGCGTCAAGGCCTACGGCGGCCAGGCAGTCAAGCCGGGCTCGATTATCGTTCGTCAGTGTGGCACGCCGTTCAAGCCCGGAATGAACGTCAGACGAGGCCGGGATGACACCCTCTTCTCCGTCGTCGAGGGAACGGTGAAGTTCACGGGTCGGCGCGTCTCCGTCGAGCCGGTGAGCAACTAGCGTCCCCGCGCGATAGCGGGCGGACCATTCAAAGGGTGGCTCGACGTGGCCGCCCTTTTTTCGTGGCGGTTCCGGGGTACCGGGCGAGCATGTTCATTGACGAGGCCGAGATCTACGTCAGGGGCGGCGACGGCGGCAACGGCTCGCCCAGCCTGCGGAGAGAGAAGTTCGTCCCCCGCGGAGGGCCCGATGGCGGCGACGGCGGGGACGGCGGCGGCGTCTATCTCCTCGCCGAGGCCGGCCTCGACACGCTCCTCGATCTCAAGGGCAAACACCACTGGATCGCCGAGCCCGGAAAGCACGGCAGAGGCAAGAACATGCACGGCCGTCGAGGAAAGGACCTGCACATCAAGGTCCCGCCCGGCACGCTGATCTACGATCGCGACACGGGCATGTTGCTGAAAGACCTCGTCGAGGCGGATCAGCCCGTTCTCGTCGCCGCCGGAGGCCCCGGCGGCAGGGGCAACAAGCACTTCACCTCGCCCACGCACCAGACGCCCCGCGAGTTCGAGCAAGGGCTGCCCGGCCAGGAGCGACACCTCCGGCTCGAGCTCAAGCTCATCGCCGACGTCGGACTCGTCGGTCTGCCCAACGCCGGCAAGAGCACGCTCCTGTCCCGCCTGAGCCGCGCCCGCCCGAAGATCGCCGACTACCCGTTCACCACGCTCGAACCGCAGCTCGGAATCGTCGAGATGTCCGGCTATCGCCGATTCGTCATGGCCGACCTGCCCGGTCTGATCGAGGGCGCCCATGAAGGCCGCGGCCTGGGCGACACCTTCCTGCGACACATCGAGCGAACCCGCGTCATCGTCCACCTCGTCGACGTGGTCGGAACCGAGGGCGATCCCGTCGAGCACTATCACGCCATCCGCAACGAGCTCAACAAGTACTCCCAGATCCTCGCGATCAAGCCCGAGCTGATCGTGATCAGCAAGCTCGACCTGACGGATGCCGACGAGCTCGCCGACGTCTTCGTGGAGGAGATGGGCAAGCCCGCCCTGCGAATCAGCGCCGCCACCGGCAATGGGCTCGACGCAATGCTCGACCGCATCTGGCGAATGGTCGAAGCCGCCCGAGGCGACGCCAGCCAGGTCGCCGAGTCCGTCTGAATCCTTCCGGGCGAATCCCACATCCGGCCTATTCGGATTTCTCAAACGGGTTGGCGCTCGGCCGATAGGTCCTCGTTACCTCATTCTCCGCCGGAATCACGCCGTACAGCTCCGGTCGCCGTCGCGAGAAGATCATCTCCCGCCAGCCGCGACGCTGTTCCGGAAGGTCGCCCGTGAAGTAGCTGGGGATGCCCGTCTTGCCGGGCTTGGGTGAGTGCGCCGCCTTGCCGGCGTAGTAGACCTTCTTCTCATCGAAGTCGACGTCCACATACACCACGCCGTTCTTCTGGAAGTGCGAGGCAACCATGACGTAGCCGTACGGGTCGACCACCAGCGAACGCAGACCCGTATCCGAGCTGTTCCAGTGCGCGCAGGCGACCCAGCACCCGTTGTCGACTGCCCGGGCCCGCAGCATCAGCTCGTTGTTGCACCCGTCCGCTCCCCAGTGCTGCGAGGGATCCAGGATGATCTCCGCCCCCTTCAGCGCCAGAACCCGATCCACCTCGTGCGTGTACAGGTCGCCGCACAGGTGGATCCCGATCCGGGCGAAATCGGTGTCATGGACCTTGATCTCGTCGAAGCCCTTCGTCCAGTAGATCGACTCGCTGAAGACGACCTTGCCCGTCCGGTCCCAGACGATCCCCTGGCTGACGCGGTCCTTCTTCCGAAGCCCCCCGATGACGATGTAGCATCCCATCTTTCGGGCACGATCGGCCACCATGGCCATCGCCTGCTCCCCCACCTCGTTCTCAACGACGGCCGCCATCTCCGACAAGAGCAGGAGATCCGGCTTCAGCGGCGCGGCCTGGTCGATCACGTCGAGCATGACCTTCGGGATGACGTTATCGCGCCAGATGTCCTTGCCGTCGAAGTAGCCGACGGCGATCCGGGCCTTGCGCTTCTTGAACGCCGGCAGCTTGGGCGGCGTCCACGGCTCGGCGATCGGCTTGAAGGCCTTGCGGTCCCCCTGGCAGTTGCAGAAGAAGATGTTCTCCTTCTGATAGAATGGCGAATGAACGTTGATCTTCCTCTTGTCCAGGTTGACCGTGGCCCGCGCGATCCCGTCGTCGTACCCCGTGTCCGCCACCGCCACCCCGACACGATTCAAGATCATGCTCCGCCCCCAGGCCGCTCCCTGCATGCCGATCTCGTAGCGGTTCGCTAGCAGCGTCCGGGGATCGGCGTACATGGCCGTGATCATGTGGGCATGGCTGTCGAGACACCGCGCCTTGAGCAGCGGCACCCACTGGAACGGGTCGCGAAACCGCTCCGGGGTGTGGTGCCAGACGAGGATCTCGGCCCCCTTCAGACGCAGGACGTTGTACGCCTCGGGAAAGTAGAAGTCCGTCGTGATCGACAGGCCGACCATGCCCAGCTCCGTCTTGAAGACCGGCAACTCGCCTCCGAGCGAGATGCCGTCCTCATCGGGTAGCGCGTGCGTCTTGCGGTACTTGCCCAGGACGTTACCCTCACGCCCGATCAGCAGGGCCGAGTGATACGTCTTCCCGCCACCGGCCTTCTCGACCATCGCCATCGCCAGATGTGTGCTGTGGCCGCGGGCCAGCGCCGCGAAGTCCGCCAGATCCGCCGCCTCTGTAGCCTCATTGAAAGACAGGAAAGGCATGAACGGCAGCACAATCAAATCCGTCGGACGCTCCGCCGCACGCGCCAGCGCCTCCAGCACGTAAGCCCGCGTCTTCCGGTCCTTCACATCCGGCAGGCACACCGTCGCCAACTCGACCACACGCTGACCCTCAACCCGTGTCATCGCGCTAGCCTGATGCAGTAGCACCGAACCCGCCAGAACGAGCATGATCACGAACCGCCGCACGGTCTCACCTCCCGAGGACGGTTGACCAACGCCATCCTCCGCGGAATCCCCAAGTCCCAACGAACCCGCCGCCCCACCGTGTCGGTCACTTGACGTTTCGGTCCTTCGATCTTTCGACATGTCCACTTTTCGACCTTTCGGCGTTTGCTTCAGCGTACGTCCAATGTGGCTCCCACCCCGTCGGCAGCGGAAGCAACGGACCTTCCTTCGCGTCATGATACATCTCGCGGAAGGCCCGGCTCTGCGGCCCCACCACGGGAGCGTCCGACATCCGCATCAGCGCCATCGGCGCCCCCGACCATTCCGACAGCCCCCCGTCGATCACGGAGATGGTCATGAGCACGTACTTGCCATCGGGCGATGTCGCGCCGCCGTAGACGTGCCGGGCACGCTGGGCATAGATCGCTTGTCTGTTAGTCCCGTCGCCGTTCGCCACCCACAGTTGCGTCCAACCCCCTCCCTCTTTCGGTTCCACGTCTTTTGGGTTGTGCGCGAAGATGACGCGCCTGGAATCGGCAAGCCAGTCCGGCGTGCACGCCCAGGCCTCGCTGACGGCGTTCACCTCGCCGGTCCCCACGTTCATCCGGGCGATGGTCCACTGCTGCCCGAGGTAGTTCGCAGTGCCGCAAAACCACTTGCCGTCGGGCGACCAGAAGAGCTGCTGATAGAAGCCCTTCCGCTTGAGTTTCCGCAGCAGACGCTTCGTCGCCACCTCGACGATCTCGATCCCCTGCCTGGTCAGGCAGGCGATCCGCTTGCCCTCGGGGCCCCAGCACGCCCAGGGGTACTGCCCCTTCTCGCCGTACACGACCGGCTCGCTCCCGTCGGCGTTGGCCATGATGAGGTTTCCCTGGAATCCCCAGAGGTCATGACTAATGATCGAGCCCCGGGGCAAACGGCGATACAGCAGACGCGTCCCGTCCGGTGAGAAACGCGGCGCCGCCTCCGCGTAGTCGGGCGTATTCGTGATGTTCCGCAGTCCGGACCCGTCCGGACGCATGAGATACAGGTCCCAGTCCTTCTCCTTGCTCCGAGCACCGAAGACGATCCAGCCCTTGCCGCGCACCTCTTCCGCCAACTCGACGACGTCTTGCGCCGGCGGCGGTTCCGCCGCCCTCCCGATGCCTCCCGCGCCGAGACAAGCGAAAAGGATCGTAACGACCGGAATCGAACGCGTGAACAAGCCAATCCTCCTTCCGGCGCGAACCCTTTCCGGCTCAAGCACGCCCGATACTAACAGCATAACGCCGAAACCCATGCCTGTCCGTTAGTCGACAGATTCTGACAAGGCAGGTGTCAGCGGAACCCTCGCCACTTCCGCGGGAACGCGTAAACGGTTTGGTGTCCTATTGGGGGGATGTCGTTTCTGTGGGGGGCAACGCTCATTCCAAGACAAACCGCCCGCCCCCAGCAGTCAAGCCGTCCGGAAAGACTGGACGTCAGACGAATCGGGACGTGGATCGCCGAGCGACCGCCCCCACCGCCATCAGTAGTGCCGCTAGGCCCAAGAACGGCTCGACGCCGCTGCCGCATTTGAACGCCGCCTGGACCTCGGCGTTGCCATCCAGCGTCAGCGACAACGCCAGGTTGGTGTCCTCCCGGGCGTGGTTCGCGTCGCCCGGGTAGTTCGGATCGAAGATCAGCCACCGATTGAAGGACCTGTCCGTGTTTGGCGCCGCCGTCAACGCCACCGGCGTACCGGCAGGGTAGACCGGCGCGTTCGCATCGTTCGGCTCGGGGTCGATGTCCACGCTGCCCCATAGATCATTGATGACGGTCAGCGCAAGAACGCAAGTCGCCTCGTAGGGCCCGATCGCAACTGTCATCGGATGACTCACCTGCTCATGGTGAAGCGTCCCGTCTGCGGTGGTCCGCCCAGGCGCATCGTACCGCATGACCCGCAAGTGCATTAGCGAGTAATAGGGCGTCGTCCTGGGATCGGTGTTCGGAATGCCGTGGTTGACCCACGCCCCGCTGAGTCCGTACTCATAGGCGTCGCCGGTGCACTGCGTCGCCGAGGGCGTACTATCGTCGGAGTAGTGCGACCAGTACGTGTCAGGGCTCATGTCCGTGGCGAACTCGTGCGAGATCAGAACGGAGCCCTGGACGCCCGTGACCATCTCCCAGGTGATCTGACCCGTCGCCACGCTATCCGGTACGCCGTCAACCGTGACCCCGCCGAGATTCAGATCGTTGTAGTACGTCATCCCCGCCGCGGCCGGACTGTAGTCGTACAGGTCCATGATCGACGGGATCTCATGAACCCGCAGGTGCGTCGTGACGTCTTGGCGACGTTCGTAAAACCGGTGTACCCGCTGCGTCAGCGGCCCGCTATTGGCCCCCATGTAAGACCGCAGCGCCCGCACCGGCCCGTCCTTGTTCACGAAGAACGCCCCCTCGGCGTTGCTGAACGTGTCCTCGGACCGCCCGCAGTATCCGACGTAGAACAGGTTCTTGTGGCGATCCAGGATGTCCACGCCCGTTGACCCGCCCGCATAGACGTTCAGCTCGTCGCGAATCCACCGATCAGAGAAATGCGTGCGGTAGTACGCCGAGACGGCCTCCGAATCCTCCGGATTCGGGCCCTTGCTCGTCTTGTAGTTCGGAATATAGGTCCCCCTCAGCAGGTCGAACGTGTACGCGACATAGTCCTGCCCCGCGTCGGGACTCAGCGTCCCGTCGGTCACGAACAGATACACATAGCCGATCGAGCTGTCCAACGGGTCCGTGACTTCCACCTCGACGCCGCTGCCCGCCACCACGCCCGATGGCTCGCCCGCTCCCGGTCCCGGGCGCTCGCCGGCGTCCTTGGCCATGAAGACCAGTTCGTCATCCGCGTCAAACGTCGGATCAGGATCGGCCCCGCAGTACGTGTTCGCGTCGGCATACGCCAGCGTCGTCACGCCAATCGGGCTGTCGTCGTAGACTACGCCAAAGTCCACGATCTTTCGCTCGTCGATCTGGACCGGGATCTGGACCCATCCCCCCTCGTACTGGAACGCGACCACCTGACTCGGCGCCTGCCCGACAAGCGACGGAACGTCGGCCCCCGCGAGCACCACCGGGTCCGCATCCCGGCTCAACGCCCTCGCCTCGGGGGGCAGAGCCACCGCCGCGGCGACAATACACAACGACCGAACCGTCGCGCGAACCATCCGTTGCCCCCTTCCTCACCGCCCTGCGTCCGCGCGGTGATGATGTCAACAAGGCATGAGGTGTGTCAGGGCCCGCCCAAACCATCGCGGCACGCCGTCATGATCCGCCGAAGGGACGCTATCCTCGCCGCCGGATCAGCGTAACGGCCAACGTTAGAAGTGCCATCCCGAGGAACGGGGACAGACCCGTGCCGCACTTGAAGGCCGCCTGGACCTCTCGGTTGGTGTCCAGGACGACCTGAATCGCGAGATTGCCATCCGCGGCGGCGTAGTTCGCGTCGCCCGGGTAGTTTGGGTCGAAGATGAGCCACTCGTTGAACGACCGTCCTTCGTTTGGCTGGGCCGTAAGCGTCACCGGCGTCCCTAAGGCGTACTCCGGTGCGTTCGGATCCGCCGGCGCCGGATCGAGCTGGACCGTGCCCCACAGCCCGTTCACGACGGTCAGGCTCAGCAGGCATGTGGGTTCATAAGGCGTGGTCGTCACCTCCAGAGGCGTCGACGCCTGGTCGTGCCGCAGCGCCGCCAGCGCGACGGTCGCGCCGGGCGGCTCGTAGTAGAGGGTCCGCCGTGCGGTGAGGTAATAGTACGGCCCCATCAGCGGATCGGTATTGAGAATGAACTGCCCAATCCAGAACCCACTCGTCCCGTACTCGTAGGCATCGCCCGTGCACTGCGTCGTCGACGGCGTGCTGTCGTCGGAGTAGTAGTTGATGACGTAGTTGATTAGAAGGTCGGTGTCTATCCCGGAGGAGATCGCCAGGGACCCTTGAGCGCCCGTGACCAACTCCCACTGAGGAACGCCGTACGTATACGTATCCGGCACGCCGTCGATGAGCAGGCCGGACGTGTTGATGTTGTCATAGTGCGTCATCCCCGAGGCCGCCGGACTGTAGTCGTACAGGTCCATCATGCCGGGAATGATGTGCACGCGCAGGTGGGTGGCAACGTCCTGGCACTGCTCGTAGAACCGATGAACGCGCTGGGTCAGCGGCCCGCTGTTGGCCCCGAGGTACGAGCGAAGCGCGCGAACCGGTCCGTCCTTGTTGACGAAGAACGCCCCCTCCCCGTTGCTGAACGTGTCTTCCGTCCGCTCGCATCCGCCCGGCGCGTACAGGTTCTTGTGCCGGTCGAGGATGTCCACCCCCGTCGCCCCCCCGGCGTAAACGTTGATCTCATCGCAGATCCACCGGTCCGAGAAGTGCGTTCGGTAGTACGCCGAGAACGCCTGCGAGTTCTCTGGGTTCGGCCCGTGTCCCGTGTTGTAGTTGGGGATGTACGCACCGGCCAACAGGTTGAACGCGTACGAAACGTAGTCCTGACCGGCGTCCGGATTCAGCGTTCCGTCCGTCCGATACAGGTAGACGTACCCCGTCGCGCTATCTAGAGGATCGGTGATGGTCAACAGCAGGCCCGTCCCGGCGATCACGCCCGCGGGCTCACCCGCGCCGGGCCCCGCCTCATCGCCAGCGTCTTTGGCCATGAAGACCAGCTCGTCGTCCGCGTCGAACGTCGGGTCCGTGTCCGCGCCAGTGTAGGTGTTCGGATCGACGTACGCCGTCGTCGTGTGCCCCGCGCAGTTGGGGTCCAGGTTGACCTGGCTGTAATCCACCACCTTCCGCTCGTCGATCTGCACGGGAATCTGCTGCCAGCCCCCGTCGTATCGGAACGCCACGATGTTGCCCACGCCAACGCCCGTCAGCCACGGCAGACTCGAGCCGAGCAGCACGACGGGATCGCGATCGCGCTCCAACGTGCTGGCCTCCAGCATCGAACACACGAATAGCGATACGATCAGCGCGTGACAGACTCGGGCCTTGGACATCGAACGCCCCTCCGACATGAGTTGCCCCCCGAACAGTACCTCCTAGTATATCGCGTCGCCTCTCGCCAAGAAAGACAAGAGCCCCAATCGTATCGGTGGGCCCACGCTCCCAGTCTACGGCCTCACCACGAGCACCCCGTGTACGTGCACCCCAGGGATACGTACGGACAGCACGCCCGCGTCCCACGACCACTTGAGCTTCTCGCCGTCGGGCACCCATTCGACCGCCTTGGGTTTCGCGGGGACGCGCAGCTTCAAGTCGATCGGCCCGACCGCCGCCACGTGGTCGATGATTCCGTAGCGGCTCGATGTGGGCATGTTCGTCGTGTTGAGCAGGTGCACCGACAGCTCGCCTTGCGCCGTCCGCCGAAGCGACACGTCAAAGCAGGTCGGCGCCTCGAGCACGACCGCCGGGGCGGGGAAGATCTCCTTGACGATGTCCGCGACAAACGTCCTGAGATACGGATGATGGCTGCGGAAGAACCCCAGCGCCACCGGCCCGTAGACCGCCGCGATCTTCCCCTTGCCGTGATCGATGATCGTCGCGGCAACCTGCCCGTCCTTGTGTACGTTTCGATCAGGATGCCGATGTCCGACGGGCTTGGCATCCTTGACCACGATCCTCTGCCACGCCCCGTTGGCGTTGACCGGGCCCGTGCTCGAGGCAATCTCCGCCCGGACCTCCTCGGGCTGGCCCTCGAACGCCACTCCCAGATACGGCTCGAACAGCCGGGCGCACTTCTCTCCCAGCAGCAGCAAACTGCCACCTTGCTCGACGTATGCCAGCAGCGCCTTCTTGAACTCATCGGCCAGCTTGTACGAGTCCGGAATGACCACCAGCGGGAACTCCTTCAACCGTGGCTGAAGCTGATGCTCCGCCAGAACGTCCACCGAGTATTGGCTCTCCAACAAGGCGTGAAGAGCCCCCTCCATCGGAGCGGTCGTTCCGGAATAGTGAAAGACCGCGTCGGACCAGTCGAGCTGTGTCTCGGTCGACAGCAACAGCGCCACCTGCGGAACGGTGGTCGACTTGTAGCACACCGCCTGTCGCGCCCGGCAGAAATCCGCGACCTGACCCAGCGTCTCGGTCATCGTCTCGTTCAGGTGTCCGCCGCGCGTCGGTGTGTTGTAAATCTGGAATCCCCCGCCCTCCATCAGAACAACCGAGGCCTCCTGCTGCAGGTGAATGGGCGTCTTGAAGCTCCACCCGAGTTGGTCGCCCTTGTCGAACCCCCACGCCATCAGGTCCCACGGCATCCCCGTGCTGGCCAGATACCGGGCCTCCACCCGCGCGCGGTCGACCGACAGCCCCGGAGAGTAGTCCCCCGACAGAAAATCCAACTTCGCCACGACCGCCTTCGGCGCCAACGTCGTGTACATCCAGTTGCTTGTAAGCTGCAGCTTAGGGTTGAAGGCGTGCAGCGCGTCGATCCAATGGCAGAGATACCTCTCGAACGCCCGCCGGTGAAACGCCTTCCACTCCAGCCAGCGGGGGTTCTTGCGGCTCTTCGGAGCGGTCTTCAATCCGGTCTCCGCCTCCCACGCCTTCAGCGCCGCGGGGCAGTAGTCGAGCTTCGCCGCCCAGCACTCCCCGTCGGCCCAGACGCCGTCCAGGTCGTACTTCGACGTCACCTCCTTGAGTTGCGGGATCAGCAGCTTGTCCACGTAGGGGCTAAAGACGCTCGTCGAGTTCTTGTCGCGCTTCCCATCGGCGTGAACCACCGCCCACTCCGGATGCTTCTCTAGCGCCACGCTGTCCCACACGCCCGAGTAGTGGATGAAAAGCGACACGCCGCAATGTCGAGTGACCTTCCGCCAGATCGCCAGCGAGTCCTTCACGATGCCCGGCGACGAGGTCCCCACCTCCGTGGGGTATCCCGTGTAGCCCGGGTGTCCCTTGCAGTCGTATTGCACGAAGTCCGGCTTGACCCGCCGCAGGAGCGCGTCGATGTTCTCCTCGGTGATGTCCCTCCCCAGACACGTATCCTGCTTGTTTGGGTGCAGATCGAAATGCAGGCCGAAGAAAGCCTGACTACGCGGGATTCCTACGGGGGATTCCGCCGATGGTCCGCTGGCGCTGCTCATCGCGTCCTCCCCATCGGCTGCGGCGCTGCCGATTAGGAGCCCCGCCGCCAGGATGATCGTTCGGCCGTGATGCATATCGCTCGATCCTTGAAGGGCCTGGAGAATCCGAGTCCGGACTGGCGCGGCAATCCTATCCGCGGCTTCGTGCGCGTGTCAAACCGTCCCGACGCCCGCCCCCGGGTTGACAGCCGAGCCGACCCACGTGTACATTCCGTTAGGACATCGGTCGTTTAGGTAGCTGGGAGTTGGCTATGGGACAGGCAGAGCCGCACCTGGAGGTCAGTCACGAGGGCAACGTTACGGTGATCCGATTCGCCGAGCGCAAGATCCTCGAGGAGATCCCCATCGCCGAGATCGGCGAGCAACTGACGAACCTGGTCGAGACCAACCAGGGAATCCGCATGCTGCTGGATTTCGAGAACGTCGAGCACCTGTCCAGCGCCGTCCTGTCCATGTTGATCAACCTCAACAAGCGGGTTGACGAGCAGGGCGGCAAGCTCAAGCTGGCCAACATCAAGCCGCAGATCTATGAGGTGTTCAAGATTACGCGGCTGAACGAGCTGTTCGATATTCACGCGACGACGGCAGAAGCCAAGAAGAGCTACTGATGCCTCACGGGTGGGCCCGGCCGCGGGGCGTCCCAACGCTGCGGGCCCGAACGGTCGTCTCTGAGGCGCCCATCGTGTCGGTGAGAACCCGATGGCCTGGAACCCCCTGGATCAAGACCCGAATGCCACCGAAGTGACTGTTCCCGGTGAGCTCCGCGCCGCCAAGGTCGCTGAACGACAGATCCTGGTCGAGATCGAGAAGCATCGGTTTCCAGAAGCCTGCTGCTTCGCCATCAAGCTCGCCCTCGAAGAGGCCATCACAAACGCCATTCGCCACGGGAACCATAACGACACGAGAAAGCATATCACCCTTCGCTACCGCATCACGCCGGAGAAGGCAGCCATCTCTGTGGCCGACGAGGGCCGCGGATTCAAGCCGAACGACGTCCCTGACCCCACGCTGGATGAGAATCTCAACAAGCCCAGCGGACGAGGTATCATGTTGATGCGAGCTTACATGGACGAGGTCGGCTTCAACGACACCGGCACGGAGGTCAGGCTGGTCAAGTTCAACCGTCGATGACCCGGATCGGGGCGCCATCATGTCCACAGACCGTCCTCTTCAGATCGAGGTCCGACGAGAGGCCGACGTGGCCGTTGTCAAGGTCAGCGGCTCGGCCACCATGGAGGCCACCGACGATCTAAGGCAATGCCTCGCCCAGACGGTGGAAGATCCCGTCCGTCTGACAGTGCTGGATCTAGGTGACCTCGATTTCGTCTGCAGCGAGGGGTTGGGCGCCATCGTCGCGGCCTACCTCAAGTGTGCTCGCCGCGGCGACACCTTGCGCCTCGCCGGGCCCACCGACAACATCCGAGAGCTTCTCAACGTCACCAAGCTCAGCAAGCTCTTCCCTGTCTTCCCCAGCGTCGCCGACGCCATCCAAGCCTGAGACTGATCCACCCTCTGACTCGCGTCACTGCCCGATCTTCTCCGTCTCGATGATCTCCAGCTTGGTCTTGCCGATAAAGGGCAGGATCCCCACGGCGATGTCCGTCATGCTGTCCTCGTTTAGGGGCATGATCGCCATGGCGATGTGAGACGGGTCGCAGTCCGTCTGCCGCAAAGCCGCGTCGATGTCCACCCACTCCCCAGCGATCCAGACCTGCGTCCACATATGGAAGCCGAAGATGTAGTTCCGACCCGCCAGCGACGAGACGTACACCATCCCGCCGACGCACCGCGCCGGCAGCCCCGCTGCCCGAGCCATCGCTGCCAGCAGGACCGCGTGCTCCGTGCAGTCCCCCTGCCGGCTCCTGGCCACCTCGCTGGCCGTGCCCAGACCCACCGTCAGGTCCTTCAGCGTCACGTACTCGGTCACGAACTTCCGCAGCAAATCCGACATCTTCGTCGGCTCTGTCTCATCGCCGATCGCCTTGCGGGCCAACTCCACGATCTTCGGGTCCTTGGCGTTCAGGAACGTGCTCGACCCGAGGTATGCCTTGACGTCGTCCGGGATCGTTGACGGCTTGCTCGAGGCCAGCTTCTTCCAGTCAATCCGACGAACGTCCAGATCGATCACACGGTCGGAGACCCGCTTGGCCCTCTGCATGGCCGTCTTGGGGAACATCTCCTCCTTGACGTCCTCGTCCACGCGCAGGCGGTACCGAACTCGGCGGAGATTCGCCGCGTCCAGCGGTTTCGGCAGCTCGATGAACGTCTGGACGAATAGCTCGGGAGGCGCCGCCTCCTGTCTCGCCGTCGCCTCGTCACACGCGATCAACTCCGCCTTGATGAACCCCAGGTCCATGACCATCTTGATGTCCGCCCCGTCCTCGTCGACGTACGACTCCGACGTGATCGGGAATCCGAGGTACGTCACCGTCTCGGCCTTGAACGCGTCTACCTCCCGGTCGAGCAGCTTCACCCTCTCCTTCGCGACGATCTTGATCGTCGTTCGAATCGGTCCCGACGGTTTGGCCAGAGCGTCGTACGTCCACAAATCGTACGTCGTCCCGACCGCCACCGGCTTCGTCCGTGTGGCCAGGGCCGTCGCCCAGGACATCTTGGCCTTCGGGTCCCAAGGATAGTCCGCCTGGGTCGTCCGTCCTTGCTGTGTCGTCGTGATGTACACCCGTCCGTCCCGGATCTGGCCGACCTTCTTGACGCCCACGAGCGACATCTTCTGCTCCGCCTCGAACCCGAGCGCCTCCCCCTTGAGCGTCTCGCGCTGCTTGCTCTTCATGACGATCTTGATCTCGGCGGGGCCCCGCTTGATCGACATCTCGATGTAGTTCAGCGACTCGATCGTGTCGTCGACGCGACGCGTCGCCATCCGGCTGTATCCGGACCGCTGCCCGTTCACGAGCACCGCGTACCACCGGTCCTCGAAGACCCCCTTGGGAGGATCGTTCCAGTCGAAATCCTCCTTCGCCTCGCCCGCCCAGCCGGCGACCTGAAGCGTCAAGACCAACAGCGTTACCCCGGACAACCGCCGCCAAACGTGTGTGGAAAGCATGACATGCCTCGTGTCGGATTACATGATTGGGTAAGGAGGTCGACCGCGAGTCATTCCTCGCCGCCCGCCTCGAAGTAGTCGATCTTGTCGACGGGCATCACGACGCTGCTCACGATGTTGCTCATGTGCCCCAGGATCCGCTTGAAGAATCTAAACAGCAGTGCGTACGCCACGCCCGCCTGGACCTCGGCCCCACCCAATAGCTCGTTGATCACGGCGTCGCACTGCTTCTCGAGCCGGTAGTTGGACTCCTTGAGCTGACGCGCCGCCTTGGCGTCGGAGTTCTTGAAGACGTCCGCCACGTTCGCAAACGCCGCGGAGATGTCGCCGCAGAGCTTCAGCAATTGGTCATAGTAGAGCCCTGGCTCCAGGTCGGGGCCGTCCCGGAAGACCTCGAAGACGTTCTTCGTGTAATCCCCGAGCCGCTCGGCGTCCTTCGCGACGCTCATCAAGATCAGACAGGCGGACACGTCCTTGTCGGACTGAACGCTCAGGTGGACGACGATCTTGCGCCGGATCGACTGCTCCAGACGGTTGATCGCCATGTCCGCCGCGAAAACGTCCTCGCGCACACCCTCCACGTCTCCGCCGCTGAGCTTGACCTCCGTGATGCTGTCGAACATGGATTTGCTCAGACGGAGCATCTCCATGAACTCGTCCACCATCTGGCTGACCAGACTCTTGCCTCGCCACAATTCCAGGATGCGGCTCAGCATCTACTCGCCTCCCTGCGTCGAATCGGCCATGTGGACCTCAAAACCGGTTGGCGTGGGGCATCGCACGACCCATGCCATCATTATAACGGCATATCGGCTCAATCGCCTATATCCCTAAAGCAGTGCCAGGGCGAGAGGTACTACGTGCATGAGCACGTAGATGACCAGACAGGCGACCATGTGTCGCCGGGAACGCACGATGAAGGATCCCAGCCACTGAGCGATGCGGATCGGAATGAACTTGACCCACCACAGAATCCCGATGCCAAAGACATTGAACGTCAAGTGCGCGAATGCCGCCGTTATCGCAACCTCGTTGTGCGTCGCCAGCGCGGCCAGAATGGCCGTGATCGTTGTGCCGACGTTGGCCCCAAGGACATAAGGGAACATCTTCCTAACGGTCAGCACACCAGCTCCGACCAACGGAACCACCAACGATGTCGTGATCGAGCTGCTTTGCACCGACACCGTCAGGATCAAGCCAAGCAGCAACCCGGCCGCGTCGTTCCGGAACAGGTAGCCACTGATCAAGGATTCCATCCGGGTAACCATGAGGGACCGCAACAGCTTGACCATCATGCCGAGCGCCAAGAACAGGACGAACAGGGAGCTCACCAGCATCCAGACCTGTGGATGCGGCAGGACTTCGAAGCCGCGATCCGCGACGGCGATCGCTGGCTTGAGGATGACGTCGAGCGGGTTGAAGAGCTTCGCGCCGCCGACGCCCACAAAGAGGTGCTCGAGGCGGGTCGCGGTGCGTTCGATAAGCGAGAACTTGATCTCGAGCGGAAACAGTATCAGCACGGAGAGGACGTTGAACAGGTCGTGCACGATGCTCGCCGCAAAGGCCCTCTCAAACTCGTTCTTCCGCGTGATGTGTGCCAGCGAGACCATCGTGTTCGTAACGGTCGTGCCAATGTTCGCTCCCATAATGATCGGGATCGCGTTGGTAAGCGTAAGCCCCCCGGCCGCCACCATGCCCACAACGATCGATGTCGTCGTCGAAGAGCTCTGGATTAAGCTTGTGGCGAAGATGCCGATCGCCAACCCCACGAATGGATTCTGCGTCGATTCGATTAGCTGCTTGGCGAAGTCCTTGCCAAACAGCTTGAAGGAGTGACCCATCAGCTTGATGCTGAAGAAGAACGCGTACAGGGCCAGCAGCAGAAGCAGAAAACGAATAAGCTTGTCGACCCTCGGATCCCCCAGAAACTCCGCGATCCGCCCCCGCGTCCGAACCGATCCCCCCGAATCGATCCTGAGCCCCTTGGGCGATCCAGCGGACTCTACGGGTGCCTTTCTCTTCCTCAGGGCCACCTGTTCGACCTCATCAACTGCCTGCTCCGCCATCTGATCGATCCTTCGCACCCCTGTAGACCTCTCCATGCTGACACTCGATCGGCCATCGATCCACCACGCGCCCCCCCTCCACTACCTGGAAGTGACTGTAGAGGTAGACCGTCGTGCAGATGTGCCGTGGGGCCAGCAGGATGACCTCGCCGATCTCCGGTACCGACCCCTCGCCGATCCACTCGGCCGTCTGGTGCTCCTCGCTCGCCGGCCCCAGCACCAGCCCGGGCCGATTCACCACAATCGGCGGGCCGGGCAGGTCGCGACTCACGCCCTTCGATCCGGCGTCCAGCGTCAACCGGTTTCCCCCGGGCCGGCAGACCACGCGAGAGGCCACTAGCCCCCCGAACTCGAACCGTGCCCCGTCGATCTCGTTGTACGCGCCGTCCCAGAACACCCAAGTCCCCGGCGTCACCTCGTCGATCTCGTCGATATCCTTGGCCACGATGAAGCTAAGCGTCCCAGACGTGCTCAGCCGAGCCGGACCCTCGCAGAGCCCCTCGCCATCCAGCCACCGCTTCATCCGGAGCGGCTCGGCCATCGCCGCCGCCACCAGCGGACGACGGGCATCGACATCGCTCTCGCGGATGTGGCCGTCATAAGCGTGAAATCCGCGGAGCCGCAGGTGTGGCATTGCCGTGATCGCCCGGGCAAGCGCCTCGGCTCCCGGACCGGGCGCGATGCCCGTGCGGTGCATCCCCGCATCGAGGTCGATCAGCACATCGATCGTCCGGTCATGCCGCTCGAAAGCCTCCTCGAGCGCTCGTGCCGACCCGATGTCGTCCACGGTGACCTGAACAGCGACCCCCTCCGCCTCGGCAACCAACTCGGCCAGTCGGTCAACCGCCGGGCCCACGAGCGGGTAAGCCAGTTGGATGTCCCGCGCGCCCGATTCGATCAGCAGCCGCGCCTCGCTCACCAATGCGCACTTGAACCGGCTCACGCCCCGGCCCATCAGCAGGCGGATGACCTGTTTGCACTTGTGCGTCTTGATGTGCGGGCGGATGCGATCCAGACCACCGAGCAGACTGCTCATGCGATCGACGTTGCGATGGATGACCGCCGGGAAGACGAGCAAGGCGGGCGTCTGGAGGTCATCCGGATTGACCAGGAAGTAGTCGTCCGTGCTCATTGAATGTCGGGCTCGCTGGCAACTGCTCGGCGAATGCTCACGTCGGCGAACAGTATAGCCGCAGACCCCACCTAGAGGGTGAGCGGCCAATTAAGTTCATGTTAAGTTCTGGTTAAGACGCCGCGAAGATCCGTCAAATGGAGACCAGGGAGGAGGATAACTCACTTCACAACAGCGCCTTACGCGATGACGCGCCTTAATGAAACTCGCATCGTCAGCTAACGCGAACCACATCGAAACCTAAGGTTTAAGCCCCGGCAGCCTGTGAAATCCCCCCGGTGGAACCATGTCCCAATGCCGAGCTGGCCATCAGCTCGCCGGTCGCCAACTCAATACTTCAAACCGACGCGGTCGCAGATGCCCTTGAGCGCCGCGACCGCCTTTCCGAAGAGCTGCGGCCCCGTGTCGCCCTTGAACTGGCCCGCCGCGCTCAGGTGCGGCTCCAGCGTCAGAATGCCGTTGTAGCCCATCGCTGCCGCCGAGCCCAGGATCTTCTCCATATCCCCGTCCCCCTCGCCCGCCGGCACGCAAGGGCCCGTCGAGCCCGAGACCTTGTCCTTGATGTGGAAGTACCCCACGTACTGCTTTAGCGGCTCCCAGCACGTCTCGAAAACCGGCATCGCCCCGTCGTTGACGAAATTTGCCGGGTCGAACGCCATCGTGAGCTTGTCGTTCGCCAGCGTCTCCATCAGATCCTGCATCTGCTCCGGCATCGATCCATACAGCTTCGACTCGTTCTCCAGAACCAGTAGGATCGGACGGCTCTGAACGTAGTCGATCATCTGCTGCAGCCGCTCCATAACCCTCTCGCGATGGTCAAGGATGCTCCCGCCTGACTCCGGTGGGTAGTAGCTGAACATCCGGATCGGCCCGCAACCAAAGGACTCCGCTAGATCGCATGAATGCTTGAACTCGTCGAAGTGCGCGTCGAGGTCCCCGTCGATCGGAACCTTTCCGATCGGAGAGCCGATGCAGGCGACCGTCACGCCGCGGTCGGCGAACATCCGCTTGAGTTCCTTGCACTGGGCGTCGCTGAGCTTCATCACGTTCGTGTCCCACGCGCCGCGCAGGTCCACGTGGTCCACGCCGTTGGCGAGAAGCGTGTCGATCTGGACCTTCGGATCGGCGGAGATCTCGTCGGCAAATGCGCTGATGATGGCCATGTCTCTATCCTTCCCTCTGAATCAAAAGAATGGATCTACAGGATCGGCAGCTTCACCACCCGGCCCTCGGCCGCCGCCAACTCCGCCGCGAACGTCAGCTCGTACGTCTTGCTCGCGCGGCGGATGCTCACGTGCGACTCCGTATTGTTCGCCACGCAGTCGATGAAGTAGCCGACCTCCTCCGGGAACGGGTGGTGCGCGACGTTCCAGTCGTCCGGATACGTCGCCGGGATGCTCATGAACCCCTTTGCCCCCGGGAACACCCTCGTCGAGTAGATCCCGTTGTTCCGGATGCACCCCTTCGAGCCGTTCACCTGGAGGTGGAACACGTACGGCATGTTGCACTCGAGCGACGTGCTCACCCGCCCGATCGCCCCGTTGTCGAACTTGCACAGCAGCGCGATCGTCGGGTCGTACTCGAACTCGGGACGCCACGCCGCCTTCTCGCTGAACGCCGCGACCTCGACCACCGCGTGATCCTCCCCCGCCATCCAGCGGATCAAGTCGACCGCGTGGATCCCCCCCATCGTCAAGGCGCTCCCCCCGGTCTTCTTCACGACCTTCCACGCGCCGTGAATGTCGTGCCAGTAGTCGGCCTCCACGTAAAACACTTCGCCGATCCCCCCCGAGTCGATGAAGTTCTTCAGCCCCACCACCGCCGGATACCAACGAACCACGTGCCCAACCTGCGTCTTGACCCCGTGCTTCTTCTCCGCCGCCACGAGCGCCCGGAGCTGATCCAGGTCGAAGCACAGTGGCTTCTCGCACAGGACGTTCTTGCCCGCCTGGATGCACGCAAGCGTCTGATCGTAGTGCATGCAGTTGATCGTGCACACGCTGGCGAGCTGGATGTCGTCGCGCGCCAGGGCCGTATCTAGGTTGTCGTAGTAGTCCGCCTTGAACCCGTGCATCTGCATGTACTTCTCGGCCCGGGCCTTGTCTTCCGGCACGAACCCCACGATCGCCCGAATCTCCGTTCGAGGATCCTGCACGTATCCCTTGACATGCTCACCGGCCACCCAGCCCGGCCCGATGATCATCGCTCCGTAGTCGGCCATCTGTCTCGATCTCCCGCTGCACGATGAAACCACAGCCATCCCATACGTCAGGGCCCCAAAGTGTACCCACGCTCCCGACCCTTTGCCAGCCGTCCAGCGAAGGTCAAGTCGCTAGGGGGGCGTGATCAATCGCGCGGTCCGCATTCAGGCACGAAGGGGCGAGGGAATCTGGCCGGAGGCCTCTGCCGCTCCGCCGGACGTGACCCCTGGCGAGTTTTCGAAATGAGCCGCAAGTCCGATCAGCCGCCGCCGCCCGCCTTCCTCTCTAGCGATTGGCTGGTTGTCCCAAGACCTCCGCCTGAGCAAGGAGGTTCTCGGCGGGCGTCCCGTCCGGAATCTCGCATCCCGCCCCGCTGAAGCAGCGCGGCCCGCCTTCGCGCAGGCACTTCTCGGTCGCGCGTCGGACCTTCTCCGGCGTGCCCTGCAGCATCACCGCAACTGGGTCGAAGTTACCGCACAGCGCCGCGCGATCCCCGATCACCGACGCGGCGTGCGCCATATCCACCATCCAGTCCAGGTCGATGATCTCAGCCCCGCTGTCGGCCATGTCGCTCAGTAGCAGCCTTGTGTCACCGCAGATGTGCAGCCGCCCGACCCCCCCCGCCTCGTGGACCGCCTCGAAGATCCGTTTCTCGTACGGCAGCCCGAACTCCCGGTACGCCTCCGGCCCGATCTGCGAGGCAATCGCGTCGCCCAGCCCTACAATGTCCGCCCCCGCCTCTACCTGGGCCACCGCGAACTTGATCGCCACCTCCGCGCACGTCTCGAGCAGGCCCTTGAGCCACTCCGGGCGATCGTACAGGTCCGTCATGAGGTTCAGAACGCCGCGGAGATCAGCGGCCTCCGCCAGCGCCCCTTCGACCCACCCCATAATGGGCACCTGTCCCCCGACCTCTCGGCGGAACCGACGGACCGCCTGCAGCCGATCAGTCATTCGTCCCCCGCCCCACGGCTCCGGCGGGCGAAGGTCCTTCAGGTTGTCCGGTTCGCCCAGCAGCACCTCCTCGCAAACGGGCAGCCCGTCGTGCGGAAAACGAATCTTGGCCCCGAAGTCCGCCGCCTCGCGGTACGGATCAGAGATCGCCTGCACGATGTCCAGGTCGAACACGCGCTGCGCGACGCGGTTCGCCTCCACCAGAATCCGGTAGTCTTGGTAGTACTCCGCCAGCGGTCGCCGGACGTAGTGCGCCGCGAAGATCATCACGATGTCGAAGTTCGGAATCCGATCGACCGGCTCGCCCTTCAGGCGACAACGGTATCGCTCGTACGGCGTCATCGGTTCTTCAACTCTTGCCACTAGGCGAACCTTTCGACGAACAAACGCCTCTCAGAGAACCTGTGATGGCCTGCCGAAAGCAGGATTCTAGTGCTGCACCATCGGCGACACAACGACGCACGCTCCGCCGCCGCCATGGTACGTGCCTCAAACGTAATCGCTGACGAGAAACGGGTTGGACCACGCCTTCTTGCCCGACGCGTCGGTGACCTCGACCCGGAGATAGCCCCACATCGGCTCCAGGACGCACTCCGCCTCCTCGATGGACTCGCCGTCCCCCGCGTCGAAGCATTGACCGCAGGACGCTCTGCCCTTGAACGCGATCCGCTGCGCCGGCGTCGTCCGAACCCGCAAACACTGTCCCAAGAACGTGGCCGCGACCTGCATGTCCTTGATCTCTGGCCCCTGCGTAGAGTAGAACGCGCCCATCCGAAGCGATTCCAGAATCGCCGGTGTGGTCAGCTCTCTGGCCTTGACCATGATCCAGCCCTGAAACGCGTCCCTGGAGACGTGATGGGCATCGTCGACTGCCAGACCGACCGTCGGGCCGGCCCGGTCCAGCAGGTCATCCCAGTGAGACTCGCTGTACCCCTTGCCGATGCTCACGTAGCACGTCGTGTTGTACACCTCCACGCCGATGTAGCCGTGCAGCTCCGCGTAGTCCGTGATCGTATGTCCGCTCCAGTAGGGATGCGCCAGCACCGCGACCCCCCCCTGATCGTTGATACCCGCCAGCACGTCGTTGGCGCTCGTCCCCACCGTCTCGACGAGCCGGCTCACCCCGATACCCACGAAGTGATACGTCTCGCCCCCATAAGGGTTCCCTGGATGCAGTTCCACGCCCGGAATCGCCAGGAATCCGTCGCGGCTGAACCCGCTCACGTCGCTCACGACGCCATGGTCGGTCATGACCAGGAAGTCGTATCCGCGAGCTCGATACGCGTCGAACCGCTGCTTCAGCGTCTGCTTGCCGTCCGACTCAGTGCTGTGCGTGTGGGTGTTGCCCTTGTAGAACTTGCCCGGCATCGAAAAGGGGTTCTCGTAGATCATGAATCCGCACCGATTCTCGACGGGACCAAAAAGAAAGGGCGTCGACCCGCATGAGCGCCGACGCCCGCCTCGAATTCTGATTGCATGGCCCGAGCCCGCCGCCCGGACGCGCAGGGCCGGTTGCTGGCTGGACTAGATCACACCGAACATGCTGTTCATGAGGGCCTGAACCGCCACGTTCGACAACGACGACAACAGCGGTACCAGCACGCTCTGCGCCAGAAACGTCCGGAACTCGACGCCGCGGATGTAGTCCAACAACTCCAACTCGAGCAACGGCAGCGCCGCAACGGTCAGCCCACACAGCTTCACATACAACGTGTTCATGGAGTGCCTCCAGAAAGAGCCCATCCGTAGGTTCAGGCCCGTATTATATCGGCCCGATCGCCGCCGTAAAGGCGCTTTTTCTCCCATCCGCCTGCCCAAGCTATTTTTGCCACTATTGCGCCTCAACGTGTCCCGTATATCGAGGCAGGGCTCCGCGGCACGGACGTCTCGCCCGTGGTCGCCATGCGCAAGAGCCTATCCCGCGTCGATGGCGAATGCCGGGCCTCCAATCCCGCGCGGTCACTTAGACCCTAAACCCTAGCCCCTGGACCCTCTCACCTCATCACACCAGCACCCCCGTCGCCCACAGCGACGGGTCCACCCACCACGGCATGTCATCCCCAACCGTGAGATACTGCTGCCCGTGGTCGCCGTCCTCGAGCATCGTGTACAACCCGATCCGAGGATTGTCGACCGGATCAAAACCCGCCAGGCACTTCGCCGGTATGTGTGCCTCAAGGGCGTACCCCTCCGGCGTGACGTGCGAGGCAATCTCGATCCGCCCGGGAGCCACCAGCGGGGCGTGCTGGGTGGCTCGGCTGATCTTCGCCGCACCCGCCACCGGATCACGACCGTTGCGTCCGCCCCCGCTCGCAAGGAAGTAGAAATGCTGGCAGTATCGCGAGGCGCGGTGGAGGTTCCGAGTGTCTCGCATGTCCGTCAGCACGCGAAAATTGTCGCCCTTGCGGAACCGCTGCGGATCGCATCGAACAGGCTGAACCTTCTCCCGCACCCGGCAGGCCACGTACAGTCCGTCCTCGTCCCAGCCGATGTAGACGTCCCCCCAGTCGCGCTTGCCGTCGATCTCGCCCAGCGCCGGCAGACGGTAGCGATCGTCCCAGTCTCGAAGTCGACCGTCGATCCGCGGCCGACGGTCGAAGCGGCGAATCCTCACCTCGAAGCGCAGCAGCAATCGATTGGGCAGGAGCTGCGTCATGACCGCCGTCCCCCCTCACTGCGAAACGCCTGACACACCCCCAAATGGTACGCCTTCAGAAACGTCGACAGCGCCCTCGCGTCGATCTGCTTCATGTCCTCAAAGCGGAAACGGACCTCGTCGCCGCCAAGTCGCCCGCTCCGTTTGATCTCGTTCCACGGCCCGATCCTGTCGACCATCGCCGGCGTGAACTGATTCGGGCGGCTCCGGAACTCCAACTGGATGTGCTCCGCGAAGGCAGTGACGATCCGGCACCACCAGCCCGTCACGTCCTTGTGGCTCATCACGACGGCGATCTTGTGATTCCACTCGACCTCGAGCCCCGGCACGGCCTTCTGCATCGCACCGATGACCTGCAAGAGCGTCGTGCCCTGCCAGGCGATCCCCTGCCGCCGCGTCATCCGCCGCTGTTGCAGGTGCCACTGCTTGCCGTCGGTCTTCCACGGCTCGGCCTTGCTCGGATCTTCCTGGAGTTCCGAGGAATACTCCGAATAAGCCAAGACCGCCTGACGGAGGAAGCGCCGGAAGCCGGCAGTGTCGATCTCAGCCTTGTCATGCACCATCACCCGGATCCGATCCAAACCCGCCATCGCCCGTCGAATCGTCACCCGCGACCACTGCCCGTAGATGGGCAGATCCGTCCGCTCATCCAGCGTCTTCAAGCCAAGCATGTCCTCGAGCTGTTCCTGCCGAAAGCGCCCCCTCGGCGCCCGGAACGTCAGGTCCAGCAGCCACTCGCCCCCCGTAAGCGCGTGGAAGAACCACGGAACCTTGGACCTGGGCGATGTGATCTCGACCCGTGCCTGATGGTTCCAGTCCGCCCCCGCGAGTCGGTCCCCGCCGAGATCGACGATCTGATCCACGACGAACTCCAGCGCCTCACCCTCCCAGCGGATAGCGCGTCCCTGTCGATCCACCCGATCCCGCGTGTGCCACGCTCGTCCGTCGCGCTGCCACGGCATGACGGCATCGCCAATGTCGTTCGGAACGAGTCGCTCACCGTCGAGCTCCGCCGCCGCCTGCGCCTTGGCATCGAACACCGGCCGCTCCGCGTAAGGTCCCGCGCTCAGGACCTCGGCGAGCATCCGGCCGGTATGCGATTCCGGGCACGCCGCAACCGACTCCGGGGCTCCGGCCGCCACCACCTCGCCCCCCCCGTCGCCCGCCTCAGGACCTAGGTCGATCACCCAGTCCGCCGTCTTGATCACGTCCAGGTTATGCTCGATGCAAATGACTGTGTTGCCCGCGTCCACCAGACGGTTCAGCACGCCCAGCAGCTTCCGCAGATCGTGGAAGTGCAGCCCCGTCGTCGGTTCGTCGAGGATGTAGATCGTCTTGCCCGTCGTCGGCCTGCCAAGCTCCGACGCCAGCTTGACCCGCTGCGCCTCGCCGCCCGACAGCGTCGGGGCCGATTGTCCGAGCTGGACGTAGTCGAGCCCCACGTCGGCCAGCGTCTGGAGCATCCGGCGAACCTTCGGCACCGCCTCGAAGTGCTTCAGCGCCTCGCTCACGCGCATCGACAGCACGTCCGCGATGCTCTTGTCGCGGTACCGCACCCCCAGCGTCTCGTTGTTGTACCGCCGCCCGTCGCACTCCTCGCACGTTACCCACACGTCCGGCAGGAAGTGCATCTCGATGCACACCTCCCCGTTGCCGTTGCACGCCTCACACCGCCCCCCGGGGCGGTTGAAGCTGAACCGCTCCGGAGAGTAGCCCCGCACCCGGCTGTCCGGCAGCCGCGAGTACAGCTCGCGGATCAGATCGAACACCCCCGTGTACGTCGCCGGATTGCTCGCCGGTGAGCTTCCGATCGCCTGCTGATCGACGTTGATCACCTTGTCCACCAGTTCGATGCCGCGGATGGATTCGTGCGCCCCCGGCGTCAGACGTGCCCGATGGATTCGATGCGCCAACGCTGGGTACAGGATCTCCGTCACCAGCGAGCTCTTGCCCGAGCCCGAAACACCCGTCACCACGATGAACCGACCCAACGGGAGCTCGACGTCCACGTTCTTCAGGTTGTGGTGCCGCGCCCCGAACACCGTCAGCCACCGCCCCTCGCAACGCTGCTCCGACTCCTCCGCATCGAGATCGGAACGTTCGCCCGCACCGGCCCGCTTCACCGGTCGGCGATTCGTCGGGACGGCGATCGCCTCCTTGCCCGAGAGATACTTGCCCGTCAGCGAGTTCCCAGTCCGACGGAGCCGCCCCGGCTCCGCCGAGGCCACGATCCGCCCGCCGTCCACCCCCGCGCCAGGACCGAAATCCAACACCCGGTCCGCGTGATCGATCA
>JAFGLZ010000198.1 GCA_016927755.1 Phycisphaerae bacterium
AGCCATTCATCTACGAGGCCGAAGAGCTCTAGCTGATTAGCCATTCATCCGCGAGGCCGAAGAGCTCTAGCTGATTAGCCATTCATCCGCGAGGCCGAAGAGCTCTAGCCGATTAGCCATTCGTCCGCGAGAGCGAAGAGGTTTGGTCGTTTCGGGGGGTTGCCTTGATGGCCAAGATGGTGAAGTCGTCGTCGAGGGGACGGCCCTGACAGTGTGAGCCGACGTCGCGCTTGATGGCGACGACGAGTTGGTCCGGGGGCAGGTGGGCATTGTGCTGCACCTGCTCTCTCAGGCGCGCGTAGCCGAAACGGTTCTTGGCGCGGTCGGCGGCCTCGAAGACGCCGTCGGTGCAGAACACCAGGGCGTCGCCGGGTCGGAAGTCGATCTCGATGCGGTCGTACCAAGCGTTTCTGTCGACGCCGAGTGGGAGGCCGATCTCACCGGGCTTGGCGACGTCGCGCGTCTGGGCACGATACCAGCAGGGCCAGGCCTGTCCGGCGAGTGCGAACTCGAGGCGCTCGGTCGCGCGGTCCACGAGGCATGCCGCGGCGGTGACGAAGGTGTCGTCGCAGATCTTTGCGATGACCTGGTTGATCGCACCGAGGATGGCGGCCGGCTTCGGGCTGGACTGGACGGCAGCCTGGAGGGCGGTCTTGGCAACGGCCATGATGAGGGCAGCCTGGACACCGTGCCCCATCGCGTCGCCGATGAAGAAGAGCACGCGATCGCGATCGAGCTCGATGACGTCGAGCACGTCGCCTCCGACTTGCATGGTGGGCTGGTACTCGAAGGCGATATCGAGGCCTTCGATCCGGACGCTGGCCTTTGGGATCAGGTTCCGCTGGACCTGCCTAGCCATCTCGAGATCGCGCGTCATCTCGCGGTTCCGCTGCTCGATGATGCCCTTCTGCTCGGCGAGTTCGGAGTAGAGCCGCCCGTTCTCGATGCTCGAGGACAGGAGCCCGGCGATCTGGAGGAAGAAGGCCACGTGCGCGTCGCAGTACATTCCTGGAGACACACTGGTGAAGAACAGGAAGCCCACACGACTGCCTTGAACGACCAGCGGGCAGGTCAGCGAGGATCGCATGCCCTCTTTGACGATCAGGGCGGTCTGCTCGGATTGCGGATTGCGGCGGAGGTAGGCTTCGAGGTCGTTGATGATACGGGGCTTGCCGGTCTTGATGATCTCTTGAAGCGTGGAGCCCTCGAGGGGGGCCTCGTATCCGACGGTGAGCTCGGGCTTTCGATCGGATCGGACCCATCTCGCGACGACCATACCCCTGGGTTCGTCGATGAGGGCCAAGCCGATCCGATTGTAGGGGATGATGGCCCGAAGCTCGTCGTACGTGAAGTCGAGGACCTCTTCGAGCGTGGTGCCTTGGTTGACGCGCTGCGTAATTCGCAGGAGCGTGGCGAACTCGGATTCCCGCTGCTTCAGACGGTGGGCCAGGGCCTGGGCACGGGGCGTGGCCTGCGGCGGAGCGTCGGCGGCGGCACGGTCGCCGTTGTCGTCGGGCCGGCGGGCATGGTGGGGGTCGACGACCAGCGGCCCGAGGCGATCGGCGTCGATCTCGGACTTCTTTGTGTCCATGGCTCGGGGCCTTGTCTCTGATGTGCCCTGGCGAAGGGCGAGTCCCGATGGGTACGCGAGCACCAGCCTACCCGCTTCCGGCCGAGGATTCCACGTACCAGCCCGCTTCGCTGCTAATACGGGACTCCCGGCGTGCCGAAGATGGTGGCAGAGAGCGCGCCAAGGATTCCCTCGGGCGTAACGACCGATAATTGATGATGGCGACCTGTACCGACATCGAGCAGACGTTGGAGATTGGCGGCCTGGGGTTTCGATCACTCCCCGTGGGGGTGGAGGCATCGCGCCCCGTCATCGGGCTCGGGGCGGAGCTCAAGGCGACGCTGTGTCTCTTGTCGGGGGGGCAGGCTTGGCTATCCGAGTCGCTCGGGGACCTACGGGAGGGCGGGGTCTATCGCCAATACCGCGGGGCCTTGCTCGAGCTGGTTGAGCGAGTCGAGGATGGCCCCCCCCTGCTGGCTCACGACTCGCACCCGACATATGTCTCGGGCGACCTGGCTCGATCCATGGGTGCGCCGCGCGTCGCGGTTCAGCACCATCACGCTCACGCGGCTGCTTCGGCGGCGGGAGCGGGTGTTGAGGGACCGGTGGTAGCGGTCGTCTGCGACGGAACGGGCTACGGGACGGACGGAGCTTCGTGGGGGGGCGAGGTGTTGTACTGCGAGGGCGGGCGATTCGAGCGCACAGGGCACTTGCGCTATTGCGCGTTGCCGGGGGGCGACGCCTCGTCCCGCGATACGTGGCGACCGGCGGTAAGCTTGTTGCGCGACGCGCTTGGCGAGGCGTGGCAAGATCTCGACCTGCCCATGCTGGAACGCATCGAGGAGGCCGCTATCCGACTCGTCGCGAGGATGCTCAAGCAAGGCATCAACTGCCCACGATCCTCCAGCCTTGGCCGGCTGTTCGACGGGGTCGCGGCGATCACGGGGCTGTGCATGGAGAACACGCAGCCTGCCGAGGCGGCTATCGCGATGCAGGAGGCGGCGTCGAGATACCTGGGGTTTTCAGGGGCGTTGGTACCGTCGGGTAAGCGAGGCGTCGAGCCTTATGAGTATGTCATGAGTCAAGGTGGGCCCTCCGCGGAGATCGACGTCAGGGCGATGATTCGTCAGATCGCCGAGGACGTCGTCCGTGGCGAGGATGTCGGAGGCATTGCCGCGCGATTTCACGAGACGGTGTGTGCGGGGCTGACGGACGCGGCGAGGTCGGCGGCGGACGGCGGGGAGACGGAGGTCGTGGTGCTGTCCGGGGGATGCTTCCTGAATCCGATTCTGGTTTCGAGGCTGATTGATCGACTTCGGGCACGTGGGCTCAGGCCCGAGTTGCCTTCGGCCGTTCCCGTCGGGGACGACGGTGTGTCGCTGGGCCAAGCGGTGGTCGTGGCGGAGCAGCTAAGGAGAGCGAGCTGATGTGTCTGGCGGTACCTGGACAAATCGTCTCTCGGGAGGGCGACGAACTGGTCGTGGATTTCCAGGGGACGCGTTCGCCCATCGGGGGCGTCATGACGCCAGAGGCCCGGTGCGGCGACTGGGTGCTCGTGCACGCGGGTTATGCGATATCGCTTCTGGATGAGGCCGAGGCGCGGAAGACCTGGGAGTATCTGCGGCAGGCGGAACAGCTCTTGGAGAGCGAGGGCGTAGCGGATGTCGACCACGGGGACTAGGGAGACCATCGCGGCCCTGACCGGCGAGCTGTCTCGGTTGTGCGCGGAGCTGGGGCGGCAGACGTCGATCATGGAGGTCTGCGGGACGCACACGGTCTCGCTGTACCGGAGCGGTGTGCGATCGCTGCTGCCGGAGGGTCTGCGTCTGATCAGCGGTCCGGGCTGTCCGGTGTGCGTAACGAGCCAGGGGTACATCGACGCGGCGATCGCGCTGGCCGGTCGGGATTCGGTCACGATCGCCACTTACGGCGACATGGTTCGGGTTCCCGGCAACGGGGGGAGCCTTGAATCGGCTCGGGCGGAGGGCGCGGACGTTCGGGTCGTATATTCGGCCCGGCAGGCCATCGCGCTAGCGGAACGACACCCGGATCGGGAGGTGGTGTTCCTAGCGATCGGCTTCGAGACGACGGCGCCGGCGACGGCTGATGCCATCCTCTCGGCACGGGCGAAGGGGTTGACGAACTTCAGCGTCATGCCCGCCCACAAGCAAGTGGTTCCGGCGATGGTGGCTCTGCTCGAGGCGGGTGACGTCTTGCTGGACGGATTCATGTGCCCGGGGCACGTGAGCGTCATCATCGGCTCTGGGGCGTACCGACCGGTCGCCGATCGTTACGGCTTGCCTTGCGTGGTGGCGGGGTTCGAGCCGGGGCAGATGCTCGAGGCGTTGGTCTGCCTCCTTCGACAGCGCACGGAGGGACGTGCCCGCGTTGAGAACGTCTATCCGGTGGCGGTCTGCGAGACGGGTAATTCGGTTGCGGTTGAGTTGATGGAGCGGGTGTTCCGGGTCGAGGACGCGAGGTGGCGGGCGATGGGGACGATCCCGGTCAGCGGTCTGGGGCTTCGCGAGGAACTGTCCGACTTCGACGCGTTTGGCCGATTCGGGATCACGCTGCCTGAGGATCGCGACCCTCCGGGGTGCCGCTGCGGGGACGTAATCCAGGGTAAGGCAACGCCGGGGGACTGCCCGCTTTTCGGCAGTGCCTGCACGCCGAGGCGGCCGATCGGGCCTTGCATGGTGAGCAGCGAGGGGACGTGCGCGGCGTTGTATAAGTACCGCCCTGTCGAGTCCGCAGGGCGATCCCCCTGCCTCGCGCCGGCGTAGCGGCGATCGGGGCCCTTCCATCCCAGTCGATTTGCCGCCAAACCGCGCCCCGCGAAGCGCCGATAACAACGAAGTCGGGCCGTGCATGCGCGCGGATCGAGGCAGCGAGAGCACCGCAAGCGGCGGCACTCCAACGGATTCAGTGACGGCAGGCAGGTGCAATGACGACTGAAGTCACGTCGATTGGGCCCACGCCGCCCCGCGAGGCGGAGATCCCACGGATCGTTCGCGCACACGGCGGGGGCGGCGAACTGATGGGTCGACTCATCCGCGACCACTTGCTTCCGGTCATCGGAAACGACTGCCTGAGCGCGCTGGGTGACGGGGCGGTCCTGCCGGTGCTGGACGGCGTTCCGGTGATGACGACGGACGGGTTCGTGGTGCAGCCGCTGACGTTTCCGGGGGGCGACATCGGGCGACTGGCGGTGTGTGGGACGGTCAACGACCTAGCGATGATGGGCGCCAGGCCGGTCGCGCTCAGTCTGGCGATGATTCTGGAAGAGGGTCTGCCGATGGCCACGTTGGACTGGATCGTCGCGAGCATCTCGGCGGCCGCGGACGAGGCCGGGGTTCGGATCGTGACGGGGGACACGAAGGTCGTGGAATCCTCCGGTCGGACACCGGGCATGACCATCACGACGGCGGGGATCGGGGTGCGCGCACCCAGCGTGAACCTGGGTCCGGGGCAGATCCGTCCGGGCGATCGGGTACTGATCAACGGGACCCTCGCCGAGCACGGGCTTGCGATCATGGCGGCGCGCGAGGGGCTCGAGTTCGAGACGGAGCTGACCAGCGACGCAGCGCCGCTCAACGGGCTCGTTGCCGAGATCATGCGTTTTGGGGACGCGATTCGTTTCCTCAGGGATCCGACACGGGGCGGGCTGGCCAACGTGCTGGCAGACGTCGCGGAGGAGACCGGGCTTGGGGTCGAGATCGAGGAATCGGCGCTGCCGATCCGCCGATCGGCCCGTCATGCGGCGGAGCTGCTCGGGCTCGATCCGCTCACGGTCGCCAACGAGGGCAAGTGCGTGATCGTGGTCGCGGAGGACGCGGCGGAGGAGGCGTTGGCGGTGTGCAGACAACATCGCTACGGCAGGGACGCGGCCGTCATTGGGAGGGTCACGGATTCCTGCCCGGCCGTGGTCGAGCTGCTCACGACCGTCGGGGGGCGGCGGATCGTTCAGCGTCCTTATGGCGAGGAGCTTCCGAGGATCTGCTGATGCACGAGATCTCCGTAGCACAGGCCGTCCTGGAAGCCGCCGAGCGCGAGGTCCGCGAGCACGGGGGGGGGCTGATCCGACGGGTGCGATGTCGCGTCGGGGTGCTTCAACAGATCGTTCCGGAGCTCCTGTCGGAGGCGTTCGGCTGCGTGGTCGAGCGGTCGCGTCATCGGGGCGCGGGGATCGACGTCGACAAGGCCCCGGTCACCATCGATTGCGCGACGTGCGGGCATCAGAGCGTCAGCGAGGACTGGCGCGTGACGTGTCCTGAATGTGACTCGTTCGAGGTGCGGATCACCGGCGGGGACGAACTCGAGTTGACGGGCATCACCTTGGAGAGAACAAGTGGAGATTCAGGTTCTTCGTAACGTCTTCGAGCGGAACGACGCGCTGGCGGAGGTGACGCGCAGGATGTTCGACGAGGCGGGGGTGGTCTGCCTGAACATGATCGGGAGCGCCGGGGCGGGCAAGACGTCCCTGTTGGAGGCGGCTCTTCCCGTGCTAACGGAAGACCTCCGCGTGGCGGTTCTCGAGGGGGACATCGCGACGGCCAACGACGCGGAGCGGATCGCTCGGCTGGACGTGCCGGTCATGCAGCTCACGACGGAGGGGGGCTGCCACCTTTCGGCCGCCCTGGTGCACGAGGCCGTCAAACGGCTCGACCTGGATCGACTGGACGCGGTGATCGTCGAGAACGTGGGCAACCTGGTGTGCCCGGCGGCATTCGACATCGGCGAACACCAGCGCATCGCGGTGCTGAGCTTCGCCGAGGGCGATGACAAGCCCGCCAAGTATCCGAAGCTCTTCAAGACGTCCGATCTGGTCGTGCTGAGCAAGTGCGACATGGCGGATCTGTGCGACTTCGATGCGGCTCGGGCGGAGGGGTTCGTTCGTCAGGTCAATACGGAGGCGCCGGTCATGGTCGTCAGCTCGCGTACGGGTCAGAACATGGATGCGTTCGTCTCGTGGATGCGCGGGCGGATTGGCGCGACGGCCGTGTCAGGCAGTCCGAGGTAAGCGGGCCGCAACCATGCAATGATCGGCGCTCTTCTTCAGAAGCTTCAACACACCCTTCATGACTTCAGGCATCGGGAACATGATCCACGGCACGAATTCGAGTTCCCCACCGCTGAAGCGATGGGCCACCCATTCTCGGCGACCTGTTCACGCATTCCCGCAGGCAGCTTAGACGTCTGTGCTTCAGCCCCCCTACCGCGGCTGCGTCACGGTGTCAGCGAGTAGCTGTAGAGCTTGGCGTTCTTCAGGTGGAATCGGAGGCGCAGGGGGCTACCTTCCTTCAGTTGATCGTGATCCTTCCACCGCACCGCGTGGCGGATCGAGTCGCCGGAGATCTCGGCGCATTCGGATGACGAGTAGCCGGCGAGCGTCTTGCCGCTCTCGTCGAGGGCCTCGACCTTCAGCGCCCCCCCACTGGCATCCGCGTTCACGAAGAGCCGGACGCCGGGCGGGCTCAGGAGGACCGTTTCGATGACGCCGCCCTGGTCGTCGGCGTCGAGGGAGACGAATCCGTCCCGGCGCCAGGCGGCCCGGCCGATCGTGATCCGCTTGGCCGGCAGCGCCCCGCCGTGCGTGGTCGTGATGGCGGTGTAGTAGACCCACATCTCGTCGCCGACGATGACGGGCGTGTTGATCATGCCCAAGATGCACCCTGCGTCGAAGTCCGACGGTCCGTTCGGGATGATCGGGACGCGCTGGTCGAGGCGACGCCACGTACGCCCGTCGCGACTGTGCGTGAGCTCGGCGTGGATGGGCCCGTCATCGCGGCTCTGTTGAGGGGCGGCCTTGGCGAGGCGCTGTGTCTTGCGGAAGACGGCCACCAGGCCGAGGAATTGTCCGCCGTATGGGAAGACGGACATGTCGTAGAACTCGGTCCGCTGGTCCGGGCCCTTGGCCCAGGCGTCGTCCTTCTCGTCGGGGGTGAGGACGAGCCCCAAGGACGACCAGGTCGCCATGTCCTTGCTGACGGCGAGGGCGACGAGCCGGCGAGTGTGCCCTCGAACTGGGGCATTGATCTTGTGGAAGGCCAGGTACTCCCCGGTCTGGGGTTTTTGCGCGCACGTGATCGTGTCGCTGCACTTGAAGAGCGGCTGTCCGGGGTAATCCTGCCAGTGCAGGCCGTCGGCGGAGTAGCATGCGGCGGCGCCATTGCCCTTTCCCTTGATGGCGACGTAGCCGACCATCTTGTAGCGTTTGGCGGGATCGGGCTCGCGTTTGTCGAGGATGATGCTCGGGCTGTCCATTCCGTAAATGATGTTGTTGTGTTTCGACCCGTCGAACTCGTAGAGCCCGAGGTCGGGCTTTTGCCATCGGAGGCCGTCGGTGGAGGTGGCGTAGAGGAGGAGGCATCCGCGCGATCGATTGACTCTGGGGTCCCGCTTACCCTTGATGGGATTGCTCATGTACCACATGCGGAACTGCTTTGCGGTCGGGTCGTAGAGGACGGAGCCGTAGACGTAGACGCGGTTGCCCTCCCAGGGATGCTCCGGCTCGAGAACGGGCTTTGGCAGCTTGCGGCAGGGGTGGATCGTTCTGACCACGCCCTGTTTCGCGGCGATCATGACGTCATCGACGAACAGTTGCGGGTCGGCGCCGATGGAGCGCGGTTCGGGCGCGGCGGCCATCAGCGGACACGATTGCAGGACCAACAGACTCAGAACCGCCAAGCCATCCGTCATGTCACTTCCTCGGTCGTCCAGAAGAGCGTCGAATCTTCATTACCAGTCTCTGGGAGGATCGGATTATGCACGACTCGCGGACCGAGTGCCAGACATCAGGTACGGTATTCTTGCGAGGGAGGTCACGGACCGGTACGTTGATGCGGTCACGAGCACAGGCAATCAGGAGGACCGAGGGTGGCAGAAGACGTCAAGGCCCTGTTGGATCACGTGTGCGACACGATCGCCGAGCGAGCGAACCCAGCCCGGATCGCCACGGCGAAGCGACGTCATGCAGACATGTTGGCGGGACGCGCGAGCGACTACATCCCGATGCTCTTCGGTCGTCCGGCGTCGCTCTCGTTCGAGCTTCAGAGCTACGACTGGAAGGAACGATTCCACGATCCGGACAAGAGCCTCTACTGCCAGCTCAAGGACAACGTGCTGCCGCAGGTCAGCGGTGACGGTGACAACGTTCCGGGGGTGCGCGCCGACATGGGCGTGGTCAACGGGATGAGCATCTATGGGGCGGGGTACGACGTGCCCGAGCACACGAAGCCCGTCGTCAACCGATACGTTTCGAAGGGGGATCTGGCGGCGTTCGAGGTACCCGAGGACATCTCCGACCTGGGCACGATGCCCCGCGTGCGCGAGCACATGGAGCACCATCTGGCGGTTCTTCGGGAGCACGGGCTAGGCGACGTCGTCCGCGTGGTTCACTGCGATCAGCAGGGCCCGTTCGACATCTCGGCCCAGTCGCGCGGACACGACATCTTCATCGACCTGTATGAGGACCCCGACTTCGTGCACGATCTGATGGCCAAGAGCACGCAGATCTACATCGCGATCTCGAAGCTATGCAAGCGCATCAACGGCGAGCCCGACGACAGCGGCTTGGCGGTCGACTACTGGATCGAGAACGGTGGCGTTCGGATGTGCGGGGACAGCGACATCCTCATGAGTGCCGAGCTCTATCGCGAGTTGGTTCAGCCGTACGTGAAGCGGGCCTTGGCGGCGTTCGGCGGGGGATGGTACCACTACTGCGGCGGCGCGCGGGGGTACAAGCGGGCGGAGGGTCTGCATCTGCACGAGATCTACGGGGAGATCGAGCCGTTGCGCGGTCTGAACTGGACGACGGCGGGCGATTGGCTGGGCGAGATGCGGAAGCTCCGCTCGCTGGGAGTGACGCACCTGGGGTCGCTGCCGCGCGAGGAGGGGGAGTCGCTGGATGACTATTTCCGCCGGGCCCTGAGCCCGTACGACGACCGACGGGGAATGATCTTCTGGCCCGAGCTCCATGACGGGGAGCATGAAACGGCACCAAAGATCTGGCACCGAATCCAGGACGCAGTGTTTGCGTGATCGCGCAGCCGAGTCCGCGCGGGGCGGCGGGGTGGTGCGTGTCGAGTTGGTTTCCGTTCGGATTGCCGAGGGGGCGGACCTGCCAGATGGCTTTCGATTGACGGTTTCAGGACCATCGCCACAGTCTACTGCGCCCAAGACCTTTACGAGCAATTCTGATCCACGCACCGTTCGGCTGCGCGGGCGCAAATCGTTCTGGCCGCAAGGTCGCAGTCGCAGAATGTGAGAATGTTTTCCCTAGCGGTTGAGAACTCGCCCCTGCGTCCGGCATCTATTAGGTTGCGGGCCCACCGTGCGGCGGGCCGGCGGAAGGAAGCAGAAACACAATTCGGCGAAAACGGATCTTGGCGCGACGGTTACGCACGTGGAAGATAGGACACCATGTAGCGCCTGGGGATGAAGGATTCTGCTGCCATGAAGCCCATCTTTCAGCGCTCCCCGCACAACCCCATTTTGGCGGCGCGAGACATGCCGTTCCCGGCCGCGGCGGTGCTAAATCCGGGGGCAACGGAACACGAGGGCGACGTCGTTCTCGTGCTCCGCGTCGAAGACCATGCCGGCTTCTCGAGCATCTACGTGGCGCGAAGCAAAGACGGGGTGACGGGCTGGCGCATCCAACCCGAGCCACTCCTGCGACACGGCGAGCCGCGATGGCGCTATGAGATGTATGGGTGTGAGGATCCGCGCGTCGTCTATCTCAGCGAGCAGGGCTACTGGTACATCACGTACACGGGGTACTCGTCGTCGGGCGCGGCGGTGGCGCTTGCGCGAACGAAGGACTTCGTCGAGGCCGAGCGGGTAGGGCTGATCTTCTCGCCCAACAACAAGGACTCGGCGTTGTTCCCGAAACGGTTCAACGGGCGGTGGGCGGTGCTTCACCGGCCCGATGCGGGCGGGGGGATCGAGGACATCTGGATCGCGTACTCTCCCGATCTGATTCACTGGGGGGAACCACGTTGCGTGCTTCGGGAAGGATACGGCCCGGCGTGGGACGCGGTGAAGGTAGGCGCGGGCCCTCCTCCCGTGCTAACCGAGTTCGGTTGGCTGCTGATCTACCATGGCGTCAAGGCCTACGGCGGGGAGCTGCTGTATCGGGCGGGCGCGGCGGTGCTGGACGAGATCGAACCGCACGAGGTGATCGGGCGGACGTCCGGGTGGCTCTTCCAGGCCGAGGAGATCTACGAGGTCTCCGGACTGGTGCCCGGGGTCGTCTTCCCGACGGGCATGCTCATTCGCGGCGACGAGCTGTGGATGTACTACGGGGCGGCGGACACGTGCGTTTGCCTGGCGACGGCGAAGCTGAAGGACGTGCTGGAGGTGGTCGTGCCGCAGTAGTAGATTTCCGGCGAACATGCGTCGATCCAGACACCGAGGCCAGCCATCCGCGAGTTAGGCGACTTCCACCAGCAATCGAACGGTGGTCCACAACGGACGATCGCCATACGGCGCACGGCTCTGGCCCCCGTGGGGGCGCGAATCCTCATTCGAATTCGTGCCGGCCACCGCTGAAGCGATGGGCCACCCCCGCCTGCACAGGAGGCAGGCAAGGATGCCCGCGTTGCACGGGAGCGGGCGGGCCGCGACGGCAGTATGTATGGGTTGACGCAATCCGCTCAGGGCGTTGGCTCGATCGTGGCGATCTGGAGGACGTTTTCGGTGTTCATGTTGTAGCCGTGCGCCGGCTCGCCGCCGAAGCCGTAGAGGTGTTTGCCGTCGCAGACCCAGGGGGAGGTGGCCACGCCGTAGGGCATCACGCCGACGTGGGCGTAGTTGTCCCGCTCGACGTCGTAGCAGAGGATCTGGTCGCCGTAGCCCAGCCAGAACGGGTCCTTTCGGTCCATCGCCTTGCCCGCGCGATAGGTGGGGTAGTCGGCGCTGCCCATGAGCAGGATGTAGCGCTCGCCCAGGGGGACGCCGTAGCCGGCCAGCACGGGAAACGGCGTGCGACGAATCGGCTTCCAGGCGTTCTTCTCGGGATCGTAGCAGTAGGCGTCTCGGAAGTTGGGCACGCCGTTATATGGCACGCGGAGCTTGTACTTCTTGGCGAGCTCCAGGTGATTGGCCCGCATGACCGGATCTGGGTGCGAACCGCCGAAGACGTAGAGCTTGCCGCGGATGACGGCCGACATCACGAGCGCCCTCGTTCCGCCGGGATAGGCGGCCATGGGCTGCCACGTCGCAACGGGGGCGTCGAGGCGCAACCTGTAGTCGGGGAGCTGGGGCCTGTTTCGCTGCTCGCTGGGGGTTCCGGTCGGGTGGCCGCTGACGAGGAAGAGCCATTTGCCGGGGACGATGCCGACGGTGGCGAGCCATCGACCGTCGCCCTCGGGCTCGGGCAACTGGGGCATGTCGGTCCACGTCCATTTGCCGGCGGCGTCGCGTGTCAGCTTCAAGACGCGCCTGCCCGCGGCCCGCCCTCCGACGACATAGAGGGATTGCCCGTGGCAAGTGCCCTGCGTGTACTGCGGGCAGACGGGGGAAGGCGGGAGTTCGTTGTACGTCTGATCCTTGATGTTGAAGGCGTAGGTGAGGTTGGCCCGCTGGGGCATCCACAGGCCGCCGGTCAGGATGATCTGGTCGCCGATCAGACCGGCCACGCCGCCCTTCCAGCAGACGGGGAGGTTGGGCCCGATGCGCCACTGCAAGCGGACGGGGCGGTCGTCGAGGACGCCCTCGTACTGACGGCTGAAGGGGATGCGAGCATAGGAGTCGTTGATCTTTCGTACGACGTGGATGTTGGCCACGTCGTCGCGCCAGTCGGTGGAAGTCTTGACGTCGCTGCCGTCTGAAGCGCCGGACAATAAGCAGCCCAAGGCAACACTCATTAGTAGCTGGGGCATGGGATACACGTCTCCGGACTCGGTTCGCGTCAAGCAATTGTACATGGTAGCCACGGGGTGGCGCTTCCACCTCCCGGCGGACACATCGTCTTCCTCGTCGGCTAGCGTCTTCATCATGTTCAACAGTGCAGCGGATGTCGATCGGTCCGTTCAAGAATTCGTTCAAGCTAGTCGCAAAGCGTGTCCTTCTCAAGCCGCGAGGCAGCAGTTGCTTGTTCGGCCCCTCCTGCCCCCAGAGAATTGCTTGACTGCCCTCGCGCCCATGTTTATTCTAGTTAAAGGTACTAGATGTCGTCGTCATGCCTGAAGCGCGACTCACATCGGCGCTGTTTGGTTTCGGTGTGGTCTCGCGGCGGTGGGGACGTGGAGGCAGCGGGATGCGAAGCAACCATCTCCGATCGGTTACTCTTTCTCTGATTGTCATTGGGTGTTTGCCTGCCATCGCCTTGGGCGGCTCGGCGGTGGATACGCTACTGTTCAATGCCACGACGAACACGGGCGGTGACGACCCGGCCGGGCTCGGGACGAACTACGCGTCCAGCCCGCCCCTGTTCGGGACGGATGTCATCGAAGACGCCTTCGGCAACAACGACGGACCGATCGAGCCGACGACGTTCCTGTTTGCGGACGCGGGCACCGTTGACAACGGCAATAGCGTAATCGGTGACGGTGGCGAGACGGTGGACTGGCTGAGCTGGAACACGACGCAGTTGGTCGTGCTGGACGGGTACCGCGTCGGGCTGGGCAGCGAGGGGCCACCCCAGGGGTACAACCGCGGGACCGAGCTGTTCTCGTTCGGGGTGGCGGGCGAGCAGGACGACTTCTTCGACGACAACGGGCAGAGCGGCCCTGGGACGCCGGTCGCGCGGTACTTCGCGATCCCGCAGGTTGGTAACTCGTTTGCCGTAAACCTGACGCGAACGACGACGAGCGGCCCGCGGATCGACGAGATCGACGCGATCGTGCCGGAGGCCCCAGCGCCGGACGTGTTCACCGACCCGATCCTTTTCAATGCGACGACGCTCGGCGCGGGGGACGAGGCGGCGGGGCTCGCGCTCAACTTCGCAAGCAGCGCGACGATCCCCGGGGACACGATCGAGGACGCGTTCGGCAATCAGGACGGCGGGATCGAGCCGAGCTCGCTGATCTTCTCCGACGCGGGGGCGGTTGCCGACAATCGCAACAACACGTTCGACGTGGGCGTCGAGACGATCGACTGGATTAGCTGGGACACGACCCGGCTGGTGGAGCTGCACGGCTATCAACTCGGCCTGAGCCCAGACGGCGAGAGCGACTATCGCGGGACTGAGTTGGTTCGGTTCTTCGTCGACGACGTGCTCGTGGACATTATCGACTTCAATCACTCGTCGGGAACGATCGACCGGATCTTCGCGGGCGGCCCGGTCGTGGGCGACAGTTTTCGAATCGAGCTTACGCGAACGATCGCGACGGGCGGGTCGCGCGTGCTGGAGATCAACGCGATCATTCCTGAACCCGGGAGCCTAGGATTGCTCGGGCTCGCAGGCGTTCTCGGTCTCGTTCGACGGTGGCGCGTGCGATAGCGGCACGCTCGCCGGGCAAGCCACCAGCATCCTCTCGATGACCGTGGGTGGATCCGCGCAACCATCGTACGGGCATTTCACTCGGGACGGCTCATGGGCAAGATGCCCATGCTACGTACCCGCCGTGCGCCCGGGACCTGATCTCGCACGGTCGCTCAGGCTTCCACTCGGTCGATCATGGCCGCGGCGGCCTCGCAAGCTTGCCTGGAAACATTCGCGCCAATGGGGTACTGTCCCGCGCGTCGAGAGGACGTGGGGGCGGACGAGGAGAATCCTAATGGGTAGCAGTAACGATCCGACAAGGCGTGACATGAGTCGGCGCGATTTCGTCAAGACGGCGGCAACGGCGGCGGCCAGCATGGCCGGCGCCGGTAGGGTCTCGGCCGGATCAACCGAGAAGGAGGTGACGGCGATGGATTACGCGAAGATCCGCGGCTTCAACTATCAGCCGAGCTACGGCACCAGCGGCTTCGAGCTGTGGCAGAAGTTCGACGCCAAGACGATCGACGTCGAGCTGGGCCGGGGCAAGAAGTACTTTCCGAAGATGGACGCGATCCGGCTGTGGCTGTCGTGGGACTCGTTCAAGCGCGACCCGGGGCGATTCGCACGGGATTTCGACGAGGCCCTGAAGATCGCCGACAAGCACGGGCTCAAGGTCATGCCGGTACTCTTTAACCGATGGCACGACAAGGAGCTGGATTACGGCGGGACGTACATCGATCACTTCCTGCCGGGGGTGAGTTGGGTGCAGCAGAAGGACATGTTCAGGCCGTATGTGGAGGCCCTCGCCGGAGGGCACGCCAAGGATGCGCGCGTGCTGGCGTGGGACCTGTGCAACGAGCCGTTCGCGTACGGCTGTCCGCCGTCGAAGATTCCGGAGATCGAGAAGGCCGAGTTCGCGTGGCTGGAGGGGTTGTACAAGACGTGCAAGCAAGTCGGCGCGCAGGCGCCGGTGACCGTCGGCATCCATCCGGGGCATCGCATCCCGGGCATTCAGCGGATCGAACCGATCAGTGACTTGTTGAGCATTCATCCCTACTACGTTCCGCCGGCGGACAAGGCCGGGTACGAACGCTCGCTGGACGACTACGCCGCCTTCGCCAAGAAGGTGAACAAGCCGCTGCTGGCGACGGAGACGTGCTGGGGCTCGCTCGACGACGCCAAGCGGGTGGAGATCATTCGGTACACGCTGACGCAACTGAAGAAGCGGGAGATCGGCTGGCTGGTTTACCTGCTGCATCACAGCTTGATCGCCGACGCGCACCGCGCGGAGTACGGCCCGGTCGGCGGTCCGGGGAACCTGTCGTTCATCGAAGCGGACGGGAGTCTCCGGCCGGGGCACGGGATCTTCAACGAGTTCTGAGGCGCGGCGCGGCACCAGAAGGCGCCTCAGGTCGCGAGTCGTTTGTTGTCATACCTTCTTGAGGGCTTGTTCGAGATCCTCGATCAGCAACTCGGTCTTGTCGATGCCGGCCGAGAGGCGGACCGTGTTGGTCTTGACGCCGAAGCTGGTTCGCCGCTCGGGGGGGAGATAGAGCATGGTTGTCAGGAACGGGATGCAGATGAGCGATTCGGTCGCACCGAGGCTGACGGCGTGGATGATCCGGTTGAGCCCGTTGATGAATGTCTTGGCGTGCTCCTGGTCCTGGCCGACGTCAAAGGCCAACACGCCGCCGAAGCCCCCGGTCATCTGCTTGCGGGCGATCTTGTGCCCCGGATCGCTGTCGAGACCCGGATAGCAGATCCGCGGGATCTTGGGATGCCGGGCGAGGAACTCGGCCATCGCCTGCGCGTTGGCGGACATTTTCTCCGCACGGAGGTCGAAGGTCTTGAGCCCTCTCTCCAGCAGCGAGGCGGAGTAGGCGTCGAGGGTCGTGCCGATCGCCTGTCGGGTGAACCACAGCTTGTTGTAGTCCTCCTTGGAGCCGGCGATGACGCCGGCCATCAGGTCGTTGTGTCCTCCCAGGGCCTTGGTGGCGCTGTGAACGACGAGGTGCGCGCCGAGGGTCAGCGGCCTCTGGTGATAGGGCGTGGCGAAGGTGTTGTCGACGACGAGCATGGCCGAGACGGTGTTGGCGGCGGCGCGGAGCGCCGCGACGTCGACGACCTTACACAACGGATTGCTCGGGGTCTCGCAGAAGATCATCTTGGTGTTCGGCCTCAGGTGCGCAGCGATTCCGCCGCTCTCATCGGCATCGAGCCAGGCGATTTGCACGCCCATCCGCTCGAGAATGAGCGAGACCTTGTAGTTCGCGCCGTAGATGTCGTGGAAGAGGATGAGGTGATCGCCGGCGCTGAGGTACGTGAGGAAGACCATAGTGCAGGCGGCCATGCCGGTGGTGCAGACGACGGCATCCTCTGCCCCTTCCATGGGGGCCAGTTGGCGTTCGACCTCGCGAACGGTCGGGTTGTCGTCGCGGTGGTAGGTGTAGCCGTCAATCTGGCCATCGGTGATCTGTCTGAGGACGTCGAAGGAACCGTACTCGTAATTCACGGCGTTGACGATCGGGGTGACCATGGGCCTGTTGCCGTAGGGGGTCAATGGATCTGTACTCATGTCTGCTCCTTGCTCTTAGATGCACTTCGCCGGGCACGAGCGGACTAGGATACCCGATCGGGGCCCGTTTGAGCAGCCGCGCGGGGTTTGATTTGCGAGTCCGTCGGGTCGGAGCATCCCTCATGTTCCGGTCGCGATCCAGTCGATGTAAGTCATGTCGAAAGGACTCGATACGTGGTCTGTCGGCCGCAAGGCACGCCAATTGCGTAGGCCGAAGCAACACTTCATGATACGCCTCCGATCGAGTCGGCTCGCCGGAAACCCTTCAGCGGCAGGCATGCCGGATCGCCCCGGCCGAAGGGGGCAGTACCGCAATCGTCTACTCTCTTGAACAGAGGAGGAACTCATGGGGCGCGCAGCGGGTCGTGACGTCATGCGACGGTCTCGGAGCAATCCGCTCATCGAGCTGAAGCATCTGCCCTTCCGCAGCAGCGACATCTGGAACGCGGCGGCGACGCGGTTCGAGGACGAGGTCCTCCTGCTGATCACGGTCGAGACGCTCGAGGGGACGTACCGAATCTTCCGAGCGCGGAGCCATGACGGCGAACGATTCACCGTCGACCGCGAGCCGTTCATGACGTCGCTCGAGACGGGACCCAATCAGATGTACGAGTCCATGGGCATTCGCGATCCACGGATCACGTTCCTGGAGGACACGTACTACATCACCTACGTGGCCGACGGTGACCACGGTCTGCGGCTGGGTCTGGCCAGGACACGGGACTTCCGCTCGGTCGAGCAAGCCGGCTACGTATCGCAAGTGGACGTCAAGGGGGGAGCATTGTTCCCGAGGAAGCTCGGCGGTCGCTATGCCATCCTGAAGCGGCCGGACGCCGGGTGCGGCATCTGGGTATCGTACTCGGACGACTTGAGCTATTGGGGGGGGGAGCGTGCGGTGATGACGCCCCGGGGTGGCTACTGGGACCCGACGCGGGTCGGGATCGGCTCTCCGCCGATCGAGATCGATCAGGGATGGCTGCTCATCTACTACGGGGAGAAGGGCACGAGCGCCGGCCCGCTCGTGCGTCTGGGCGCGGCGATCCTCGATCGGGACGACCCTTCTCAGGTACTGGCGCGATCGAACATTCCCATCCTTTCACCCCGTGACCGATACGAACGAGTGGGCAACGTCCCCAACGTGGTCTTCTCGTGCGGGGCCCTGCTCGAGGACGGCCACGTCATGCTTTACTACGGCGCCTCGGACAGTTGCGTCTGCCTGGCGACGGCCGATCTCGACGATATCGTTCGGACTTGCATGGAAAGCAAGAGGGAGTACTAGCCATGGCGATACGCTCCGGAAGAGACCTCCTACACCGCTATGAGGGCAACCCCATCCTCGTGCTGCGCGACGTGCCCTACCGCTGCAACACCGTCTTCAACGGGACGCCCGTGAAGTTCGGGGGAGAATACCTGATGCTGCTTCGGATCGAGGGGCAGCAGGGATACTCCTTTTTCGCCTTGGCCCGCGGTCGCGACGGCTTTCACTTCCTCATCGACGAGAAGCCCTGCATGCTGCCGGCGCAGGAGGGTCCGTGGGCCGAGTGGGAGGAGAACGGGATCGAGGACCCGCGTCTGACCTACATTGAAGGGAAGTACTACATCCTCTATACGGCCGTGGGGCGATATGGGCACTGCATCGCCCTGTCCAGCACGGAGGACTTCGTCCACTTCGAGCGGATCGCGATCATCTCCGAGCCGGGCAACAAGGACGGGGTGCTCTTTCCGCAGAAGATCAACGGGCTGTACGCCCGACTGGACCGGCCCATCGGCAACGGGGTCGGGAGCGTCTGGCTCTCGTACTCGCCGGATCTGATCAACTGGGGTCGGAGCCAGTTCGTCTTTTCACCGAGAGCGAGGTTCTGGGACAGCTATCGGATCGGCGGGTCGGCGCCGCCGATCCTCACGGAGCACGGCTGGCTGGAGATCTACCACGGGGTGAAGATGACGTCGGCGGGTCCGATCTATCGCGCGGGAACGATCATGCTCGACAGGGACGATCCGGCCAAGGTCATCGGGCAGGGGCTCGCCCCGATTCTCTCGCCGCGAGAGGACTACGAGCGCGTCGGCGACGTCGGCAACGTCTGTTTCGCTTGCGGGGCGATCGTCGAGGACGACGGGGACGTCAAGGTCTACTACGGCGGCGCCGACACGACGATCTGCGTGGCGACGGCGTCCATGAACGAGCTAATCGAGTCGTGCATGCCGAACTCCAAGGCAGGCTGATCTCCGCTTTACCGAGACGCTTCCGCTCGACACAATGAGGTCCGGCAGCCAGCGGACCGGACGGGAGGTCGAGCGTCATGCGGAGCATCCGAGCGGCATCGGTACAATTCAATCATCTTCCCGGAAACAAGGCGGCGAATCTGGAGAAGATCCGCGCGTTCGCGCGAGCAGCGAGCGAGCGCGGCGTGGCGTTGGTCGCGTTCCCGGAGATGTGCATCACCGGCTACTGGCACGTTCGGCGGCTCACACGCCGAGAGGTGGACGCATTGGCGGAGCCCATTCCGGACGGTGCGTCCACCCGGGCCTTGCTGGCATTGGCGGACGAGCACGGCATGACGATCGGGGCGGGCTTGATCGAACGTGCCGCGGACGGGGCACTCTACAATTCATACGTCGTGGCCATGCCTGGGGGGCAAGCGGCTCGACATCGGAAGATCCACTGCTTCATCAGCGAACATATGGCCAGCGGCGATGAATTCACCGTCTTCGACACGCCGCAAGGATGCCGAGTGGGCGTTTTGACCTGCTACGACAACAACATCGTCGAGAACGTCCGGGCGACGGCGCTACTGGGGGCCGAGATACTGCTGGCTCCGCATCAGACGGGCGGGTGCGATTCTCCGAGCCCCAAGGCGATGGGGCTGATCGATCCCGAACGGTGGCGGAAGCGTTACGAGAATCCGGAGGCCATCGAGGCGGAGCTGCGAGGTCCGAAGGGTCGCGGGTGGCTGATGCGATGGCTGCCGAGTCGGGCGCACGACAACGGGGTGTTTCTCATCTTCAGCAACGGCGTGGGAATCGACGACGACGAGGTGCGCACGGGCAACGCGATGATCCTCGACCCGTACGGGGAGGTGCTGGCCGAGACGGGTCGGGCGGACGACGACATGGTTGTGGCCGATCTGGACGCGGGTCTGCTCGACGAGTGCACGGGGCGCCGGTGGATCAAGAGTCGGCGGCCGGGTCTCTATCACTCGCTGACGGTGGCGACGGGTCAGGAGCAAGATACGCGGACGTTGCGGTTCTCGGGCAAGTGTCCATCAGGTCGCGGTTGACTGAAGTCTGGATCGCGGTCCTTGCAGGGCCTAGCCCCTCCAGGGACGGTCCGTTCGCCCGGAGGGAGCGTGGAGACGGCCCGTGGGGCGCGTTGGGTCCCCTGCCTAATGGTGAACACGGGCTGTCGTTGTCGTTCCCGCTGACGTGAGCCTAGTTTCCGCCGTGCCACTCGCCGCCGAGCGGACCGAGGTCACCCACGATGTCCTGCACGACGGGAGCGAGCTCTTCCACGAGCCCGGCTAGCTGAGTGACGTCGCACCCCGCGCTGAACAACAGGATCGCCAGGGCGAGCACGAAGGAAGACACTTTCGAGCGATTACGCATGATCCGATTCCCCCATATCACGGAGCCGCAAACCGCCGGGCCAGCGTGGCGGTCAGGTCGAGGCGTCGCATGAGCGGCAGACGCATCGCCTTCCGGCCCCGCAGCCAGCCGGGTGCAATGGGACCTCCTGTTATCAGAAGCTCATGCTTTGGATATACGATCCAGTCGCAGCAGACGCAAACGGAAGGTGACGATCACCGCAGGCCACGGCAGCGCGCGGGGCATGGGTTTGCCCTCGATGGAACCAGGGCCTGATCATCCGTTTTCGGTCGGGAATGCGGAAGATCGTCGGGCGTGATGCAGTGTGTAGGGCGTGTCCCATTAGAAAACGGGCCGACGGCCCGCCTAGGGGGCGGGCACGCCGGCCAGCTTGAAGGACAGCGTTCGCTTTGCAGACCGTGCCGCAACGCTGAGCCCGGGGCCGAGCGTTACTCGGTTGTGTTGCAGCTTCCGTCGCGGAGGCGAAGCGTGTCCCCGTTGCCCTGACCCGCACCGCTTTGGGTCTGGGTTCCCGTTCCGTCCAGTACGGGCCCATCGTCACACGAGCCGTCGCGGAGCTGATCCCGCAACTGATCTCGCGTCTGGAGCATCGTACCGCCGGCATCGACGTCGGTAAGGACGCTGCCGACGAGCTCAGCGACCTGTGGGGCGACCGCAGCGAGCTCCTCCTCGGTACATCCGGAACCTAGACCGAGCCCCATCAGGGCAACCGCAAACGTTCCTACGACAAGAAGTCTACCCATCCTGTGTCTCCTCCTCTCAAGACAAGACTGACCACTGACAACCTCTTCAGAGCCGATTTCGCCCCAGCGTCCGTGCCGAAATTGGCTCTCGTACACTCATCCTAACGGTCCGGTAAGTGTCCGCCCTGTGCGGAAAGGGGGCGTTTTCAGGGTGGGTGAAACGCCTTACGCAACGAGTCGGTCACGGCGTCGCGGAGGTCGTCGAGGGCGTCTGAGGACCTACTTGGCTTGTTCCCGAACAACTTGAAGCGGGGCGATTTGTTCGTGTACGTCGCGGATGCACGCGGGCGGTCAGGGAGAATTCAAGCCACACTTGAGGTGATTCGTCGGCGTGGTCATCGTTGCTCGCCGCCGAAGGCGCGCACGCCAAGGCCGCGCGAGCGCCGCTTTCGGTCAGACAGCCTCGTGCGCCGTTCCAGGCAGGCTAGAAGCCTGCGTTACATCGAGACGGACCTCGCCGAACGAAAGGCGCGCTAGCCGCGACAGTCGAAGCCTGCGCGTTCGGCGCGTTTTCGCCCGTCGGGGTCCTTGATGAAGAGCAGGATGATTTCGCTCGGGCCGTGCGCGATGTCCTTGCAGACGAAGACGATGTCGCCCTCCATGCAGGAGGGGTGATCCGAGGTGAGCTTGCCGCGGTGCACGACACCGCTGCCGGCGAATTGGGCCTTGCAGGGGAATTCAACGATGCCGGACTCGTTGACGCGACGGTAGCGCCCCCCGCCGCTCTTGCCGGGCACACGTTTCGTGGCCCTTCGCGGCGCATGGGTGGTCTTCACGGACCCGACGGGCAGGTGGGTCTTGCAGTAATGCCCGATCCCGCTGCATTCCCGGAACTCGGTGACGGTCAGGTTCCGCCCACAGGTACGACACTTCGCCGCTACGGTCCGCTCGCCGTTGTCCAAGACATTCCCTCGATCAAAGGAGTTCCCCCTACATCTGATCCCCCGGCCCCAACCGCGCTTCCACTGGCCGGCGGGGATTCTTCGCCGAACTCGCCAATCATGGGCCACTCGGGCCGGCGATTCGTCGGCGGTGTGCCCGATCCAGCGCCGGCCAGTCTCGTTTACGGCAGGCGTCCGTTCCCGCCTCGCGTGCAGGCTGGAAGCCCGCAGTACGACAGCTCTAGACTCACTCACCGAAGAAGACGCTAGTCGTTCATCAGGAGGTACTCGGTGGGAATGACGCGGAAGACCTCTTCCGTGCTGGTCTCGCCCCAGGCCACTTTGAGCAGTGCGGAGTGCCTGAACTCGCGCATGCCCTGCTCGACGGCCTTATCTCGGACCTCGCGCGCGGGACGATCCTCTGCGATCAGTCGTCGGATCTCCTGGGTCACGGCCATGACCTCGAAGACGCCGGCGCGTCCGACGTAACCCGTTCCCTCGCATGCGTCGCATCCCTTCGGTCCACAGAGGACCTTGCCCTCGTCGGCCTTGAGCCATTTCCTGACGGCGTCAAAGGTGTGGGGGGCCGTGCTGACGTCGTAGGTCACTTTGCACTTGGGGCAGAGCGTCCGGACCAGGCGTTGCGAGATCACGCCCAGTAGCGAGGTCGAGAGGAAGTGGGGATGCACGCCCAGGCTTAGCACGCCCTGGATGGCCATGGCGGCCACCGGCGACGGCAGGGTCGCGAAGACCAGGTGACCGCTGTTGGCCGCCCGAACGGTCGTCTTGGCGGTGACCTCGTCCCGAATCTCGCCGATCATGATGACGTCCGGCGACTGGCGAAGGATGCTTCGGAGAAGCTCCGGGAAATCGAGATCGATCGCGGGATTGACCTGGGACTGGTGCAGGCCGTCGAGGGCGTACTCGATGGGGTCCTCGATCGTGTGGAGCTTGCGTTGTCCGTCGTTCAGGCGGGAGAGGCAGGCATACAGGGTGGTGGTCTTGCCGGAGCCGGTCGGCCCGGTGACGAGCACCAACCCGCTGGGGCGGTTAAGCATCTCGATCAGGAGATTATACTCGTGTTGGGCCATTCCGAGCTGGTCGATCGACCGGAGCTCGGTGTCCCGGGCCAGGATCCGGATGGCGAAGTCCTCGCCGTACATCGTGGGGATGGTGTTGATGCGGAGGTCGACCAACCTTCCCTCAGCGAGGCTGTGTATCCACCGACCATCCTGGGGCCTGCGTCGCTCGGCGATGTCCATGCCGGCGGCGGCCTTGATGTAGGTGAGGTATCGTCGTCCGGACTCGAGGGAGAGTTCTCCGATCGTCTCGACGATACCGAATCGACGAACGGAGATGAGGACGCGATTGATCGTCCCGCTGAAGAACAGGTCGCTGGCGGCGTTGGCGACGGCGTGGTTGAGGATGACGGACACGCCGTCCTCCGGGGCGGTATCCTTCATATCGGGGAGCTGACCGAGGACCGTCCGGCTCATGACGTCCCCCCTACCGCCCTGGTCTCGGCGGCCTCCTGGTCGCTGGCCAGGTTCAGGACGGCACCGAGTCTGAGAAGGTCGAACACCTGCTGGACGACGGGCGGCACGGAGTGCAGGACGAGCACGCCGCCGTTCTCATTGAATTCGTTGTGACGGGAGATCAGCCAACTGATTCCGCTGGAGTCGATGAAGGTGGTCTTGTCCAGGTCGAGCAGGACCTTCGAGGAGAACCCGTCCAAACCCAGGATGCCCTCCAAAGGGTCCATGTCGTCCGGGTTGAGGTTGGAGGCGGTGATCTGCCCCGCGCACGCCACCCTGACGACGGAGGCGTTCCGGTCTGACTCTAGATGCAGGTTCATGGCTCTGTTCCCATCGAAATCACCAGGGGACCACATTAGCAATCTTGGCTCTTTTGGCAAGTGTCGCATGCCCAAGGCCGGTAATGTCGTACCGGTGAGCGTCATGACGGTCGAATCGGGGGGCGAGCACGACGGCGCTCGGGACGATGCCGGCCTGCGGGAAGGTCCGGGTGCGGTTGAGACCGCAAGGGGGCCGCCCCTTTGATTTTGCCGGGCGGATTCGCTAGTCTGGGATAGTCGTAGGGTGCGGTCTGGCCTGGTACGGGGGCGTGAGCCAGTCTCGTCGATCACCATCTTTGAGACCTGTTTTGAAGAGGTGAAAGTCGTGGCAAAAGGCAAGCGGACACCTGCGTTGTTCGAGATCATCAATCGGGCCCAGGTGCAGGGCGAGAACCCGCATCTGCAGGTACCGGGGTGGTGGCGAAATCTGAGCGAAACAGCGGAGTGTGACAAGAATTTGGCCCCCCCCTCGTCCCATGAGGTCGCGGCGGCGGAGGCAGAGACGGCGGCCAACTACGATCGCGTGGCCGAAGCCGTGGAGGAGGCCGCATCGCAGGTTTTTGAGGAGGCGATCAGCGAGGAGGCCAGCGTCTACGAGGACGCGGAGCCAACGGTAATGGACTATGACACCGGCCCCGAGGTCGGCGGTCGGACGCTGGGCTCGGTTCGTTCGGCGGTGCGGACGGTGATCCGATTGGATTCGGGTCGGGTCGAGGTCTCTCTCGGACTGATCGGGGTGGTGATATCGGGCGGGCTGCTCCTGTTAGGGCTCTACGGCAGCTTCGCCTGGGGCTACGTCCGGGGCGATCAAGCGGCTCGCGCCCAGATGCTGGGAGAGGCGGAGGACAGCGTGGAGTTGGCCCGGAAGATGCATCCGGACGCCTCGGTGCTGAACCCCGCGCAGGCCGACTATTCGAGTCCGTCGAGCCAGGCCCCGCAGTCGTCAGGTTCGGTCAAGGCCATGGCGGCGATGGCGTCCCCGAGCCCTTCGTCCGCGGAAGCGTCCGGGACACCGAGCGCGGCGGGAGGCATCCGCCGAGTGGGCTGGAACTATTTGGTGATACAGAGCTTCCGCGGGCCGGACGCCAAGCGCGAGGCGACCAAGGCGGAACAATTCGTCGTGGCTAACCTGCCGCCGATCGACGGTCAACCGCCGGTGACGGTAGAGACGGTGGACGGGGGATACGTACTGCTGAGCACGATAGGGTATCCTTCCGGGGACGACGCCCGTCGGAAGGCACTGGAAGAGTTCAAGGAGCAGGTTCAGCGGGTGGGCAAGCAGTATCGTGAACGAGGTAGCGGGTATGATTTCCGCGACGCCTACCCGAGGAAGCTATCGCAAGCATCGATGAGGAGGAAGTAACTGATGTCGCTGGATCGATCACTGAAGAGCGCCAATTCGCTGGTTCGCCACCGCAACGTGCTGTCGCGAGCCGAGCGGATCGAGAAGCTGGCGGATGAAGAGCGCTGGGAATCCACGCAGAGCGTTTTCGGACTGCCCAAGGTTTCTCACCGCAAGACGGCGGCCGCACACAAGGACAAGAAGGAAGAGAAGGGCGAGGAAGCCGCCGCCTCAGAGGGCGTCAAGACGGAAGGCGAGGGAGCCAAGAAGAAACCGTAGGCACCGCCCTCAACGTCACCGACCGAAACTGCTATACTTTCCAGCCGCCGCGCAGCAATGCCCGGCGGCTGCTTCTTTTTGATCGCGATCTCACAGTGCCGCGAGCGGAGGTGCCATCGTGTCGAGCTCGAGATTCGTCTCCAAGAGGATGGACCATATCGACGCCTCCGGCGTACGACGGATGTTCGAGTTGGCGGTGTCGCGTCCGAAGGCCATCAGTCTGACCATCGGGCAGCCGGATTTCGACGTGCCGGAGCCGTGCAAGGAGGCCGCCATCGAGGCCATCCGGAGCGGTCGGAACGCGTACACGGTCACGCAAGGCCTACCCGAGCTTCGGGAGCGAATCGCGCGGGAGCTCAAGGACCGTTTCGATTGGGCGCCCGAGGTTCTGGTCACGTCGGGCACGTCCGGCGGCATCCTTCTGGCGCTCTTTGCCTGCCTGGACCCTGGGGACGAGGTCATCTACGCCGATCCGTTCTTCGTGCTGTACAAGTACGCCATTCATTTGGTCGGGGGCAGTCCGGTGGCCGTGAGCAGCTACCCCGATTTCAGGATGCCGATCGCGGGCATCGAGGCGGCGATCACGGAGCGCACGCGGATTCTGCTGATCAACTCGCCCAGCAACCCGACAGGGACGATCTACAGCGCCGCCGACTTGAAGGCGGCGGCGGAGCTCGCGCGCAAGCACGACTTGCTGATCGTCTCGGACGAGATCTACACGGACCTCAGCTTCGACGGTCCGAGCCCGAGCATCGTTCCGCACGCGCCGGAGCGGACGATCCTGCTGAGGGGCTTTAGCAAGGGCCATGCGATGACGGGGTGGCGTCTAGGCTACGCGGCGGGTCCGGCCCCGGTAATCGGGGAGATGATCAAGGCGCAGCAGTACACGTTCGTGTGCGCGCCCAGCATCGTCCAGTACGCCGGGCTGGTGGCGATGGACACGGACATCTCGGCGAACGTCGAGGCGTATCGGCACAAACGGGATCTGGTGTACGAGGGGCTGAAGGACGCGTTCGAGATCGTACGCCCCGGCGGCGGCTTCTACGTCTTCCCCAAGGTTCCCGAGGGATTCTCGAACAGCACGGAGTTCGTGAGCGCCGCGGCGGAGCGCGACGTACTCGTCGTTCCCGGGAACATCTTCAGCAACCAGGACACGCATTTCAGACTGAGCTACGCGACGACCGACGAGAAGATCGTCCGCGGATGCGAGATCTTGAGCGAAGTCGCTCGATGCTGACGGACAACACGTCGTGTACCGGCGAGACGCGGAGGACTCGTTCGCGCCGGATCAGCGCGATCGAACGCCGCATCTCGCGCAGAATGCCGCGGAAAAGAACCCGCGTGTTTGGCCGGTTTTGCGTTGCCTTTTGCCGGTTTTAGGGTACAATGCAAGCTGCGTTTGGAAGGATCGACGCGCTGGTTCATGTAACACCACGGGGGGCGGAAGGGGTGTCCTACCGACACGTGCGATGTCATGACCAGTATCTCTCGAACAAGTAAGCCGATTCCGCTGTCCCCCTCACAGGCAAGAAAGCGTCAGTGCCTCGTCTGCAGCCGGACTTTCTGGTCGGTGGGGCCGGGGAATCGAATCTGTCCGCGGTGTGCCCACGGCGATCGCCGAGGCAAGCGTACGTACGTGGTAAGGGGTTAGCTGGCGTTTCCGTCGCTAGAAGGCCGATATAGACACAGGTCTTAGACGGGGAGAGACCTCGAGACACACCGGTGGGGAACCGGGATGAGCAGGGAGCAGCGGCGCGGAGTTCTCGGTCCGACCGAACATGCTCTCTGCCCTTTTTTTGCGCGGTGACGTCGCGAGCAGCGTCACCAGCCCATTCGATCGATCGACGCGCGAACGCTTCCACCTGTCAGCCTGCCGACTGTCGATTCGTCCACATGTCGTCGCATCTCCGTTACTGGATCTCGAGATCGTCCTTGCCCGGCAGCTTCGGGAACGCGGCGTGAGGCTCGGTTTGGTACCAGTAGGCGACCGAGGCGATGTCGTCCTGGAGCGGGAGGTATCGCCCGGCGGACCGCCAGCCGAGGGCCTGGATGGTGACTTTCAGGTCCTTGTCGAACCGCACGGGATCCATGATGTGCCAGCGGTAGAGGCCGAAGCGGGTGTTGGCGCTGTCGAGCCCGTCGGGGCGGATGACCTGCGGCATTCCTGCGTAAGGGGTGGTGTACTCGCCGTAGCGTCTCTTTCCATCGGGGCCGGCGACGTGGAAGCCGTACGATCCGCAGAAGTAGTCCTCGGTTCCGGTTCCGCAGATGGTGGGGAATTCCTTGTCGCCGTCCATGAAGAACTTGATTTCACCTTCGCCCCACCAGCCATTGTTGTTGACGCCCCAGGCCATGTAGGTACCGACGTAGTGGCCCTTGCCTCTGATGCCGTCGACGATGGTGTAGACCTGCTTGTAGGGCAGCGGATTGACGCGTCGGAACTGGGCGTGGAAGTAGCCTTCGTCGGCGGGGACCTCGGTCAGGGTGTAGTTGATCTGGTAATAGACGGTCTCGTCCTTCTCGCCGATGTTCTCGATCGTGAGCTTGGCGGACTTTCTAAACGGCATGACCCAATAGCAGTTGAACGCGCTGCCCGGGTTCACGCAGACGGGCAGCGACGAGACCGGGGCGTACTTGCCCCAGCCGCAGGCGAAGAAGTCGCCGACGGGCACCTCGACGGAGGGGTTTTTCTCGCCGTCCCAGTACATGCGGAGAATCAGATATCGCCAGTGCCCGGTGGGCGTCACCCAGATTTGCTGAATCGCGCCTGAGCCCTGGATCTCGCCGAGGGTGAAGGTGGCGCCGGCCTTGACGCGGACGGACGGGGAGACCTTCCATCCCTGTCCGAGTTCTCTGGCCGCGCGCTGCCCGGTGCCTTTGGTCGCCATGCCACCCTTGCCCTTCTCACCGGTGAAGTTCTCCGGCGATATCGAGCGGGTCTTGGCGTTCGATAGTCGCGAGAGGTTGCCTAGGTCCATGTGCAGCCCGTTGAAGGCGGGCTTGGGCTCCTGGCAGACCGCCGAGGACACGAGCAATCCGCCGACGCCCATGACGGCCACGACGTTTCGCATCAGTCTTCGCATGACAGTTCCTTTCCGACCGGGTGACTCGAGCGATCCGGCGACGCGCGCCGCCGGTGCGCCGGCATGCTAACGGACATCGTCGTCGGCCGAAAGCCCGTCGATGACGTCTTGGCGGGCGGGATGACGGGAGGAGACGCATTCGGTGTGCTTGCCGAGGTCGGGATGTTGCACTCCAATGGGGTGCACACGAACGGACCCCTCGCCATTGAGATGCAGGAGTTTCCCCCATGAGGACAATTCTGCTTGGCTTGCTGATCTGCGCCGGTCTGTCCTCGACGACATGGGCCGAGGCGGTGTCCGTGAGTACGGAGCCGCGTCGCTACGCCGAATTGGACGAATCGTTCTACAACTCGTCGTTCATGAGCTGGGCGGGGGACAACCTTTCCGATCGTCTCAATCTGGCCGACGCGAAGGCCTCCGATGCGCGTGCCGCGCGGCTGTCGGCGGTGGGCGTGACGGGCGTGCTGTACAACGGGCGGCATTTCCGACTGAGCTACCCGGAGGAATACGATCTCATCGAGAAGTACGGGCGAACCGTCGCCGACGCCTGCCATCGGCACGGGATCAAGGTGGTCGAGCACCACGAGTTCACGGTGTTTAGCTACGCCAGCTACCCGAGGATGCTGCGTCATCTCGACTGGCTGCAGACGGACATTCGCACCGGCGAGCCGTGGCGCTGGGCGTGCATCCACAACCCGGGTTTCCTGGACGCTTACGGGGACTATCTCGCGTCGCTGGCCAAACGTGCGGGCGCGGACGGATACATGCTGGACGAGGTGGGGTTCGCCGGGTCGAGCACCTGCGGGTGCGTCCACTGTCGTGCGTCGTACACGGCGGCGCTGGGCAAGCCGTTTCCGGCGTGGGCGGAGGGGGAGGGCAGCTTCGGCGATTCCGAGTATCGCAACGTGGTGCGGTGGCGGTCCAAGCTGACGCCGCGCGCGCAGCAGGTGGTGATGGACCGGATACGCCAGGTGAATCCCCGGGCGATGAACATGAAGTACTGCAGCGACTACGCGGACCCGGGCACGGCCGCTCGCGCGTGGGACCTGACGGCGCATGCGGCGCTGTACAGCCCGTTCGTCGGGTGGGAGCTCATGGTCGCCGAGGCCCTCAACGGGTGGCGTCCGATCCTGCGAGGGCTCAAGCTGCGACTGTCCTACGGCAACTACTACGGCATTCCGGTGTGGTCGCTGAATCGTGAGATGACGTCGCGTGAGGCGGTCTACCTCGGCTGGGCATTGTGCCAGGCGGGCAAGCATTCGATCTGGTACGGCGCCCGGGCGTTGGAAACGGAAGAGGACCTCGACTACTTCGCCCGCTACAACGCCTGGCCTCACGTCATGCCGCATCGCCACGCGCGATGCCTGACCGATACGGGCGTGCTGATTTCGCACCAGACGCGCTTCACCGACCCGGGGCACCGCCTGTTCTGGAACGAGTTCCGCGGGTGGACGGACATGCTGATCATGGGCAACCGTCAGTTCGACGCGCTGCTGGACGGCGATCTGGAGGTTGCCGGGCGCTTGGGCAAGTACTCGGTCTTGCTGCTGGTGAGTCAGGCGTCCCTGACGGATAAGCAGATTACACACCTGACGGAATGGGTGCGGAGGGGCGGTGCGGCCATCGTCACCGGCGTGACGGCGAGCCGTGACGGGTTCGGGAACTTGCGTAAGCAGAACGGCTTGGCCGAGGCGATGGGAATCGCGCCGGTGGCGGCGGAATGCAGGGGCGGTACGGTTCGCGTCAAGGGGGATCTGGACGGACTGGCGATCAACTTCAAGGCGGGTCATGGGCACTTCCCGGCCAACGTCACGGCGCCGGGGCGAGTGCGAGTGCTGGCAACGATGACGGGCGCGAACGGCGGGGAGTCTCCGGCGATTGCGGAGACGCGGCTGGGCGAGGGTCGCTTCATCTACGTGGGCGTGGACCTCGGCTCTCAGAACTACGAGGAGAAGGCGCGGAATCGCTGGCCGCTGCGAGGGACGTGGGACGCGGCTCAGCGGGCGCTGATCTGGAAGCTCTGTGACACCGCGCATGCCCGGCCGGTACCGGCGAAGATCGAGGCGCCTGAGGGCGTGGTCGGAGTCGTCTATCAGGAGCATGGGGGCAAGCAGGATGGCCGGATCCATCTGCACTTGCTGAACACCACGGGCATGACGGTGAAGCCGGGCTACCGTTTCCAGTACGGACGGCATGAGGACATCACATGGCCGGCGATCAAGGGCGCGATCACGCTGCATCTGACGACCGAACTGCTGGGCCCGGCCGTGGCACGAACGCCGGAGCGAGACGAGACGGCCGCGCTGGAGGCGAAGCGAGATGGCCAGGACACGGTTATTACGATTCCTGGATCGCTGCTGGGGGGGTATCTGCACGTGTCGGCGCCGGCACGGGCGTTGGCCGGACAGGGGCCGCAGCCCGTTCCGATCGAGATCACACCGAGCGCGACGAGGCAAGCGAAAGGCTCGCGGCTCACCGGCTCGAACCGAGAGTGCCCTTGGCCAACGGCGAGTGACAGCAAGGTGACGCCGAAGGGCACCGCGGCGTTCGAGATCGCGCCCGGCAACGCCTTGCGAGTCAGCGTGGGCGGTCGGGTCTTGATCGCCGGGGACGGGCTCGACCTGGCGGGTCATGAGTACACGACACCGCCCACGGAGACGTGCATCGATACCGTCGGGACGTGCACGACGTGCGTCGCCAAGAGCGCGGACGGCTGGACGGGCACGATCGCGGGCGGGGCGAGTGGCGATGGAATCGTGTGGGCTCGGGAGACGGCCACGCATGACGATCGCCTCGAGGTGACGCTGGCCGCCATGATCTCCCCGGGCGACCGGGGGGCGGACGCCTACACGGCGCGATACATGTTGCGGATACCGTGCGAGCTTCTCAAGGGAGCGCGCTACACGGCGAGAGTCGGCAGGCACCAGACCGTGGGGCCACTGAAGAAAGGCGTGTTCACGGGGGAGGAACCGGAGGAGGCGAAGGTGCCGCTGCTCGGTCACGTTCGAACGATGCAGGTGGAAGGGGGGAAGTTGGACTTCCTGCTGGACTTGAACGCTTGCGGTCCGTGGGGGCTTTATCTCGAGGATTACTCGACGGCGTTCAAGGGGCACTTCTTCCGTCGCGGGGAGCACTACACGCTTGTCATCTGCACGCTGGATGCTCGCTGGGGGGCGAAGTTGAACAACAAGATCATCTTTCGGCTGGGGCGGTGCGACTTGAGCGCGATCCATCCGATCGGGATGACACACTACACGTACCCCCTGCCGGTGCTGCGCCGGATCCAGTTCACGCCGGAGGCGGCGTGTGCGGGGATGGCGTTCGTGAAGGATCGTGTCGGGTACGACAAGGAGTTCGAGGCTTGGGGGGGCCAGCCTTACGACGAGGGGGCCGGTGTGGGCTGGGTCGGGAAGGTCCAAGGCGCGGCCATTTCGCCGAAGCGTCATCCGGGGTTGGGCCCGCTCTTTGGCGGGGGGTGGCGCGGGAGGGGGCCGGCGAGGTATCGCATGAACCATATCAACGGGCGCGTGCTATGCAACGTGCTGCTCACCGGCGCGGGCGGGCCGACGGAGTGCAACGTGCGCGTGAACGAAGGGCGGGCGGCGAACGTGCGGGTGAAGGAAGGCGAACGCTTCACGCTGACGGTTCCGGCGGCGATCCGTGAGGGACGTCTCGACGTGGTTCTGGACGGTGAGGGGTGGACGCTGTCGGGGATCGTGCCGCAGTTGCTGATGGGGCAGGAGGAGGACTACCTGTTCGACCGGACGTGGTGGGCGTTCGGCAAGGCGCCTTGGGCGTGGGGGGAGTTTCGCGGGGCGCCGGCGTGGCGGGAGTATTCGGCGAAGTACGCGGGGGGCGCTGCGGGGGGGAACTGAGCGACGCGTCACACGTGGGCCAGGCGTGGCGGGTCAGGGGCCGGCGACCCTGCCTGGGGGGGGGTGCGTCGAGGGGCGGCAGGGATCACTGGCCGATCCACGTCACGTAGGCATCCAGCGGGCCGCGGGACAGAGCGTTTACCAGACGTTTGTCACAGGTGATCATCACGCCTTTGATCCTTATGGCGAGGGCCAGGTAGAGGCAGTCGTACACGGTGCGGCCCGTCCGCAGGGCGAGTTGAAGCGCGGGCTGGATCAGTGCATCCGACGGAGTGATCCGCAGCGGCAGCCGCATCAGGTCGGCGAGCAAGTCAGCAGCTTCTTGGGCGTCGATCTCTTTGCGGGCATGGCGTTTCCAGATGACGTTGGCGACCTCGGCGTGGATGAGATCGGGCGCGTTCAGTTCCTCGCCGGCGACCAGCACCGACCGCGCGGCCGTGCCGTGTCTTTCCTGGAAGAAAGCGGCGGCGATCACGCTGGCGTCGACGACGGTGGGCTTCATCGAGCCCGATCCTTTCGGATCAGGTCGGCACTGCCGGCGAAGCGGCGGCCCGCGAACCGCTGCTTCCAGCGGTCGAGCATGGCGGCGACTTCGTCGGCGCCGGCGCCAGCGGCCTGCTCGAGGACGAGCTTGGCCTCGCTCTGCAGAGACCGGGCGTTTCGCTTGGCGCGTGCCTTGAGCCGCTTGACCGTCTCAGCGTTCAGTCCTCGAACCAGGATGTCAGCCATGAGGGCACCTCCAGACCGGAAGTAACCGGGTGATAGCATAATGATAGCATTCGTTTGCCTGCCGATCAAGGAGGCTCGTCGTGCGGGTGAGGCGTGCCGCCGCACGAGACTGCCTCCTGGGGCTTGCATCGTTCTGGCCAGCGTGCGAGAATCCTGGCTTTTGTGTGTGGCGTCGGGCCACCTTATCGCGCTTGGGTATGAGGAACGGACGTATCATGAACGCTTCAGCAGGATCAGGCCAGGGGGATCTGCTCACCCAGATTCGGCAGCGGGCGGCGGCAGCGGGTAAGACGATCTGCCTGCCCGAGGGGGCGGACGCTCGGACGCTATTGGCCGCCAAGGACATCATGGCGAGCGGGCTGGCCAAGGTAGTCATCGTGGGTCAGCCGGAGAAGGTGGCGGAGTTGGCCAAGGGCGAGGGGGTGGAGCTGGACGGTGTCGAGGTGATCGACCCGAAGACGAGCAGCCACCTCGGCAAGTTCGTCCGGCAGTATATGGACCATCGCGAGGGCAAGGAGGTCACGGAGGGGATGGCGCGGCGGATCGTGGCGGATCGGTGCTTCTTCGGGGCGTATCTGGTCAGCAACGGGATCTGCGACGGGATGGTGGCGGGCAGCGTGGCGTCGACGGCCAAGGTGATCGGCGCGGCGCAGCACTGCGTCGGGCTGGTCGAGGGCTTCTCGACGGTGAGCAGCTTCTTCCTGATGGTGAGCCCGCACAGGGAGTTCGGTGAGGGTGGGGCGATGATCTTCGCGGACTGCGGGGTCGTTCCGGATCCGACGGCGGAGGAGCTGGCGGACATCGCGATCGCGGCGGCGGACAACTGCCGGGCGCTGCTGGGGGCGGAGCCTCGGGTGGGGATGCTGAGCTTCTCGACGCACGGGTCGGCGAGGCATCCGCGGGCGGACAAGGTGATCGAGGCGACGGAGCTGGCGCGGGCGCGGAGGCCGGAGCTGTGCATCGACGGGGAGGTGCAGCTCGACACGGCGGTCGTGCCGGGGGTGGCCGAGCGGAAGGCGCCGGGGTCTCCGGTGGCGGGTCGTGCGAACGTGCTGGTGTTTCCGGATCTGGACTCGGGGAACATCGCGTACAAGCTGGCCGAGCGTCTGGGCAAGTGCACGGCGGTCGGGCCTATCCTTCAGGGGCTGAGGCGTCCGTGCAACGACCTGTCGCGTGGGTGCAAGTGGCAGGACATCGTGGACGCGGCGGCGATCACGGCGTTGCAGGCGGGGTGAGGTGTTAGGGGCTAGGGTTTAGGGGTTAGGGTCTGGGGGGATCCGGATTTCCGGGGTTGAGTTCGCTTGTTGGTGCGTTGAGTTTGTTGGCCGGTGGTGGTGAAGGCTTGGCACGAAGGGGTCGATAATCTAGAATACGATGGTGCCGTTGGGGGAGTATTGCCTGACGGTTGATGCTCGGGGACGTAGCTCAGTTGGGAGAGCGCCGCGTTCGCAATGCGGAGGTCGTGGGTTCGACTCCCATCGTCTCCAGTTGGCCTACAGTTGCCGGCAGTTCACTACCGCCGTCACCATCGACACTTGCCGTCACGTCGAGCGCGTCAGCGCCTCGGGGCATCTTGCCAGCGATTGCCCATCTTGCCCAGCGCGTGCCGGGTCTTGGCACAAGCCCTGGCACAAGCGAACTGGTAGCCGATCCGCACGTAGATCCCTCAAACCTGGATACGACAAGAGCGTTTCCTATGGCGTATCAGCGGACGGTTTTGGGGTTGTTGGTGCTTCTTTTTACTTAATCCCAGCATATGGATCGTACGCGGCCTTCCGCTGGACGGCAGAGGATGGCTTGGCGGATGCGTGGGCGCCGGCGGGCTTGGCGCGATCGGATTCTTCGGAGAGGGCCAGGAGCCGTTTCTGCTCGGGGTGAGTGCCGAGCCATTCGACCTTGCCCTCGGTGAGATCGTAGATGGCGCCTACGATCCTGACCTTGCCGTCCTTGGCCCGCTGCCGAATCGTCGGGCTGCCCTCGAGAATATCCTGGATCCCCTGCCAGACGTTGGCCTTGATGGCGGCGGGGACCAGCGCCTCACCGTGCAAGTCGGGATGCGCCTTTTGGGCCGCGACCACCGCGGGCCGGATGGGCTCGACGAGGCGCGGGATCTTCCCGTGAAGCTCCGCTTTCGTGACGACGGCCGTGACGGCCCCGCACTTCGTGTGGCCCAGCACGATCACCAAGGACGTGCCCAGGTGGTCCGTTCCGTACTCGACCGAGCCAATCTCGTCGACGCCGCACACGTTGCCTGCTACTCGGACCACGAACAGGTCGCCGATCCCCGCGTCGAAGATCATCTCGACCGGAACGCGGGAGTCCGAGCACGACACGATGGTGGCGAAGGGGTGCTGCCCCTTCTCGGCCGTTTGGGCCCTTCTCGGCGCGTCCGCATGGGGGTGTTGGCTCTTGCCGGCCAGCCATCGGGCGTTGCCCTCCCACAGGAGTTTCATGGCCTCGTCCGCTGGAATCGCCGAGGCGGTTTCGGCCGCCTTGCCGCAGGAGACCATCAGGGCGATCAATGCGACGATGCACCGACCCAAGTACTTCGGAGTTCTGTCCGCTCGAAGGGTCATGACACACCTGCCTGTCTATCCGTCCGTGGACGGGATTGGGTTCGATGGGCTGGGCGACGCTCCGATGACTACCCTTTCCCAAGCGGCCGGCAACAATGAATGAACCGTGTGCTTCTCGAAGACCTTCGATGTATGGTTTGTGGCTCCAGCCATCGGAGACGCGATCCACGGCCCGAATTCGCGTCCCCCGCCGCTGAAGCGACGGGCCACCCATTCTTGGCGATCTGTTCAAACATTCCTGCAGGCAGCTTAGATAGCCTTGCCGCCGCCTTCCCTGCTTTGTGTGTACTGACCTGTCGCTGAACGGAGGTACTCAGCCGCCGCCACCTATTGGGCTACCCCACCGAACTTTGGATGTCCGGGGGTAGCGGGGAATTGCCCCAATCTGAATAATGCCCGCCAAGTTGAGACTATGGCAAGATTGCGGAGTACCAGGGAGAGCATCGATGAGGGTTTGCGAGCACTTCCAGCCGATTCGGCTTGGTCCGGCGCGTCCGGGCATGACCCGCGCTGCCCATCAGGTCCTGGGTGTTCCCTATCGGCTGCCCGACCGACTTGTGCTCTGCTGCGATGTGGCCTTCGTCATCTTGGCGAGGAAGCCCAGCAATCCCCTGTGAAATGCAGCGGGCGAATCCAGGTAACAAGGGTGTCCCGCTCCTGGCAGGATGAGCTTCTGGGCACCCGGTATCGCTCTGGCCATCAGGTCCGCCTGGTCGACAGGGATCAGATCGTCCTTCTCACCCCAGACGACCAGCGTGGGCACCTTGATCCTGGCGAGCTTGTCCTTGTGGGCGGCGACGGCTACGGGTGCAATCGGAATGAACCCGGCCAGCTTCGCCGGATCGGTCGTTGCCAGGGGCAGAGAGAACCGGCCGCTCATGGAGGGCGAAACGATCACGGCCTTGCGCGGGGTGAGTTCTGGCAGGAGCTTGCCGAGCCAGGTTTCAGGATCGACGGGAGCTTTGGGTGATTGGCCGAAGCCGGGCAGATCGACCGCCAGGACACGGTAACCCGCCTTGGCAAGCACGTCGATGGTGCCGAGTTTCCGCCAGGTCTCGGCGCTGAACTTGGCTCCGTGGAGGAGTACGACCGGCAACCCATCCTCAGGTCCGGCCGTTAGCACGTGAATGGCGCCGGCGTCGACGGTTACCTGAAGCGGTGTCACGATCGTCTTGGCTCCTTCCTTGTCTCTTGCCCCTCCTCCTCCGGCCTCTGATCGCTCCTTACTGCATCCCAAGAGGGCGATCATGATCGTCATGACGACCGTCAGGCGGCGTGGTGTGGCCATCAGACTAGTGTATCCTGTCCACGTGGCCGCACAAAACGGATTCGCTGCCTATGGGGCCAGGCTGATCGGTACGATAGACCGAGCGAACGTGAACGACCGCGTGACAGGCCGTTCTCGGTTGACCTGACGACCCCCGTCGGTAAGCTGGTTCGTTGACGGTAGGCAAATGGGAAATGTCGGGATGATGGTCACGCGTTACCACGTTAGAGGGCATTGGAATGGACGAGCAAATCGGCCAGCAGTTGGGAGCCGGCGCGCTCTCCCTGGTAGTCGGCCTTTCGGGCTGGCTGCTCCCGTACAAGTGGAACCTGCTTCGCCTGCGGCGTGGCTTCGCAAGCCTCTTCTCCGAGAAGGTCAATAACGCAATTCCGAAGGTTGTGGGATCACTGCTCATCCTTGCTGGGGTCGCGATCCTTGTGGGCACTGCCGTTGTCGGAAAGCTCTAGTAGGTAGGCACACGCTCGTGAGAGGCCGAGGAGCGTGCCCGAAACCAAGCGGGGTCTCTGGGTTTACCGGGTGGCCTTGACGATCAGCGGGGCACGTCGGTCGACGCGACGGTTCTGCTAGACCAGCGTCCTTTCCCCAGCAATCCTCCTCTTCCGTTCGACATCGGCGCGTACTCCGCAGATGTTGACGAGTCCTCGCCGTTCAGACGGACATCCCGATTCGCCGGTCAACCAGATTCAGAACGCGCTTGAAGACGAATCCGTATCCGGCACGAACCGCGGTGTCTGGCCGCAAACGGCTCAACTCCCATCGTCTCCAGTGGCAACGCCCCCCTGCTCACCCTCGACATTCGCAACCGCGGCGGTTTGGTCAGCGAGGATATTCGCGCTTGAACCAGGCATGCTGCTCAGTAGGCTGGGGTAGCTGTTGGTGGTGTATGCGTTTGGGGTCAATCAGGTCGGCGCGGTTAGCCTGTGGGGCAAGCGGCGATCTCCGCGTATGAGGAAGCGTCCCGAGCGGCTTTGCGTCTGGGAGCGGCGCGGGGTGGCTCGTGGCAGGACGGATCGATTCAAGGAGCCGATCATGTGTGCGAAGCTGCCTGGTGGGCTGAGGTGGGCCGCGGTTTGGACGATAGCGCTGGGCCTGTCGGTGACGCTGGTTAGCTGCATGCCTGATCTAGATGGCGACGGGGTTGGGGACGCGGCTGACAACTGTCCGACCGTTTCCAACGCCAGCCAAGCTGATACCGACGGCGACGGCGTCGGGAATGTATGCGACAACTGCCCGAACGCGGTCAACGCGGACCAAGCCGACGCCGACGGCGATGGGGCGGGCGACGCGTGCGACAACTGTCCGAACGTGGGCAACGCGAGCCAGACCGACACGGACGGGGACGGGATCGGTGACGCGTGCGACAATTGCCCGAGCGTGGCGAATGCCAACCAGGCCGACGCCGACGGGGACGGGGTGGGCGATGCGTGCGACAACTGCCCGAGCGTGGCAAACGCCAATCAGTCGGACGTTGACGGGGACGGGGTCGGGGACGTGTGTGAGGTGGTGGACCTGGCGGTCCGCGATTGTCCGCTGAACGTGGTGGCGGACAGCCGACTGCAGCTCTACTTCGACGTTCTGTCCGGTGACGGGACGCAGGAGCCGAACGTTACGCTGGACAACGGCACGTCGGGGATCGCCGCGTCGGGCGACGTTGTCCTTGCGGGGGGGGATCTGTACGTCAACAACATCACCACGCCTTCGATACTGATCTTTCGCGACTATCTGGGCCTGACGGACAGCGCGGTTCCGGACGTCGAGCTGACCAATGCGGCGGGCGGAGCCGGGCTCAATACCCCGTCGCAGGCGCTCGTTGTGGGCAACCGCCTGTTCGTGGTGGACAGCGGGGACGAGGAGGTGCTGATCTTCAATGACGCAGGGGGGATCTCCGCGGACGTGCCGCCCGACGTGACGCTGAACGCCGCGGGGTCGGGTCTGAACGGGCCGCGCGTTCTCTTCATGGCGGAGAATACGTTGTACGTGGTGAACAGGGGCAACAACAGCGTGACGATCTATAACGATGCGGCCTCGCTGACCGACGGCGCCCCTCCCGACGTGACGTTGGATGCGACGAACTCGTTCCTGTCTCTGGCAACGACGGTGGCGATCGCCATGGTCTTCGACAACGTCTTGTACGTGAGCTCGTACGGCGTTGGCAGCGGAACGGGGACGGAGGGGTTCCTGTTCGTGTTTAGTCCAGCGAACGCTCTGACCGACGGGCAAGCGCCCACGGCGGTGTTGAGCAGGACGAGCCAGGTGGAGTTCGCGGCGAGCATGGTGGTGATCGGCAACACCCTTTATGTTGCGAACCGGCAGATCATTCCGGGGTCTTTGCCTCGGCCAGGGGTGTTGGGCTTCTCTCCGGCGAACGCGATGTTCGACGGGCAAGCGCCGTCGGTGGTGCTGGATCCGTACGTTTCGGGGGTGTTCAGCGGCAGGCAGCTCCGTTACGCGGGGAACGCCCTTTTCGTGACGAGCGCTTATGACGACACGGTGTTCGATCACGGGCCGATCGGGCTGGTTCATGTGTTTCGGAACGCGACGTCGCTCCAGAGCGGCCAGGCGCCGGATTTCAATCTGGGCGATCGGGCGGACATCACGTCGCCGGTGGCGATGGGTGTGGCGGAGCGATAGGTTGCTTGTGGGTGGTCAGGGGCCGTGGATGCGGGGCGTGGGGTCTGTGCGATCCGATCCTCGATGGGTTTCCCACGTGCGTCATGAAGCGAATTCGTGTTCCCCACGGCTGAAGCCGTGGGCCACCCCTACAACACTGCGCGGGGGGCAAGCGTTATGGGCGTTGGTTAGTCGGCGGCGGGGAGGTGGATGGTGAAGGTGGTGCCGTGTCCGAGCGTGCTTTGGACGTCGATACGACCGTCGTTGGTCGTGATGATGTCCTTGCAGACGGCCAGGCCCAGGCCGATGCCGCGTTTGTCGGGTCGGTCGGCGTGGCTTTTGGTGGTGAAGAAGGGGTCGAAGATGCGGGGCAGGTCCTCGGTTCGGATGCCTGCGCCGATGTCGGAGATTTGGATGCGGACCTGATCATCGCAGCGGTGGGCTTTGATGGTCAGGCGTCCGCGTCGTCCGAGCATTGCCTGACGCGCGTTCTGGATGAGGTTGACGAAGACCTGCTGGATCTCGCCGGCGCTGGCGCGGATCTTCAGGGCGGGGTCGACCTCGATAGTCAGGCCGATGTTGTCCTTGGCGAGGTCGCGGCCGAGGCATTCGAGGGCCTCGTTAACGAGCTCGGCGAGATTGACAGAGGTGGGTCCCCTGTCCTGATCGGTGGCGACATTGAGGACGCGTTCTGAGACGCGGCATGCCTGCTGGGCCTGCTTGAGGCACTTCTCGAGGGCGGATCGGAGCAACGCGGAGTCGTCCTGCTCGAGGGCGTACTTGGCGAAGCTGACGATGGGCGTCATGATGTTGTTGTACTCATGCGCCACCATTGCGGCCATGGTGCCGAGGGAGGCGAGCCGCTGTGCGTGCCAAAGCTGCTTCTGGAGGCCGGCGAAGGCATCCTCGAGGCGATCCAGCTCCCCTTGCAGGCGGTCGTGGTCGGTCGGTAGAGTCTGCGTCTGGCGCAAGCCGGAATCGGACATGGATTGTTCCCACGGATGCCCTGGCGGAAAGATCCCTTAGCATTATCGGCCTTTGGGCGGGGTCACTTTAGCACGAGGCCTTTGGACGGCGAGGTTTTCGGAGCCTTCACAGTGGAGCTTCAACGTCGGCTTGACGTGCTGGTGGAAGTGGCGGAATCCCTGGGGATTGGGGTCCGGGCCGAGCCTCTGGGTGGCGACGGGGGCGGGCTCTGCACGCTGCGGGGGCGGCGGATCCTGTTTCTGGACACGTCGGCGGACGTCGAGACGCAGTACGAACGGACGCTCAACGGCCTGGCGGGGCTGAAGGAGTTGGACGACCAATACATCCTGCCCGAGGTGCGAGACGACATCGAGGCGGCGCGGCGGGGATCGGGAGGGTAGCGGCGTTCTCGGCAAGCGAAGGTTGGTCGCGGTTCGAGGGGGGCGTGGGTGGAAGCCCGGTGTCTGTTGGTGACGGGACGAGCCACGGGGCCGCTGAAGGCCGCGTCGATGGGTAACGATCGATCCGTAAGCCTTCGCTTCATTTCGTCGAGAGACATTCCGGAGCGGACCCGTGCCACCCGCAACGAGACTGAGTGACCGACGGCTATCGGATACGTCGGATGCGGCCGGTCATGAGGTAGCCGCCCATCAGAAGCAGACCGGCGACCATCGGGGCCGGCGGGGCGGCGAAGCATCCGGGCGAGTTGTCCGGAATGGACTTCTGTGAGAAGACGGCCAGTATCTTCGTATCCCGCTGGACGGTGATCGTCAGGGGATTCTCCTGCGAATCGACGTCGCCCTGCCATTTGAGGAACTCCCAGACCGGCGAGGCCTCTTGGACGACGGCCTCGAGCGTGACCTCGGTGCCGCAGGGGTAGGCGCCGCCCGTCGGGGAGAGTAGTACGTCGCCCTCGCCCTGAATCTCAACGGTCAGGACACACTGAAGCTTCTGCTCGAACACGGCGCGGACGGTCTTGTCCTTGTCCATCGCGAAGGTGATGGTCGGGTCGGTCGACTCGACCGCTCCCGTCCAGCGAACGAAGGCGGAGAACTGTGCCGGCTCGGCCGTCAGGGTGACGACGTCGCCGGTGTCATGCAGGCCGCTGCCGGGGTCGACGGCGCCCGGGCCTTCGACGTGGACGGTCAGGCTCGACTTGCCGGCGGGATTGGCCTCGAAGCGTGCCGTCACGGCGGTGTCGCCCTCGACGGTGATGCTCGTGCTGGGCTGAAGGCCCGCGACGTCGCCTGACCAGCGGACGAAGTGCCAGCCGTCGGCGGGGGTCGCATAGATCGGAACGACGTCGCCGAGGTCATACCCCCCTGTCGGCGGATCGACCGATCCCTGGCCGACGACGCTGACGTCGAAGCGATAGGGCCCCGTCCCGAAGATCGCTCGGACGCTCTTGTCAGTGTTGAAGGTGACCTGGGTCGTCAGGCTTGTGCCGGAGGCGTCGCCCTCCCACCGCATGAGCTGCCATCCGGACGCCGGCGTGGCGGTGAGGGTCACGGCATCGCCCGAGTCATAGAAACCGTTGCTGGGTTGCACGGTGCCCTGGCCGATGACCTCGGTGGCCAGCGTGAAGGTGTTGGGGGGATTCTCGGCGAAGGTCGCGACGACCTTCTTGTCGGCGTTCATCGTGAGTGACACGGTGGTGTCGGAGCCGCTGACGCTTCCGGACCACTTGACGAAGTGCCAGCCCTTGGCGGGGGTGGCCTTGAGCGTGACCTTCGTTCCGGTGACGTAGTCGCCCCCTGAGGGATCGACGGCGCCCTGGCCACTGACCTCAACGGTCAGCGTGCGGGCGACCTGATAGGTACCGGTGATCGATGCGCCGTCGATCCCGACGGTAACGATCTGATCGGGCGGGCTGATATAGCCGTCAACCTTTTGGAAGCTGACGATGTACTGGCCGGGCTTGACGCGTTTGGTCACTGGGGCCTTGCCCCAACTCGTGCCGTCGACGCGGACCTCGCCCTTGACGGGGGTGGTCTTGACCTCGAGCGGATAGGTGGCGACGGCCCCGAAGTCGCACTTCCAATAGGTCTGGTAGCTGGCGTCGGGCTTGCCGGAGCTTCCGGTGGGCGGGGCGACAGCGACCCACATCTCCATCGTCGAGGCGTTGAAGACGACCGCGTGAAGGGAGTTGGGGTCCCTGAGGACGTCGAGCCATTCGGGCGTGACGCCCTTGCCTAGGATGATGGCCGCGCCGACCTCATCAAGGCTGCCGAGCCGCTGCTCGAGCAGGGCCTGCATGGCGGCGTATCTGGACGGGGCGGCGCTGTCGGGATGATAGAGATCGAGATCCCAGCCGGGGACGACGATGTCGAGGATGCCGGCGTATCCGGGGACGAGCTCCCGGGCTCGGCCGGCGAGGATCGTGTCTATCATGTAGACGAGGTCCAGCGAGGGATAGGGGTACTGGACGGGCAGTCCGGTGATGTCAAGGAAGTCGAAATCGGGATCCGTCGAGACGAAGCCCATGGCCCATTTTGCCTGGTAGCTTTGCAGCGGCGTGGCGCCGGTGTGGTGCACAAAGCCGCCGGTTCGCACGATCGCGTTCGGCAGGGGTTTCGAGGCGACCCACTGAACGTCCTGCCCCACCTCGGGCATGTTGAGGTCGAAGGACAGGTCCTCGATGTTGATCGTGAGCGGTGTGCCCCGAGCTTGCACGGTGTAGGTGTGATCTTCGTTGGGATCGCCCTCTCGGAAGATCTGGAAGCCGCTCTTGGAGAACTCGAAGACTCTCACGGCCGACTGACCGACGCCGTCGGCGACGAGGACGTTGGCGGTCACCGTGCGACGCGTCGACTTGAAGAGCGCCTCGGTCGATGCGACGTCGGCGCAGGTCTCGAGCGCGGATCGGACCTGGAAGGGCAGCGGGACGCCGTCCATCCGTTGGTCCTGAGCGGGGAATCGGCATTCGCTGATGACGAGGCCCTGGCTGTTGATGCCGACCATGGCGCCGGCGAATCCTGCCCAAGAGACGGCGGCGAAGGTGTGGCCGGTCGGGGGCTCATAGACGATCAGCACGGCACCGTTCTGTACGCCGCGTCTGATGGCGGTTTCGTCGACATAGTCGACGCCGACGATGACGTCGCCGTCCGCTGTGCCTCCTCCGAGGGCGGCGAAGTGGGCGGTTGCGCCGCGATCCATTCGCTGGTTGATGATCTCGTCCCAGCTATGGAGCACGAGGAGGCGATCGGCGTCGATGGCCTGGGTTCCCAGGGCGTCGTTTGCGCCCGCGGCGATGGCTTGGACCTCTTGGATGAATCGAGCGGGGATGTAGGGTCGGGCGTCGGCGGCGATGGCGGCCTGCTCCTGCTCGGTCATCTCCCGCCGGAAGGCCTGGCCGAGGGCGTCGTAGACCGTCTTGACCTCTTGGGCGAGGAGGTAGCCGTGGGCGTAACCCATCTCTGCCGAGGCGCCCTTGAGGTGGAGCACGCGCAGCCCACCTACGGTCTCGAGATAGCTGTCGCCGTAGTAGGTTTTCGCTGCCAGGGCGGCTGAGTTGTTGAAGAAGGTGCAGACGGCTAGCGTGAGCAGTGCCATGGCCGTCCGTGCGGCACGGTCTCTCGGTACGATAAGCATATTCCTGTTCCCGATATCGAGCCCCTTATCCCGTGTCGCCGAGATGTCTCCCCGCAAATCCGGCCTCCTCGAGACGCTGGTGGACAGGTTGGCGCTCAGTCCTGCCACGGCGGCTCGCTGGCCGCTGTCGCCCCCCTGCTTTGTGGTCCGTGTGGGGCCCTTCCCCCTGGTGAGGACCGTTGCCGCGAGCATGGTGAGAGGAGCAACGTCTCATGGTGGCCGAAGATCTCGGCTTATGAGAGTATATGCCCGCCAGGGGCCGTGGACAACGCGACTTTCGCAAGCTTCCGGGGGCTATCGGACCTCCGTCGCCGAGGGCTTGGCTGATACAACATCCACTTGGACATACGGTTAACGCGAGGAATGGTCCTGTCTGAGTTCTAAGGTAAAGCCGCCGGAGAGATTGTCCGATACGAGCCATGTTGTAGCATCCTTCTGGAGTTGCCCCATGAGACGCGAATTCGCGGACTATTTATTGGAAAAGGGCCATATCGATGAGCCCGCGTTGCAGCGGCTCGCGGACGACGGATGGAACATCCGGGATCCGATCGGCCTGTTGGCGTATGCGCATGGGCTGCTTCCGGTCGAGAGCATCGACGAGGTCCTGACCACGCAGCGCGACCTTGACCTTCGTTTCGGCGAGACGGCGATCCGCATGGGTCTTCTGACGAACCATCAGGTCGAGGTCCTGCTATTCATCCAGCAGTACCGATCGGCGATGGAACTGGGGGAGGCCCTGGCCCTGTCGGGCGGGGTCGAGTTCGACGAGGTGATGAAGGCCTTCCACGAGTTCTGGGCGTCGAAGTTCCAGCCGGCCAAGTCCGGCTAGGCGCATCGCAGGCTAACCTCCGCTTCCTCAAGAACGGTTCGGCCCCTATCCACTCTTACGATGGATAGGGGCCTTTGTGTTTTGGGCGCTGGACGACTCGTCCGAGGAGTCTGAGCCGCCGTCAGGTCGAGATCGCGCCGCCCGCAGCGGAGCCTGCCTGGTCGATTGACATCCGCCCCATCCCCTGCGACGCTCACCCGTGGAGTTCCCGCCCCGGAGCTAGAACGACGAGGAAAGCGTGCATGTCGACCGGTGACCGACAGAGAGTGGTTATCTCGCGCGTCTTGTGCTTGCTCGTGCTCCTGGTTGCTTGCCCAGGGACGGCGCAGCAGTGGATCGAGGATTCCTTCGAGGATTTCTCAGACGGACGGCTGGATGCCGCGGGGCAGAACCTCTACGTGAGCCGCGACGGCAAGGTGCGAACGATTCACCGGTTCGATCTGAACAATGACGGGTGGCTCGATCTGATCTTCAACAGCACGCACGACGAATACGCGTTCATCCCGGCAAGCCTGGTCACGGTGAGCAGGGACGGCAAGCGGGACGTCAGGCAGTCGCCGCTGGTGGTCGAGGGCAGCAAGGCGGTCGCCGTGGCGGACCTGAACCGTGACGGCCGGCTGGATCTGGCGTTCTGCCCGAACTTCAGCGGAGTCCAGAACTCCCGCCGATTCGTTACGATCATCTACGGCGGTCCGGACGGCTGGGCGGCGCGGCGGAGCAATGGGATCCTGCCGGTTCGGGGGGCCGAGACAATCGCCGTGGCGGACCTGAATCGGGACGCGTGGCCGGACGTCGTCGTGCTCAATGAGGAGGCTTGGTTGCGCGATCAGCCTTCGGGGCGGATCGTGCGGGTCTATTGGGGCGGCGAGGAGGGGTACTTGCTGTCTCGCCGTCAGGACATCGGCGTGCCAGGCGCTGTGGATCTGTCCGCCGGGGACTTTGACGGCGACGGGACGGTCGACCTGGCGGTACTGACGGGCGACGGGCACGTTCGCGTCTTCTGGGCGACGCCGACGACAAAGACAACGACGCAGCTTGGGACGACGGACATCGCTCTGCCGGCGCCGGGGGGTGTGTGCATCACGGGCGGAGACTGCGACGGCGACGGGCGGGCGGACCTTGTCGTCGGGACGAGCAGGGAGACCGTGCTGATCGTTCGATCGGAGGGGTCTCGGCAGTGGGCGCAGCCGATCTCCGTGCCGGCGTTCGGCGCCTCGCACGTGGCGGTTGGCGACATAGACGGGGACAAGCGTCCGGAGATTGTTCTGACGAAGATGTCGCTGGCCCTGGCCGCGGGGGGCGAGGTCACGGGGGCGGACAAGGGCGCGCCGGAGTTGGTACACATCCTGTGGGGGGACAAGGACGGGTTCTCGAAGTCTCGCGTTACGTCGGTTCCGGTGCGAAACGCTTCGTCGACGGCGATCGGGGACCTGGACGGCGACGGTCGGGCGGACCTGGTAGTGGCGGTGTACCAGGGGGCCGAGACGTTCGCGGCGGAGTCGTTGGTCTTCTTCGGTCAGGGCGAGCGCGGGCTCGTTCGAGGTCCGCAAGGGGTACGAACCGAGGGCGCGACGCGTGTGGCCATCGCGCCGGGCGAGGACACGCAGCCGGCCCGCGCGATCTTCTGCAACAGTCGGGGCGGGATGCTGGGCGAGAACGTGCCGCTGATGGTTTACTGGGGCGGCGCGGACGGGTTCGATGCGAAGCGGCGCTGGCTCATTCCGTTCGCCAGCGGGTACGAGAGCAGCGCGGCCGATCTGAACGCCGACGGCTTCGTGGACCTGATCGCGATGAACTCGGGTCACGGGGGGCGCGAGGGCACGGCCGGCGCGCTCGGGGCGAACATCTTCTGGGGCGGGGCGGACGGATTCGACATTAGGAAGCGCGTGACGAGCCTGCCCCATTACGGCCTGTGGGCGAGCAACGTGGCGGACCTGAACAAGGACGGCTGGCTCGACCTGGTACTGTGCAAGTTCGCCGCGGACGATGCGGGCAAGACCGAGGAGCTGATCGTCTACTACGGATCGGGTGGCGGCTTTGACGCGTCGCGGCGGACGGTGCTGGACTCGCCGGGGCGGTCGGGGGGGGCGGCGATCGCGGATTTCAATCGCGATGGATGGCTGGACATCGCGAGCACGTCGTACGAGGCGGATCGTGTGCGGGTCTTCTGGGGCGGGGCGGCGGGATTCGATTCGGCGAAGCAAAGCGGGGTGGACGCGCCCAGCCCGATCGGCCTGGAGACGGCGGACCTGAACAGCGACGGTTGGCTTGACCTGATCGTGGGCAGCTACTGCGACAAGCTGGCGCATCATCAGGACACGGGGGTGATCATTTTCTGGGGCGGCGCGGAGGGCTTTCGGGCGTGGGACGCGCAGCGGCTGCCCGGTTGGACGCCGGTCGGAATGATCGTGGCCGACTGGGACGCCGACGGGTACCTCGACTTGTTCTGCCCTCACTACCACGGGGAGCTGACGCGGGAATCGATGCCGTGCTATTTGTACTGGGGCGGGGCGGACGGGTTTGCGCCGCGGCGGCGGACGATCCTGGTGTGCGACTCGGCCGACGACGGGCTGGCGGGGGACTTCGACAAGGACGGCAAGCTCGACCTAGCGGTGGTCTGTCACACAGTCGACGGCAACCACAACGCGCTGTCGCGGGTGTTCTATAACGACGGGAAGCGGTTCGAGGGCCCACGGGTGCAGTATCTGCCGACGCATGGGGCGCACTGGATGTGGCTGCAGGATATGGGTCACATCTACGATCGAACGTTCCGGCAGCGCTACGAGTCGTCGGTCTTCCGGTGCGACGGGGCCGCACGGGGCGGCAAGCTGGTCTACAAGGCAGAGGTCCCTGACGGGGCGAGGTTGTCGTTCAAGGTCCGCAGCGCCGGGGACGAGAAGGCGCTGGCCAATGCAGCGTGGCGGGATGTGGAGTCGGGCGGATTCACGCTGAAGGCGGGGGACCGGTGCCTCCAGTATCGGGCGACGTTCGTGAGCGAGAACGGGGATCGGTATCCTGTGCTGGATCGGGTTGGGGTGAGGGTACTTTCCGACTGACGATCGGGGTCGGGGCTTGGGGGGGCAAGGTTCAGGTCTCGGCGGCGGGCCTGCGACTCTGCTCTTGTTACTTGGCTCTTGTTCTCAATGTCCAATGCAGTCGAGGAACTTGCGGCCTAGTTGGGCGTAAGCCAGTTCCTCGAACATGTTGATGTACTCGTTGTAGAAGAGACCAAAGTTCTCGGGGCGCGTGTTGACCTCGTCGGGGGCGCTGGGGAACGGATCGCGTCGGATGGCGACGTGCCCGTCGTAGCATGCGAGCGAGCCGGATTGGATCGGCGGATTGACCGTGGGCAAGGTGTGCTTCGGGTTGACCTTTGCGCCGTGATACTGCCCGATCTCGTCGATCATGTCGAAGACGGGGTCGCAGCAGATCCAGGCGTTGGTGCTGTTGTTGGGCCAGCTTCCCGCGACGTGGCGGATCCAGTACTCATCGACGATCATCATCAGGGCGGAGGGGGCGTAGACCATGCTAGGCTTCATGATCGGCCCGCCCTGGTCGCCGAGCTTCCAGCCCAGGAACTCGATCCTCGTCGTAGCGCCGGGGTCGACGCCGGGGATGCGGTACTTGCGTCCCCAGGCGGCTCGGGTGTAGTTGAAGACGTTCTGCTCCTTCGAGGGGTCGCCGATTCGCTCGAACTCGGGGCAACGGTAGATGTTCTCGAATCGCGTATAGGCGAAGAGGTCCCCGCTGCGGGGGATGGTGACGTCGTCGGGGTATGGGCCCGCTTGGTGCTGCGAGGCCTCGGCGATGGCTAGCATGTCGTCCTCTGAACCGAGCCAGGTTTCCATCTCTCGGGCCTGGGCGGTTGGCAGGGGCAAGACTCCGGAATCGGCGGGGTCGCCGCCGAGGATCTGGGAGGTGAAGGGCGGGGTTTCGTCGAAGTCCTCCGAGTAGAGGAACATGGACTTGCAGAGTTGCGAGATGCGCGAGTTGCAGAGGGTCGTGCGTGACTGGGCGCGGGCCTTGCTGAGCGATGGCAGCAGGATCGAGATGAGCAGTGCGATGATGGCGACGACGACGAGGAGCTCGATCAGCGTGAAGGCCGATCGGCCCCGGCAGTTCGGCTTGCTTTTCACGGCCCCGCCTCCTGTTTGACGGCCCCCGTGGTCAAGCCCCCTATGATGCAAATCTGATGCTGTCTCTATCGTGTAGAGTACCCGGATGAGGGGGTCACTACAAGCAAACCGCCACCGCCTGAAGGAGTAGCTTTGGCATGGATCGAAGCTGCGGCTGGGTCCCCAGGACTGAAGATCCTGGGCTATTATCACACGGTCCCTACGGGACCAAAGGGGTTCGGAGCCGCGCCTCGTCCGTTGGCTGATCTTGACCTGTCGGAATGCCGATGGTAACTTGGGTTTGTGTTGGAAGCGTTGTTGCGACGTGCTCCGACCAGCGTTAGCGGCGTAGCTCAGTTGGTAGAGCAGGGGATTCATAAGCCTCGAGTCGGCGGTTCGAGTCCGCCCGCCGCTATGAATAGCCAAGCAGGCCGTGGCGTTGTGATAGCGTCGCGGCCTCTTTTCGTCTCTGGCTTCGAGTCGTCCAACACCTCGGGAGGATCGTCATGAAATCCTATCGGCAGGAGCTATGGTTCGACGTGCCGAATCGGCGGGACTATATCAATATCACGCCGAAGGTGGAGGAGGCGCTTGGCAAGAGCGGGGTGCGGGAGGGGCTTTGCCTGGTAAACGCGATGCACATCACAGCGAGCGTGTACATCAACGACGACGAGCGGGGGCTGATCCAGGACTATGACGAGTGGCTAGAGCAACTCGCTCCGCATGAGCCAATCAGCCGGTATCGGCACAACCGGACGGGCGAGGACAACGGGGACGCGCACCTGAAGCGTCAGGTCATGGGCAGGCAGGTGGTGGTGGCGATCACCGACGGGAGGCTCGACTTCGGGCCGTGGGAGCAGATCTTCTACGCGGAGTTCGACGGTCGGCGGCGCAAGCGGGTGCTCGTCAAGATTATTGGGGAGTAGGAGGTCGAGGCGCCTGCGTTTCGACCTGCCTATACCCGCCGAGGCCGGATCTCAGCCAGCTATAGTTTGTACTGCGGTATCTTCATCAATTCTCCGTCTTTCAGGGCCGACTGGTGGGCGACGATTCCGCTGACGGTCATGTTGAGGGCCTGGGCGACGTCGACGAGGGGTTTTCGGTCCTGGAGGATTGCCGTGACAAACTCGTTCATGAGGTAGCCGTGTGAGCCGCCGTGTCCGCCGGCCTCTACCGTGGGAGGCAGCGGCGGGCGCTTGGTGGGCGGTAGGTTCTTGGTGAGACCCTCGTACTTGCCGTAGAAGGTGCCCTTCTGGCCGCGAATGCGGCCCATCTCTCCGCTGACTCCGGGGGTGTCCCAACTGACGGCCATCCGCGCCATGCCGCCTTCGCTGGTGCGGAAGAGGGCGATCTCGGTTCCGAAGGGGTTCTTGTAGACATTGTGTTCGGCCTGGAGCCACTTGGTCAGGCTGGGGATGGCCATGCAGCTTACCTCGGTGAAGCTGCCGCCGGTGACGCCGACGTAGTAGGCGTTGGAGTGGGTGGGGTACCACTGCGGGGGCACGCCGACGCGCCAGTCCTTGTATGACGCAATCGGGTCCGCGGAGAAGTGATAATACTCGCCTTCGGCGTATACGAGCTTTCCGAATCCGCCGGCGTTGTAGATCTCCCGCATCGCGCTGAGGTCCTCGTGGAAGCAGGAGGTCTCGAACATCATGTACTTCCGGCCGGCGCGCTTGACGGCCTCGAAGAGCTTGTCGGCGTCTTCGAGTGAGCCGAAGACGGCGGGCACGGCCGAGGCGACGTGCTTGCCGTGCTTTAGCACATCGATGCAGTGGCGCGCGTGGCTGGGTGCGTCGGTGGCGACGAAGACGGCCTCGATGTTGTCGTCCTTGACGAGCTCTTCGAGTGAGGGATAGGTCTTCTCGCAGCGGCAGGCCTTGGCCAGCGCGGCACATCGATCGGGGAAGAGGTCACTGACGGCGACGACTTGGACGTTGGGGTGGTCCTGGAAGCTGAAGGCGGCTCCGAACCGGCAGACGCCGTATCCGACGATTCCCACGCGGATCTTTCGGTCCGAGACGGGCTTCCAGCCTTTCGAGGCGTCGGGGTCGGTGGCGGCCTTCTCGAAGCCTTGGATGGGCTTGGCCTCCGCTTGGGCCGACTGGCTCAATCCGAGCGCGGCGGCGCCCAGGCCGATCTTGTGGATGAAGGAACGTCGAGTGGCCGAGTCGTGCATGGCGAGTCCTCCTTGGTCATAGTGCTGACCGTTGGCTGACGAAAGACTAGCGGCTCTTCCGCGATTCTGCAAAGACTGCCTCAAGACCATGGCGATCGCCTGAGTGGTGGTACGTGCAGCCCTGGTCCAAGCGGAAGACGGACAGAGGGCGGGCCCCGGCGACCCGCCCTGCCGCCCTTGACCCTTGAGGCATGGGACACCCGATCCCTAGGCGGTCGCCCCAGGCAGGCGGACAGGAGGGGGCCTGCTTGAGACATCGACTGAAGGCGTTGAATCATCGGCGGTGTGCTACTGGCAGGACGGGATCCCAGCTATCGAGCCGGACCGACCGGCTGTCCTGGTCCCTGAAGGCACTCGGGCGACTGTCTTGCCCAACGGTGGCGCGATCAACCGCCCCGAATCGCGGACGATATGATCGAGGTCGTTCGCTCAGCGAAGCAGAGACATCAAGAGCCGACGCCAGCAGCACGCCCTGTCGCCCGAGCAACCGCAGCGGCCTTGCCGATACCTCCCTGAATCGCCTGCCGTGGGCGGGCAGCCGTGCTGCCGCCCACGGCGGGTCAAGAGTCGACCCCAGTCTCCATCATCTCCGCCTGCACAGGCGGCGACAGGCGCAACCAAGACCCGATTCTTCGTCTCTCTGTTCTCCGAGCGGGTTGCCTGAGAATGTCGATTCCGCTCCCTCTGACAAACCCATCATCATCCGGATGGCCGAGAGCTCACGCGCGGCGTTTGACTCGCAGGAGCAGTCCCAGCATGCCTAGCATCATCGTCAGCATTGGCAGCATCGGCCCCATGCCCATTCCGCAGTTGAACGTCGCCAGTATTTCCTTGTCCTCATCCATTAGGACCATCGTGCGGTAATTGGCGTCGGTCACACCGTAGTTGGCGTCGCCGGGATAGTTGGGATCGAGGAAGGTCCAATACTTGAAGGCCTTCCCGGGCACAGGTACGGCGAGCAGTGTGACCAGTGTTCCGGGCATGTACTCAGGCGAGTTTGCGTCGTTCGGCTCTGGGTCGAACTCGACGCTTCCCCGTGTTGGATCGTTGAAGGTGATGGTCAACGAGTGCGGCAACGTCACAGTGACCTCAACATCATCCCACTCCCGACCGTCGACGTCGTAGGCGTAATTGTCGTACTGCTGGAACTTGACTTGGAAATCGCTCGTGTAGGCCAGCCCCAGTGCATCGAGGTCAACAACGAAGGCTTGTCCGGATGTGCCCACGTTAAGCTCAGTGGCCGTCACGACCGTGTGCCACGTGACGCCGTCGGTGCTAACAGCCACCCCGTCTCCGTTGGCGTGCCCGGTGAACGTGCCGCTCAGCGTGTCCTCCTCGTCCCCATAGTCGGCCTGGAAGAAGCTCAGCGTCACACCGGACCTCCCAGCGAGATCCAGGTGCAAGACGGCCTCGTTCAACGTGTACGAACCGTCGGGTGATCGGTCCATCCGTAGACGGCCGCTCTGTACCTCGATCCGTCCATAGCTATCGCTGGAGTAGTACTCCCACCCCCCGGCGGCACCGGGCTTGCCGCTGCTGAAATCCTGTGCGTACGGCGCCGCCTGCGGCGTGGGTGGTGTGGGGATGTCAACGGTGTAGCTCCAGATGACGTTGGCCAAGTCGTTGCCCGCGAGATCTTCGATGTCGTTGGCGTCCGGGGCAAGGCTGATGCTCAAGGTGCCGCTGACCAGCCCAGAAATCGGAAACCGCCACGTATTCGCTCCCAAGTCATTTGGCGTGCCGACGCTGGCGGAGCCGGCGGCCGTACCCGAGAGTTCCATGTCGCTACCGTCGACTCCCGCGACCGCCTCAGAGAACGTCACATCGACGTTGACGCCGGATGTTGTGACGGTCGACCCGGGCGCAGGGCTTCGGCCTGTCACTGCGGGCGGCGTCGTGTCGCCGCCGGTAGAGAAGACCGCGAGGCTACCCGTGGTGTTGTACGTTCCCCTCGTTTCGCCGGAGTACGTGGCGAGAAGCGTGCCTGACAGGTTGATCTTGTACCAGGCGTTGTCACCGTCATCTTCCACATACAGGTTGCCTCCCCAGGCATGTATCTCATCGGTGTATGTATCTGAGGGGTTCACGCCGACAGGGAAGGAGACCAAGTGCGAGTACGTGGGCAGCGAAGTACCGTTCAGATCGTAGACGCGGATGCCGTCACCGTAGTCAAGAGAATAGAGTTGGCCTCCCATGATGGCAACGTCGCCGACACCCCCGTTCTCGGAACCGAAAACCCCCACAAAGGTTCCGTTCAACTCAAACATCAGAATTTTCTCGGTCCATCCGGAGCCGATGTCATACCGAGAGGCAACGAAGAGGGCCTCGCTGTTGGCGGTTGCTGTTCCTTGCGCATGCTGCAACGCACTCGTTGTGTAGTCGCACAGCCACGTTCCGGTAGCCGAGTATCTCGCGACGGTTCTCTGATTCGTGGAATAGCCGGCCGTAGTGAACAACAGATCCCCTGTTATGCTGGTCCCGATGCCGCTGAGGAAGCTTTCCAGGTGACTCGACAGCGGAGAACTGAGCGAGAGTTGGCCAATGTAGGCGCCTGTCTCAGCATTCCACTTGTGAACCGTGTAGGAGCTGCCGCCGTAAAGAACCGATCCGGAAACAGCTAGGTTGTAGTAGCTTCCGTATGAATCGAAGTTGTTTCCGATAACGAGATCGGGAGACCCACCCGATGAGGCGAAACGTTGAGCCGTATCCTCGTAGGGTGAGTCTTTTTCGAGTCCGAACCAGACGGTCTCCGCGGGGAGAGGCCTACCAATGACGCATGTCAGAAGAGCGCCCCAAACCACTGCTGACTGATGCCTTGTTCTCATCCTCTCGGCTCCTTTCGACCGAAACGAGCGAAGGCGCCGGCGTCACACGCCGAGAACGCCTCACTCTTGTTTAGGGCGTCCTTGCCCAGGTTCTCGAACGCGGTCCCTGCACGCTGCTAACGCGCTTGCCACCCTCCGGCGCTGCTATCCATCATCCAGATACATAGGTTCAGAATATATAATGGAGGGAATACAGCTCGCGACGATCAATTCCGCGACTTCCTCCTCCCTCTCTCCACTGGCGACATCTACTCAACGATGTCCGGTTCCAGTGCGGCTACCATATTTCGCGAACTGGGTGTTGTCAAACGGAATCTGAGTGCAGAGATCGGTAATCCGATGATTCTCTGCGGCAGCACGGATGTGGACGCTTAACAGGATTAATGGAGTCCTAAGAATCCATATATCTTGGGATGCCTCCGGCACCGAGGCGACTTGAGTGCTGCCAGGCAACTGAGATAGATCACGGCCGGCCGGTCGACCATGTGCCGATCCCCCGGCGCCGACCTGTGCCAATCGGGACGCCTGCAGTCGCGCCCGCCCCGCAGGCGATCCAAAGCGAGCCCAAGCCCCCGCATTCCATGATCGCGGCCTACGCGAAGCCGCTTCAGGGCGCACTAAGGCCTGACAGCCAGCAATCGCGCGGCCTCTGCCTTGTTCCCGTTCGGCTTTGGCCGTAGGGCTTACGGGAAGCTGCTAGCCAAGTTCGTGGTAGGTCACGACCTCATTCCAGTCTTCGCGGAGGGATTCGGGCGTGAACGGATAGCCGCATTCGGGGCAACGGCCGCCTTCGAGGTGTCCCTTCAGAGAGTAGTGGCACTCGGGGCAGATAAGATAGTCCTGCAGTCGGAGCCTATCCATGAAGGCCTGTCCACGGCGTCTTCCCAGGGCTCGGACGGTCATAATACCGATTAGGTAGACGGTGAGCGGAATCGCCAACGTCCATCCCTTCCCACCAACGAAGGTCATGTAGAAGCTAGCGATGAACAGGCAGATCGATCCAAGAATGACCGCCAGATAGCCCCAGAGGCTCCAGGGATTGATGGCGTGCAGTCGGGCCCGCCACTTTCGCCAGTCCTTCAACCTCTTGACCTCCGGCCCGCAGACAATCCTCTCGACGTCGGCCCAATCACTCAGGAGAGATTCCCGTGTGGAGCTGTAGTCGCACCTGGGGCATTCGGGGGCCTGACCGGCGATTGGCAAGGGCGCGTGGCAGTCGGGGCAGACGAGGTAGTCCCGCAGGCGAACGTCATCCAGAAAGCGTCGCCTGCGGCGCAAGTGTCGATAAAACAGAGCCCCAGCGACGATTCCGGTCAGGAGTACGAGAGCAGGCGTAGCAACCACCACAACGCCCCCCCACTTGGATATCGGGTGTGACAGGAGCAGCGCGAAGATCACGCAATAGCTCGCACCCAGGCAACAGACGAACGATGCCAGCCAACCCGCCGAGGCGATTGCGTTTCGACGTGTGATCCTCCAGACTCTCCGCCGGGCCGCCCCGCGTCTGGCGGGATCCGGAAGGGCGCGGAGCGTCCGCCGCCGCTTGTCTCGAATCGCCCACACGGCAAAGACGACTGCCGCGGCGGCCTGGAGGATGGAGAGTGCGATAGCGAAGTAGCCGTCCACGCCCATGGATGCCAGTCTCGGCCATTCTTGCCAGACGCAGCGATTGCTCAGGAGCCATGATAGGTGACCGATCGCCCCCCCCATTTGTGATTCCAGACGGATTGCGGTCGGCCGATCTCTCCACGGCGTGAGTCCTACCACTGATCGCCGGTAGAACAAGCTTGGCGAATGGCGGCGGTAAGTCAAGCGTGCTTGGAGGTCTCGACGGAACAGAGGGCCGCCTGAGCCTTTGACGGTTGCGGTCTGGATCGTCTACCTTGCCTGCTCCGGGAGGACGACATGAGAGCGATGCGACTTGAGTTTGGGTTCCTGGTCATTGCGGCGTTGGTTTCGTGCGAGCCGGCGGATCTGCCTGTCGCGCGGGCCTTGGAGTTGGAGAACGGCTTTCGCCGGCCGGCGGATGGGGTCAAGCCCTGGGTGTATTGGTGGTGGGTCAAGGGCAACGTCGACGAGGCCACGATCACGCGGGACCTCGAGGGGATGAAGGCCAAGGGCATCGGCGGGCTGCTGCTGTTCGACGCCCGTGGCTACCACGAGGACCACGTCCCGCCGCCGCCTGCCCCGATGGAGTTCATGAGCCCCGAGTGGCGGAAGATGGTCAAGTTCTCGATGCAGGAGGCTCATCGGCTCGGGCTCGAGATGAGCATCAACCTGAGCAGTTGCGCCGGGGCGCTCAAGGGGCCGTGGGACGTGGGCGACGACGCCCCGAAGATGTTGGTGTGGACGTCCGCCGAGGTTCAAGGCCCGCGGAAGGTGACCTGTTCGCTACAGCGATCCAGCGGCGGGGGGCTTTGGGACATTGCCCTGCTCGCGTGTCGCCATGCCAAGGGTGCCTCGGGCGAAGCCGCCGGCGGCGGCGAGATCAGTCTGTCGGACGGCTGGAAGGGCGTCGTTGGGGTTGCCAAGCCGGGAACCGAGCCGGACGAGATCGTCGACATTACGGACAAGGTCGACGGGCAGGGGCGGCTGACCTGGGACGCGCCTGCGGGGCGATGGACGCTCCTGCGCTTCGCGTTCCGCATGATGGAGGGGCGCGAGAACGACGTGGACGTCCTCAGCGCCAAGGCCGTCACCGCGCACTTCCAGCGGATGGGAAGGGCGCTGCTCGACGATGCCGGTCCGCTGGCGGGCAAGACGCTGACGCACTTCTACAACGTGAGTTGGGAGGGGGCGTCGCCGACGTGGACGCTGGGCTTCGATCAGGAGTTTCGCACGCGTCGCGGGTATGACATTCGGCCGTATCTGCCGGCGCTGGCGGGGATCATGGTCCGCAATCCCGAGATCACTCAGCGCTTCCGCGAGGACTATCGTCTGACGCTCAGCGACTGTTTCCTACACAACTTCTACGGGACGCTCCGCGAGCAATGTCACAAGGCGGGCATCCAGTGGCATAGCGAGTCCGGTGGGCCTTGGAGCAGAGAGGCCCCCCTACTCATCCGGGCGGACCAGTTGTCTTTCTGGTCGGCGAACGACATGCCTCAGGGGGAGTTCTGGCATCCGGGGCAGACTCGCACGAACTGCCGCCGCACGGCGACGACGGCTCACGTCTATGGACGACCGCTGGCAGCAGTCGAGGCGTTTACGCACATGCAGGCTCACTGGTCCGTCTGGCCGGAGATTCTCAAGCAGGGCGCCGACGCGGGGTTCTGCGACGGGGTCAACTTCTTCATCTGGCACACGTTCTCGGCATCGCCGCGGGAGTTCGGCAAGCCGGGGATCGAGTACTTCGCGGGGACGCACCTGAACCCCAACGTGACGTGGTGGGAGCAGGCCGGGGGGTTCCTGACGTACTTGGGGCGATGTCAGCATCTGTTGCGGCGGGGTCGGTTCGTGGCGGACGTCTGCTGCTACCTCAGTGACCGGAATTACTCGCGGTGGTCGCGGGGGGCCAAGTGGAGTGAGAAGCCGTCGCTCGTTCTTCCGCCGGGCTATAGCTATGACGTGGTGAACACGGACGTGCTCCTGAATCGGCTGTCGTTCAAGGGGGGGCGGCTCTGCCTGCCTGGGGGGATGGCGTACCGGCTGCTCGTGGTGGACCTGGAAGATGAGGCGATCCCGCCGGAAGCCCTGCGTAAGATCGTCGAGCTGGCGGAATCCGGCGCGACGGTGGTGCTGGGGAAGCGTCGTCCGACGCGTGCGCCGGGGTTAGGCGGCTATCCGAAACGAGACGATGAGCTTCGACGTCTGGTTGGTGAGCTGTGGGGGAGCGAAGGTCAACAGCCGGCGCGGCGGCGCTGCGGGAAGGGCCACGTCATCGTGGGCATGGACCTGGGTCCGGTCCTGGCGGCCGAGGGGATCCGTGCGGACGTCGTGGGGCTCACGGACTACATCCACCGGGGGGACACGCAGGAGGACATCTACTTCATTCGCGGCAAGGGGCGAGTCGAGTGCACGTTCCGGGTGGTCGGGAGGCGGCCTGAGCTGTGGGATCCGGTGACGGGCCGGGTCGTCGAGGCGGCCTGCTATCGCGCAACGAGCGACGGGCGGACGGTGGTGCCGCTCGACCTGCCAGAGTATGGGTCGGTGTTCGTGGTCTTTCGCAGGCCTGCGGAGGGAAGTCACGTCGTGTCGATCTCGGCGCCGGAGCAGGGGTTGGAAGTCGAGGAGGTCGCACAGCAGACGATGCAGGTTCGCCTCTGGCGAGAGGGGCGGTACGTGCTGACGGACGCGGGCGGTCGGGCGCATGTGGTCGAGGCATCTGAGTTGCCTGAGCCCATTGCGCTGGGCGGGCCCTGGGAGGTTCGCTTCGACCCGAGCTGGGGGGGGCCGGAGAAGGTCACGTTCCCGCGGCTCGTGCCGTGGAACGAGCACTCGCAGGCCGGGATCAAGTACTACTCCGGCACGGCGAGGTATCGTCAGTCGTTCGAGCTCGACGAGACGGCGGCGCGAGGTCCCGTTCGCCTGGAACTTGGGAAGGTGTGCAACATCGCGCGGGTTCGGGTCAACGGGCATGACCTTGGCGTGGTGTGGTGCGCGCCGTGGACGAAGGATCTCACGGGTGTCGTTCGATCGGGCGCGAACAAGCTGGAGATCGAGGTGGCGAACATCTGGGTGAATCGGCTGATCGGCGACGCGGGGTTGTCGGCGTCGGAGCGGCGGACGAAGACGAACGTCGCGCTGTTCGCGAAGAAGGCGAAGCGCCCCGCGTGGCAGGGCTTTTCGGCGGAGGACTCGCTGATGCCGTCGGGGCTGATCGGGCCGGTGCGTATCGAGTTCGGACGGCGTGCGGAAGTACGGTTGGAGTAGCAGCTCACGGGGTTCCGGGCTTCTTGCTCCGTCCTAGCGCTAGTGAGAAAGGAATGAAGATGTACTCATCTACAGCTCGGGCGCGGATCAGCGCGGTGATGGTTGCGGCTGTCTGGTCGTGTGCACAGGCAGCGGCACCGGCACGTCTTAACGTCCTGATGATCGTGTCCGAGGATCACAGTCCGAACCTGGGATGCTACGGGGATCGTGTCGCCAAGACGCCGAGTCTCGACCGGCTGGCGTCCCAGGGCGTTCGCTTCGACCGAGCGTACGTGACGCAGGCGGGATGCAGCCAGTCACGGAGCAGCATCCTGACGGGGCTCTATCCGCATCAGAACGGGCAGATCGGTCTGGCGACGCACAAGTACACGATGATCCGCAAGGACACGCCGAACCTCCCCGCCCTGCTCAAGGCGGCCGGCTACCGCACGGGCATCATCGGCAAGCTCCACATCAACCCGTCGTCGGCGTTCCCGTTCGATCTGAACTGGAACGATCCCAAGTTTATCAGCTTCGGCAAGCGCGACATCCGGAAGATCGCGAGCGTGGCCGGTGAGTTCATGGCGAAGTCGGCGACGCCGTTCTTCCTGTCGGTCAACACCCCGGACGCGCACGTGCCCTGGCACCGGCAGCAGAAGGACATCCCAGCGGAGCCCATCGGCCCGGGCGACGTGTCGCCATTGCCGTGGGTTCCGGTCGATACGCCGCACGCTCGGAAGAATCTGGCCAACTACTACAACTGCATCAGCCGGCTCGACACGGCGGTCGGGATGCTGCTCGATGAATTGGCGCGGTGCGGCAAGGCCGAACAGACGCTGGTGATTTTTCTGAGCGATCACGGCGCACAGTTTTCCCGCGGGAAGATGACCTGCTACGAGCCGGGGCTTCGCGTCCCGCTGATCGTGCGCTGGCCGGGGCACGCCAAGCCCGGGCTTGTGTGCGAGGAGCTGGTCTCGACGATCGACCTGATGCCAACGATCCTCGCGGCGACGGGGGTGGCGGGGCCGAAGGGGTTACCTGGGGCGTCGATGATCCCGCTAGTGGAGGGGCGGTCTGTCGGATGGCGAGAGTACCTCTTCGCCGAGTACACCGTGCACTCGCCGAATATGTACTTTCCGCAACGATCGGTTCGAGACGACCGGTACAAGCTGATCGTCAATTTCTTGCTCGATCGGCCCAGCCCCGTCGCCGCGAACTGCGTTCAGCACCGGTATGACGTGGACGAGTCGTCGCTGATGCGGTTGGCGCCGGAGTATCGGGAGGTTTGGCAACGGTTTTCCCGGCCGCCGGCCGTCGAGCTCTACGATCTGAAGGAAGACCCGTACGAGATGAGCAACCTCGCCGACAGACCGGAACACGCCGCGACCGTCAAACGGCTGCGCGATAGGCTCGCGGAATGGCAGAAGCGGACCGGCGATCCCCTCGCGGACCCGGTCAAGCTCGATAGGCTCACTCGCGAGCATGATACGCTCGATCCGGGCTACCGGAAGGATCCGGGGTTCAAGTGGAAGTACCCTTCGTACCTGTACTGAGCTCGGGGTCGAGTCTTCATCTGCCGGCGCAGAGGGCGGCCAGTCTCCAGCCGTTGGGGCACCGCAGCAGCGTGGCGGTCAGGTTGTAGGGAACGGAACCGAAGAAGGGCGAGACGACGTCCCATTGGCCCAGGAGCGTGGCCACGTCGCCGCAGACCGAGATCTTCGACGCCGACATGACTGACTTGGAGACGCCTCCCCAGAGCGAGACTTGGTTCAGCATCGTCGCGAAGTACTCAGGATTCGTGAACCCATAGGCCTCCCCGTCGGGCTTGCAGAACACTGAGCAGAACGGGTCGGGGTTCAGCCGGTCCCGCAGCTTCAGAATCTGGGCTTCGGGCACGGCCCTTTCCCATTGCTTCAGCGCGTCGATCACTTGACGTTCGGCGGTCGCGTCGCCTCGGCCGTCCTGTGACACGAGCGACAGCGTGACGAATCGATAGGACCCGTGCGGCCCATCCGGCACGGCCGAGAACACGAGCAGCCACGGGCCCGGCGCCACGGACGTCGCGCCGGTTGCGAGTCTCGCCCAGCCGGTCGCCAGCTCGCCCGAACACTCGAGACACTTCTCGACCACGCTGACCTGGCCCGGCAGCTTGAACTGCCGCGCGAGCGTGGGGTCTTGCTTGAGCTGCGCCCTTCTGGCGACGAGGGCGCCCTGCGGCGAGGCCTTCACCGCCAGCGATCCCTGAGCGCTAAACAACGTCCATAGCGGCGGGTCCGCCTGCGCGAACGATCGACATGAGACGGACAGGAGACTCTCCAAAGGATCTTTCGCCGGCGACGTCGACGCACCGGCTGTCTGCGGCGCCATCACCGGCGCGGCAATCGCCTCCTTCGGTGCATCAGGTCGGAGTGCGTCCAGCAGCTTCGCACCTGCGTCCCCGTCGCCCACCAGGTAGACGGGGCTGCGGGTGGCCTGTTTCGGCACATGCGTGGGGTTGGCCCAGCGATCGAAACAGCGGACGCCTTGGGGCAATGCTCGGGGCAGGTCCTCGGCGTCCTGGCCATCGGAGATGAGCACGACGACCGTGCTGGGTCCGGAGGCGTATGGGCGCGCGTTGGGCTGGTCGAAGACATGGGCGCTGATGTCGTGCACCGGGACCAAGCGGCACCGATACCGGGCACCCTCCACGAAATGGGCTAGCGCCGCCAGCGTCACATGGAGCGGGCGTAGGAGGTACTCGGGCTCGACCATCATGTGCGTCGAAAGCCCGTAGCGAGGATGGTTGTGGATCGAGTAGGCGATGAACCGCTGGTTGCCGGCGGCGATGGCGCTGAGGAACATTCGGGCGTAGTTGTCGGCTCCGCGCGACCAGTCGCCCGACAAGATCGGATCGGCGAATGAGAAGAAGGATCCGTGGAAGATCGTGACGTCGGGCCCTCCTTCGCTGCCGAGCAGGGGCTTGGGCTTGCCGTGCTTGGCTTGTTCGGCCCGGAGTCGGTCAGCGACCCTTGCCAGCGGATCGCCGGGCCGGCCGTGCAGACTCGGATCGTAGCGATGCCACGAGAGCACGTCGTAGTAAGGCATCGCGCCCAACGCCAGGACCCACTGGTCCCAGAGCGGCGGGTAGGTATCCACGCCGACGATCGTACACTTGGGATTGGCCCGTTTGGCTTCCCGGTACGCGGCGATCAGCAGCTTGACGTAGAGGAAGGGCGACCCGCCCTGGAAGAACCGATCCGGGCGCATATCCCAGGGCTCGTTCCAGACCTCCCACTCGTCGATCCGCCCCGTGTAGCGGGTGACGACCTGGCGGACGTAGTTGCGCCAGTGGTCGATGTTCTTCGGCGTGCCGTAGATGCTGAAGTAGCCCTTGTACGGCGTGCCCGACTCCCACGGGGGCGAGCTATCGAGCATCCCGAGGATGCTCAGGCCCTGCCGGCGCGCCAGGTCGATCTGATCGTCGCGCCATACCCACTTGCCCGGCTCCGGCTCGATCAGCCCCCACTTGGTGCTGCCGTTGGCGTCGTGGATGCGGCACCACTTGTAGCCCAGCTTGGCGGCCACGGCGACGTCGGGCTCGCGCAGGGCCACGTGAACGCCGAAGGGCGAACTTGGCAGCGGACCCGGAATCGGTTCGGGCACGCGGGCCAGGAGTGTCTCGGTCTTGGCGGAAAGGGCCCGGCCGTCCGGTGCGATCACGGTGGCCTCGACGCGCAGCATGCCGAACGGCTTGGCGATCTCACCGGTAATGTCGACATCGTCCTGCCACACGCCTGTTTGGTCGAGGGCGACCGCCGGCAAATCAGCGGACGCGCCGTTGGTGTGGATCGCACTCATGCGGAGCCGGCATCCCGGCGGGGTGACGCCTACGACCTTGGCGGTGATCCTCATGGGCTCGTCGCCCGAGAGAAGCCCCCAGGCCGCGCGGGGGCGAAGCGTCGCGCCGGCTGGATGGACCTCCGGCGCCCAGTCTGCTCCAGCGACGTCTTCAGCGCGGCCGAGCCACAGACCGTCGAGCCAGAGGGTGCAGTTTGATCCGTGGGCCGAGAGCCTCAGGAAGTACCGATCCTTGATGCCCTTCGGCAGGACGGACTGCGTCTTGGCCAGTTGCCAGGTATCGGTGGCCGTTGCGGCGCAGCACAGGAAGACCTTGCCGTCGTCATCGTTGTCCCGGACCTCCAATCGTACGGTCGCGCCGGGGGGCTCGGACCGAAGCCGGATGCAGACCGCGTGATTCGCGCCGGGTTGCAGGAAACCCGCCGGACCGTCCAGGCTCAGCTCTCCTCGCTGGCCGAAGCGGATACGGCCGGCACCAACGTCCAACGGACCCGGGGCAGCCTCGGCCTCCCACGAGTACCCGTCGCCTGAGATTCGCCAACCCGCCGGCAGCCCAGCGCCCATCCGCTCCAGCGACGACAGATTTCCGGCGGCGCCCGCCGCCCGACCGGAATCATCGGCGGCAAATCGGCCGCACGTGATCAGAACCCCAACGCAGAGACAACGGATCACAAGCGCGCTACGTCCCATGTGCATACCACCTCCCCGGCTGATGCGGAACGACTGATCATTCGCTCTGATCAGATCAGAGCACGGAGGGGGGGGCGAGGCAAGGACTCCCCATGTCAGTTAATGTAGGGGCGATGCAGGATGCTCGCGCCGAGCCCTGTGATTGAGAAACAAGAAGTGAAAGCCTAACCCTTCGGCGTTGTGGTACCGCAGGCTACCAGTCCTCACGGCAAAAAGACTGTGAGGCCGGCCTTCTGGGCAGGCTGGAAGCCTGCGTTACGCCAGGACGAAACTCGCCTACCGAGAACGGCACTAGGTTGGCTGGTCCAGGTGGCCCTCTCGGATGACGTGATACTGGCCCGTCTCCGTGTTCAGGTCGTAGACGCTGAAGTTCGTTCGGATGTCAAACCCGTCGTAGTGGACGGCGAAATTGATCGACGCCGAGCCGCTGACCTCGCAGCTCCTGACACGATGGAACACCCCGCACGGCCAGACCAGGACGGCCGGGCCGTCGACCAGGACCTCGCCGTCCTTCTCGATCCGCTGCGGACGAACGACGAAGCTCTCCATCTTGCCGTGCGCGGGCGTGTAGATGTCCACGTAACGGATGCCGTGAAGCACGACGAGGTTGTCGTCCTGATGCGGATGCATGTACCACGGTCGATCGACGTCGCCCACCTTCCCCGGCGAGCACGCCCCACCGTCGTGGATCACGCGGTCGAGCGCGTCGATTCTGGGGAACATCGAGGGCGGGATGTTGTCGAACGACACGCCGGGCGTTCGGCGCAGGACGTCCAACGCCACGATCCGATACAGCTTCGGCACCTCATAGAGAACCTTGAACTTGCCCTTCATTCGTGTGACCTCCTTTGATGCGGCGTGGTTTTGCCCAAATTCGATGTCCCACAAGGGCCCAGCATTCCCCGACCGCCGACAAACCACACGACGCCCCTCGAGCTTACTTGGACTCAACGTCGACAGCTATCGGCGCTGCCTCGGTGTCCGTCAGATAGCCGAAACTCGCCTCGTCGCCCAGAAGCGCGCCGCGGAAGAACGCCACTAACAGGCCCGCCGTCAGCTCGAGCATGCCGGGTCGATCCGGACCGACTTGGCAGACGGCCCCCAGCAAGCGGGAATCCACCGAATTCTCATCCAGCATGTCCCCGTGCCCCGCGTCGACGGCCACGACGTGCCAGGCCGGCGATGCGCTGGCCTCATAGAACTGGACGTGATTGTCGCCCTCCGGCGCGCATGCCCCGCCAAGGCCGGTGCCAATGACCAACGAGGGGAAATCGAATCCGAAAGGCCCCTGGACGACCCGGGCCTGCCCGCCCAGGGGCCCGCCCGTCCCGTCAACCGGATCGACGCCAGCGACGGCCCGCGCGCGGGAAGGATCGTTGGACAGCACCAGCCAGGCCACCTTGCCTCCGCGCGAGTGACCGGCCAGCCCCAGGACGTCCACGCGGGTCGTCACGCCAGCAACGACGTCAAGATGTCCAGGAAGCCAGTCGAGCACGTCCGCCGCCCACGCTGCCTCCTCATCCGCCGATGGATTGCCGAACAGCGCCACCAGCCCGGGATCGTACATCTGCGGGGCAACCACCACAAACCCATGACTGGCCACGTGTCGCAGGATTCCCGAATACGCGTAGTTCCGGGCCAGGAAGCCATGCTGGAAGACGACCACCGCGTAGCTGCCCGCTTGCTCCGGCGTGTGGATCAGGAGCGGCAGCGGCGCGGCCTGTTCGCAACGCGCCACCTCGATCCGCCGAACCGCCAACGGTCCGAGCTCGTAAGGATCGCCGTGGCCGACGTACAACTCCGCCGACCTCTCGTTCGGGTCGCACGTCGGACAGATCGAGTTGACCGGACACGGCCCCGGCACACACGCCCCGCACCAGGTCCATGCGACGATGGCCGGGGCCAGCGCGCCGATGAGCAGGAGATTCCTCGGCATGGTAGGTCTTTCCGACTGTTGACCGCGGCAGCGGCAACTCGTGAAATGGCTCGCCGTGAGCCTTATCCTAGCAGCATGGCAACGGGAGTGACATCCGAAATCGCCCAATCGACGCCCGAGAGGACCGCCGCATGAATCCCAGCCCGTCTCGTCGAACGTTCGTTAAGCGTTGTGGCGCCGCCGCCTGCTCGGCTGCGGCAATCGGCAGCGGTGCCGCGCGCGGGCAGCAGACCTACGCCGAAACCGGCGCCAAGCATCTGAGCTCCCTGCGAGCGACCGTCGAGCGCCATCACGTCCGACTGAGGGCCTACAAGACCACCCCTGCGTTCCAGGACCCGGACTACGCGAAGTACTTCCGAGCCATCCGCGTCTACCGGATCGAGGAGCCCTCGTTCAAGTTCGGGCGCGACTACGCCGAGTACTTCGACGGCCTGAGCCACAAGGACGCCAAGTTGATCTTCGAAGGACCGATCGAGCCGGCCAACAACCGCAAGTTCACATACATCGACAAGACGGCGCGCGTCGACATGACGTACGCCTACTGGATGGCCGCCGCCGTCGCCAGTCCGACGGGACCGGTCCCCGTCAAGGTCCGCAAGGACCACATCTGGTGGCCGGAGGAGAAGATCAGGAGCACGATCGCCACCCTGAAAGCGAGACATCCCGACCTTGTGACCATCGAGACCCTGGGACGGACGATTTGTGGTCGGGAGATCCAAGGCCTTCGGGTCGGCAAGGGCAAACGCTGCGTCGGCCTAGTGGGGGCGGTCCACGCCGGAGAGTCCGGGCCCGAACTGATCCTGCCGGCGCTCGAGAACCTCCTGGCGCGACTGCCGGAGTTGTTCGACAGGGCCTCCGTCGCGGCGGTCCCCGTACTGAATCTCGACGAACGTCAGCGCCTCGTCGAGGGCGTACCGTGGTATCTGCGGACCAATGCCAACGGGGTCGACCTGAACCGGAACTTCCCTGCCGACTGGGACACCGTCGAGTATGGCTATGGGTTGGACACGTCGGATCCCGACTCGGCGACCTATCGAGGCCGTTCCCCCGCCAGCGAGCCGGAGACGCAGGCGGTCATGGCGTTCCTTCGCGCCCAGCGGGTGTCAGCCGTATACGCGTTCCACTGCCTGGCGAGCATCTGCGGCGCCTGCTTTCTGGCCCCGAAGGCCGCGGCGAAGGACAAGGACTACGCCGCCCGATGCCGGCGGTTCGCCGTGCCCTACGCCCTCGGCATCGAACGGAAGATCCCCGAAGACCAAGTCGTTCGATACGGGGCCTCCGCCGGCAGTTTGCCCCACTGGTGCTACCGGGAGCTGGGCGTGCCCGGATACGACCTGGAGATCTCGTCGATGGAGAAGCAGGCCCTAGCCAAGTGTCGCGAGGATCGAACCGACTGGAACTTGCTGAACGACTACCAGTGCCGTCACTCGTGGGGGCTTCGTCGTGTTCTGAGTGCGCTGGGCGGCGGCAAGATCTAGTGCCATTGACGGCAGGTGGACTTCTTGCTTTCACAACGCAGACTTCCAGCCTGCCCAGAATGCAGGCAAGGATGCCTCCAGTACACGAGAGTATTCGATCGAAAGCGGCACTGGAACCTTGCGGCAACCGCCCCGCCGCCGGCAGATCACGGCGACCTGGCTTCCCTGAGTCGACGCGAGAACAACTCGCGGAATTGCGAGCTCTCCTCCTCGCGGCCCATTTCCTCAAGGAGGAATATCAGGCGGATCAACTGTTTCTCGCTGAGTGAGTCCGGGGGACTGTCGTACCCGTTTCGGGCCAACAGCGGCTCGGACAGGGCCTCCGCTTCCGCGTCGCGCCCCATCCCGACGAGGCATGCAGCAATGCCGCCCCACAGGGCATCGATGTCGAGCTTGATCAGGACGTTGCCGGCCCGGCATCGATTCTCGAGCTCGACGTACATGCCGAGTCCGTCCTCGTAGCGCCCTTCCTGACGGTACAGCTTGGCCAGGAGCCGGAGGATCGGCTCCCACCCGTAGCCCCCATCGTCGTCCATGTCCAGAAGCCATTCGGCGGCCTTGATGGCCCCCTTGCGATCGTAGCTCGCCAGTTCCCGCGTGGCGTTGCCCAGAACGTGCTCGACGACCTCGGGATGTCCGCCCTCGGCGGCCTCGAGGAACAGCGCCCCGCATCGCCGGCCATCGCTCATCGCCTGATAGCAGTGCCCCAAGATGCACAGGGCGAATGACCCGAGCTGAGTACCCTTGTTTCGCTCGGCCACGCCCTCAGCCGCCTGCATCAGCCGCTGACCGCGAGGGGGAACACCGCTACTGCTCGCCGTGTACCAGGAGATCCCCAGGCAGAGCGTATTCAACACCGGGCGGAGCGGTCCGTAGAACGCGTACTCTCGAATATCCCAAGTCCTTGCGATGGCCGACTCGTACTCCTGCCCCTGGATGTCGCGAACCAGCGCATCCACTTGCGATGCCACTTCGCCGGCCAACGTATTCGGCGCGATCGCCTGGATCTCCCGGCTGATCGCCTCGGCCTCCTGCCGGCGCCCGTAGGCATACAATTCGATCAGGTACTGACAGACGCTCCACCCGGTGGCCCGGCTGTGTGGGGCGATTCGCGAGCAAACGCGAACCGTCCGCATCAACCCCTCTCGGTCAAACCGGTAGCGTTGGAGGAACGAAAGTTCCCAGATCACCTGATCAGCGGCCAGGCTCTCGGGGGCCTGCTGCAACGCCCCCATGGCGTATGCGACGAATTGGACGTGGTGGCCGGTCATCGAATGGCAGATGCCCAGGACCAGCCGGGACCCCGGGCTCTCGAGTGACGTGCGCGGCACGAGCTGTCGAAGCCAATCCATCGTCCCGCCCAGAACGGGAACCGCCGACCTGCCGCCCTCGGGCACATCGGCGTCGTACTCGGACAAGAATCGATCGCGCTGGGGAACGGAGACCTGGGCGAACCACCACTTGACCCGACTCATCGCCCGGTCGTACTGCTCAGGGTTCCATGCGTCGTCGCCGTAGCTCTCCAAGGCGGTGATCAGGCATCGAAGCGCGTCGGCGTAATTACCTTCCTTCGCCAAGTCCTGGCTCTCGGTCAACAGATCCGAGAGCGGTGGGACATCTTCGGACTGAAGGGAGGACAACTCATCGGCGTGGCCGATACCACCCGAGGTCGCGGCCATCAGCACGGCCCAAGACACCGCCGGCAACCAACTCGCTCTAAGCATGGCGAGTCTCCTCAGAGGTGATCCACTAGCGAGTATTATAGAGGTTTGTGGGCACTGACAAACGGAATTCGGTCCATCTCACAAACCACCGCGTCGTGTCGCTACGGCCTGGCAGAAAGCTTGACAGCAGTGTTTGATCCTTGCCCCGCCGCCCAGCTACTCCGCCCCCCACGGAAACCGTTCCTTGTAGTGCCGGTAGTACAGCCCGATCTGACGCATCACCACGATGCACGTGTAGGTTTCGACGACGGTGCCGATCGCATAGGCCGCCATGACGACTCCCAGTGGCGCCGACTGCCCGAAGATCCTCGTCACGAGCGCCATCATGCTCGTCGTCGTCTGCGTCGCGACGAACCCGGCCACGCCAACCAGAACGCACACGGCCAGATAAGGCCCCGGCGTCGCGGCCACCGTACGAACCAGAATCGGCAGCGCCCGGATTGGCAGCGTCCTGCCGATCGCCGCGCCCAGGACTAGCACGGGCCAGAACAGCATGCCGAATGCCACGGCGGGCATCACCAGGTCCCACGCGACGCCTTCGGCCTTGGAAGACGTGATCATGCCCACGGCGATGCCCGGCGCCAGCGCGATCAGCAGACATCCGACAAACCGGATGGACGGCCAGAACATGTCTTCCCAGATGTCCGACATCCCCAGCGCCGACAGTTCGTCGTCGCCCTGGGCCGTCTCGACCACGACGTGAAAGTAGAACGCGAAGAGCCACATCCCGAAGGTCGGCCAGATCAGCCACGTGAACAGCCCCACCAGCGGCAGCGAGCTCAGCCCCAGCAGGACGAGCTGAACCAGGCAGATCATCACGAGGATCGCCAGGTTGTTGCTGCTGGCGAAGAAGAGGAAGCTCTTGGCGGCGTCCTCCCAGAATGACGGCCGATCCGCCACGGCGCGAGCCGCGAGCGTCTTTCGTGGAACAGCCCTCGAGCCCACCAACGGCGGCGGGATCACCGTGCCGTTCCGCGTGAAGTTCACCTCCGGCCGGAGACAGTCGATTTCTTCAATCGCCGGCGCGCAAGCCACTGCCGCCTCGATCTGCCACTGAGGCCTGGGAACCCGAAAGACCAGCCCACAAGACTTGCACCGCGCCCGCCGCCCGGCCGAAAGGGTCGGCAGTGTGATGTGCGCCCCGCAGCTACATTCATGATGAATTGCCATTCCGCTCCTCCATCCCAATGTTCGCGCAAATGCCCCTTCTTACTGTCCAACTATGGACCGGATGCGGGGCGTCGGCCATTATGAGATGGGAGCCGATTCGGAACGGCATATAAACACCTTCATTCCAGATAGTTACATCAGCCCTTGGCGGTCGTGCATCCTGAAGATCGCCCAGGCGCATCGCGTGTTCCTTGCTGAAGGCTGAGCTTTGAGGTCTCGGGGGGGTGCGGCAAGACGCACCCTACGAGGGCGTCGAGACACGCCCTAGGCGGGCTGGTCTGTCAAGATCACGTGAACGACGCCCGGAGCATGCATGCCGGTCACGAGGGTGAGCTCGATGTCGGCCGTTTTGCTCGGGCCAGTGATGAGCGTCTGACACGCCTGCCGTGGGCGGGCGTCGACCTCGCGCGCCCAATCGAGGAGGTCGGCCACGATCGCATCGGTCGGCAGGATGACGATATGCGCGGGCGGCGCCAGGCCGAGGAGCCGTCGACGGGGACCGCCGCTGCTCAGCACGACCGTGCCGGTCTCGGCGATGCCCATCTCGGCGCCGGTGATCCCGACGTCGGCCTCGAAGCTCGGGGCAAGCCCCGCCCCTTCACGGATTACCGTCAGCGTACACCCGGCTTCCGAGAGGCGCTGCTGCAGTTTCAGCGGATCGAAGATCGACTCGTCCGCCGATACCGCGCTCCGCGCGCCGATGCCGCCAACGGCCGTGGCGATCGCCTCGATCAACCCGTCCGCGTCGGACGCCCTGTGCACGACGACCTTGAGCTCCTCCAAACGCTGCCGGATCTTCTCGACCAGGTCCGCATCGGTCGGTTGCAGTCGTGCCTCCGATGGATCGGGCCGCCGCTCGTCGGGCTTCACCGCCGCCAGGGCCGCTCGAACGCGATCCAGGAAGACGTCGCGCGGACATTCGAGGTCCTGCGCCGCCGCGTCCGCGGCGGGTTCGTCCGCCTCTCGCCACGGGTCAGCCGTCGACGGTTCCAGATGCGGTCGGCGATTCTCGTCCTCATGATGCGATTTCGCGCCAGGCCTCACCGAAGCCGCGCAGGATCCCTTCGGAACGACCGGCGCGGCGCCCTGGTGCTCTAGTGTCTCGGACCAAACGCGATGGAACGGCCGTTCCGCCGGCAGTGGCAGGTCGCGCTCCTCGGTCCATGGACTGCCCGCCGGCGGGATCCGCGAGATCCAGCCGTCCTGCGCCTCGATCGTCAGCCCGAGCCGAGCCATGCGCGAGGCGAGGCGGTACAGCGTCGGGCTCGACATGACTTTGGCCCACGCGACGAACCCCACCTGCTGCGTCAGCGGCATCTCGCCAAGGGCCAGCAGATCGCGCCGCATCAGGACCAGCATCTCGGGCAGTTCAATCCGCACCGCGCACGCGTCGCGGCAGGCGTCGCACAGCGCGCTGGCCTGAGGCAGATCGGCCCGGCTCAGCAGGTGCTCCAGCAATGGCGTCAGCAGCTTGCCGATCGGGCCCGGGTAGATGCTGCCGTACGCATGCCCGCCGATCTTGCGATAGACCGGGCAGGCATTCAGACATGCCCCGCAGCGAATGCATCGGAGCAGTTGCCGATACCGACTGGCCAGCACGCGGGAGCGGCCGTTGTCGACGATGACGACGTGGTACTCCTGCGGACCGTCCACGTCTCCGGCCAGCTTGGGGCCCGTCGTCAGGTTCGTGTAGACGCTCAGTCGCTGCCCCGTCGCGCTTCGGGCAAGCACCTTGAGCAGCACCGCCAGGTCGGCCGTGCTGTCGATCACCTTCTCCATGCCCATCACCGTGACCAGCACCCGAGGTCGGGCGTTGACGAACCGCCCATTGCCCTCGTTCGTGACGATCACGACCGATCCCGTTTGGGCCACGGCGAAGTTCGCGCCGGTAATGCCCATGTCGGCCTGGCGGAACTTCTCGCGAAGGATGCCCCGGGCGGACCGTGCGAGGGTCTCGGCGTCCTCGGTGTAGGGCACGCCCAGCTTCTCGTTAAAGAGCTTGGCGATGTCCTTGGCGGACTTGTGGCAGGCCGGCCCGATGATGTGCGACGGGGGCTCGCCGGCGAGCTGCACGATGTACTCGCCCAGATCGGTCTCGACCACCTCGAATCCCTTGGCTTGGAGGTGGGGGTTCAGCTCGATCTCCTCGCACATCATGCTCTTGGTCTTGATGATGAGCTTGCATCCCGCTCGTTTACCGATGTCCGCCACGATGCGCCGGGCCTGCCGGGCGTCCAACGCCCAGTGGACCTTGACCCCGTGCTCGGAGAGGCGGTCGGTGAGTTGCGCCAGCTTCTCGTCAAGGCGATCGAGGGCGTAGTCGCGGCAGCGCCCGGCCAGGAGCCGAACCGCCCACGGATCGCCCAACTCCAGGATGGACACCTTTCGTGCATCGTCCTGCCGACGCGTCGCCCGGTCGATAGCGCGGGTCAGATCGGGATTATGAACGGCCTGAATGGTCTCTCGCTTGAATCGCTCGTCCAAAGCTACGCTCCGTCGCCCTTGGTTGTCTCCTCATTCATCGCACCATGATAGCAGATCGGCGGCGCCACGCCGATCGGCCTGCCCGCCTTCCTCGAATCATATCCAGCGCATCCACTCGCCAATCCTCACCAGCAGAAGACAGCATGCTCCCCATGTCGCCCAGCCGACGAGGAGCGTCAGCCCCAGTGCCCGGGTCTGGCGCTGGCCAAGGGACGTTCGCCATCGGACCACCTCGACCAGCGTAAACGCCCAGAGAATCGAGCAGCCGATCCAGAAGGAGGCAGTGCAGGCGATGACCAACATGGACACCATGTCCCAGTTGATCAGCCCGAACAGGACTACCGGAATGGGGGCGAGGCACCAGAGCAGCCAGTGGGCGGAGGCGTACTCGATGATGGCCCTCCATGGCGCCAAGTGCCGCCGCCGGTCGGCGTGAGGATACAGGACCGCGTACATGACGCCCACGACGATGTTGGTCACCGGAATCGGGACCACAAAGAAGGCCACAAAGAACCCGACAAACCCCCTGCGTGGCATCAGGTCCGCCGTCCAGTCGATCGTGAAGGCAAAGACGAACACGACCGCAAGACAGATCGCATAGAAGCTGGTCGACCTCGAATTGCGGGGCTGGACGGCGAAAGCCAACGCGAATTCCTTTGGTCGCAGCAAGCTGATTCGAAGCGTCCGCCACAAGCGTGGGATGACGCCCATGTCCTCGGCCTGCTCCCACGGCATGAGGCTGACAAAGTGTCGATAGCGCAGCTCCAGCAACTGATCGCGGTTGAACAGGCTCCCGCACTCGCTGCATCTTCCGGCCAGATTCGCCGTGAGGTTGTAGCCGCAGAGGGGGCAGTAGATCTCTTCGTCGGCGGGCACCTCGTCCGCCTCCTGTCCGGACGACACATCGGCGTCGGTCGAATCCGGGAGGCGTTCGAGCGGCATCGGTTTGACCCCGCCCCCCACATCCCCCTGGAGATCCCGGTCGCTATCGCGCCAGACTCGGTAGTAGGAGTCTGACGAACAAGGATAGCAGCCAGACGGTTCCCGCCCAAGTCAGCCCACCTACGACGATGGCCAGAACAAGCGTCATGGCCTTGCCAAACGCCGTCCGCACGCGCGAGCGTGCCACCGCGCTCAGCGTGAAGGCCCACAGCAGGAAACACGCGAAGAAGAAGATCGTCGTGAAATCATCCACGAATCGGAAGGCGAGCCCCTTCGTGTACCACTGGACGACGACCATGGCCGGAAACGCCGTCCACACCAAGAGCCAGTGCGCCCCGGCATAGCAGACGATGCCCAGCCATGGGCCTAGGCGCCTCTGTCCTCCCGCAATCGGGTACGCCGCAGCGAACGCCCCCGCCACCGCAATCGTCGCGGCGACGATTCCCAGGGCCAGTTCGCCAATCAGAACGAGAAACGGAGGCAGCTCGGACTTGAAACGCGGACTCGACCACCACAGCATCCCCGCCGTCGCCGCGCCGTAGAGCCCAAAGAGCGTCAGACAGGCCAGCATGAAGCTGGAAGCACGAGACCGTTGCGGCTGAACGCTCAGCGCCAGCGTGAAGCGGTGGGGACGCACGCAACTGATCGAAAGCGTCCGCACGAACCGCCGCCACACCGACAGCTCGCCCTTGCGTTCCCAGGGCATCAGCGCCTCGGCCGCCAGTCGTCTCGCCTCGATGAGCCGCTCTCGGTCGAACAGGCTGCCGCACTCGCTGCATCGACCCGCGACGTTGCCGGTGAGGTTGTACTCGCAGACTGGGCAGAAGAGCGCCTCATCGTCCAGCAAAGAGGATTCGCGTGTCAGGTCGCCCTGCGGTGTCGGGTCGGCGGATGGGACGGGCTCATGCGACATTCGCCCCCCCTACTCGGCCATGGCCGCCTCCAGGATCTGCGCCGCGTGCATCACACGGATCTTGCTGCCGCGCCGGTGCAGGACGCCGGAGATATTCAGCGCGCACCCGCCGTCGTTGACCACGAGCACGTCCGCCCCCGTGCGTTCGACGCAATCGACCTTGTCGCCGACCAGCGCGTCGCTGATGTGCCCATATTTGACGGCGAACGTCCCGCCGAACCCGCAGCACTGGTCAGACTTCTCCAGCGGGCGAAGCTCGAGGCCCTCGATCTTGGCGAGCAAGCGCGGTACCTCGTCCGTCATACCGATCCCGCGGAGGTGACAACTGTAGTGGTACGTCGCCGAGGCGTCGAATCGGAGTTGATAGGGCGTCCAGTCGATCTTCAAGACCTTCTCAACAAACTCGACAAACTCGAACAAACGCCCGCCGATCGTCCGAGCCCGTTCCAAGTCCCGCGGATAGTCGGCAAAGAGCACGGGGTAGTAGTGCCGCACCATCGCGCAACACGAGCCCGAAGGCGTCACGATCGTCTCGCACGGCTCGAACACGTCGAGCCAGTGTGCGGCCACCTCGCGGGCCTCGTCCAGGAAACCGCTGTTAAAGGCCGGCTGACCACAGCAGGTCTGATCGGCGGGCACGTCGACGTCGATGCCCAGACGTCGCAGCACGCCGACGACCGACGCGGCGACGTCCGGGTAGAAGTTGTCGGTCAGACACGTGGTGAAAAGGTCGACCTTCACGCAATGGCCTCGGTAAGCCCCGAACCACCGAAACCGGCCATCGGGGCATGAGAATCGTTAGCTCGTTCGGAACGGATCAGACAACTATTCGGAGACTGAACATCTTAAACATGGCCAAGAGGACGATCGTCAGACAGACCACGAGCGCGCCCAGGAGAAAGCCCACCCACGACTCTCGCTGCCTCGCGTTGCGGCGGTGTCCCAAACTCGCCACCCCAAGCCCGAAGCCGATCGCCGCCAACAAGCCCGACACCCCGGCCGCGGCGTAGATCGCCGGAGCCCGGAACGTGCTCGGGTTGTAGGCGATCGTCTTCTCCGCCGGGTTGAAGTTCTGCAACACGATAACGGCAAGCATGATCATGAAGACGGTCGAGGCAATCGAGAAGACCAGGCCCGTCCGCGCCTGAACCTGGGAATCGCGAAGATTCAGCTTGGATTTGGATCTCGCCACAACTTGCTCCCTTTTCTGATATCCCATTAACGCCGACCCGAGAGGTCGCCGATACGCGCCGACAACGGGTGCGTCGCGGGGTAGAGGTCCCGATAGATCGCCAGGCGATCATTATACATACTCGATCGCTTCGGGTCCGGTTCAAAAGTACGACCAGTCCTGGCGAATTCCTTGGCCGCGCCCGTCACCGAGTCGATCAGCCCGGCCGCTCGCGCGCCAAGCAGCGCAACGCCCAGTGCCGCCGACTCCGTCATCTCTAGCACGACCACCGGACGTCCCAGAATGTCCGCCTTTAGCTGCATCCAGACGGCGCTCTTGGCCGCTCCGCCGATCGCCTTGTGCCGCCGGATCTCGATCCCCGCCTCGGACAGCAGCGCCTGATTCAACGCAACGTCGTATTCAATGCCCTCCAGCAGGGCCTTGACGATCTCCTGGCGGCGCGTCGTCAGCCGCAGGCCCAACACCGCCCCCAATGCCCTTGTGTCCAGCCAAGGGGTGCCCGTCGTCGTGAAGTACGGCAGGACGAAGAGGTCCGTCGGATCTGTCGGCAGGTCTTCCAGGATCACGTCGTACGGATCGACCCCGCGACGCCGGGACTCGGCGATCTGCTCGCCCCCGAACGTGTCGCGGTACCACTTCAGCAGACTGCCTCCCGTGAAGTTCCAGGCCAGCGAGACGTGTCGATCCTTGCCGTACGTCGGATACCAACACAGGTTGTGTTTGCACATCACCGCCGGCTCGGGTCGCGCCGTGACCAGAACGCCGATGCAGACTACCGTGCCCGTGGCGTACATCGATTCGCCCGGCTCGACGGCCGCCCCGAGAATCCCGGCGGGCTGATCGTGCAGACCCGCCGCCACCACGCAGCCGACCGGCAGGCCGAACCGATCGTGCCCCGCGCGACTCACGTCGCCGATCGCTGTACCAGGCGCTACCGGCCTAGCGAACATGTCCGCCGACATCCCTGTCAGCGCCAGAAGCCGATCCGACCATACCAACCCGTTCGTGTCCAGCAGCAGCGTTCGCGCCGCAGCGGAGTAGTCCACCGCCGCCTCGGCGCCGAGCCACACCGAGACCAACTCCTGAAAGCCCAGCCAGCGCGTCGCCTTCCTGTAGACCTCCGGCTCCGACTCACGCCGGTTCATCAGCTTGAAGACCGTGTGAAAAGCGTTGATCGGGTGTCCCGTCAGCCTGAACACCTCCGTGTTGTCAATCCGCTCGCGGAGCCAGTCGCACTCAGCCGCGCCCCGGCTATCGAAGCCAATGATGGCGTTGCCGAGCGGATTGTTGTCGCCGCCGACCGGCGTGATTGCCTCGCCCAGCACAGAGCACGCGACGGACTTGATCGGATCGTTCGCCGTCGCCGCCGAGACCTCCCGGCACACCGCCGCCACGCCCTCGAGCACCTCGTTCGGGTTCAACTCGAGGTGACCCGGCTTCGGCGACAACATGTCGTATTCCCGATACGCCGTGGCGATCGGACGCCCCTCCAAATCGAACGCGACGCCCTTGGCCCCCGTCGTCCCGATATCCAATCCCAGAATCGACATCGCTCACCTTGGCCGTTGCATCCAGGCCGACAGCAACCTCATGAGAGCCTCTCTCTCAAGCCAGCCCCGCGCCGAATCCCGGATCGGTCTCGGGCACAGGAAGAATGGCGTAGGTTACCAACGGACGCAACTTGATGCCAGGCATGACTGGCTCGGCACGGCCTGGACGTCCAACCCACCCACTCGGAGCGCGTGCGAAGTCACGTCATCCTTAAGTCAGACGCCAAAGCCCAGCTTGCTCCAATGGGCCCATCCGACTACCATTGTCTTGGTCGGCAATCAGATGGATGGGCCTTCCGGGCGATGACGCTCATCGCGAAGCCCAAGGTCGCTCACGGATCAACCTCTTCAGTCCGCCCGCGGCAACTCGACGTCGCGGGCGCAGCCATCGGTCCATGTCAAAGCGTCCCACCACGGCCGAAATGACTCGATCCGCGAGAATCCTCGCGTCAATGGCGCTCATCCTGATGACGTGCGCCGTCTACGTACCGGCCATGCGGGGAGGGTTTGTCTGGGACGACGACGCCCACGTCGAAAACAACCGCGCCCTGACCGATCTCGACGGGCTCCGCATGATCTGGACCGCCTTCGCCTCGGACCGCCTCGTTCACCCGATTACCACACAGTACTACCCGATGACCTACAGCACCTTCTGGGTCGAGTATCACCTTTGGGGGCTCGACACACTCGGCTATCATCTGGTCAACGTCTTGCTTCACGGCCTTTGCGCCGTGCTGCTCTGGTTCGTGCTCCGGCGTCTGCGCGTGCCGGGGGCGTGGTTCGCCGCAGCCGTCTTCGCGGTCCATCCCGTACACGTCGAATCCGTCGCATGGATCACCGAGCGTAAGAACACCTTGTCGGGCGCGTTCTATCTGGGAGCGCTGCTGGCATACCTTCGCTTCCGCCCCCTGGAGGGCTCGGATGTCCCCGGACCCGGAAGAGCGAAGAACGCCGCCGGGACGGTGTGGCGCTGGTACGGAATCGCCATCGTCCTCTACATCTGCGCGCTGCTGAGCAAGGCGGTCACCTGCTCGCTGCCGGCGGCGATCCTGCTTCTGACCTGGTGGAAGCGAGATCGCCTCCGCGGGCGAGACGTCTGGCCGCTGATCCCGATGCTCGCGGTCGGCGCGCTGCTGGGCCTGACATCGGTATGGATGGAACGGCACCACGCCGGCGCTACGGGCCCCGAGTGGTCGCTGTCGGTCGTCGAACGGTGCCTCCTTGCCGGACGGGTCTTGTGGTTCTACGCCGGCAAGCTCGTCTGGCCACACCCCTTGATCTTCACCTACCCGCGATGGCAGATCGACGAAGCCGCGATCTGGCAGTACCTCTTCCCGCTGAGCGCCGCGGCGGTGATCTCGGCCCTGTTTCTGCTGCGAGGGCGCATCGGCAAGGGCCCGGTCGTCGCCGTCCTCTTCTTCGCCGGAACGCTGACGCCCGCCCTGGGGTTCTTCAACGTCTTTCCGATGCTCTTCTCTTACGTAGCCGACCACTTCCAGTACCTAGCGAGCATCGGCGTCATCGTGCTCCTGGCGAGCCTCGGCGCCGCACAGCTTGCGGCACGGGCCGGAAAGCGAGGGGTTCTCGCCCCGATCACGGCAACCGCGGTTCTGCTGATCTTGGGGGCTCTCACCTGGCGGCAGGCCCACGCGTACCGGGATGCCGAGACGCTCTACCGCGACACCCTCGCCAAGAACCCCGACAGTTGGATGGCCCACGGCAACCTGGCGGTGGTGCTCGCCGTCAAAGGAAGGAACGACGACGCGCTGGCCCACTGCCGCCAGTCCGTACGGGTGAAACCTGACTGGGCCCTGACCCGCGCCACGCTCGGAGGCATTCTGAGCTCCTTCGGCCGGCTCAACGAGGCGGTGGTCGAGTACCGAGAGGCCCTGAGGATCAGACCAGAATACGAAACCGCGCTCAACGGTCTCGGTCTCGCCCTGCTCCGCCAGGGAAAGACCGATGAGGCCATCGACCACTTCGCCCAAGCCCTGCAACGGCGCCCCGACCGCCCTGACGTCCTGAACAACATGGGACTCGCGCTCTACCTCCGCGGAGACCTCGACCAAGCCGTCGCCAGATTCACCGAGGCCCTCCGCATCAAGCCCGACTACGCGGACGCACACGGCAATCTGGGCTTGGCCATGAGTAAGCAAGGCAAGCCGGAGCAAGCCGTCATGCACTTCCGAGAGGCGTTGCGATCTCAGCCCAATCACTCGGGCGCTCTCTACAATCTCGCGGCCGTGCTGCAGGCGCAGGGGGAGGTCGAGGAAGCCGCCGCGAACTACGCGAGGCTGCTGAACCTCGATCCGGACAACGTGGCCGCCAACTACGGCATGGCGACGGTCTTGCGCGATCGAGGGCAGATCGATCAGGCTGTCGCTCAATACGACAAGGTGCTGCGGCTGTCGCCCGCACATCTCCAGGCCCATAACAATCTGGCTTGGATCTTGGCGACGTATCCGGATGAGAACGCGCGAGACGGCGAAAGGGCGCTCGCTCTGGCGAGAAGAGCCTGCGAGATAACTCGCCAGGCAGACCCCGTCTGCCTCGATACGCTCGCCGCGGCGTACGCCGAGGCCGGACGATTCGACGAGGCCGCCCGAGTCGCCCGAAGCGCGATCATGCTGGCGACGCATGCCGGCAACCACGACCTGGCCGGTGAGATCCGTGCCAGACTCAGTGTCTATCAGGCGGGACGCGCTTTCCGCGAAGCGCCGGGCCCAGAGCCGTCCGGCGCCGTCACCACGCGAGACGCAACCCAACGCCGCTAAGCTGCCCGCGCCCCTGCTACGCGTAGCTCGCATCGGCCGGCGCGCCGTGCTTGCCCTCTCGTTCCTTGCCCACCCGCGCTTCGTAGCCGCTGGCCCGGAACGATGCCAGCGCATCCGCCTCGATCCCCATCTGCTCGCGGACGTATCCGATGAGCGGACGCGTGTCGGTGAAGAACGCGCCCCGGACCAATTCCTCCGCCTTCACGAGGTCCTGCTTGGCCCGAGCATCGGCCAGGGCCTTCTGATCCACCAGCAGCGCCTTGGCGAACAGCTCGTGCGCGATGCTCACCGTCTGGATCATCGCCTCGATCTTTCCCTTGAGGTTGTGCGACTGATCGACCATGTACGCGATGTCCAGCGCCTCGCCGCGCTCATGCTCGGCCGTGACGATCTCGAAGAAGATCCGGTACGCCTGGTACGGGTCGATACTCGCCATCGTCAGGTCGTCGTCGGCGTAGCGCCGGTCGTTGAAGTGGAAGCCGCCGAGCATTTCCTCATCGATCAGCCAAGCGACGATCTGCTCAACGTTCTGGGCCTGATAGTGGTGGCCCGTGTCGACGAGGACCTTGGCCCGCTCGCCGGCGGCCTCGGCGTAGATGTAGGCCATGCCCCAGTCGGCGATGTCCGTGTGATAGAAGGCCGGCTCAAAGGGCTTGTACTCGACCAACAGGACTTGGTCGTCGGTCATCTTGTCGTGTGTCGTCCGCAGTCCCTCGGTCATCCACCGCTTGCGCTGGGAGATGTTGGACTGCCCCGGGTAGTTGCTGCCGTCACCGAACCACAGCGAGATATACCGGCTCTTGGCCTGCTTGGCGATCTCGACGCAATCGAGGATATGCTTGAGCGCCCTCTCGCGAACCGCGGCGTCCTCGTTGCACAGGCTGCCGTACTTGTAGCACTGCTCCTGGAAGACGTTCGGGTTGATCGCTCCAATCCCGACGCCGAGCTTCCCGGCCGTGTCGAGTACGCCCTGGTCGAAACCCTTGGGGAAGTCCCACAGCACGTGCACGGCGACGGTCGGGCAGATCCCGGTGTACTTATGGACCTGTGCGGCGTCCTCCAGCTTCTCAGTCAGAGTGCGCGCGGCCGACGGTTGGTGGAACTTGCCGAACCGGGTCCCCGTGTCCCCGTAACCCCAACTCGGCGTCTCGATGGTTAGCGTCTCGAGGCGCTTCGCCACGGCGTCGGGATCGCCCCCGGCTTTTGAGATACCGTCGAGAAGACGTCTTGCCTGTTCCGAATGTTCGCTCATGGTAAGGTTCCTTCTGTCGATGCCATAGCTCTGGGCCGCCGCCCCCCGCGGCGAGGCGCATGCACATCGCACAATATAGGGCCGGAACCCGTGGGAGTAAACGACCAGCGAGTATGGAATAGGGGAGACGATCGCGCTACCACGTCGCCTGCAGCGTAGCAACAAACCCGATCAGGAGCACGCGACGCAGATGCGTCGCGGAAACGAAAGGCAGATGTGCTTGGCTTTTGCACGTGCGCCTGTTCGTGTACACTGCGAAAGGCATTCTGAGGAGGATTCCTGTTGCCACGGCTCCTGTGGCTGGATTGGCTTGCGGTCTTTCTTGTCGGGTTCGCGTTCTTTGTGGCCACGTGCGCGCCGGACGTCCTGCCCGGCGATTGCGGCATCTATCAACTGCGCGCGTCACAGTTCCCCCATATCGCGGCCGAATACCGTTCTCCCGATCTGGTTCACGCCCATACTCTTTATCTGGCGGTCGCCAAGGTATTCACCTTCGTGCCCGCGGGGTGCCCCGCCTACCGCGTCAACCTCGCCTCGGCTTGGTTCGGCGCCATGACCCTGGCCAGCGTCTTCGCGTGCGTTCGCTTGATGACGGGATCGAGATGGGCGGCGCTGCTCGGCACCCTTTCACTGGGGCTGGGACACACGTTCTGGGCCTACTCGGTCATCGCTGACAGCCGGCCGCTCGTCACCGCCTGTCTGGCTACGGAACTGCTGCTGATCGTCATCTGGGCGCGATCCGGCAAGGCGCGGTGGCTCATGGCGGCGTGGCTCATCAACGGGTTGAGTCTCAACAACCACATGCTAGCGGCCCTGGCCACTCCGGCTTATCTGGCCCTTACGTTGCTGCTGTGGCGACGCGGGCGTCTGCGCGGCGTCCACGTCTTGAGTTGCCTGGGGCTTTGGGTGGTCGGCGCGAGCGTTTACCTGTGGACGATCCTGCGCCTGATGATCGAGGGCGGCGACGTTCTATACGCGATCCGGTCGGCCACGACGGGCGGGTGGCCCGCGGCTAACCTCCAGATCACCCCATCGCTGCTGGCAAAGACGGGAACGTGCCTGCTACTCCAGTACCCGACGCTCCTGATCGTGCTGGCGCTGGTGGCAATCCGTGCGAAGCCCTTCTATCGACACGACGCGCTGGTCAAAGGAGTGATTCTCATCGTGGCGGTCATTCACTTCCTGTTCAGCATGCGCTACCCGGTCCCGGACCAGTACAAGTTCTTCCTGCCGTTCTACACATGCGTGGCAATCCTGATCGGCCTGGGGGCGTGGGAAATCATCCGCCGGTGGCGGTGGTCGCGCTGGGTGTGTCTCGTGTTGGCGATCATTCCCGTAGGCATCTGCACCGTGCTGCCGTCGATGGCGCGGCGCGTCGCACCGCGTCTGTTCACAGGCGGACTATCGTATTGCGATCCCTATCTGTTGTATTCCGATCCGTACGAGTTCTACTTCACCCCTTGGCAGCGCGGCAACTACTCGGTCCGACGGTACGCGGAGGACGTCTTCCGGTCCGTTCCGAGGGACGGGGTATTGATCGTCGATTACGTGTTGGGGGCGGCCCTGCTCTACACCCACGTTTGCGAACATCGACGCCCGGACGTCGAAGTGGTGTTCGCCTTCGAAGCGTTCCCCTGGGATGGGTTGCTCAGGGCGCCGACGGCAGGATCGGCGCCGCAATGGAAACGACCGGTGTATTCGCTCGGGACGACCTGGCCGTACGTTCCCAAGGCGTTCGGCCACGGTTTCCGCGTCGTGAAGGAAGGGATCCTCTACCGCGTTGAGCCGGCCGCGCGGTAGCGTGCGGTGCCGAACCGCCGCACCGAGACGAGGCCAGAAAGCGTGAAGAAGTCACGAACACCCCGCGGTCCGCATCCCCTCGACGTCGTGCTGGTCGGGGCCTCGCTCGTGATGGGCTTATTCATCATTGGGCACGTCGTTCAAAGCGTGGCATGGCACATCGCGTTCCCCTACGAGGGTCATGGGTGGGTGGAGGGTCACTTTCTTCACAACGCGCTGACACTCTCGCGCGGTGAGAACATCTACACGGATCCCAGCAGACACCCCGTGACCGGCCTGCCTTATGGCTTCCTCTACACGGCAGTCCTGGCGCCGCTGGTTCGGCTGTTCGGCCCGCGGCTTTGGATCGGTCGGGCGGTCTCCACGGTCGCCAGCATGCTGTGCCTGGTTTGGGTGTGCCTGACGGCGTCGCGTCAAGCGGGCGGCGGCAAGACGGGGCACATCGCGGCAGCGTGTGGCTTCATCTTTGCATGCATCGGGTACTTCCTTTCGGGCAAGTCATGGGACGCCACACAGGCGGATGCCCTTTATGTTGTGTTGGGGCTCGGTTCGTTGTCGTGCGTGGACCGCATGCTCGATGGTCGGCGAACACTCCCGTTTGCGTTGGCAGTCCTGCTCGGTTGCGCGAGTTGCTGCGCCAAGCAAACCGGCGGCGGGTTCATCGCCGCCGTTACGCTCTCGTTGTTCTTTCGAAATCGACGTCTTGGCCTCCTGTACGCAGCGTCTTGTGCCGTGTTACTTGCCGTCATCGTGGCTGTTGGGCAACTCCTTACGGGGGGGCAGCTCCTGGGCTACATGATCATGGTCCTCGGAGATCCCTACTTCCCAGCGAAGCTCGTCCTGGTAGCAAAGCTCTTCGGCCTCTGCGCGCCGCTCTTGCTCATTGCCGCTGGTTGGCAGATCGGCAAGGATGTCCGGCGCTCGCGCTGGAGTGATCCGGTGGCGTGGGCGCTGATCTGGGTCGGAGGTGGCAGTCTTGCCGCCTACATCAAGTATGCCGGATACCTGAACAACCTGATGCCGTTGTGCATCCTACTGGCCGTCCCGGCGGGGGTCCGAGCGGCACGCATGCTCTCCGGGCCCAGGACGCGCGCCGTCGCGTTGTTGGGCCTTGCGGCCCAACTGGGGTTGGTTTGCTTCGCGCTGATACCAGAGGCCCGCCGATTCGACGAGACGTCGGCCGCGATCCTGAGAGTCGCCGGACCCCTGATTGAGCAGGAAGTCCGAAGCGCCGTCGAGCCCGTCTGGATGACGGATCGGTTCTTCTACGCGATTCGCGAGGGCCTTCCGATCCACGACAGCCTTGCCATCTTGAGCCTCTGCGGCAGCGAGGACTTCACTCCGGGTCGGCATGCCGTCGAAATGGGCCTGTTGATCCAGGCTCGGATAAGAAGCGAGCTCGACCGCGCGGAGTTCGGGACGATCCTGATTCCGAGCCATGAGATGAGGTATCTCTCGCCTGATCTCCGCCAGCTTCTGCATGACCGGTACCACGTCACTCGCGTGATCTGCGAGAATGCACACGTGACGAACTACACACCCATGCTCGTTCTCAGGCGCCGTGGCGACCTCGCTGCCACATCTGTCCCCGAGCCCCTCCAAAGCGGATTCCAGGAGCCGGCCCCGAACCCACGTTGACGGGCACGATGATGCGTTCGGACGTCCGCCAGCCGTCATCCAACACGACTCAGGGCGTCTATTACGTTAAGATGGTGGAAGAGAAACGGCAGTCGAATCGCAATGGAGCGTGACGTGCATCGGACATGGGACATTGCTCGCGTCGTACTGGTCGGGGTGTTGTGCGTGGCAGGCGTGCTGCTCTGCCGGCGCCCGCCCGAGACGGACGTGCCCGAAGTGTACGACGCCTTCTGCCAGGGCGTCATGGCAAGCGATCCCAACCAGAGGATCCATTGGCTCGGCGCGGCGGCGAGGATCGATCCGGGATTCGCCCCAGTCTACAAAGAACGGGCCGCGGGATACGTGGAGAAGGGCTTGTACGATCTAGCCATTGAGGACTACACGCGGGCCATCAATCTCAGGGCCGACTATGCCGAGGCGTATCTCTCGAGAGCCACGGCGTGGTACCGGAAGCACTCATACGATCGAGCGTGGTCGGACGTGGCGATGTGGCGGAAGCTGGGGGGCCGCAAGGTCGAGCCGCCGTTCATCGCCCACCTGCGCAAGGCATCGGGGCGGACGGAGTAGAAGCACGTCCTGGGCGATGCCGACGGAGCGCCGGTTGGCGGGCGCTTCCGCGCGACACGGCGCCGAGGATTGCACGCAAAAGACGAGTGCCGCGACCGTACGATTCGGCGATCGGATTCAGGCCGTGGCCCGCGACGCGCCGATCCGGCCGCTGATCTTGCCGACGAGCCACCGCACCCCGACTCCGACCGCGGTTGCCTCCACCACCGCCGTGGCAATCAGGCCCGGCAGGTAGTAGCGATCATTGTCGATACCGAGCAGGAGCATCAGCGACCCGATGAGGACCGCCGACCAGATCAACATGACGACCGGGTCGGCGTAGTGCCCGAGGTCTTCCGTCACGCGTGCCCTGCGCTCGGCGGCGATCAACCACAACAGTCCGGCTAGAAACACCCAGCCGTCCAGCCACGGGATTCGCGCGGTCCGACTGATTCCCCTGGCCGCGAAGGTGCCCATGTCGTGGCCGAAACGGGTACAGACGAGCCCCACCCGGTGGCAAGCTCCGCCAACCGCGTATTCGCGGAGGGCAAGCTGCTGCTTGGCGATGACCCCGCGTCGCCACGACACCATCTTGCCCAGCACGCCGAGCGGATTGCCCCAGGTGGTGGGGGACTGGGCGATGAACACGCAGTATCCGATAGCCATGGCCACGACGACGGACACGACGGGGAAACGCCAGCCCGTGCCGCGACCGCGAGCTTGTTTGGCGCGGTGGAGCCGCCAGGCCCACACCAGCCCGACCGCGCCAATGCATAGGAAGATCATGAGCCCCGTGAGCTTGGTCATCAGGCCCAGGCCGGCCACCACGCCCATCAGGATGGACCACCTCCGCGCGGACCGGAGGCGGCCCTGATCCATCGCCGCCGCGAACATCGCGCAGACCAGCCACCCCAGCAAGATCCACAGCGCCAGCGCGCCTTCCGACATCGCACGCTGGACGTGCCGAATGTAGTGTGGGTTGAGCCCGAGCAAGAGGCTGACCGCAAGCGCCCCGCTCATGCCGGCCACGCGCCAGACGACGGCCATTGCGGCGCAGAGGCCCAGTATCCCACAAGCCACGCTCACCAGGCGGCACCGACGGAGCAGCACATCATCGGGGACACACCCCTCGCGAAGATTGGTCTCAAAGTCCTTCGAGAAGTCGTACATTCCGTTGATGGTTGAACCGTCATATCCGCTCAGACGGACCACCACGCCGAACATGTACGGCACCAATAGCGGTTGGTCTATGGCTTCCAGTTTCCAGAATGCTTCGTCGAACCGCCCGTCGACCAGGAGGAACCATCCCGCCGACTTGCCGATCCAGTGGCTCTCGTCAGCGAAGAACGGCGTGCGGTGGAGCGTCGCGACGTAGTAGGTCGACAGACCGATCGCGACCGCGAGACAGGTCCCAAGCGATACATACCCCTTCAGGCCCGTTCGCCTCGGTTGCATGGCCGATTCCTGTCCTCGGTCTGTCCTCGCGCCCTACACGCTCGGAAGCTCATACGGCTTTCGGTACTCGCGCGTAAGGTACGTGTTCGCCTCGGCATCCCCGACGAAGGTCTCCGTCTTGCCGTCGAACACGAGCCGACGTTTCAGACGGGTAGCGATGTTACCCAAGTGACACATCACCGCCGTCCTGTGGCCGTCCTCGATGTCCGCGTTCGGACGCTTGCGACTCTTGACGCAGTCGATGAAATTCTGCACATGGTCCTTTAGATCCGTTCGGCCCTTGTGCTGAGCCCGATCGGCCTTCTTGTCGTCCGGGCGCACCTCCCACCCGCCGCGATCAACCATCATCGCCGCATCGCTGCCATACACGTTGGCGCCGCTCACCCCGTCCCCGCCTTGCTGCGTCCACAATCGCTGCTCCCACACCACGGTCAGCTTCGGATAGTCGTACAGCACGATCTGCGTGTCCGGCACCTCGCGGTCGTCGAACACGAACGTGCCGCCCGAAGCCGACACCGCCGTCGGATAGTCCAATTCGAGGTACCACATCAGGATGTCCAAATGATGCGCCGCCCAGTTGCCCATCTCACCCGTGCCGTAGTCCCACCACCAATGCCAATTGTAGTGAAACCGGTTCGGGTTGAAGGGCCGCTTGGGCGCCGGACCAAGCCAGAGGTCGTAGTCGACTCCCTTGGGCGCCTCGCAGTCCGGCTTGACGCCGATCGCGGTACGCTCGTGGATCACCCCTGCCTTGGCCATCGCGATCTTTCCGAGCTTGCCGCTCCGGGCGTACTCGCATGCCTGTTGATAGTGCTCTGCGCTCCGCTGGTGACTGCCCACCTGGACCACGCGGTTATGCTTACGGGCGGCCTCGACCATCTCACGGCCTTCCTTGACGTTGTGCGACGCAGGCTTCTCCACGTACACGTCCTTACCCGCCTGACACGCCAGGATCGTCGAGATCGCGTGCCAGTGGTCGGGCGTGGCGATCACGACCGCATCGACGTCCTTGGCGTCGAGCATGGCCCGGAAGTCGCGAACCGCCTTCGGCGCCTTGCCCTGTCGCTTGGCGACCTCCTGCGCGTTGCCCCGAGCGACGCTGTCGTCCGGATCGGCCACCCAGGCCACTTGCGCCTGCTTGGTGTCGAGGAAGCGGTGCATGTCGTTCCGGCCCTGGTTCCGCAGCCCTATCACGCCGATGGTCAACTTCTCGTTGGCCGAAACGCCCTCGGCCCGCACGCGTCGCGTCGAACCCATCGCTCCAGCCCCAGCCAGCGCGCTCGCTGTTGCTCGAATAAACGTCCTCCGCGTCGTCTTGCTCATGTCAGAAGGACTCCTACTGAGATGATCCCTGGGCGTCAGGAGGCATATCCTATCCGTCTTCCCAGCCCTTGTCTGCCTTCGCGCGCACCGTCTTCGCCAATGATGTGCGCTGCGTCGCTGAACCAGGCGAAAGGAAGCTAACGGGAGCGGTAGGTGATCCGACCACGAGACAAATCGTACGGACTCAACTCGACGGTGACGGAATCGCCGGGAAGGATGCGGATGAAGTTCTTTCGCATCTTGCCCGAAACCACGCAGAGGGCCTCGTGCGTCTGCCCTCCCATCTCAATGGCTACCTTAAACATGGCGTTCGGTAGCGCCACGACGACTCGTCCTTCAGCCTGAACGGCCTGTGAATCTGCCATAGTCTCCACGACCCGTGCAGGGGGTCGACCTCAGGAAGCCTTGCGACCTCTCCTCCCAAACCATCTCTTGTAACACGACCCGCGGATGGAGGCAAGCCCCATCCGCGGGTAGATTCTCTGATCTTCTTTAGCGGCTTAGGACTTCAACGGCAGCTCCACCGCCTGCCCCGTCTTCGAGCTCCGGTATATCGCCACGATGATCTCCACGCTCTTGCGGGACTCCGGGCCGCTGACCAGCGGCTCGCGACCCTCGTCGATCGCCTGCAGGAAGTCCGCGAAGTTCGGCAGATGCCGCTCACCCGTCACGCCCGTCGCCGGGTCGTCCGCCCCGATCCCCACCGCGGGAAACGCCAGGTATTCCTTGCGAACCTTCTCGTCCTCGGGCGTCTCCTCGGCGAACCGCCAGAAGAAGAAATTCGTATCGGCCATGGCGACCGTCCCCTTGTCGCCGGCCACCTCGATGATCCGGAAGTGCCCCGGGTACATGCTCGACGCGCACGCCATCGTACCCAACGCGCCGTTCTTGAACTTCACCACCGCCGCTCCCGTGTCCTCCACCTCTACGTTCTTGTGCGCCAGCATGTCCACCTTGGCGTTGACCCACTCCACCGGGCCCATCAGCCACTGAAGCATGTCGACCGTGTGAATGCCCTGGTTCATGTAGGCCCCGCCGCCGTCGTACTTCCAGGTGCCCTTCCAGCCGCCCTCGTCGTAGTACTTCTGACTCCGCCACCATGGGCCGTACGCCAGTCCGAAGGTCATCTTGCCGAACCGGCCCTGATCGGCGGCCTTCTTGAAGAGCTGCGCCGTCGGATAGAAACGACCGTTGAAGATCCCGCCGACGGTCGTGCCCGCCTTGTCGTGGGCCTCCAGGATCGCGTCGCACCGCTCCAGCGTGATGTCCAGCGGCTTCTCCACCAGGGCATGCTTGCCCGCCTTGGCCGCGGCTACCGCCGCCTCCATGTGCATTCCCGACGGCGTGGCGATGCTGATCACGTCGACGTCTTCGCGCTTTAGCATCTCGTCCAGGTCGGTGTACGCGTCGCAATGGTGCTTCTCGCCGAAGCGCTTGGCCGAGGCCTCCACCGCGTCGCAGCACGCCACCAGCTTCGCGTTCGGCATGCCGGCGATCGCGTCGCCGTGAACGCCGCCGATGAATCCCGTGCCGACCACGCCAAATCCGTATGTCTTCGCCATGACTCCGTCCTTCTCCTGCTGCGTCTCAGTGCCTCGAATGAAGTCGAATCCACTCGCCGCGGAACCGATCCCGGATGCGCTCGCTGAACCGCACCCCCATCCGTTTCGTATTGTCAGACCACAGGTGGCGGCGAACCTCCTGGTCGTCGAATCGCCGTCGCCCCCTTATCGCCCCCGATGCGCCGATCAATGCCAGAACCAGCCGCTGCCACAACGTCCCTCTCCGCGCGTCTCGACTCGCCGCCCGGCGAGCGGGAAACCGGATCGCCTTGTCTTCGGGTGATGACATCGGCATCGCCTATCCAAGCCGTCTCTGAACGGCGAGGTGTGTCGTGGCCAGGACCTCTTCCGCCGAGCGCGACGTGAGAGCCTCAGCCGGCCAGAGCTGATACTGGTCCAAACGAGCGACCTGCGCGCCATAGTAGTCCGAGACCTGACTCGGCCCGCCCTCGACGAGATCGCCGCCGGCATAGTCGATCGCGTTGAGCCAGGCGCTCATCTCGTCGGCATATTCGGCCGGGTAGATCAGGGCCACCGCGCTTGGGGTCGTCGCGCCCGGGATCGTCGCGAGATGCGCCTTGCATCGGCACGGGGGCGGAGTCGCATCGCCCAGGCGCCGGAGATCCTCAAAGTCCCGCCGCGCCGCCGCCGGCTCGCGCCGATAGAAGAAGAAGCCGTCCTCGGTGCGAAACCGGTTCGACGAGACGCCCTTGAGCTCCAGCCGACCGTTCGGATACGCGCGCTGGATCTTGTACGCCTTGCCGTCGGCGTGCTTCTCGCTTTCCAGCAGCACGGCGATCTCGGCCGCGGTGTAGCCGACGGCCACGCTGTCCCCGAAGTCGAAGACGTACAGCCCTCGATACGCCACCGGATTGTCGAGTCTCGGCAGTCCCTGCATGCTACGCCTCGTTTGGTCCCTACGTCAGCTTGACCTTCGCCACACGGCGCTTGCCCACGCGAACGATCATCCCGTCCGCCGGTGTGATCGTGGCCTGCGGGTCGCTCAGCTTCTCATTGTCGATCGACACGCCGCCCTGCTGCACCAGCCGTTTCCCGTCGCTGACCGAGTCGGCCAGGTCGAGCAGCTTGAGCATCTTGCCGATCATGATCCCGTTGCCGCCGACCTCGCCCGTGCTCAGGGTCACCTCGGGGATGTCGTCGCGGAGCCCGCCGTCGCGGAAGACGCGATCGAACAGCTCCGCCTCGCGGTCCGCCGCGGCCGCATCGTGGAACCTCGCGACGATCTCCTTAGCCAGCGAGACCTTCGCCTCGCGCGGATGCGTCTTGGACGGATCGCACAGCGTGCTGATCTCGCTCATCGAGCACGTCGTGAGCAGTTCGTAATAGTTCCGCATCAGCTCATCCGGAATTCGCATCGTCTTGCCGAACATCTCGCTGGCGGGCTCGGTGACGCCGATGTAGTTCCCCAGCGACTTACTCATCTTCTCGACGCCGTCGATGCCCACCAGGATCGGCATGATCATCACGACCTGCGGGGGCTGACCCGCGTCCGTCTGAAGATCTCGCCCCACGAGGTTGTTGAACGTCTGGTCCGTGCCGCCCAGCTCAACGTCCGACTCGATTGCGACGCTGTCGTAGCCCTGGAGCAGCGGGTACAGAAACTCGTGGATGTAGATCGCGTCGCCGGCCTTGTACCGCTTCTCGAAGCTGTCGCGTTCCAGCATTCGCGCCACGGTCATCTTGCCCGCAAGACGAAGCGCATCGGCCAGGTTCAACCCGTTGAGCCACTCGCTGTTCGGACGGATCTCCAGCTTGTCCTCGCTCATGTCCAGGATCTTGCCCGCCTGGGCGAAGTACGTCCTCGCGTTAACCTCGATCTCCTGGCGGCTGAGCATCGGGCGGGTCTTCGACTTGCCGGACGGATCGCCCACCATGGCCGTGTAGTCGCCGATGATGAGCACCGCCTTGTGACCCAAGTCCTGAAACTGCCGCATCTTCCCGAGAACGACGGTGTGCCCCAGGTGGATGTCCGGCGCCGTCGGATCGAGTCCGAGCTTGATCCGCAGCGGGCGGCCCTGGGCCCGAGACTCCTCCAGTTTCTTGCGGAGCTCGGCCTCGGTATAGATGTGCTCGCACCCACGCTCGAGCACCGCCATCTGCTCGTCGACGCTTGGAAACCCCATCAGGTCCACCTCATGGAAGCAAGGCTAAACCCTCATGCTATAGGGCAATTGCGGGTGAATCAAGCACGGCGGCGCGAGCTACACGCCGCTCCGCTGCGCCCTGGCCCCGTACACAGCGGCCAGCGGCATGGCCGTTAGCCCATGGGCGAGGATGCTCAGAAGCACGGTGCAGACGACGGTCATCGCCAGTGTCTCCCGGCCCGGCAGGTGCTTGCCGAGAACGATGATGATGAACACCACGCTGGCCAGCCCTCGGGGGCCGAACCAGCCGATGAACAGCTTGCTCTCCATCCGCAGGCCAGTCCCTATCAGAGACAACAGCACCGGCACGATCCGCACAATGGTCAGGCTGAGCACTGCGTAGAGGACGATTCTCCAAGTGAAGTGCTCGATCGAGCTGCCCACCACGGCCACGCCGAAGACCACCCACGTGAGCAAGGAGAAGACGCCGCCCGTGCCCTCGGCGGCTTCCAGCAGCCGGCCCTTGTGTTGCTTCGTCAGTCCGCCGAAGGTCAGACCGCCGACGAACGAGGCGATGAAGCCGCTGCCGCCCAGCGACTGAGCGGTTGCAAAACACGTGACGGCCAGCGCGATGATGGGCACCGGCAGCCAGGTCTCGGCGACCCAGTTTCGGCGAGCGCAGCACCGTAGGGCCCCGGCGGCGAGCAGCGCGAGCACCAAGCCGACCAGGGCGCCGATGCCGATCTCCTCCAGGACGAGCCGTAGTGCCAGGGCGGTCGTCCCGCCATCCCCGGTGTTGTGCGTAGCCAGCGCCAGGAATATGAACAGCACGGGCACGCAGATCCCATCGTTGAGGCCACTTTCGACGTTGAGTGACTCGCGGATCTTCGGGGGCACGGCCTCATTCGTCACAACCGCCTTCCCGAGCGCGGCGTCGGTTGGGGCAAGCATGGTGGCGAGGACGCCGAGTTCGAGGATGGTGAGCCCGTCAAACAGGAGGGCACCGGCGGCAAGCCCCAGCGCGATCGTCAGCGGCAGGCCGACGAGGAGCAGGCGCTCCGGCAGGCCGATGCTCAGCTTCAGGACACGCAGGTCGGCGTTTGCCGCGTCCGTGAAGAGGACGAGCGCCAGTGTCAGCTCCGCCAGCGTCCGGAGTGATTCGGCGTCCACTCCGAGCCGAAGGATATTCAGCCCCATCGGGCCGCACAAGACGCCGAAGCCCGTGAAGACGATCGCGCCGCTCACGACCGTCTTGGCGAGCCGGTTCGTGATCGCGCCGTATGCGAACACGAAGGCGGCGAGGAGGGCGAGGGTGGAATACTCCGACATGCGAGTCATCCTCCGAGGCAGGCGTGGGGTCACCCATCTGCCTTCTCCTCTCGGCGCTTCTCCTGAACAGCCTGGCTCAGCGCGTGTACGGCCACGGCGACGACAATCCCATTGAACAGCAGGCCGATGAAGCCGGCGGCTATGCTCGCAACCCGGCCCCACGCCGTCCCCGGCGTAATATCGCCGTAGCCGATCGTCAGGGCGGTGATCAGAACGAGGTAAACGCCCTGCGCGATCGGCATTCCTTCCGCAAGGACCACCACGGCGACGCAGAGCGCCAGCAACAGGACGAATACCACGAGGACCCCACGAATGAAGTGAGCGATCTTGAACAGGTGCCGAAGAAATCCCAGGAAGTCTCGCATCAGCGATGCTGCTCCGTGATGACGGGAACGTGCAACGGGGACCTGGCTATGCCCGAGCTGAGGCTTTCACCACCGCTAGATTCGCGATGAAGTAGCACCATGATCAACGATGTCACATCCCTTGTCCAGACAATCCTCAAGGAGGTCAAGTGTTGGCTGGGTGACCGTCAAGTTGTGCCGCGCTCTATCCTGGACGTAAGGGCGAGCCAGTTGCGGACGGTAGTAGGATCGTTGCCGAGGCTGTTGTCTGAGTTGCCACGGGTTCAGGCACTGGTTGTCACGACGAGATCGGGCACTTTACAATGACCAGACATCGTTGGGCCCCGTTGCCGGGCAAGGCCATCCAGGAGACCTCGGACAATGCCCGTTGATCCAGCCAAGATGCTCATGGCCTTGCTCGTTGCAGCGACGCCCTTCTTCGGCGAAGAGGCCACGACCGAGCCCGCAGCGACGTCCACCGCCACCGCACAGGTCGGCATCTCCGCATCGCGTGGCGAGCAGACACCGACCACCTATTACTTCATCAGCGATCTGCATATCGGCGGCGACGGGGGCCTTGATCATTGCGGCTTCGAGGGAGAATTGATTGCGTTTCTGCGCGGCATCGCCGCAGGGCCGCTGCCCGCGGAGCTGATCATCGTCGGCGACGCATTCGGGCTGTGGGAGATGACGGCGGATGCAGGCGATCAGAAGCTCGAGCGAATTGCACAGAGCCACAAGGCGCTGTTCGCACAGTTCCGCGAGACCGGCTCCCGGCTCCGGATCACGCTGCTGCCGGGAAACCATGATTACGATCTGGCGTGCGTGCCGGCCTACGGGGCGCAGCTCGCCGCGTACAGCATCCACTTGGAGCCGGTTGTGCACATCACCCGAAAGATCGCCGGGCGCACGATCTGGATCGAGCACGGGAACCAGCGCGACGAGTTCAACCGGTTCCCGGAGTTCGGGGACCGGTTCGGAATGCCGCCCGGGTACTTCATCACGACCAGCACCGTGGCGGCGGCCGCCCGCGCGGCCCAACGGGGTCAGAGCGATTGGCTCAACGACCTGGAGTCCGTGTACCCGAGCGAGGCGATCCCCTCCTGGATCTGGTCCAACTACTTCTACAAGGAAATGACGCCCATCCTGCGATGGTTCCTCCTGCCGTTCCTGCTGTTGTCCGGCGTGAGCCTCATCGTCCTCATCGGTCGCGGCCTGGCGAGGCTGGGCGTTCCGTACACCAAGATATTCCAGGGGCGACTGGGCCATCGGCTGGGCTGGCCCGGGCGTTTGGTTGACGGCGTCCTGTTTGTCAACGGCATCGTACTCACGGCCATGCTGGTCTTGGCGATTCCCGCCTATCTGCTGGCCCGGGACGTGCGCGCAGCGCTTCACAGATTCGGCGTCGAGAGCTCCGAGGGACTGGTGTCGACCAAGGACGACGGATACGTCAAGGCCGCCAAGGCCGTCTTCGAGCGAGACGAATCAGCGGCGCTGTTCATCTACGGTCACACGCACGTGCCCTCCGTAAGGAAGGTAGCGTCGGGATATGTGGTCAACACGGGAACTTGGCTGAAACGACTGGATCGCGTCCGCGGCCACTTCCGGCTATTGCCGGATGTCTACGTCCCGTCCTACCGGCTCAACTACTTCACCATATCCCAGGAGGGCCAGTCGCTTCGTCTGTCATATCATGTCATCCCCAAGAAGGCTCCCGACGATCTCACGTGGTTGGAGAGACTGCAGATTCTCGGCAGGCGCCCAACCAGCATAGAGACGATACCGCCTGAGTTGGCTATCCGTCCGTAGGCCGCTTCTCGCCCTTGGGAGCCTCCGGCGGGCCTTCCTGTTTGCGGCAGCGACAACAGCCCCCGATCCGAGCACGTGTGCCACCTCAGACCGTCACGCCTGCAAGTCAGGCGCGACGGTCACCGGCTTCCGGCAGGGCACGGCATCGAGCTGTCAGATGATGGCTTCAGCGCACTCCAGTGAGTATGGGAGCTCGGCCAAAGAGCCCCGGCACTTCGGACGGCTTCGACGCGACGGGCTGGCTCTCACTGCTGCCTCCGCGACGTCTCACGGGTTCGGCAGCCTGGCACTACGTGCATGCTTCCGGTGCCTACTCTCCCCAACCAAGCTCTCCACGTACGCGCCGCCAGAGCAGCGCCAGCAGGAAGAACCCCGTGGAGACCAACACGATGCACGCGCCAGTCGGCAGGTCCAGTTCGTAGGCCACCCATAGGCCGAGCACCGCACTGATCCCGCCCATGCCCGTCGCCAGCAGGCAGATCGATCGGTATCCCCGCCCGATTTGGAGCGCCGCCGCGGCCGGGTTCGCGATCAGGGCGAAGATCATCAGCCCCCCCACCGTCTGGAGATTCACAGTCAGCACCAGCCCGCACAGGGCAAGGAACAGCACGTACACCAATTGCCCATGCACCCCCGTCGCCGCCGCAAGCATTCTGCTGAAGAGGATCGCTCGCATTTCCTTGGCGAATAGGGCCGAGAAGATCAGCAGCGCGAGACCCGCTGCCACGATCAGCAATACGTCCCGCTCCGTAACGAACAGGAGGCTCCCCCACAGCAGGCCCAGGATCTCCGTCTTCGGCCCCTGCATCAGCCCGATGCCCAGAAACGTCAGCCCCATCATCAGCGGAAACAGCACCCCCATCGCCACGTTGACGTCCAACCGCATCCGCCCCGGCGGGATCACCCCAAGCACCGCCGTGGCCACCGCCGCCGCCGCCAGAGCGCATGGCAACTCGGGCAGCCCGGCCAAGACGCCGAAGACCGCCCCGGCCATCGCGGCGTGAGAGATGCACACGCCCACGAACGGCATCCGCATCCCCATGATGTATACGCCGAGAAGCCCGCTGCTGGCCCCACCGACGAGACCGGCGACGACGATCGGAATGAAGAACGAGTCAAGCGCGGCGATCATGCTGACCCCATCTGAGCCCTGGCAACCGCGTGCCGCCGGCCGTCAACCTCGATAACCTCCACCGGACACCCGTACAGCTCTCCGAGGATGCCCGCCCCCAACGTCTCATCAGGCGGGCCGTAGCGGACGATCCGTCCGGCGTCCATCAAGGCAACGCGGTCACAGCAACTCGGCAGCAGCCCGGTCTCGTGGGACACCATGACGACGGTCATCGAGTGCTCGGCGAAGACGCGCTCCAGCCACTCGACCATCCGCGCCTTCCAGTCCATGTCCAGGTTCGCCGCCGGCTCGTCGAGCAATAGCAGCCTCGGGGCCTGAACCATCGCTCGGGCCAGCAGCACCTTCTGCTGCTCGCCGCCCGAGAGGCTGCGAAACGTCCGGCTGGCCATCCCCGCAAGCCCCAGCCTGTCGAGCCAATCGTCGACCCGGCGCCGCCCCTCCTCTCCCGGAGATCGCAGCAACCCCGCCGGACCCGCCAGGCCCATGCCCACCACCTCTCGAACTGTCAGAGGCAGATCGGCGTGATACTCCGTCGCCTGCGGAACGAAACCGACGCTCCGTCGAACGCTCGTCGCCCGCCACCGGCTCATGCTCGTGATCGATTGTCGATCGTGGAGGACCGCCCCCCGTGTCGGACGGACCAGCCCTGCCACAGTCTGAAGGAACGTCGACTTGCCCGCGCCGTTCCGACCGAGGACGCCGACGAAACGCCCCGCCTCGATCGCCAGTTCCCCTACGTCAAGGATGCGCCTGCCACCCCTGGCAACGACAACGTCGCGAAGCTCGATCGTCACGCCGCTCACGACTTGGGGACCTCCGTCGGCGACGACGTCGTGGCCGGTCGCGACCCGGCCCCGCCGACCAGCGCCCCCACGTTCGACCAGAAGAGATCGTCAAACGTCATCTGGTTCCCCGCCATCGACGGGAAGTTGCTGAACACGACCATGCGGGCCCCCAGCCGCGCCGACAATACCTGCGCGACTCGCGTGCCCTCCTGCAGGTTGCCCACGACCAACTCGACCCGCCCCGTCTCGCCCTTGGCGAGACTCTCGACGTATTCGGAAATCCGCGCCTCCTCCCCCCGAGGAAACGTCCCGGCCACGCTTAGACCCAACCACCGGCAGAACGCCTCCTGGTGCTTTGAGCACAGCACGTTCTTGCCCTTCAGCCCTGCCCCTGCCACCTGTTCCTGGCACGCCTTCTCCAACGCCGCGAGCCGTCGCCTCACCGCCTCCAATCGAGAGGCAAACCCCGTCGCCCGTTCGGGCCATCGCTCCGAGAGCGCTCTGCAGACGCACTCGACCATCGCGCCATACGTCTCGGGCTTGCTCATCCCGTCGCTCACCGGAACGGGGATGATCTTGAGCCCTTCCGTCTCGAGCCGATCGAGCTTGGTGTCCAGAGCCACCTGAAAGTCGAATCGCAGCAGCACCGCGCTGTCGCGCAGATTGTCGACCATCTTCGGCGTCACGTCGAAATGGCCCGGACACCCACCCGGAGGCAGCATACGCACGATCCGGAACCCGTCCGGCGCGAGATCCCGAACCGCGCATTCGAGGTAAGACGTCGTCACGCCCACCCCGGGACGGGAATCACGTCGCGCCTCGCCCCGATCGCATCCCGTCAGAAGAACGATCCCGACCAGGACGGTCCTCGTCAAGCGATACCAGACTCCTTGCACTATCTTCTCCGTAATCGCATCTCCAGAATGACGGGGACTGAAACGCCGTTACCATACCACGGGCCTCCCGCCCGTGGACGTCCGCCGCGTGATCGAGCAGCCTACACCAAAGCGCATGCTCCGACCACGCTCACTGTGACGTGAATCGATGCCCCGCCCCCTGATGGAAGTACTTGCTCGTCATGACGTGGCACACGATGCTCTCGCCGCCAGCCCCTTCGTTCGGATACCAGTTGCGGGACGGAACCGGTAGGTGCGACCGATTTGGGTCGTCGGCGATCTGGCTCTCCTGGAACGCCAGCCAATCGATCTTGCCCCCCGGGCCGCAGCTCCAGATCGCGTACGCCACCGGGCTATGCTCGTCGACCACCCACCGCTCCCACGGGCGCGGATCTGGCGCGGGGTTCAGCTTGTAAGTCGGATAGCACACGTCGTTCACGTCGTTGCAGTCGTCGTTGGGAAAGTCCTTCGGCACCCAGATCCGGTAGCTCGTAAGCTGGTGGTTGTTGCCCCAGCCCACCCCGGTTTTCATGTACTTCAAGCTGTTGCCGTCCGGATCGAACGGATCCTTGTACCACACGTACTCGTGCTTGCCGTCGCCCTGCATCCGACCCGTCAGGTAGTGCTCACGAAACAGCTCCGCGGGCAACTCGTAGTACTGGTCCATGTTCTGGCTCTCGCCGGCGCAGAACGACTGTGCGAGCGGATACTCCCGCTGATCATCGGCGTACATCTCCAACGCCCGACCGATGCCGTGCAGTTCCGCGTGAACCTTGACGACCTTGGCCTTGATCCGTGCCTTGGACAGCGTCGGAACGAGAATGGACACGAGCAGCACCACGATGGCCACGACCACCAGCAGCTCGATGAGCGTGAAGCCCCGCCAGTCGCCATGCCTGTCCCGTGCCATCCGCGACTCCGTTTCGCTCCGCGCGCCAGCGCGGATCGACCCGCACCGCAACCGCGGGCGGGTCGGCCGCCTAGACGCTTCTATCGCTTCCCGGCGCGACGCGGCCGGTTATCCGCGTCGACGTCGAATCGCCGCCGACAACCCCAGAACACCGAGCATCATCGGCACGAGCGGCGTCGCCAGGCCGCTGCCGCATTTGAACACCGCCGTCACCTCTCGGCTGTCGGCCATCGTCAGCGTGGTCGTGCAGTTACTGTCGAGTTCCGCGTAGTTGGCATCTCCCGGATAGTTCGGGTCGTACAGCTCCCAATGCCTGAAGTACCGGCCCTCGACCGGCTCGGCGGTCAGCGTTACCTCGGTCCCGCCGGGATAGATCCGCAGGTTCGGGTCGTCCGGCGCGAACTCCGGCAGGTTCGAGTCATTCGGCTCCGGGCTGACCGTCACCGTTCCCCAGAGACCGTTCACCGTGCCCAGCGACAGCGTGAACCGGAAGTCCGAGAAGTGCTTGACCCACAGGCGATAGTCCCCGTGCGCCGGCGGCGTGGGATCCTCCTGATCGAAGATGCCCCGCACGCCGAACGTCCCCACGGGCACCGCATAGTCGCCGAAGTCGCCCATTGCGCTCAGCAGCAGCGCGAGGTCCTGCCCGCTGGCATCCGTGATCGTCAGCGTCTGGCCCGCTGCCCAGGCGCCCGACTCGATCCCCACGTCGCTGAGTTGACACCACTGCGCCTGATACTGCTCGCCGCCGGTAGCGCGCGTCTGATCGAAGAACGTGCATGCAGCGATGTCCGGAATCAGCCGAGCCGTCGGAACGCCGACGCCGGCCTGGAGCACCGTCACCGCAAACTGCATCGCCGGGTCGCTCGAGTGACGGCTGTTGATGTTCACCTTCCCGTTGTGGTCCGAGATCAGCGCCTCGATCCGGATCCGATCGCCCGCCGCCACATCCGGAAACGGCGGCCAGGTCCACCCCGACGGGTTGAACCACACCCCGTGCCACGCCGCGATCCCCCCCGCATCCGGCGACTCGCCCTGCAAGTACACCTGCCACTGGATGCTGCCATCGAGCATCTCGCTGCTCGCGTTGAGCGCGATCCCTTCGACCGTCACCCAACTCCCCGGAAGCGTGGGGTCGGCCCCGATCCGCGGGTCCGTGCCCACGCCGTTCGCATCAACCGCCTCGATGTCCCAAATGCTGTCCGCTCCGAAGGCACCGGGCGCACAAACCAGTGTCAGGACGCTCATCCAAGCTAGACCTCTACGGATCATCATCATCTCCTCTCTCTTCTCCTCACGGAAACTGCCGCCGACGCCCCTGCGTCCTGTCCAATCCCCCTCGCTCACCGGCCCGCCAGGACCGACGCGAGATCACGATGCTCTCCCGCGCCAAACCCAGATCGTGCCAAGCTCCATCAACTAGGTGGCACCTAGAACACAAGCTTCTCCCGCCAAAGGCCTTGATGAAGCAGTCTGCTAGACAATGCTGAGCACTGATCTAGCAGTCGTAGCACGATGTCTAAAAACGTAGCACCAACTTATCCTCGCGTCAAGCCCATTCTTTGCCTTTTCCCAGACTTATCCCTCCCTTCAAGCCCCCCTGCCGAATACCCGACGATCGCGCGCCACCCCGCGCGTCACCACCGCCCCACCTTCCCCCGGGAACTGGTTGCTCGCGTCCAAGAGCCCTATGATACGCCTGCATGGACATCGACCAGGGCGCCCCGGGCTCCGAGATCGCGAGCCTATGCCACGCCGCAACCCTTCATGACGCACCGGCGTATCGGAAAGGACACCGTATGATGAAAGTGGGAATCACGGCGCTCGTCACGCCGCGCGAGTGGACGTTCGAGCAGACGCTCGAGAACATCAAGGCCGCCGACTACGAATCCCTGGAGATCGCCGTCCGCGACGACGGCCCCATTACCCTCCAGACGAGCCAAGCGGACCTCCGCGGCATGGCCAAGCGCGCCGCCGACGTCGGCATCACGCTCGAGTCCTCCTGCCCCGCCGGAATCCGCAACGACCCCAAGGACCTCATGATCGATGACGACGCCGCGCGCGCCAGGGCCATCGACACTTGGAGGAGATGCATCGACCTGAATCACGTCATGGGCATCGACACGATGCTCGTCGTCCTCGGCGGGCTACCCCCCGAGCTCTACTACCACCACGCCTACGCCAACGCCCTGCAGTCCATGCAGCGACTCGCGCCGCATGCCGAGCAGGCCGGCGTGAGCCTGGCCATCGAATACGTCTGGAACAAGTTCCTCCTGTCCCCCATGGAGTGCGCCCGGTTTTGCGCCGAGGTCGCCAGCCCCCGCGTCGGCTTCTATTTCGATCCCGGCAACATGGCCATCTTCGGCTGGCCGCACCACTGGGTCCGCATCTGCGGACACCTGCTCAAGATGGTCCACATGAAGGACTTCACCTGGAATGACCAGCGATATCGCTGGCCCGCCCTCCTCGAGGGCGACGTCGACTTCGTCCCCATCATGCGGGAACTCCGCGCCATCGGATACGACCGCTCGCTCATCTCGGAGGTCGGCCTCGACGTGGCCTCGCTCGAGCAGACGGCACAGGCCATCAGAAGGATCATGGCGATGTGACCATGGACCTCGATTCCGCGCTCATCTCGGCCATGGTCATCTTCTTCGTGGCCAATCTCATCCAGGGCTTCACCGGTTTCGGCATGGGCATCTTCGCCGTCACCGGACTGACCCTCTTCGGGGAGATCGTCCATGCCACGATCCTGACGAACCTGGCCGGCCTCATCACCGTCTCGATGGTCTTCGGGCGGCTCTGGCGCCACACGAGTTGGCGGCACCTCCTACCGGTTATGCTAGGCATCGCCGTCTTCAACCCCGTCGGCCTGGCCCTGCTCAAGTACTTCGGCCCGACGCACCCCGACACGGTCCGACGAGCACTGGGACTCGTCATCATCGGCTTCGCGCTCTGGTCGCTCTGGAACAAGACGCCCAAACCCCGAGCGAGGATCTGGCCGATCGGACTGGCCGCGGGCATGGTGGGCGGAATCCTGGGCGGCGCCTTCACGATGTCCGGGCCGGCCCTCGTCGCGTACGTCTACTCGCTCCCCCTCGAACGCGACGCCATGAAGGCCAGCGTCAACGCCTGCTTCCTTTTCAACTGCGTCTATCGGCTGATCCAACTCGTCTCGGCCGGCGACATCACGCGCCCCGTGCTCGTCCAATTCGCATGGTGCGTCCCCGCGATCTTCCTTGGCGTGGGTCTCGGGCTCGTCCTAGCCCGAGGTGTCAGCACGGAGCGATTCCGGAGATACGCCTGGATCGCCTTCGGCCTGCTCGGCCTGATTCTCATCGCCAGGTAATCAAGCGACCTTCTTGGTGAGTGAGTTTGGCTTCGTGTTTCGGGGAGACCGGCCGGTCCATCCCCCGGAAGATGGCCCCCGACCGTGGAAGCCGCCGCGCTAGTCATCGCGGGCTCTCGTTCGTCCCGCCATCGGGCGTCGGTGGCGACGCCCCTTCCGGCGGACCCTGCGACAGCTCCACCCGCAGCGGCTTGTCGTCGATCATGCTGATCGTCCGCTGCGGGAACGGGATGTTGATCCCCTTCTCCGCGAAAGCCTTGTTGATCGCGAACCGAAGCTCCGTCAGGCTCGACATCCGATCGGACAGATCCTCGAACCAGATCAGCAGCTTGAACAGCAGCGCGTTGTCCGCGAAGTCCATGAACCACACGATCGGCGCCGGGTCCCTCAGCACCTTCGGATGCTCGTAGGCCACTCGCATCAGAAGCCGCCGCACCAGCTCCACGTCGCTTCCGTAGGCCACGCCGATGTCGAGTTGGCCGCGGATGCGGCGGTCCTGAAGCGACCAGTTGACCACCTGGGCCGTGATGAACTCCCCGTTTGGAATGATGAGGTCGATGTTGTCGAACGTCTTGATCGACGTCGACCGGATGCTGATGCCCGTCACCTCGCCGATCTTTCCTCCGACCTCCACGATGTCGCCCACCTTGATGTGCCGCTCGAAGAAGATCATCAGTCCGCTGATGAAGTTGATGAAGAGCGGCTGCAGACCGAGGCCAAGACCCAGGCCCAACGTCCCCACGAGCACCGTCAGCGCCCCCAACTCCACATGCAGCAGTTGCATCGCCGCGTAGATGCCGAACACGACCAGGAAGTAGTGCAGAATGGTGTTGATCGCCGCCCGCCCGCCCCGGTCCAACGCCTCGTACGCCGGGTACACGCGTGTGTTCAAAATCGATCGGAGACTCCGACTCCCCAACACGCTCACAAGGACGGCCAGAAGCGCCGCCAGCACCCGCCACAGCGTCACCGGCTGCTCCTCCAGACCAGCCAGCCGGTAGTTCAGCGCTGAATTGATCTCCACCAGCGTGATGCCCCACACCCGCAGCATCAGCAGCAAACCGCACAGCCTGATGACCCAACTGAACAGCGAGGACGTCAATCCGACGAGGAACTCCGACTCGCTCCCATCGTCATCCGGCTCCACGGAACGAGGGGCGGCCTCCTGGCTTGCGATGACCGCGTCGCTCGCGGGAACGGCCGGCTCGGCCTTCTCTTCCAACGCTTGCTGCTCTTGGCGCTGCTGCTCGTAGACTCGTCGATACTTCCGCGCCAGATCGGCCACGTAGCTCGTGGCAATGCTTACGACAAGCGCCAACGAGAACGTCAAAACCGTGTTCCGGATCAGATACCCCGACAACGCGCCGTAGCCCATCATCTGAAGAACCAGTAGCCCCATCACACCCAGCGGAAGCAGCGGATAGATCGCCCCGATCAGCGTGTACAGCCAACGCGCCCGAAGGTTCTCCGGACGCCCCACCACTTTCATGACCATCTGCTTGCGAAACAGGAACAGCAGCACGACGACCAGCGATGCCGTCTTGTACACCTGCCACAGATACCCCCGTGTCTCGGCCATGACGTCCAGCAGGTAGAGCATCAGCGGCGCCGGAACGAGCACGATCGTCGTGATGATGAAGGCCCGAAGCCAGCGGCGGTAGTACCGGGCCACCGTGTTGCTGCACCGTACCAGCCGGAACCGCGGACGAGCCCGCAGGAACAGCGCGCGGTTCAAGCCGAACGCCAGGAAGACCCCGGCCGTGAGGAGCAATACGGCCAGGGCGAGGTCGCTCGGATCGCCCTGCAGGTCGACAATGCGTGTGAAGCACACCGCCACCAGGAGCGGCAGGACGGGTATCGCCGTCTCGGCCACGAGACGGCGTCCCGCCAGCCGAAGCCGCTCGCTGAAACCCGCCGCCTCGATCCCCTCCTGGCGCATCCGCTCGCCGAGCGCCGCCTCGTACGCCACCGCCCAACGCCGCTGACTCCGACCCAGATGCCACGACAGTGGAACCGATACGACCAGCAGCGCCCCCATCACCAGCCAATACGACGACGGGATCGACGAAAGCTGCTTCCGCGCGGAGGAGTACGCCTTTTCGAGCTGGACGCGCAGGTAGCCCGCGTTATCCTTCCACTCCTGGCGAATCGACTTCCAGGCGAACCGGACGAGACCCTCGTCCCTCACCACCAGGTAGGACCAGTAGAGATTGCTCCTGGCCCGCTCAAGCTGCTCGACGTACTTCTTCGACCGGCCGATCGATTGCGTCAGCCGATCGATCGCCGCGTTCTGGAGCGACTCGATCGTGCTCATTTGGACCGTCAGCTTCTTCTGCCGCTCGTCCAGCGCCGTCAGCAGTTTCTCGGCCACCACGTCGGACGGACGAGACGGCAGATCGTCCATCTCGTCCCGCGTCCGTTCGACCTGCTCCAGGATCTGATCCCGCTTGGCAAATGCCGTCTCCCGCTCGTCGATCGTGTCGTCCAGCTTGTCATTCAGCCTGTCGTAATACGCCCGCTCCTGCGCAAGCTCCTTGCGAACGTCCCGATACCGTGACAAGACTTCCTGGCCGCTCCGCCGGACTAGCGAGTCCAACCACGTCTTCCAGTACTTCTCGCGGCGCGCGATCCGATTCTCGTCCTTGCCGAACTGGCTCTCGGGATAGCGGTCTCGCGTCGGGTTGTCGTACTTCTCGAACTCCTTGTATACCTCCTCGATCGCCTTGGCGAGCCCCCAATATGTCCGCTCCCACTCCGTCTTGGCCTCCGCGATCCGCTTATCGATCCGCGCCAGCTCGCTCTCCGCCTCGGCCTTGTCCAGCGCGTTCATCCACTCGCGAAGCTTCTTGACATAGGGCTGCAGTGCCGACAGACGCCTCGCCTCTCGACGCTGCTCCTGGGCCAGCAGCGACTCCTCGAGGTTCAAGCCTTGGCTGTCGGCAAGAGCTCGCTCGTACGTGAGCACCGCGATCCGCTTGGCGTACTGCGCCTGCTCCCGCTCCGGCCCCGCCTTGGCCGTCGTCGTGCGAACCGTGAAGTCCGCCACCGCCGCGTCAAACGCCTTTCGGGTCTCCGCGACGCGCTCCCCGGTCTTCCTTCGGAGTTCCGCCAACTTGGCCTGACGTTCCACCCGGGCGGTCTGCGCCCTGACTTGTGAATCGTGCTCCTGATTCAGCTTGTCGTACAGTTCCGCCACGTCCTTCCGCGTGCCCACCTCCTCCCGCGCCTGCTCCTGCGAGGCCAGCTTCCCCTCCAATACCTTGGTCTTGCCTTCCAGGGCCTCGACCTCTTCCTTGAGCTTGCGGATCCCCTCCTCGCTCTTGAACTTCTCCAGCAGCTCGTTCGACAGCTTCTGTTGCTGAAGTAGGTTGTCGTATTCCTTGAGCAGGAAATAGAGGTTCGTCGCCACGTCCGCCGGCTGCGTCGTCGTCTCGATCGGCTGCGTGGCAGCGGGCTGCGTCGCCGATGCCGTCCTCAGCGCCGCCATCTCCTCGGCCAGTTCCTTCCGCCGCGCCTCGATCTCTTCGACCGTCGTCGGCGCCTTGACCGCAACCGCCGCGCGCTTATCCTCGGCCAGCGACGTCGTCGCTGTCGTTGTGGGCACCGGGCCCTCGGCCGCGGTCAGATCGACACCGAGAAACACCGCCAGTACCGTCAGCGCTACTGTTGCCGCGCGTTTCATGGAGACTACCCCACAAGACGTGATCGGAATGCGCACGCGCCGGTCCGCGATTGAGAGCCTGTTGTGATCGCTTCGTGTTCTACGCATGGGCCAAGTGGATCCCATTATACGCTCAGGCGCCCAGCTCTCAACTTCGCCCGCACAGCGTGTCCGCCGTAATGTGCATCCTCGCGATCATGGCAACCTCTCGAGCAAGAGCTGAAGGACCAACCCGAGCCGCGGAATCCATCCCGAACGGCCCCCCAACCGCGCGGAATTAGGAGCCCCCTTCCGGAAACACGAAGCCGCCGAGTGGCTTGATCGCGGAAATACCGCTACATTACGCCAAACCACGCAACTTGAACTGCGACGTCGGATCCCGGCCTCCTGCCCGGTATCCACCTGGCTCGGTGCTGGGTGTCGTCGCGCGCACCGGCCAGGGGCGCGATCATCTTGAGCCGCCGGAACGAACCGGTGTGCCGTCCATAAGGAGACACTGACATGCGACGCGGCATGGAACTCATGATCCTCGGACTGATCACCGTCCTCACCATGGGGGCGAGCTGTCGACAGGAAACGACGCAGTCCGTGATCGCCTCGTTTCTGAACCAGTTGGCCGTCACCCTGGCCGACGCGTTGGCGGCGGTGCTCGTCGGTCCCCTGGCCCAGTAGCCCCGGCGACGCCATCCACCCAAGGAGATCGCCCATGCTAACGCACACGAAATCCTGGTTGTCCGTTCTCTGTGTCTCGACCTTCGCCGTGGCCCTCACGGGCTGCCAGATCGGCCCGTCCGCCCTCAAGGTCAGCAATGCCCATTACAGCGACGCCGTCCGGATCGCCATCTCCGAGCAGCTACTGGTGAATCTGGTTCGCCTACGATACCGCGACATGCCCGTCTTCCTTGATGTCAGCAGCATCTCCACGCAGTTCGAGTTCGGTTCGTCGGGAGATGTCAGCGGGACCATCGTCGAGAATGTTGGGGGGGCCGGCATCAACACGCCCGACTCGCTCTCGCTCGGAGCGGGCGTCTCCTATTCGGAGAAGCCGACCATCACCTTTACGACCCTGGGAGGAGAGAAGTTTCAGAAACGCATGCTGGCTCCGCTGGAAATCGCCGTCATTTCTCTGCTGGGCGAATCCGGGTGGAGGGGAGATCGCATCCTGCGTATGACCGTCGAGGAGTTGAACGGCCTGGAGAACGCCCCCGGGGCTTCGGGCCCGACGCCTTCCAGAGAGCCTCGTTATCGCGACTTCCTAGAAGCGATACGGCTTATGCAGAACCTGGTTCGAGCCCAACTCATCGACTTCGAGTTCGAGATTCGGAAGGTGGAAATCGGCAGCCCCATCCTCTTGGACAAGGTCGAAGCAGGTGACATCGTATCCGCCGCGGGGGTAGGCCTCGTCTTCGAGACCGCATCGGAGGACAAGAAGATGGTCGCGACCAAAGAGGAGCGCAGACTCGTCCTGCGCTTCGCCCGCGGAGCGGCCGATTCGAAGGAAGCCGGGCGCCTCCGAGAGCTGCTGCGTTTGAAGCCGGACGCGAACCGGTTCGACATGATCGAGGCGGAAGAAAGCGAATTCGATGCGCTGGAGCCCGACCGGCTGATGAGCGAGCTCGCCGTCGACACCCGGTCTCTAATGGGCGTGATGTATTACCTGTCCAACGGCGTGGAACCCCCTCCTGCCCATCAGAAGGCTGGGCTCGTCACGGTAACCGTGGACGCGGACGGGATGCCGATCGATTGGTCGGACGTACTCGAGGATCTCTTCCGGGTTCGATCGAGCCCACATCGCCCGCGCAACGCCGCCGTCGCCGTGCGACACCGCGGCTACTGGTTCTACGTCGCCGACGATGACGAGACGTCCAAGTCGACGTTCCTGCTGCTTCAACAACTGTTCTCGCTGCAGGCCGGCGATGTCGAAGCGCAGAAGCCGGTCCTGACGCTGCCCGTTGGCGGCTGATCTCCGCGCCGTTAGCCCGCGGACCGGCTCCCCGCGGCTCCCACCCCCTTTCCACACTCACCCCTTCCCCACGGCCCTCTTGACGCTAGAATGCCTCACAACAAGGAGCGGTGTATGAGCGACCCGACGATCACCAAGGAAGAGAACTACTTTCGCGCCATCGAATGGCGAACCCCCGCCTGGTTGCCCGTCGCCGTCAGCCTCATGCCGGCCACCTGGCGCAAGTATCGCCAGAACCTGGAGGACATTGTCCTGCGACACCCCCGAGTCTTCGGCGAGTACGAGAGAGGCAGCAAGGACTTCGACGCCGTCGACGGACTCTATCGCGAAGGTGAGTATGCCGACGAGTGGGGGTGCGTTTGGAGGAACATCGAACCCGGACTCGACAGCCTCTGCATCCGTCACCCGCTCGAGGAATGGGCCGCCTTCGAGACCTACCTCCCGCCCCAACCCAAGGCCGAAGGCCTCCCCCACGGCTTCATGTACATGAAGCTCTACTACCTCCGCGGCTTCGAGAACTTCATGATGGACCTCGTCGACGAGCCGCCCCAGCTCCGGGACCTCATCGACATGGTCCTGCACTACAACGTCGCCGTCGTCGGCAACATGCTCGAGCACAAACGGCGCATCTACCACTTCGGCGATGACCTCGGCATGCAAGACCGACTCGCCATGGGACCCGACCTCTGGCGCCGCTACATGAAGCCCTGCTTCGCGAGGATCTACGCGCCCATCCGCCAGACCGGCGCTCACGTCTACATGCACACCGACGGCCACGTCCTGCCCATCATCAACGACCTCATCGAATGCGGCGTGACCGTCCTCAACCCGCAGATCCGCGCCAACGGCCTCGAGGGCCTCGTCGAGCAGTGCAAGGGCAAGGTCGCCGTTAACCTCGACCTTGATCGACAGCTCTTCCCGTTCTGCACGCCCGGCGATATACGAGAGCACGTTCGCGAGGCCGTCATGAAGCTCGGATCCAAACAGGGCGGCCTCATGCTCAGCGCCGAGTGCGAACCTGACGTCTCCCTCGAGAACATCGAGGCCATCTGCCAAACTCTCGAGGACCACATGACGTTCTTCAACTGATCGCCGACCCGCGACCAGGAGCCCCAATGACCCAACGCATGACATTCTCCGAGCTGCGAGACTTCTACCGAGACCACCTCGCCAACGACGTCATGTCCTTCTGGACGACCCACGCCCTCGACCACGAGTGCGGCGGCATCAACACCTGCATCCGCGACGACGGCGCGATCGTGTCCCACGACAAGTACCTCTGGTCACAGTGGCGGGCCGTCTGGGTTTTCAGCACCCTCTACCAACGCTTCGAGCCGCGACCCGAATGGCGCCAGGCCGCCGAGGGCATCTATCGCTTCGTCGCCAAGCACGGACGTGACGACGACGGCCGGACCGTCTTCTGCCTCGACAGAAGCGGGGCCATCAAGGAGGGCTACACCAGTATCTACGCCGACGCCTTCGCCCTCTCCGGCCTGACCGAGTACTTCCGAATGACGGGCGATCCGCGCGCCGAACGACTCGCACGCGAGATCTTTCCCCTTGTCAAGGCCGACCTCGACCGCCCCGGCACCTACCCCACCGACCCGCATAGGATCCCGCCCGGCTTCCGCGCCCACGGACCGAGCATGATCTTCTCCCTCGTCTTCTACGAGCTGGGCACGCTGCTGAACGATTCGACCATCCGTCAGGCCGGTCTGGACCTGACGCGCGATGTCTTCGACCACTTCCTCCGCCCGGAGGACGGTCTGCTGCACGAGTTCATCCGCCTCGACAACACGCTCGACGAGTCGCCGGAGTGCCGCGTCATCGTCCCCGGCCACGTCATCGAGGACATGTGGTTCCAGATCCATATCCTGCAGCGCCAGCGCGACGAGTCCGGCGTCCGCCGTGCCTGCGAGCTGATCGAGCCCCATCTCGCGCTGGGTTGGGACGCCGAGCGCGGCGGCATCTACCACGCCGTCGACACGGGCGGCAGCACCGCGGCCGTCGCCTGGAAATTCGCCGACACCAAGCTCTGGTGGCCCGCCACCGAGGCACTCTACGCCTTGCTCCTGGCCTACGAGAAGACGAGCGCAACATGGTGCCTGCCCTGGTACTGGAAAGTGCATGATTATGCCTTCACTCACTACCCCGACAGGGAGCATGGCGAGTGGCGACAGCGATTAGATGTTGACGGAAAACCACTTACGAAAACCGTCGCCCTCCCGGTCAAGGATCCGTTCCATTTGCCGCGGGCCCTGCTGCTCTGCACCGAGGTTCTCGACCGCCTCTCGCGGGGGGAGCAAGGCGGCCAACGTTTTCCGTAAGTAGCGCATAAGCATAAGATTGCGATTGGGTTCGGGCTTGGGCGAAAACTCTCAAGTCGCCCCCCCGCTTACACCGATAACTGTCATAGCGAAGCGCGAGAGCGGGAGTTCTCGGGCTGACGGACCAGCCCTAAATCACCGCCGAGGTTAAGGACAACCCAAACCCCCTGTCCCATCACCCGCGTTCACGGATGAATGCAGGCGTCGAGTGGTCATTCGGCCGCGTGTGCGCGCCGAAGGGGCGTTTTGGGGGGGAGTCGGACCCATGGTCGATCCACTCAAACCCCAACAAGGCAAGCCACACGTCCAGCGAGGTGATTCGATGTCAGACATCGGCAACGTGCAGGGAACGAAGGGAATTGGCCCGATTCAGCCTATTGCCGGCAAAGCCTACCAGGCCGCGCAGAAGGCCGAAACACCCATTGAAGACCAGGACACCGTACAGATCAGCCAGGTCGCCGAGCTCCTCGGCAAGATCCGCGATCTGCCCGACATCCGCATCGAGAAGGTGGCGCCCATTCGACAGGCCATCATGAACGAGAAATACGACATGGACTCGAGAATGGACACCGCCCTCGATCGACTCCTGGAGGACCTGACCTAGCGAAAAAGGTGTCAGGAACCTTTTACGCCCGCCCCCATATAGAACCAACGCCGAAGCGACCCGGCAATACCGGCCTCGCTTCGGCGTTTTGCATCCCGTGGAACCGGTCTGTTCTCCTGCCGTACCGAGATTTCGACAGGACAGACACTTGAAGCCCCCAAAGAGGACGATGATAATGTCATGAGGCGCAACCCAGGTTCGCACGGGACGATACGAATCTCGATCCCGCGCCGCCGGCCAGGAGGGCCGGACGGATCTCGGATTGAGCCCCTATGGAGGTTCCTCCCATGGCCACGCACTTCCGCGGGTCCATCGTCGCCGCCATCTTGGTCGGCCTGATCCTATCGACACTCCCCATAAGCCAAGCCCAGGCCGCCGAGGATACGAGTCTGCAGCTACCGGGTCATGGAATACCGCCCAAGGCCAAACCGCATCGTCGAAGCGGCGGCGAGTCCTTCCCCCCGCTGCCCCTGCCCGCCACGCCCCTGCGCCGAAGTGAGCGTAAGCGCGAGCCCGCGCCGCCTGCCCTGGTCAGCAAGATGGCCTACACCAACGTGACCTTCGCCGTCCAGGAGGGCAAGCGTCGCGCCCGAACCGAGTGGCTCAACGTCACCGACGACGTGCGAAACCTCCTCCAGTGGACCAACCGAGAGCTCGGAATCCGATACCGCCACTTCGACAGCTCCTGGCGGAGCTTCAGCTACGACCCGACCGAGATCCCGATCCTCTACCTCACCGGACACGAGCCCCTGCCCACCCTCTCGGATGACCAACGATCGAAGATTCGCCGATACGTCTACGACGGCGGCACCATCTTCGCCAACGCCTGCTGTGGCGAGAAGAAGTTCACCGAGTCCTTCCGACGCGAGATCGCCGCGATCTTCCCGAAACGGGAGCTCGCGCCCCTCGCCTCGGACCATCCCGTCTTCAGCGCCTTCTACGACATCAAGAACGTCCAGTACCAGCAGGGAACGGACAAACGCTTCACCAACGCGCCCTACATCGAGGGCATGAACATCGGCTGCCGAACCGCGGTTTTCTTCTCGCCGATCGATCTGGCCAACGGCTGGTTCGGCCAGAACCCCCCGCCAAACTTCGCGCCGGGGGCGTGGATCGTCGGCGCCGATGCACGAAAGCTCGGCAGCAACATGGTCACCTACACCATCGCATGCCATGAGTACGGGCGCATGCGGGCCGTCGAGAAGGTCTTCTTCGAGAAGGCCGCCGCCACCCGAGACGAATTCGTCCTGGCGCAGGTCGTCCACGCCGGCGACTGGGACCCCACCCCCTCCGGACTGCCGAACCTCCTGAAGTTCATGCAGGACAACACCACGCTCCAGACCCAGTTCAAGCGGGAGATCGTCTCCCTCGGACAGCTTGACGTCTTCAAGCACCCGATGCTCTACATGACCGGCCAGCGCGATTTCAAGCTCAACGACGCCGAGGTCGCCCGGCTCCGAACCTATCTCGACAGCGGCGGCGTCTTGGTCGCCGATGCCGCGGCCGGCCGCAAGTCATTCGACGTGGCCTTCCGGCGCGAGATCAAGCGCGTCCTGCCCAAGGACGAGCTCGGCATCCTCCCGCTGGAACACCCGATCTATTCCGCCGTCTTCCCCGTGCGGCAGGTCGGCTACACCGACCTCGTCAAACAGGAATCGCCGAACCTCAGCGCGCCCGCCCTCGAAGGCGTGACCCGCGACGGCTCGCTCTGCGTGATCTACTCCAGGTTCAGCCTGGGCAACGGATGGGAGCAGTTGCCGTACCCCTACAACCGCGGATACGTCGACGCTGACGCCCTGAAGCTCGGCATCAACCTCTTCGTCTACGGGATGACACACTGACAAGGGTGGGGTAGACTCTAGGTATGGGAGGATTCCGTTTCACGACCTACTTCGAACGCGAGGTCTTGCGGAAGCGGCCCTATCTGAAGAAGGAGTATTGCATACGCGTTGTGCGGAGTCCTTTGCGCGAAGAGGCCCAAGAAGACAATCGTCACAGGTTCTGGGGGGGAGATAGAAGAGCTTGGGGGCAAGGTGTTGCGCGTCGTCACTCTCGCCGACAAGAGGACTATCCACAACGCCTTCCTCGATAGGGGGTTCAAGCCGTGAGAATCAGCTACTATCCGGAAACCGACTCGCTCTATATCGACCTCTCCTCCACACCGAGTGCGGAGAGCCGCGAAGTCTCGGAAGGCGTGGTCTTGGACTACGATGTCGAGGGTAACGTCGTCGGCATTGACATCGACAACGCCAGCAGGAAACTCGAACTTGGAGAACTGTCCCTGTCCCACCTGCCCATTGCGGTGCAGAAGATAACCGCCTAGATGCCGCCGAAACGATGGAGCGAGGGCGCTGAGCATGGGAAAACGTCAGGACCGGCCAGCCGAATTCGAGATTGTCGGAGGGCCCTCTTAGGAGGTGGGCACCACGAATCCCGGAGACAATGGAAATGGTGCAGTCAGACCAGGCCCTGAACCCTAGACCCTAACCCCCAGAGAACCGAGTATGTCGACAACGCCAAGACAGCCGGCCGAAATGGAAATCATCGACCGCCTCGGCAAGGCCCGAGCCCGACTCGTCGAGGAGATCCACAAGGTCATCATCGGCCAAGACGACGTCATCGAGCAGATGATGATCGCCCTCTTTAGCCAAGGACACTGCCTCCTCGTCGGCGTGCCGGGCCTGGCCAAGACGCTCCTCATCCGGACGATCAGCCAAGTCCTCAAGCTCTCCTTCAACCGCATCCAGTTCACCCCGGACCTCATGCCATCCGACGTCACCGGAACGCAGATCATCGAGGAAGACCTCACCACCGGCCGGCGGGCCTTCCGATTCGTCAAGGGCCCCGTCTTCGCCAACATCATCCTCGCCGACGAGATCAACCGAACCCCGCCCAAGACCCAGGCCGCCCTCCTCCAGGCCATGCAGGAGTATCAGGTCTCCGTCGCCGGCGAGACGTACAACCTCGACCGGCCCTTCTTCGTCCTGGCCACGCAAAACCCCATCGAGCAGGAAGGCACCTACCCCCTGCCCGAGGCCCAGCTCGACCGATTCATGTTCATGGTCAACATCGACTACCCCAAGCGCGACGAGGAGCGCGCCATCGTCAAGCACACGACCCGCGCCGTCCAGGGCGAGCCTCGACAGGTCCTCTCCGGCGAGGAGATCCTCAGACTCCAGCAGATCGTCCGGAAGATCCCCGTCAGCGACCACGTCGTCGACTACGCCGTCAACCTCGTCCGAGCCACCCGCCCCGGCGAGGAGGGCGCCCCCGCCTTCATCAGCGACTGGCTCACCTGGGGCGCAGGCCCACGAGCAGCCCAGTACCTCGTCATCGGCGCAAAGGCCCGCGCCATTCTTCAAGGCCGACTCAACGTCAGTTGCGACGACGTCCGCGGCGTCGCCCTGCCGGTCCTACGACACCGAATCTTCACCAACTTCAACGCCGACGCCGAAGGCATCAAACCCGAAGACGTCGTCAAGCGGCTCATGGAGACCGTCACCGAACCCGCCGCTAGCGCCTACGCCAAGGCGTAGGCGACAAGTCGAAACGTCGACACGTCAACAAGTCGACATCCCGAAGCGGCTTGGTTCGCTAGACTGTGGGAATGCTCCACGTAGCCGGCGACTGCGCTTGCGTTTCGCGGCGCTTGACCTGCTTGTGGCTTGCGGATACTCCTCGCGGTCAGGAAGATGATCTCTCGCAACTACTCCTGAAGGGGTCGAACATGAGCGTCGCCGTTGCTGCGATCACGATGGTCCTGGTCAATCTGCCGGCCGCACAGTCGCTCGAAAAGATCAAGGAGGTCCCCGAGCTCCCGAAGAGTCAGGAGCCGAGTTGCCTCGTCGAGCACTGGGACCCGACCGACGCCTTTCTCGCCGACCTCGTCAAATCCGTCGACGGCATTCTCAAGACGCAAGACCCCAAGACGGGCCGGTTCGGCACCGAGCCCTGGATCTGCCGCGACCAGAACGTCCTCTTACCCCTGGCCGCCGCGTGGAGCATCAAGGACGACGACAACCCCTGGTACCACAACCCCAAGCTCCTCGAGGCGATCATGGACGGCGGCGACGCCTTGGTGGATGACCAGGACAAGGACGGCAAGTGGACGTTCCGCAAGAAGGACGGCAGCACCTGGGGGCAGATCTACATGCCCTGGACCTACAGCCGCTGGGTCCGCGCCTTCCTCCTCGTCAAGGACGCCATGCCGGCCGAACGTCGAGCCAAGTGGGAAAGGGGACTCGTCAAGGGCTACGAAGGCATCAGCAGGACCTGCCTGGGACACGTGCATAACATCCCCAGCCATCACGCCATGGGCCTGTACGCGGCCGGCATTGCCTTCAACCGCGACGAGTGGAAGAAGCAGGCTGCCGGGTTCCTGGCCAAGGTCGTCGCCAAGCAATCCCCCGACGGCTGGTGGTCGGAGCACGTCGGACCTGTCGTCCTGTACAACGCCGTCTATGTCGACGCCCTCGGCACCTACTACGCCATGTCCGGCGACCCATCGGTTCTCGAAGCTCTTCGCCGATCCGCCGTCTTCCACGCCAACATGACCTATCCCGACGGCTCGTCCGTCGAGACCGTCGACGAGCGAAACCCCTATCACCACGGCGTCCGCCTGGGCAACGTCGGCTTCAGTATGACGCCCGAAGGACGCGGCTACCTCCGCCAGCAGCACATGCTGGGCCCCAAGACCGTCGATCCGGACCACGCCGCCTCGTTCCTCCTCTACGGCAAGACCGGCAAGGCCATGCCCACCGCCGCCGGGCGAGACGACTATCGATGGACCAGCAAGGATGGCAAGATCGTCGTCCTCCGCAAGAAGCCCTGGTTCGTCGTCGCCTCCGCCTACACCGCCGAAGTCCCACAGAATCGCTGGATCCAGGACCGCCAGAACTTCGTCAGCGTCTACCACGACAAGACCGGCCTCATCCTCGGCGGCGGCAACACCAAGCTCCAACCCTACTGGAGCAACTTTTCCGTCGGCGATCCCTCGCTCCTGACGCACAAGAAAGGAGACACGAGCCCGAAGTTCATCCCGCCGGCCGGTCTGATCCACGTCCCGACCTCCGCATCCGTCAAACTCGATGGCAACGCCCTTCAGGCCGACCTGGCATACGGTCAGGTACGATGCCGCCTCGACGTCACTTACGTCGACGCCAAGACCGCGCGCGTGACGTATCAATCCTCGGGGCCGTGGGACAAGCGCGTCGAGGCTCACGTCACGCTCCTCCCACACATCGAGGCCGACGTCGCCTCCGCCGGCGGACAGAAGATCCAGTTGACTTCAGAGCCGTTCGACTGGTCGGGCAAGCAGCTCGGCGACTGGGTCCGCCATGCCGGTTGGCAACTCTCCGTCCCCAACGCCGCTCGCCTCCTCTGGCCGAAGATGCCGCACAACCCGTACAGGAAGGCGGGAGATAGTACCCCCGGCGCCTCGCGAATCGTCCTGAGTTTCGAACTGACTGCCGACAACCCCAAGGCCGAGATGACGCTGACCGTGCCCTAGGCGCTGCCACACGTTCATGCTAGCGCAATCATGTACACCTGTGCGACGAAGGCGAATATGGATGCTGTTGCATGGGCGCATCGGTCTTCAGAAGAGACGGGCCATATCACGCATGCGCAAGGCATTCACGGTCATCGCGTTGCGGACTATGGTGACGACCACTGCCCTTCTCGTTTCCATCCTGTTGCCGTCCCTGAACAAGGCCAATGAGTAGTCGCCGACTGCGCTCTGCTAGACGCGCGTGGGACAGATGGTCTGGTCGATGTTCGGCTTCCATGGCGATTACGACGAGTGGCTCGAGTGGCTCGCTCCACATGAGCCAATCAGTCAGTATCGGCGCAACCCAACAGGCGAGAAGAACAGCGACGCGCACTTGGGGCGCCCGGCCATGAGCCGGCAGGTGGTGTTTGTGACTGCGGATGGCAAGCTCGACTTCGGGCCGGTGGCAGAAGATCTTCTGTGCGGAATTCCGTAGCCGGCGGCGGAGGCGCGTGCCGGTTAGGATCATGGAGAAGTGGCAGGCCCCGGGGGATCGGAACGTCTTTGCCGCGCCTAATTGCCTCTGGGTCTGGCGAGATTGGCCGCCTCGACAATGGCGTTGAGCTTCTCAACTACTTCCGGGTCAATCTGCTCCTTCGGAACAAGGGCAGCGAGTCGATGATAGTCCGACTTTCGCAGGCCCAAGGGAAGCACTAGTTTCTCAAAGAAGTTCTGGAAGACCGGATCAAGGAATTCATCGCTTGCCTTGATATCGGAAGACCATGGGCCAGGCTGGCGTTGTGTTTGCCGCGCCTTGCAGAAATCGGCGATCACCTCCCGCATGGCTCCCACACGCCGGTCACGCTCCGCGAGCCCGAACAAGTCATCCGGCACGTCGTAACGAGCGTACTCAAGCAGTACTTCTTCCATACAGAAGTAGTTCTCGATCTCCCTGCGCCGCCACATGAGCTCACGTAGCGGCTGCCCCTGATCGAGCTCCTTGTCTAGCCTATCGAACAACGCGATCCCCACTAGATCCTCCTTGGCCTCGCGCAGCCCGTAGAAGTGGTCGCGCGCCCGCTGTGGCTGATTGGTCGCGATACGATGAAGAAAAGGCATCTCCAAGTACCCCTGGGCTTCATGATCCAGCGTCTTGGCAAACGCCTGCAGAATGGCCAGGTCGGTCGCATCCTCCAGGTAGAGGACCCATCCGGTCTGCTCGGCCTGGTAATACTGGTCGAATCCGATATCCCTGAGGGCCTTGAGGACCTGCGAACCCCGATCGCCCATCCGATGGGGACGGCCAACGAATGCAACAACCGTGTCCCGATCCGCGGCTTCGTTGAGCACTACTTCGGAATGGCTGGCCGCAACGACCTGGGAGCCCTGTCCCCCGGCCACCGTCGTCAAGAGCTGGTAGATCTGTCGTTGACGCAAGATCTCGAGGTGCGCGTCCGGCTCGTCGAGCAAGAGAACGGTGCGAGGGTTCGCATAGAGATGGGCCAGCAGGAGCAGGGTCTGCTGGAGCCCCCGCCCAGACGAAGAGATGTCCAATTGGACGCCGTTGGGCTCCTTGTACGTCATCGTGATCTCGCCCCGCTCAGCGATGTAGCTGGGAGGGAGCAACTGGACCCCGAAGAGCGAGCGGATGTCGCCGGCCAACCTCGACCAGTTCTCCTGGCCGTTCTCACCGGAATGGATCTGATAGCAGAGGTTGCGCAGGACCTGGGCCGTCTGACCTTCGCCAATCAGTACGTTGATCCGTCCCGGCTCCCACTTGGGCTCCACCGCGGCCAAGCCGGACATCGGAGGCAGGAATGCCACACGCACCTGTCCGGCCTCTGGAGGCACAGTCATTCTCTCGGGCTTCTTCGAGTCGTCCTGTCGCAGCGGGCGGCAGTACAAGGATTCCTCGTTGGCGTAATCGAACTCCATCCCGCACGACCATTGCCGGCCCTCGGTGATTCCATCAACGATGATGTCGATCCTAACGTTCTCTGTCTTGGGCTTTCGGTCACCTGTCTCCTTGTCGACGACCTGTTCGACATTCCTAACGTGGAGATCGCGCCAGAGAAGATTCGCGTCTGGAACCGGGATTGCGATCAAGTCGCGGCGGTTGATAGTGACCCCCGGTCTCTTCTTGGGAGAGGTCTTGCCCTTCCGCTTCTCGTTCCACCGTCTGACGCCCGCTTCCCAGAGGGCCAAGGCTTGAAGGGCCGTCGACTTTCCGGAGTTGTTCGGGCCAATCAGAACGACGGCCGGGCCGAGTTCGACGACGGCATCGTCGAATCGTTTCAGATTCCGAACATGCAGCCTGGTCAACATATCGAGAGTCTCTCCTGAACTGCATGCGGTTTCAAGTCAACCGCGCATCATCCTGCCAGGAACCCCCCGTCAATGTAGAGAACCTGCCCCGTCAGGTAGCTGCTGGCGGCGGAGGCGAGGAAGACGGCGGCGCCGGCGAGATCCTCGGGCTTGCCCCAGCGTTTCATGGGGATTCTGGAGTCAACCCAGCCCTTGAGCTCGGGGTTGTCGAGCATCGGGCCGGTCAGGTCGGTCTCGATGTATCCGGGGCCTATGCCGTTGACGCGGACGCCGCGCGCGGCCCACTCGATACCGAGTGTCCGGGTGAGTTGGCGGACCGCGCCTTTGCTGGACGCGTAAGCGGCGATAGTCGGCCTCGACATCTCGCTGGTCAGCGAGCAGATGTTGACGATGGAGCCGCGCCCGGCCTCGAGCATCTTACGCCCAACGAGCTGGCACATCGCGAAGACGCTTCGGACGTTGACCTCGATGACGCGGTCGAAGTCCGCCAAGCTGCACTGCTCCGAAGGGACGCGGACGGTGGTGCCGGCGTTGTTGACGAGGACGTCGATCCTGCCCTTCCAGGCCATGGCCCGGTCGACGAGATCGATCCTGTGAGCGTCGTCGGCGACGTCGCCCCAGACGCCTCGGACGTCGATGCCTTCCTCGACGAGCAGCTTGACGGCTTCTTGGCCGACGTCGGGTCTGCGGGCCGAGATCATCACCGCAGCGCCCGCATGGCCGAGGCCCTTGGCGATGCCGAAGCCGATGCCGCGCGAACCGCCGGTGACGATGGCCAGGCGGCCGTCGAGTCTGAAGTTGTTCATGGTGTTCTTGGTCATGATTCCTCGCTTCGTCTGGTGTACAACTCGCTGTCAAAAGCCGCCTCGGGCTTCAATCCAATCAGCAGCCTCCTGCTCGAAGGGCATGGCGTTGGCGCAGGCCTGGCGCGTAACGAGGATCGCCCCGACGGCGTTGGCCATGCGCAGGGATCGCCGCCAGTCCCAGCCCTTCAGCAATCCATAGATCAGCCCGCTGGCATAGCCGTCGCCGGCGCCGAGAATGTTGCAGACCTCGACCCCGAACGGATCAGCGTGGACGACGTCGCCTCCGGGCAAATAGACGGATGAGCCGGCGGTGCCCTGCTTGAGGACGACAGAGCCGACGCCGCGATCCAACAGCGACTCGATCGCGGCCGAGACGTCTCCGGTGACGTTCGGGTCAGAGACCTGCGAGTGCTCGATCTTGAGCTGGGAGGCCTCGGTCAGGGCGGTGGCCTTGACCTCGGCCTCGGAGCCGATGGCGACGTCCACCAGGTCGAGCACGCTACGGACGACGACGCCGAAGGCGCGAGGGTCGTGCCACTGATCGGCCCGGAAGTCGATGTCGAGTAGGACGGTCGCGCCATAGCCGCGTGCCCGCTCGGCCGCGAAGATCGTGGCGCTTCGACTGGGCTCCTTGCTGAGGCCGGTACCGGTAATGAAGAGCGCTCGTGTCTCGTCGAGGGGAGCGGCCAGGACGTCATCGATGGTAATCTCGATGTCGGCACAGCCGCTCCGATAGTAGACGAGGGGAAACTTGTCGGGGGGCTCGATGCCGAGGACGACGGCGCTGGTTCGGAACTCGGCCTTTCGGGGGATGAACCGCGTCTCGACGCCCTCCTTGTCGAGGAACTTCAGCATGAAGTCGGCGACGGGGTCGTCGCCCATCGCCGTGAGCAGGGCCGACTTCAGGCCGAGGCGGCGCGTGCCGACGCTGACGTTGGTCGGGCAGCCGCCGACGAAGGCGCCGAAGGTCTTGATGTCCGGGAAGGCCGCGCCGATGTCGTTCGAGTAGAGGTCGATCGAGCTGCGCCCCATCGTCAGGATGTCGTAGCGGCGATCCGTCGGGATCACCGGCGCGGTGAGCGTTTCGGTCATGTCGTCGCAGGCTCCTCCATGTCAAGCGTGACCATGGGCACGCGCGGATCGCGCTGCGTCCAGGTCTGCTTGATCCACGCGTGGTCGGGGTCATCGGTGGCGGCCAGCGACTGCGCCGAGCCGGCCAGGAAATTCAGATAGTAGCAGTCGTAGCCCCAGGGGGCGCTGACCGGGTGGTATCCCTCGGGCACGAGGACGATGTCGTCGTTGTGGGCGACCATGGCCGCGTCGATGGACCGGTCGTCGTTGTAGACCCGCTGGATGGCGTAGCCTTGGGGCTTGTTGACCTTGAAGTAGTAGATCTCCTCGAGGTCGGCCTCGGCGACGTTGCCGGCGTCGTCGAGGCGATGCACGTCGTGTTTGTGCGGGGGATAGCTGCTCCAGTTGCCTCCGGGGGTATAGACCTCGACGCACACGATGCGGTGGCAGTCAAAGCCGGGCGGAACGATGCTGTTGATTTGACGCGTGGCGTTGTTGCCGCCGCGGATCTCGACGGCACTGTCGGCGGGGGTCACGAGTCGGGCAGGATGATCCTCGTCGGTAGGCACCCAGCAGTAGGCGATTTCGGTGCGATCGGTCGTGGCGCTGACCGTGAAGGCGCTGCCTCGGGGGAGGTAGAGGGCGTGCGGCATGCCGCTGAAGACATCGGGACGGCGGCCGACTTCCGCCCACTGGCCGCGATTGCCGGTGATCGAGCACTGTCCGCCCAGGAGCACCAGGACGGCCTCGCAGTCACCCGTGTCGGCGGCCCAGGTGGCGCTGCGTTTCAGGGCGCGGACCTCGGCATTCAGGAACTGCCAGCCGGCCTGCTCGGCGGTGACGCGGGTAAGCACATCGGGCTCGTCCGGGGGCGGGGTGGCTCGAATCAGCATGGTCTCGGCGTTGTAGATCATTCCTTGGCCCCAATCACGGCGATCCGCCAGCTCTTGGCGGTTAGGGCTCCCCCTTCAGGCGCGCTGATCAGACGGATCCGTGCGAAGCCGGCTTGGCGAAACATTCGAACGGACTCCTCCGGCGCGGGGAGGCGGACGTCGGTCTCGACGGTTCTTCTATCAGATCCCCGCAGGTAGATCCGCTTCGTGAGGGACCGCCCCGTCTCGAAGTCGAAGCGCTGCTCGACGAGGACGACGGTGCCGTCCTCCAACTCTTGCCAGCTCCGCGGGCGGAAGTCCCCGAGTAGAGCGTCCCGATTGATCATCTCCAACAGGAAGCGCCCGCCGGGCCTGAGGGCCCGCACAACGCGGGCGAGGACGTCCTGATTCTCCGCGTCGCAGTAGTATCCCCATGCGGTGAAGTAATTGTACGCTGCGTCAAACTCATCCTCGTAGTCCAACTCGCGCATGTCGCCCCGGACGAACTCAACGTTGGCAACTCCAAGCTCCTCGGCTTGCTTCCTCGCGTGCGCGAGGAAGTGGTCGGTTCGATCGTATCCGACGACGTGGGTGACGGCCTTGGCGACCTCCAGGGCATGCCGGCCATGGCCGCACGCCAAGTCCAGAACGCGATCCTTGCCGCTCAGCGCGAGCTCCCTGATGATGAAGGCCGCCTCTTTGGCCGTTCGCTCTTTGTCTCCGAGCAAGCCAGCGTACTCGATGTCGTACGTCGGGTCGTCGAAGAAGGCTTCTACCCAGCTCATGTCTCAGTCCTTGAACTGCGTCGGGGGACGGGGCACCTGTCCGGGAGGCCCCATCAATTGCAGGCAAGGATACCTGCGTTACGCGCGGAACGCTCACAGGAAGTAGCGCTCGGCCTTGACCTTCTCCTCGTAGTCGGTCCGGGCCTTTCGGACGGTCTCCATGCCGGAGACCTCGGCCACGGGGACGTCCCACCACGATTCGTAGCCGGGGACGTATTCGTCTCGAGCCACCTCGACGACGATCACCGTCGTTCGATCGGTCGTCTTGGCCTCCTCCAGCGCATCCGACAGGGACGCTCGATCGCTTGCCTTGATGACGTGCGCGCCGAGGCTGGCGGCGTTGGCGGCGAAGTCGATGGGCAGGAAGTCGCCCGTGTCGATCGTGCCCTTATCGTCGCGGTAGCGGAAGTCGTTGCCGAAGCCGCGACTGCCGCAGCTACGGGCCAGGCCGCGGATGCAGGCAAAGCCGTGGTTGTCCAACAGAACGACGATGAGCTTCCGCCGCTCCTGGACGGACGTGACGATCTCGTTGCTCATCATGAGATACGAGCCGTCGCCGATCATGACGTAGACCTCTCGCGACGGGTCGGCCATCTTCACGCCAAGCGCGCCGGCGACCTCGTAGCCCATCGTCGAGTAGCCGTACTCCATGTGATAGCTCCTGGGCGTGGCGGCTCGCCAGAGCTTGTGCATGTCGCCGGGCAGACCGCCGGCCGCGCAGACGACCGTGTCGCTCTCGCCCATGAAGCCGCTCACGATGCCGATGACTTCGCCCTGGCTGATCCGCGGCTTGGCGTTCAGGTTGAAGAGCCGATCGACCTCCTTGTCCCAGGCGGCGCGGAGGTCGGCCACCTGCTTCTTGTGGGCGTCGCCTACGGTGTGGTGCATCTCCTGGGCCGCATGTAGCAGCTTGCCCAGCGACGTTCTGGCGTCGCCGATGACGGGCAGCGCCGAGTGCTTGTGGGCGTCGAACGACGAGACGTTGAGGCCGATGAAGCGGACGTTGGGGTTCTGGAACTGCGTCTTCGAGGCGGTGGTGAAGTCGCTCAGCCGGGTGCCGACGCAGATGACCAGGTCCGCCTCTCGGGCCAGGACGTTCGCCGCGGAGGTGCCCGTTACGCCGATGGCCCCGACATTGCAGGGATGATCGAACGGCAGGGCGCCCTTGCCGGCCTGTGTCTCGCAGGATGGGATGCCGGTGGCCTCACAGAAGGCGGCCAGGGCCTCGCTCGCCTCGGAGTAGATCACCCCCCCACCGGCGATGATGAGCGGTCGCTTGCTCTGGCGGACCCAGTCGACGGCCCGCTCGATTGACTCGCGGTCGGGCTCCTGCCTGGGAATACGCCAGACGCGCTTGGCGAAGAACTCGATGGGGTAATCGAAGGCCTCGGCCTGGACGTCCTGCGGCAGCGCGATCGTCACGGCGCCGGTCTCGGCGGGGCTGGTGAGCACGCGTATCGCCTCGGGCAGGGCAGTGAGGATCTGCTCGGGGCGGTTGATCCGATCCCAGTACTTGCTGACGGGACGGAAGCAGTCGTTGACGGACGTGTCCTGGCTGTGCGGCGACTCGAGCTGCTGCAGGACCGGCCCGACCATCCGCTTGGCGAAGATGTCGCCCGGTAGCAGGAGGACGGGGATGCGATTGACGGTCGCGGCGGCGGCGCCGGTGACCATGTTGGTCGCGCCGGGGCCGATCGACGTCAGGCAGGCGAAGATCCGCAGCCGATTGCTCTGCTTGGCGAAGGCGGTGGCGGCGTGGACCATCGCCTGCTCGTTTCGCCCCTGGTAGTATCGCAGCCCGTCCTTGCCGTATTCCTCGAGCGCCTGGCCCACGCCGGCAACGCAGCCGTGGCCGAAGATGCCGAAGACGCCCTCGACAAAGCGGTGCTCGTGTCCGTCGCGCTCGACGTACTGGTTCTTGAGAAACTCCACGATCGCCTGGCCCATCGTCAACCGTCGCGTTGTCATCATCGATTCCTTTCAGGCTTGTCCGGATTTTGTCCGCATAGTATCGAACGCACGGCGCAGTGCGGTCAAGCGGGAAACGCTTTGAGGAAGGATATGGAGGTCGAACGCAAGGAGTCCACATTGACCGTCGCTGCGCCACTTGGGACACTGACCGCCGTTTCGTTGAACGTCCGGAACTGTCATCGATGGTCGGTCGCGGAATCAAGGTAGGACTGGCAGGGGTGATCGTCGCCGCGGTGGCGTGGTGGCTATTCGCCGACACGCTGCGCTATCACTTCCCGGACCGCTTCACGGAACCGGTCGTCCGTTTCGCGCATTGGGGTGACTTCGCGGAATACCGCGTCTGGCAGGAGGTCATCGGCGAGTTCCACAAGGCATACCCGGACATTCGCGTCCGGCAGGAGTACATCGTCGGGTTCCGGTACGAGACGAAGATCCAGCAGCAAATCGTCTCGGGCGACGCGCCGGACGTGATGATGTTCCAGGACGAGCCGTTCCCGACATTCGCGCCTCGGGGCTTCGCGGACTTGAGCGAGCTGGTGGCGGCTTCGGATCCGCCGATCGACCTGAAGCGCGAGTATTTCGACACGGCGGTCGAATCGTTTCTGATCGACGGCAAGCCGTACGGCATCCCTCTGTGCGGCGGCAACGTGCTCATCATCTGGAACAAGCGGTGCTTCGCCCGCGCCGACAAGGCTCGCGGCCGGAGGATTCGCCGACCGCATGACAATTGGACGATGGACGAGTTCCTGGAGACCGCCCGGGACCTGACGATCGACGAGGACGGCGACGGGCGGATAGACCAGTTCGGCTTCATGCTGCCGACGTGGGTGTATTACCTGCCGTTCATCTGGAGTCACGAGGCGAGGATCCTAGACGAGACGCGGACGCAGTGGCGACTCGTCGGGCCCGAGGCGGTGAGCGTGTTCGAGCTCTATCGGCGGATGCGTTGGGAAGATCGCGTGTGCCCGACGCCAATCGAGCAGAGCGAGATGCTGACGGACACGGCCTTCTTCACGGGGCGGATCGCGATGTGCGTCAACGGACCGTGGCTGCTGCCGTTTCTGAACGAGACGTCGCTGGGGCCGCGGGAGGGCAAGCCGCCTGAATACGGCATCACGCACATTCCGTTCGGGCCGACGGGCAAGCGATACACGCGGGTCACGTGGGACGGGCTGTGCATGTTCAAGGATCTCACGCGCGAGCGGAAGGAGTGTGCCTGGAAGTTCATCCGTTTCGTCTGCGGGAAGCCCGGACAGGACATCGTCGCGCGATCCCAACAGTCGGTGCCGGCGCTAAAGGCATCAGCCGAGGCGTTCAAGCGGTTCGATACGGGCTGCGGCTCGCACAAGTTCGTCGAGGCGTTCTCGTACAGCCGGCTGCAGCCGATCACGCGGAACTGGTATCCGATGGACCGCATCATCTACGACCAGGTC
>JAFGLZ010000199.1 GCA_016927755.1 Phycisphaerae bacterium
CAGTCGGCTGGCGCTCGCCACGCTCGTCATCCAGGATATGCTGGTCTTGGCAATGCTCGCCGCTCTTCCAGTCATCGCGCAGTGGGCCGGCAAAGGCGCCGTCGAGCCCATCATCCTGGAAGCCCCCCCTGCCGACCGGACGGGGTGGCCGGCAACGGTCCTCGATGGAGTCGTCCGCCTGGCGGGGATCGCGGTACTGGCGATCCTTGGTCGGCTGGTATTGCCTCGCGTCCTGCGGGAGTCGCTGCGAGGTCGATCAACGGAGGTCATGATGGTCGCCGGAGTGGCCGTAGCTCTGGCGAGCGCCGTGGCCGCGGAGGCACTGGGCTTCAGCCTGGAGATGGGGGCGTTCCTCGGGGGCTTCATCCTGGCGGGAACGTCGGTTCGGTATCAGTTGAGCGCGCAGATAGCGCCTTTGCGAGACGTCTTCCTGGCTGTCTTCTTCACGACGGTCGGGATGCGGCTCGATCCACAGGTCGTCATGCAGTACTGGTGGGCCATCCTGCTGGGCCTGACGGTCATGATCGCCCTGAAGACCCTCGCCATTTCAGGCGCCTGCTGGACGTTCGGCGCCTCGGCGAGCATCGCGCTGGCCGTGGGCGTGGCGCTGTCGCAGGGCGGCGAGTTCAGCCTGATCCTTCTGAACCAAGCTCACGCTTTCGGCCTTCTCAACGAGAAGACGACGGCCATCGCCATTGCGGTGATCGTCATGTCGCTGATCCTGACGCCGGGACTGATTGCGTTTGGCAGGCGTCTTGCCAGCGCGGCGTCCGGGCTGCGGGCGGCGCCGTGGATCGGGGGCTCGGAGATGAAGGACGGCGCGCCTGGGAAATCCGAGGAGGATGGCTCGCGGCGACACTGGATCATCGCCGGGTATGGGCCAATCGGTCAGAGCGTGGCACAGAAGCTCGACCAGACAGGCATTCCTTACGTCGTCATCGAGCTCAACCCGAAGACCGTGGATGAGCAGTCTCGGATGGGCAAGTCGTTCATTTTCGGCGACGTGGCCAATCCGGACGTGCTGATCTCTGCCGGTGTCAACGAGGCCGGCGGGCTCGTTTTGACGATCCCTGACGAGGAGGCGGTGCTTCGAGCCTGCGCAATCGGCAGAACCCACGTGCCGGACCTCTATATTCTTGCCCGGTTGCACTCACTGAGTCGAGCGCCCGAAGCGGTCCGACTCGGGACGAGCGAGGTGACGATCGACGAGTCGCAAACGGCGGAAGGAATCCTGAAGGCGGTCACGAATCGCGTCGAAGGCGGCGCGTCGTCCGGAGCAGCCAAGCCGGACCCCGTCCCCGTCGAGAGATGATTCCCAGCGCCAACAGACCGACGGCCAGCAAGGGCAGCGTCTGGGGCACGCCGTTGCCGCAGGTAAACCTCGCCTGGACCTCCCAGTCCCTGGTCATTGATAACTCGAGCACCAGATTGGCATCCGCGGCGGCGTGGTTCAGGTCACCGGGATAGTTGGGATCGAAGAGATACCACTTGATGGATCGGCCCTCTGCCGGGACGGCGGTCAGAGTCACGACCTCACCCGCCGGGTACACTGGTCGATTCGGCTCGACGTCGAGGGTTCCGGACGAAGGATTGACGATCTCGAGGTCGAGCACATAGCCGCCGCACTGAACGACGCGGAAGCCCACGAAGAAGGTGCCGTTGGTCACGATGCGGTAGTGCCTGAAGGCGGAGGCGGGCTCGCCGCTGTCAAAGGACCTGCTTCGGGTCGCGTGGCGGGTCGGATCGATGATGGAGTTCGAGTAGTCCTGTCCCCACTCATAGACGTTCCCGCTCAGGTCGTCGATTCCCCAAGGGTTCCCGTTGCTGGGCGCATAGGTTCCGACCGGAGTCGGGAACCGAACGCAGTTGGGATCCACTCCTCCCGGGAAGTTTGCGTCGTAGATAAGGAAGTTGGCCTTGGTGAGATCGGGTTCGTCCGTTCCGTAGCCGTACTTCCAGTGATAGGGTGGCACGGACTCACCGTTGGCGCCGATCCGGACTGTGGCCGGTGCGTTTGCGTCATAGGCCGCGGCCTTGTACCACTCGTTGTATGCACTCGGTAGACCGTCGATATAACCACTCTGCAGGCCGACATCGTCCATCGGCAACCTGAAGCCGACGTAGAGGTCGACGAGGGACTGTCGCTCGGCCTGATCCAGGTCTCGAACGGCCCAGTCGGCCTTGGCGATCGTGACGGGGCGCCAGTCGGCGACGCTAACGCCTTCGGCATAGCACCGCTGGCTTGGGTCTAGTCCCATCTCGATCGTGAGCCAGTTGCAGAACTTGACGGCCCCGATCCAGCTTGCTCCCGCGATGGGATAATCCGCCTCGTTTGGATCATAGACGTACCTGCTTCCGAGGGGCTGGTTGGCGTCATAGGCGACGCGATAGTGCGGGGCGTAGGGGAAGATAGAGTTGCAGTCGCTGATGTCAAAGATACCGTCGGCGGAGGTTCCGTCCATGAGGCCGATGTCGCCGTTGGTCGTGTTGAAGGCCATGTAGGCGCCGCGCTCATTGCCTTGGTTGGCCTCGGCGTCGTTTAGGAAGGTGAAGTACTGTGCGAGCGTGACCTCGCATCGTCCCATCCAGAAATCGTATGCGGGTCCGTTCGGTTCGCCGCCCGCGGGCACAAGCTTCATGTCCATCTCGAACCCGCTGACCGGCCCGGTGGCAAGCCCGGTCGACGTAAGGATCACGGCGGCGACCAGAAAGCCCTTCGCACAGATGATTTGCCGCATCTTCCCTTCCCTCCCGTCCGCGGAGGCCGTGACGGCATCGGGCCCTCGGGGGCATCATTCAGGCATCCTTGTCGGGGCACCGACCCCGCTTTCAGACATGCTACTTGGGATTATAGGCTTCCAGAACCAGCAAAGACAAACACTTCGGTACTAGCCGCGTGGACAACGCAAGCCGGGTTCGACTGCCCCGCGTCCCATGCCCGCAGGGGGCCAAGCGTTGAGGCCGATAATCCGACGAAGTGGGAATAGACATCCTGGCCCGGGGGGCGGCTGGAGACAGTCAGTTGCTCTCGCGCGGCTACCGGGCCTTGGGACTGTCGAGATGTCGTCCTCGACCTAGCGAACCCATCGGGGTCCGCCAGCCTGGCACCATGCGTGCCAACTTCGTGGAGCGGCATCGGTTCGGGGCCCCTTCCGCTGTCCGGTGCTCGGTGGTATGCTCCTCGTCACACTCGATAGCCGTCCAGCGACCGCCAAGGTCACCTGAGAACGAAGCGGAAAGGTCAGCGATGCGGAACCAGGAGATTGTGTGTCCATCCTCGCGGGCGATTCTCCGGGCCATGCTGGGACTGGCGATCGCCTCGAGCGTCCGTCTTCTGCCGATCCCGTCGGTCCTCGCCGAAGAGCCCGAGAAGTCGCCGAAGCCTCCCATGGCCAAACGGATCAACTCCAGGGTCATGCCCGCGTTCCAGACACTCGCGGACAACACGCCCGCGCAACTGGCCTGGAACGCCAAGACGATCGAGCAGCACAAGGCTTGGCAGGAGAAGTTTCACGCCAAGATGATCGAGCTCCTGGGCCGTACGCCCGAACGCGTACCGCTCGAGGTCCGGTGGGCCGGGAAGAAGGATTTCCCGAAGCTGACGCGGCACAAAGTGTACGTCAGGACGGAAGCGAACTACTGGTCGCCGGCGTACTATTTCGTTCCGAAGCAGCTTAGAGGCAGGACCCCCGCAGTCGTATGCCTGCACGGTCACAGCGGCATCTTTCCATACATCCGCGAGGGCACTGAGGCGGAGCGCAAGAAGTGCAAGGAACACAGTCTGGACTACGCGGTTTACTTCGCGGAGCACGGATACGTCACGATCGCGCCCGTCGTGCGCGGATGGGACGAGACGGTCGCGGATCAGGACTCGGGCGCCCGCAACCCTCGGAGCTGCCGGCGCGTGACGATGGACGCGTTCTTGATGGGGATGACGCCGATGGGGCTGCGGTGCTGGGACGCGATGCGGCTCGTGGACTTCTTGCAGAAGCAGAAAGAGGTCGACGCTGAGCGGATCGGCGTGGCGGGTCTGTCCGGCGGCGGAACCTTGTCGTTGTACCTGCCGGTGTTGGACAAGCGGATCAAGCTGGCGATGATCGGGGGGGCGTTTTCGAGCTATCGCGCGAGCATCTACTCCATCGGCCACTGCATCTGCAATTGCCTTCCGCACATCATGCAATACGGCGATATGGAGGAGGTGGTGGCATCGTACGCGCCGCTGCCGGTGCTGCTCATCAACGGGACCAAGGATCCGATCTTCCCGATCAAGGAGGCTAAGCAGGGATACGCGATGCTCCGGGAGGTATACGAATTGCTGGGGGCGGGCGAGAACGTGGACGCGGACTTCTTCGACGGTCCGCACTCGTGGAGCAACAAAAAGACGCTCGGGTTCCTTGCGAAGCATTTCGGCAATTAGCCATTGATCGACGGCGCGGCATTCGAGCCGGGCATTGGCACTAGGGAGGTCCGGAGATGGACGGTGAGGGCAGGATGACAGGCAAGAAGGCGCTCGTGACGGGTTCCGGCACTGGGATCGGTCGGGAGATCGCGCTGGAGTTCGCCCGGCAGGGCGCGGACGTCGTGCTTCATTACTCGCACAGTCAGGCAGGGGCGACCTCGGCGCTGGAGGAGATCTCGTCGATGGGCCGGCGGGGCGCGGCGTTCCAGGCGGACTTCAACGTCGTGGACGAGGCGGTTCGGTTGGCCGATCAGGCGATCGCGTTTCTCGGCGGCGTCGACTGCCTGATCAACAACGCGGGGATCACGTTCAACAAGCCGTTTGCACGGGTCACTCGTGAGCAGTTCGACTCGATGTACCACGTGAACGTTCGGGCACCGTTCTTCGTGACGCAGCGCGTGGTGGAGGGCATGCTGGAGTCGGGCGGCGGGGCCGTGTGCAATATCACGTCGATTCACGGGGTGCAGGGCGCCCCGGAACACTCGGTCTACGCGGGCACGAAATCCGCCATCATTGGGCAGACTCGCGCGATGGCGGTGGAGCTGGCGCACAAGGGGGTTCGGGTGAACGCGATCGCTCCCGGATGGGTAACGGTAGACAACTACTACAAAGCGATTCCGGGCTTCAACGAGGCCGACGCCCGCAAGTCAGCCCGGGACCAGGTGCCCGTGGGCCGGGCGGGCACGCCGCTTGACGTGGCCAAGCTGGCGGCGTTTCTGTGTTCGGATGAGGCCGAGTACATTGTGGGTCAGACGATCGTGTTGGACGGCGGAACGACGACGCTGATGTCGCTCATCTCCGACTTCCGTCACGAGTCGTCGGCGCGTTTTGGCACGGGGTATCTGCCTGGCGTCTGAGAGGATGACCACGCCGTCGAGAAGGAACCGCTGCTTATGGAAACCGTATTGGGGATAGCCGTCGTCGCCGTGGCCGGGCTTATCATGGGCAGTAGCGCCTGGCCGTTCAAGCTGATGAAGAAGTACCAGTTCGAGCATTGGTGGTTCGTGGGCATGCTGGTGGGGCTGATCATCATGCCGTGGACGATCACGCTCGTGGGGTGCCCTCGGCCGTTCGAGGCATTCGCGACGGTGCCCACGTCGGCACTGGTCAAGGCGAACCTCTTCGCCTTCGGGTGGGGTATCGCCAACGTCCTATGCGGGGTCTGCTTCGTACGAATCGGCATGGCCCTGACGGGCGCGCTGCTTACGGGGATGGGCGTTTCGGTGGGCGTCACGGTGCCGATGATCGTCAAGGGTTCAGGGCTGTTCAAGGACGCCCCCGGGCTGGGCTCTCCGGCCGGTCTGACGGTTCTGGCCGGCGTCGGCGTAATGCTCGTGGGGGTCGTTCTGGCCAGCATTGCAGGCTTCGGTCGGGATCGTTCCCTGGCGAAGCTGGAACAGAAGTCGGGCAGCTTCCTGGTCGGGTTGATCATGGCGGTGTCGGCGGGAGTGCTCTCCTGCGGCGTCAGTTTCGCCTTCGTTTACAGCCAAGGCCCGGTCGTCGAGGCGATGAAGGCCCATGGCGCGGGCGAGATTCCGGCCACTTTCGCGGTCTGGGCGGTGGGTCTCGGCGGCGGCGTGCTGGTCAATATCGCGTACCCGATCTACCTGCTGACACGGAACAAATCGTGGGGAGTCCTCTTGGCGAGTGGGAAGGAGTTGGGTCTGGCCGTGATCATCGGCATCAACTTCAGCGTGGCCGTGGCACTCATGGGTCAGGGGATGCTCCTGCTCGGGGCGCTGGGGGCGTCCGTGGGATTCGGCGTTCAACAGGCAGCACAGATGACGGGGAGCCAGGGGGTGGGGTTCATCAGCGGAGAGTGGCGAGGCGTGCACGGCCGCCCGCGCGGGCTGATGTATGCGGCGATCTGCGTGCTCATTCTGGCGGCCGGGGTGATGTCTTACGGAAACACGCTGACGAAAACCGGATCCGCCGACCGGCTTGACTCCATCAGCAAGGAGATCACCCATGATCGACACGTTGGCTGACACGTTGAACAGCGTCGGCAAGGAAACCGAGCGTTGTCGCTTCCCGGACGGCTCGACGGTGCTGGTTCTCCCATATGGCGGTCGCATTCTGGGGCTCTTCGCGCCGGGGGCTGCGGCAAACTTCTATTGGACGCATCCGGCGCTGGAATCGGAGCGGACCGCCGCGGCCTTCTACGCCAGTGACGACTGGCACAACTCCGGAGGGGACCGAACGTGGCTGGCCCCGGAGGTGGATATCTTCTTCCCCAACTTTCCCAACAGGGACACCTACTTCCAGCCACGTCAACTCGATCCCGGCGACTACGCCCTGACCACGACAGACCGTGGACTGGAGTTGACGAACCGACTGACGGTGATGCTGTCTCGCAGCAGACGTCAGGTGGAACTCCAGATCACCAAACTCGTCTCGCCGGCTCCCAACCCGCTCCGACGGGAACGGGGCCTCGGAGGACTGTCGCAGATCGAGTACGCCGGGTACACATTGCGGACCTCGCTTGAGCTGCTCGGCCGCGGATTGGAGCCGGTACATCCGGTCGGGTTGTGGAACCTGGTTCAGATGCCGCACGGGGGAGACCTGCTGATTCCCACGTACGTCAGGACGGAGCCCAAGGTGTACTTCGGCGAGATCGCGGACCTGGATCTGATCGTGAGCGACCGACTCGTTCGGTATCGCATGCGCGCCTCGGGCGAACACAAGATCGGCGTGCGGGCGGTGGCAACGGCGGGTCGGGTGGGATATCTCCATCAGATGCCGGACCGGCAGTGGGCGCTGATCATCCGGAACTTCCTCGTCGATCCCTCGGGGGAGTACGTCGACGTTCCTTGGGACGAACCGGAGGACATGGGGTACTCGACGCAAGCGTGCAACGTCAATAGCGCGCTGGGCTCTTTCAGCGAGCTGGAGTATCACGTCCCTGCCATTGGCGGCAGCACCGGGAAGACAAGGACCGAAGACGTCGCCCAAGTTTGGGCGTTTCGCGGGGCTCGGGAGACGATTCAAGCGATCGCGGCTTGTTTGCTCACGGCAGAGCTCTCTGACGAGTCTTGAGGCGCAAGAGGTGGAATGGAGGATTACACTCGAATGAAGGTTGATCTCTCAGGCCAGGTCGCCCTGGTCACCGGCGCCGCCCGGGGCATCGGGCAGGCCATCGCGGGCGTCCTGGCGGCGAACCAGGCGAAGGTAGTCTACACGGACGTCGACGCTGCCGCGGTCGAGGCGACCGCCGGCATGACGTCGTCCGTGGCGATGAGAATGGACGTGACGGACGAGGCGCAGGTACAGGATGTCATCGCGAGCGTCGTGGAGGCGCACGGGCGGCTGGACATCCTGGTGAACAACGCCGGGGTGAACACGCTGGCCCATCGAGTCCCGATCGACGAGTTCCCGAAGACCGAGTGGGACCGGTTGATCAACGTGGACCTGACGGGGCTCTATCTGGTAAGCAAGTCGGCCGGCGCCGTCATGCGGCGGCAACGGTCCGGGCGGATTATCAACATCGCGTCGATCGTCGGACTGGTGCCGCTGCGCTTGCAGTGTGCATTCGCGGCGGCCAAGGCGGGGGTGGTGAACCTGACGAAGGCGATGGCGCTGGAGCTCGGCCCGGACGGCATCACGACGAACGTCATCGCGCCAGGATCGATTCTGACCGAGGGCACGGAGAAGCTCTTCTACGGTCAGGACGGCAAATTCAAGGATTCCGTGCAGCGGCTGCTGGACCATATCCCTCTCGGCCGACCGGGCACGACGGAGGAGATCGCCTACGCGGTGCTGTTCCTGGCCGCACCGGAGGCAAGTTACGTCAACGGGGCTGTCTTGACCGTCGATGGGGGGTGGACGGCGGGGTACGCTCGGGACTTCTAGTGGCGGTGGCGGGAATCATCCGGCGTCTTTATGGGAACGGCGCCGGAATGCATGGCGGCTCGACGGGTGACGCCGAGCCGGCTCATCCCTTCAAGGCCGACAGCGCTCGGCGCGCGGCGGACATACCGTCGGTGATCTGGTCCTCGGAAACGGAGAAGCTCAGGCGGAGGTAGCCGTTCTGCATGAATCCCATTCCGGAGGCAGTAATCACGCCTTCGGATCGCAGGAGGTAGTTGGCCACGTCGTCGGAGTTGCTGATGACGACGCCGTCGGGCGTCTTCTTGCCGAAGCAATCGCGGACATCCCAGAAGGAGTAGAAGGTGCCGGGGGTCGGCCAGATCTTGACGTGGGGCATGCCGGCGGCTTGGCGGTGCAGGAGATCGCGTTTGGTCTGAAGCTCCTCGACGAAATCACTTACGTAAGTCCGATCAACGGCGGCCAGCGCCGCCTCCTGGGTGGGTGTGGCGGGGCCCGAGGTGTAGTGGCTCTGCAGGTTGATGATGGCCTTCGTCAGGTCGGTGGGCCCGACGGCCCAGCCGATGCGGAGGCCGCCCGTCCGCCGGAAGTTCTTGCTCAAGCCGTCGACCTGGATCACCCAGGGCTTGGTCTCCTCGTCGATGCGAGGCTCGGGATACGTCCGCCCGTCAAAGAGTATCCGCCAATAGAGTCGGTCCAACACGAAGTAGATCTTGTGCTCCACGCAGATGCTCAGGAGGGCCTCGATCTCGTCGGCGCTGTAGAGTTGGGCGGTCGGGTTACAGGGGTTGTTGATGAGGAAGAGCTTGACGTGTGGTCGGGCGTCGAGGTTTCGCTTCAAGTCGTCCGCGGTGACCTTCAGCAACTCTCGCTGCGTACCCAGGGGTAGGACCATGACGGGAAAGCCATAGGCCGCGACGGCCAGTGGCTGGTAGCTCACCCAAGGAGCCGCGTCGAACAAGACCGCGTCGGCCGGATTGCACACCGCCAGGAAGATGTTGAAGAGCGACTGCTTGGCGCCCGTGCTGATGACCACGTTTTCGATACCGTAGTGGTTCTCGAGACCCAGCCAGCGCAGGACGGCCTGGCGGAGCTTCGGCATTCCCGCGGGATCGGAGTACATCGTGTACCCCTCTCGAAACGCGCGCTCGCCCGCTTCGCGAATGGAGGGGTTGAGCGTGCCCTTCGTCTCGCCGAGTCCGAAGTCGTACACCGGCAGGTTCTGGGCGTCGCGCAGCTCGACCAGATGCTTGAGGGAGAGCGTGAGCGACTGCTGGAATTTGAAGAGCTTGGCCGAGATTCGTTCGAGCGGCTGCATCGCATTCGTCCCACACGCAGAAGGAAAGAAGGACCAGGCGGCGGAATCGACGGACGCGTCGCCGCAGTGCGACGAACAGGTCGGTCGCCGACGCACAGTTGTCAACACCGCCTCTCTCACTCTAGCATACGGCATCGAGGGAGGAAAACCATGCCCCAGTTCGACACCGGCGTCACTCGAGACGGGACCTCCGTGGTACGGATGACGTCCGATCGACTCGTCGTCGACGTGGCGCCCGGCGTGGGCGGCCGGGTGGTCAGTCTGATCGACAGGGCCAGCAACCACGAGTTTCTCTGGAACAACGAGAGGCTGCGCTTGGAGCGGAAGAGCCCGGGCAGCGAGTACGATCCCAACTTCTACGGCGGCATCGACGAACTGATCCCCAACGACATTCCGGAACAGATCGACGACGTCGCCGCTCCGGACCACGGCGAACTGTGGACCACCGCGCTGGACCACGCGATCGAGGACGGCGCACTAGTCCTGCGAGGGACGTTGCCCCTAACCGGCCTGGTCTATGAGCGGCGGATGACACTAAGCGCCGACTCGCCGCAGATCGATCTGGGGTATCGCATCCAGAATCCGACGGGGCGGCTTCGGCGTTTCATGTGGAAGCTTCACGCCGCGCTGGCCATTCGGCCGGGTGACGTCATCGACTGCCCGGCGCGTCGTGGCCAAGTCGCTCACCTCGACTACTCTCGCTACGAGACGGAGGAGCCGTTCGATTGGCCGATCATCGAGGGTCAAGCGGCCAACGTAGCGGTCGAGAAGGACGGGACGTGCGACTTCTTCTACCTGTTCGATCTCACGACGGGCCGCATGGGCTGGCACCGCCCCGGAACGGGCCTTCGATTCGAGTACGTGTTCGATCGCGACGTGTTCCGCTACGCTTGGCTCTTCGCGTCCTACGGCGGATTGGACGGGCACTACACGGCGGTTCTCGAGCCGTGTACGACGATGCCCCTCTCCGTCGGCGAGGCGGCCGCCAAGGGCCAATGCTCCTCGCTCGAGCCGGGTTCGATCCTCAAGACCAATGTGACGATCCGGGTGGCATCCTAGGGAGGGCTTACGATGAATCAGCGGCGCAAGGCCCTCGTCACGGGGGCATCGTCCGGGATCGGCAGGGCCACTGCGGTGCGCCTTGCCGCGGACGGCTATGACGTGTGTTTGAATGCCCGGCGTCTGCCACTGTTGGAGGAGATCGCCGCCGGGCTGGCCCCCGGCAACCACCTCGTTTGCGCCGGGGACTACAGTGATGCGAGCGTCGTCGACGGGATGGCCGAGACGCTCGGGAAGCGATGGGAGCGGCTGGACGTGTTGGTCAACTCGGCGGGAGTCTTCATGCCCGTCGACGCCTTGGATTCGTCTCTTCCGGAGTGGCGGCGGCCTTTCGACATCCTCTTCGAGGGTGGCGTTCGCGTAACGCGGATGGCCGCCGGCCTGATGTCCGAAGGCGGACGGATCATCCATATTACGTCCGTACACGGCCAGCGGGCCGAGGCCAAGGCAAGCAGCTATAGCATGGCCAAGGCGGCGCTCGAGCAGTACTGCCGGTCGCTGGCGGTGGATCTGGCCGATCGGGGCATCCTGGTCAACGCGATCGCGCCGGGATTCGTTCGGACGGCGATGAGCGTCCTGCCGGACGGCACGGATGAGCTGGAGACCGAGTGGTTTCTGAGGAACTACGTCGAGGGCCACCATCTGCCGCTCCGCCGCCCTGCCGAGCCCGAGGAGATCGCGGGAGTGGCGAGTTTCCTGGCCGGACCGGATGCGACGTATATCACCGGACATGTAATCACCGTGGATGGAGGTTTGACGATTACTTTCTAGAGGAGCTTTCCGCAGATCGTTTAGCATTGCAGGCCTGTGGCGGTTCGCGTTGCGGAGGTACGAATCCGCGTCCCCCACTGCTGAAGCGATGCGTCACCCGCTATGATGGGTGACTCTCTGGAAGCGCCATGGTCGCCGGCGAGAGTACCTATGAAGATTGAAGCCGTTGACTTCTTCTATCTTTCCATGCCCACGGTCCTGGACGTCGGTGACGGCAGCCAGGACGCGCTGCTGGTCCGCGTGCGTTCGGGTGAACTGACCGGCTGGGGCGAGTGCGAGGCGGCCCCGCTGGTCTCGATCGCCAGTTGGATCTGTCCGATGTCGCACAGTGCGTGCAAGCCCGTTGGCGCGTCCGTGCTGGGTCAGAGGCTGGATGGCGTGGAGGATATCCGTCGAATCAATGCGCTGGTCCGCGAGAGCAGCATGGACCTGCTTCAAGCCGATCACACGCTCTCGGGCATCGATATCGCCCTGTGGGACTTGCTGGGCAAGAGGCTCGGCGAGCCGGTCTACCGCCTGCTGGGCTACGAACGAACCTACCCGAAGCGAGCGTATGCCTCGCAGCTCTTCGGCGACGATCCGCAGGCCACGTTCCGCAAGGCCCAGGGGGTGCGGAGCGAAGGCTACGTGGCGGCCAAGTTTGGATGGGGTCCGTACGGGCGAGGATCGGTTCAGGAGGACGCCGAGCAGGTGCGGGCAGCTCGCGAGGGTCTCGGGGAGGAAGGGATCCTTCTGGTAGACGCCGGCACGGTCTGGGGCGACGACATCGAGAAGGCTCGGCCCCGACTGGAGGCTCTCCTGGCGTGCCGGGCCCTCTGGCTGGAGGAGCCGTTTGTCTCTGGAGCTCTGGAGGCGTACCGGGCACTGGCCGAAGCGGCGGGGGAGGTCCGCATGGCCGGTGGCGAAGGCTGTCACAACATGCACCAGGCCGTCAACATGATCGACTACGCGTCCCTGGGTTTCGTCCAGATCGACGCCGGGCGGATCGGCGGCATCACGCCCGCCAAGCAGGTCGCCGACTACGCGACGGCCCGTGGTGTCACGTACGTGAACCACACGTTCACGACGCACTTGGCTCTGAGCGCCTCCCTGCAACCCTATGCCGGGATCGAGGAGGATGATCTCTGCGAGTATCCGGTCGAGCCCAGTTCGCTCGGATCGGAGTTGACACGCACCCGATTGATGCCCGACGATACGGGGGTAGTCCGATTGCCAGAGGGACCTGGGTTGGGGATCGAGCCCGATCCTCGGATCCTTCGGAAGTACCTGGTTGCCGCGGAAATCAGGGTGGGTAGTCAGGTGCTATACCGGACCCCCGATATCTAGGTGTATGGGTTCGGATTTCCGAGGCTAAGGCGTCTTGGGCCAGTAGCCTTCGCGGCGGAGTTCGATTAGAGTAAGGGACTATGAAAGAGACTATCCTCATCGTTGTCGTCGCCGTCGCTTGCGGAGTCGGGGGCTACTACCTCGGCGATAGCACGGCACCGCCAGCCCATCCAGAAGAGCGTGAAAAGCTAACGCTCGAGAAGCGAGCAGCCGCCAAGCGTCTGCGCGACATGAGGAGCATGGCCGCAGGCCCGAAGAAGCCGTCAGCGCCTTTCGCCCCGAAGACCATGCGAAGGCCGGGCACGGCATCCCGCCCGGGCAAGCCGCAGCCGAAGAAAGCCGGAACCAAGCCCATGACGACGTCCGCGCCGAAACGCTAGATGAGCTTGCAGCGACCAGCTCCGCACTGAGCGGCTCTCGTCTCGACTCCGTTGCGACGCGTGGGATGAGTTGCACGTCGGGCCCGTACCCGCCACCCCGTGACCCAGCATCAACCGTGGCCCTGGGTTCTGTCCCAGACGATGCCGAGCACTTGGAGCCCTGACGCCGATGAACTCCCCTGAGCGCGTTCAGACGGCCCTGCGCCGTGGACAGCCCGATCGAGTCCCCATTATCGAGTTCGTCATCGACCCGAACGTGGCCCGCGCCGCAGCCCCCGGGAGCATCGACGCCTCGGACTGTAAAGACCGGCTGGGGATGGACTCGGTCGGCTGCGGTGCCTCCTTCGTCCGCTTGACGGACAATGCCGACGGCACCTACACGGACGAATGGGGCGTGACGTACCGCGAGAACCTGGAGGTCGTGGCGCACCCGGTGCGTGGTCCGATCGAGACGATGGCGGACCTTCGCCGCTACACGCCGCCGGATCCGGACGCCCCGCACCGCCTTGGCGGACTCGAGGACATCGTCACACGTTACCGCGGCAAACGAGCGATCATCTTCCACCATCGCGCGGCGTTCATGTGGGCGGCCTATCTCAACGGGCTGGAGAATCTGCTCGTCAACTTCCTAGTGGAGCCCGCCTTTTCCGAGGCCCTGCTGGACATGGTGCTGGAGGCCAATATCGCCGTGGCCCGACGCGCCGTTCGCGCGGGGGCCGAGATCATCGCTCTGGGGGATGACTACGCCCACAACAACGGACCGATGATGAGCCCGGCGGCGTTCGACCATTTCGTGTTGCCCAGACTGACACGGATGGTCGAGGCGATCCACGAGGAGGGCGGCCTGGTCATCAAGCACACCGACGGGAACATCTACACGCTGCTGAAATCGATCGCCTCGTCAGGAGCGGACGCCATCAACCCGATCGAACCAGTCGCCGGAATGGACCTAGCCACGGTCAAGCGGCTCGTAGGCGATCGGATGGCGCTGGTCGGCAACGTCGACTGCGGCCATCTGCTCTCGCACGGCACGCCTGAGCAGGTGGGGCAAACCGTGCGCCAGTGCATCCGTGACGCCGCGCCGGGCGGCGGTTACCTCCTCTCGTCCAGCAACAGCATCCACTCCAGCGTGGCTCCACAGAACCTGGTAGCGATGGTCCGAGCGGGGCTCGAGTACGGCAGGTATCCGATCTCGTAGCGGACCGGTCCGCCCAATATACTCGGCATGAGCTACCCGCCAGCGGAGGGTCTGACATGGCCAAACGACTCGATTTCACCGGCAAGCAGCAGGCCACGATCGAAGACTTCGCGCCCGCGCCCGTTGGTTCGTCGTCCGTGGCCGTCGAGACGATGTATTCGCTGATCAGCACGGGCACGGAGGGGATCGTCTACAACCGCTTGTTCGGCAAGGGCACACACTGGGACAACTGGGTCACGTATCCGTTCTATCCGGGCTACGCAACGGTCGGACAGGTCCTCGATGTCGGGGCGGATGTCGAGTCGCTCGCGGTAGGCGACATGGTCGCGTCGCTGCACCCTCACGCGTCGTACCACGTCGCGTTCGCCGATGAGTTCCATCGCGTTCCGTCGGACGTGCCAATCAAGCATGCCACGTGGATCGCCTTTACTCGGGTGGCCTTCGTGGGAACGCGAGCGGCCGGCTACGAGTTGGGGGGCGACGTCCTCATCATCGGCGCGGGCCCGGTCGGGCAGATGGCGGTCCGCTGGGCCAACACCTGCGGACTGAGCACGATCATCGTCGTGGACCGGGTTCAGGGGAGACTCGACATGGCGGTCAAGGGAGGGGCAACTCACCTGATCGCCGAACCCGTCGATCGCTGCCGTGAGGCGGTCACCTCAGGGAACAAAGGGGCCCTGCCCCGCATCGTCATGGACACGACGGGCAATGCGCGCGTTTTCGAGTCGGCGTTGGGATTGGCCCGCGACCGAGGCCGGGTGGTCCTGCTCGGCGATACGGGAACGCCTTCAGAACAGCGTCTGACGTCGGACGTGCTCCGACGGGGGCTGACCATTGTCGGCGCGCACGGTGCTCATCTAGCCGACGAGGAATCTGGGCACCGCGTTTCCGAGCTCTTCCTCGGACTCGTCCGCTCGGGCCGGTTCGACTTGAGCGATCTCATTACGCACGAGTTCCTACCCGAGGACTATGACGCGGCCTACAACCTGATCAATACCCGTCGTGAGGAAACGATGGGGGTCTTATTCGACTGGACGCACTCCTAGACTAGCCAGAGACGAGGACTCGCAACCCACCCAACTGCCCCAGCAGTTCCGTCAAGGTTCGTATCGCCAGCAGCCGCCGCAACACGTATCGAGGACGGAGGTAGAAGCCCCGATAAGCGCCGTCGAGCAGCCGTCGGTACTCGGCGGGGTCGATGGCCGGAGGGACAAAGATGACGTTCTCGTTATCCAGCTCGAAGTCCGATGTCTTTGAGAAGTTGAAGCGGTAGCCCTGCTCGGCGAGTTCCCTGTCGAACTCAGTGCCCGGATACGGGACAAACCTGTTGAAATGGGCGAAGTCGAGCGGCAACTCGCCGGCAAACGCCAGGGGGGTTCGGAGGCTCTGGGCGGTCTCGTGGGGCGAGCCGACGAGATGCGGCGTGAACCTCCTCGCCTCGGCGGTGAGGCTTTCGGGATCGACACCTCCTATGGCATCGAGGATCCTCACGTCGTGGTCCTCGCGCTCGGCCACGGCCGCGAGATAGCCCAAGCCTAGCGCGGGAATCGCGTTGGGGATGTCGGCGGACCCCTACCCCTCTGGGGCGTCGGGGATCTCGAACGACACATCAACGAGCAAGACTTTCATGAACGTCGCCTCTGGCTCCCAATGGCCTCATGCCAGCAAACGCCGGGCACGATGGACAACCGATAGCAGCTCAGGGAGGTGCTACGTCATTCTCGGACGTTCCGTCGGACTCGCATCCGAACGGTAGCGGCCATATAATCGTGAATGCCTCGCTCGAAGCGAGAATCTCCGGCGTGCCGCCAGGGTCGACGGGTGCTAATGGCCGGTCTGGGAACGAAGTTGAAAGCCGTTTTCGCAATGGCCAACACCTTCGCGCGCGTCTGGACGACCAGACACCTCGGGGCCACGCCGTCGGTCATCCCCTTCGTCTATCTTGACATTACGGACCGGTGCAACTCCCGCTGCAGGAGCTGCAGCATCTGGCGTCCGAGGGAACCTGGGCCGGCAGAACTGACGACAGAGGAGATCCTCGGCCTAGTCCCGTCGCTGCGGGCGCTGCGGACGCAGATCGTTTCCATCGGCGGCGGCGAGCCGCTTCTGCGTACCGATCTGGAGACGTGCGTCTCGGCCTTTCGCGAAGCGGGGTGCGCCGTCCATATGAACACGAACGCCCTGGCCATCGACGAAGCTCGAGCCACATCACTGACGGAGGCGGGATTGTCGGTCGCCTACATTTCCTGCGACCATCCGGACCCTGACGGGTATCGCGAAGTCCGGGGCGTAGACGGGCTGGACAGGGTCGTTTCGGCGATCGCACACTTCCAGTCGGGACCGAAGGCGATTCCGGTGGGGATCAACATGGTGGTCTCGCGTCTGAATCAGGACGCGATCGAGCGGATGGCGGAGCGTTGCATCGAATGGGGGGTGGTCAAAGCGCAGTTCATCCCCGTGCACGGCCTGCTTCGACACCGAAGCATCGACCGGCGATCCATCGAGCCCCTGCTGCCCCAGACCAAAGACCTGCCGACAATCAAGGCCGCCCTGAGGCGAGCGACGCGGCGTCTTCGGCACAGCGGCATCGAGACGAATTCGGAGTACTTCATCGACCTGTTCGAGCGCGCTTACGAACCCGTTCGAACTATCCCCTGCATGGCCGGCTCTCTGTTCGTGATGATCAACCCGTTCGGCGACGTCGTACCGTGCTATCAGTACGGGGGGCGGTTGAGCATCCGCGGGATGCCTCTTGAGGAGATCGTGCGTTCGGAGGCGTTCCGCAAGCAGCGGCACTGCGTCGCCGAGTGCTCGATTGCGTGCTGGGACTCGGGCAGCGCCGAACCGAGCATACGCTTTCACCTGCCGTATCTGCTGCGCCACCCGATCCAGATCTATCAGGAAGCTCGTCTGCACTTGGGATAGGCCGTCTGATCCGCCAGGACGAGCGACTCGTTCGGATTGGCTATGGGACTCCGCGAAGCCCGAACCTAGAGACGATCACACTGCATCTCGGAGTCGTAGTCTTCCGCGCGTTGTGCCTCTTCTTGACGAGTCTGAACCCGGGAAACTCGCCTCCCGGCGAAGAAGGTTACGTCAAGCTCCGGCGGGGTAGGCCGTCGCATACCGTGGCCAAGCGACCTAGGGGAAGGACGACGGCGGCACCTGGCTCCCGTCGGGGGGGCCAGGTGCCGCCGATCTACGTCGTTCCATCGGGCCTCTAGCGTCGGCGTCGGGTAAGGCTGATTCCGATGAGGCCGAGGCCGCAAGCCAGCCAGAAGCCGACCAACTGGCCCGTGCCGACGAAGGCGCCACATGCGGGGACGGGGACGATGTCGTTGGGGGTCGGTTGGCCGGTGTCCGGGTTCTCCTTCTGACTCTCGGGGATGAAGACGACGGCGATTTCCTTGGCCGAATCCATGGTCACGGTCAGGGGGTTAGCCATCGGGTCTTCCGAGTCAGACAGCTCACCACCCCAGAATCCGAACAGCCAGTTGTCGGAGGGGGTAGCTCTGAGCGTGACCTTGGCTCCCTTGTCGAAGAGGCCGCCCAAGTTGTCGACGGCGCCCTGGCCCTGAACCTGGACCGTAAGGCGGTAACGTTCCTGCACGACGATCTGAACCGAACCCTTGGCGGACTGGCCGAGGGTGTCGGTGGCGGTGACGCTGTAGGTCGTAGTCCGGCCGGGCATCACGGTGATGCTCTGCCCGGTGCTACCCTCGCTCCAGAGGTACTGATAGGGGCCCTGGCCGCCGGAGGCGATGGCAGAGAGTCCGCAGCTCTCGCCGGCGACGACGATACTGGGCGTGGCGACGGCGATGACCGAGATGACCCCTGCCACCGAGACAGTCACCTGGGCCTCGGCCGTCTGACCGAGCGTGTCAGTTCCGGTGACTTGATAGGTCGTGGTCTGATCGGGCTTGACCTTGACGGTGATGCCACTCATGGTCGCACCGGTCTGGAGATCCCGCCATGCGTAGGTGAAGGGCGGGAGCCCACCGGAGCCGCGTCCGGTGAGGATGCACTCCTGTCCAGGCACGATGGTGGACTTCTCGGCGGTGGCGACGACCTTGATGGGACCGGCCACTCCGACGGTGACCGAGGCGTCAGCCAACTGACCGAGGCTATCGGTGACAGTGACGGTGTAGACGGTGGTCTCGATGGGACTGACGGTGACGGAACTACCCCTCTGTCCGTCGCTCCAATTGTAGGTATAGGGAGCGACGCCACCGGCTGCGCCGGCGGTCAAGGTGCTACTTCCGCCGTCAGGAATCATTTCCTTGGTAGCGGTCACGGTCGCATCGACGACCTGTGCCACAGCAATCTCGACGAAGGCCGATGCGGTCTGTCCGAGTCCGTCCGTGGCCACGACCGTGTACTTGGTCGACTTGGTCGGCGTAACCTCGATCTCGCTGCCAAACTGGCCGTTGCTCCACCGATAGGTGTAGCCACCGTGCCCTCCGCCGGCAGTAGCCCTCAGGAAGGTGCTCTGCCCGCGCGCGACTTTCTGAGCGTCGGCGTTAGCCTCGACGGTCACGGCGGTGGCTACGGTAACCGTGGCGGTTGCCTGATCGGACTGGCCCAATGTATCGGTGACCGTGACTGTGTAGTCGTAGTCGCCCGGCTGGCTAGGACTAACCGAGACGATCTTGGTATTCGCGCCGGTACTCCAAGCATACGCATAGGCGCCATAGCCCCCGGCACCGGAGGCGGTCAGGACGCTCGACGCGCCGGAGGGAATGACGGTGGGGTTGGCCGCCACGGTTGCGGTGGTGGCCGTGGGGACCTTCACGACCACGGATGAGGTGGCGGTGTAGAAGTCGTCGGTCACCGTGACGGCGTAGGTATGATCGCCCGGGTCGGTCGGGGCGATCTGGATTTCCTGGCCCAGTTGCTCGGGCACGGTGTTCCAGACATACGTCTTGTTACCCCAGCCGTTCGTCGGGGTGGCCCTGAGGGTAACGGAGTTTCCGGCGACGGAGACGTTGGGATCGGCCGATGCCTTGACGGTGAGCTGCCCCGCCACGACGGCCTTGACCTGCCGATCGGCCCGCGCCATGGAGACGACTGTCGCCTGGTTGGCGTCGGTCGTGGCGTAATTGGCGTCGCCGGGCTGATTCGGGTCGAAGAGCTGCCACTGGATGAAGTGGGTATTGGGCTCATCGAGCACGGCGGTCAAGGCGACGTCGCTGTCGATTCGGTAGTCCTGCGCACCGACGTGCGGAGTGGGGTCGGCATCGACGTGGGCCCATGCGCCATTGCTCACCTGAACGTCGAGCGTGACGTAGGGATCGATCTCGGGAATGACTCGGATCTCGGTTGAGAACTTGTAAGGCACGTCAAAGACGCCCACGTAGGGAATCGTGACGGTGTTCTCGAACTCGAGCTCGACGTAGAAGCCGGTCCAGCCGGTCTCGGGGACATCGACCTGCCCGACGTAGACTCCGGGACTCTGGGGAGTGAGGATGGTGTCGGTCCAGACGACGGCGGATCCCGCTATGCCTGGTTGGTATTTCCGGAAATCTCGCCGACCCGGGTAGTTGGGGTCTTCCTCGACGTGGGCCTGCCAGAGCCTGGCGGTGTAGCCCTGGCTCCAGGACCCAACCTGGACACGAATAGCGTTGTCCCCCTCGAGCGTCCACGTGAACTGCGGTCGAGGCAGGTTCAAGAGCACCGAAAGCAGGAACGACTGCAGGCTCACCACCGCTTCATCGCTGCCCTCGCCGAGCCCCAAGCCGTGATTGGTGTTGGGCACGTACCGAAGCCATTTGGTGTTCGTACCGGGCAGGTCGCGATAGTAGAACTGGGCCGAATCAGGCATGAAGAACTCGTCACCCGTGGCGTTGATGATGAACTTCGGCAAGGAGGTGAAGCGACTTCTGTACTCAAACGGATCGACGATCTTGACAAGCGCCTGGCCCATCGTCGTGTTGAGCTTCTGCATGACCTCTTCCCTGACGTAATCCCCCACGGCAGGCTGGTAGTCACCGCCGAAGGCGGCGTAGTGGTGGTCCATGGACCTGTCCATGTTGAGCAGGTCGATCACGGCCGGCATGATGGCACAGACTCTGGGCTGATCCACGGCGGCGGTCAGCCACGTGGTCCAACCGCGTTTGGACCCGCCCGAGACGATGAAGTTCTGGACGGTAACGCCGCGCTGGCCCAGGAAGTTTTGCACGGTGTCCATCGCGCGAACGGTGCTCTTGACCATGGGCAGGAGTGCCGGCCAAGTGGTGTGGACGTTGGTGCCGCCGGTCGCCTCATACTCGTCACCGAACTTCTTGTAGCTGCGAGCGATGATCCTGTCCTCCCCCCTGAAGGCGTTTGGATCATTGGGATCGGGATCGTCTTGTATGAAGCGGAGCGGCTGATTCGGAACGTCGAGCAAGACGGCCACGACCGACCGTGTCGCCGCGGCCACCTTGAAGGCCTCGTCGAATTCGCTATCGCTCCCGAAATCAGGCGGCGTCTCGCTTCTGTTGCTCCCGCTGACCCACAGGAAGCCCTTTCCACTGGCAAGGCGCACGGTGGGTACAACGACAACCAGCCAGTGCTTCCAGACGGGGTAATCGACCTCCGTCGCATCGCGCCATTTCTGCGAGGTCATCCGGATCGTGTAGACCGTGCCGATGATTTCGCCCGGGTTGTCGGGGTTCGGAGCCGACTTCTCACTGACGAGCGAGTAGGTATAGACGGGATCTGGGGTGGCGACGTACTTGTCGAGCGCGGTGGCTCCGACCATGACCTTGATGGTGGTGGTGGCCTGGGCGGTGCGACCGTCGCGATCGGTTGCCGTGACGCGATAGGTGGTGGTGATGGTCGGGGCGACCGCGAGGGTCGCGCCGGTGTGCCCGGTTGCCCAAGCGTAGGTGTACGGTCCGGCGCCGCCGGAGGCGCTGGCGGTCAACACGGCAGTCTCGCCGGGAGCGACGAGGGCAGGCATGGGCTGAATGGTGACCTTGAGGTCGCCGCCGAAGACGGCCTCGACCTCGCGATCTCCGGCCATGACGACGGTGAAGGGACTGTTGGTGTCCTCATAGGCGAAGTTGGCGTCGCCGGGGAAGTTGGGGTCGTAGACGCGCCAGCGATCGAACGCGGCGGCGCCGGTCGGCTGAGCCGTCAGCGTGACGGCGGTGCCGGGTCGATAGTACCTCGGAAGCTTGGGATTGAAGCCTATGACCTCTCCTAGTGCCTCATCGTTGACGCGAACGGTGAGGGTCGCGGCCTCCGGGAGGACGCGGGTTCCGGTGGTGAAGACGAAGGGATACGTACCGGTGCCGGGGTAGGTGAGCTCGACGAACGCGAGCCGCCATCCTTCGTTTGGCTCGTCGACTTGTGCGACGTAGACGCCGCCGCCTTGGTCGGACAGGGGCGATTCCTCCCACTTGAGGTGGTTAGGATCCCAGGCCCACCCGGTCTGCTCGTGGTTGTACGGGGACTTCCTGAAATCGCGTGCATCCGGATTAGTCGCCTGACGGAACACAACGCTACTGGGCGCCGAGAAGTTCGGGTCGGTTTCGACGCGGATCGAGCCGTCCGGCTCGAAGGTCCAGGAGAAACCGGGTCGCGGCGAGCCGGTGATGATCGCCTGGTAGTACGCGGCCAAGCTGGGCGGAATATACCCGTCGAGCCCGTGATCCGCGTTCGGAACGTAGCGGAGATACTTCTCGCCCGGGAGATCGTCGTAGTAGAACTGCCACGAGTCGGGGAGGAAGAAGTCGTCGCCTCCCGCATTGATCATGTACTTGGGGATCGAGGCGTAGCGATCACGATAGCGATAGGGGTCGATGATGTCCATCATGGCATCGAACTCGGGCGTGCCCACCCAGCCCATGATGCCCATGTCTTCGTAGTCTCCGATCGCGGGCGCCCAATAGCCCAGTGCCGCATAGTGATGCCTCATAGAAGGCTCGACGTTGAGAACGTCGATGACGACGGGGATGACGCCGATGACGCGGGAATCGACGGCGGCGGTGGTCCAGGCCGTCCATCCGCGCTTCGACGCACCGGTGACAACGAAGCCGTCGATATAGGTCTTGGCAGCGCCGGGGAACTGGGTGTCGTTGGTGAGCCAGGCGGTTGCGGCGTCCATGGCCCTGACGGCGGCCTTGGTCATGGGAAGCCTGGCCAACCAGGTCGGCTCGCCGGTTCGCAGGTACTTGTCCCAGGTGTAAGCGACCAACTCGTCTTCGCTGCGGCCGCTAGAGTTGGGGTCGGCTTCATCGGCGAACTTGAGGCGCTGGTTGGGGACTATGCTGACATTGACGACGACGGAATTGGTTGCCTCTGCGATCGCGGCCATCTCGGCCAGCTTGCCGTCAGAGGCGCTCGGTCTGCTGCCTAGGGGGTTGTTCGGATCGTAGCTTCCCCCGTTGATGACCAATAGGGCCTTTCGGTGGCCACTGACTGTGTTGGGCTTGATGACGGTCACCCAATGATGCCAGTCGGTATGGTTGACCTCATCGAGGGTCCTCCAGTTCTGCGAGACCATGTCGAGGACGTACGCCCTGGAGCTGCTGATGTTGAACATGGTGCTGAAGGCGGCGTTGTAGGAGGTATCTTCCATCGCGACGTAGGAGTCGAGGGCGGTCATGGGGGTGGCGGGGGTGGTCAGCTCGAAACCGACGTAGGGGCGCTGGTAGGCGGGGACGTTGGGACCTTCGGCATAGGCGGCCCAGAACTTCTTCTGTGTCGGCGTCACGTCGTAGACAACGCTCAGCACGGTCGAGCTGACGCCCATCGTCTGCGCCAACTCGATCGTCTTGGCCGCATCGATGCTTCCGTAGCGCGCGTCGATCGCGTTGTAGAAGGTCTGGTTGTACTTGCCGTCGTGGCGATTCCAGTAGACAACATCGTTGAAAGCGCCGTGGAACGGGGTAGTGGTGAAACCTGGGTGGGGATCGACGGACTCGTTGTCGGCATAGATGTCGCATCGCTCCATGCTGGTTAACAGCAAACGGCCCTCGAAGCCGCTTCCTTCCGGCCCGCTAACACCGTAGTAGTACTCGCAGCTCCTAGTGGCGTTCTGGATCCGAGCCAGTGCCTGGTCCATGGTGCTGTCATGGTAGAGGCTCTCACGCAGAAGGACCGGAAACGGCACGCCCAAGGGCGCCTCGTCGTCGCCGAACCAACCCATGATCTCGCTCTGGGCGAGACCGTGCTCGTTGATGCCGCCGCCGACCACTCCGATCATGCCAGCGAAGCCGATGACGGCGTGGACGTTGCCGTCGACGGGCTCATAGATGACCACGACGGGGTGATCCTGAACGCCAAGGTTCATGTTCCAGTCGAGATTGCGCAACTGGCAGAGACGATCCCCCGCAGTTGCCCCCCCCCAGCCGATGAAGAGGGAACAGTTCATCGACTCGTCGACATCTGGGAAGACGATGATCATCTTGAGCACGTGAAGGGTGATCTCGGGATGCCCCCCGGCCGTGCAGCCGTCTGCGATTCCCTGGAGCTCTTGTTCGTAAGCAGCGGTATCGAAGTAGGCGGAATTCCACATGAGGGCGATGGCGTAATCCAGCCAGCCCTGGTTGATCGCGGCCGCGACCTCCGGGTCACTGCTGACGGAGCCCCAGCAGCCCGCGATGTCGTCGGCCAGCAAACGCCCGTACCAGAACCCCATCTCGTACCGGGTTCCGCCGACGCGCACGAGCTTGATCTCGTCTGGGGTGCCGCGGTTCTTGAACTCGAGCTTTCCGTAGCCTCCGGCGGGAACGTCGCCGGCTCGGACAACCGTCATCAGGAGGACGGCGAGGACCGCCCCTAACCGCGATGCGTTGATGAAGCCCTTGGCCGCGATTCGCTCTTGCATTTTGTCGCTTTCCTTTCTGCCCTGAGTCGCGCCGCGAGCGTGTGCGTTTGCACGAGCGCTCGTTCTCTGGGAGGATCCCACTTGAATCGGTGCGACCAGCCCTCGCTCCGGTGCGTCCGCCGTTTCGTCGCCGACCGGGAGCGCCCTTGCCGCGACGCGCCGGGTGGACAGACCGGCTCGGTCCCCGCGAGACCATCAGCGCCCACGCCCAACCAGTAGCCCCACTGGCGTTGAGACGATGCGCCGACGGCTCTGCAACAGTTATGAAAAGAGATCGCCCGCGACACCGGACGCAGGCCGTATCCCTGCTCATTCCCTAAGGCTTATGAGAGTGAAGCCGAGTCCCACCCCCCTTTTGGCGGTACCCTCCGGTCGCCCTCGTAATTCATTGTAGGGATATGCCCCCGACAGGGTCAATCACGTTTCGGGGAAGGTGTGTGTCAGTGTTGTAGCGGAACGTGGGGGGCGGGGCATCGGCGGCCTTTCGGCCGCCGGGGGCCTGGGCGTATACTGGCCACGCAAGTGCAGACACCAACCAGATTCCCATTGTCCGATTCGGAGGTCCTACCCATGAGGAGACTCGCGCTGACGGCGCTCTTTGGCTTGGTCGTCTTGCCGGCACAGTCGGCCGGGGTCGAGATCGATCTTGTCACCGACGGGGCGCCCAAAGCCACGATCGTTGTCGCTGACAGGGCCGACCAGGACGTGAACCTGGCGGCCAGGGATCTGCAGCGCTATGTGGAAGCGATCAGCGGAGTCCGACTGCCCATCAAGACGGACGGACGGCGCGTGGCGGGGACGGGCCTGTATATCGGACGTTGCGAGCCGTCGCGTGATGAGGACCTGCCGCCGGTGGACATAACGCCCGAGGCCTTCGCGGTTCGGGTTCGTGACGGCAGCGTCTTCCTCGCCGGTCGGCACGGGCCGGCGATCGAGTTCGCCGTGTACACGTTCATCGAGGATCGGCTCGGGGTGCGGTGGTTCTGGCCGGGGGCGTCGGGGGAGGTGTTGCCTGAACGGACGCCGGGACGGCTCCGCGTGGAGGTGACCAGCGAAGTGGTGGTGCCTGACTGGTCGCCACGGATCTGGTCGGGGAATTCCTGGTATCCGTCCTGGAAAGACTGGAATCGGAGGAACAAGCTGAGCATCGGTGGGCCCCTGCCCTGCCGTCAATTCCAGAACCGAATTCAAGCCATCTTTCCGCCGGAGAAGCATGCGAAGATCCATCCCGAATACTACCCGTTGGTGAACGGCAAGCGCTGGATTCCGCAGAAGGGCGAGCGCTATTGGCGCCCATGCGAGAGTAACCCCGAGGTGCAGCAACTCATCGTCGAGGCGGCGGCCGAGTGGTTCAAGGCGAATCCGGATTCCGATAGCTTCTCGCTGGGAATGGACGACATCGTCCATATGTGCGGTTGCGACCAGTGCCGTACTTGGGACGCGTCGCCCGAGGACCACACCAAGCGGCGATTCAGCGACCGGCATTACCGGTTCGTCAACCTGATGGCTCGGAAGCTCGCCGAGCGATGCCCCGGCAAGCAGGTCGGCACGCTGATCTACCACATCGCCCGCCCGCTGCCGAAGACGGTCGAGACGCTGGAGGCGAACGTTTTCGGTTACATCACGCAGTGCGCGCCGGAGTGGTGGCGTCCGGGGCGAAAGCAGTTCGACATGGACCTGACGCGGGCCTGGGCCGAACGCTGCGGCCAACTCTATCGCTACGACTACTGGGGGCTAGGGTTCCTGACGCCGCGATACTGCCCGCACGCCATCGACGAAGCGATGAAGTTCGACAAGTCGCTCGGCCTTCGGGGGATCTACATCGAGGTGTATACGTGCTGGCCGAACACGGCCCCGATGATCTGGGCCGGCAGCAAGCTCTTCTGGAACACAGACCTCGACGTGGACGCGCTGCTCGAGGAGTTTCGGGCGAAGATGTTCGGGCGGTGCCGGTACATCATGAAGCGGTACTACGATCGGCTCGAGGAGTCGTGGAACACGCGGCGGTCGGGGCGGCTTACGTGGGGACATTCCAACGTGGGCGTCAACGCTCGCGCGATGTCGGTTCGGGACGTTGATTACTGCGAGCGTCTCCTGGAGGAAGCGCGACGGGCGGCGGATACGGACGTTATCCGACAGCGGATCGACATCGTGGCGACGGGCCTGGAGTTTGGCGGATATCTGGTCCGGATCGCCGCGGCGGCGGACGCGCTGAGCCGAATCCGCATTGACAGCACGCCCTCGGCTGAGGCCGCGCTCGAGCAGATCGGGGAGATCAATCGACTGGAGTCCGATCGGGTCGCGGCGTGGCGGAGGATCCGTGCGAGAAAGGACCTGGGCGGGGAGACGTTCAACGCCTTGGCCAAGTACTCGCGGGGTCGGAAGTTCGCACAAGCAACGGGTCTGGCCGCCGGGGCCGCTACCGCCCTGCCCCGCGTCCTCGGCTGGTTCGCAGCGCACGATCCCGATCGGGCCTCGGATGTTGCAGACCGAATCCGGGCGCTGCAGGGCCCGCTGGGCAAACTCGGCAAGGCATGGCTGTTCGTCCAGCAATCCAAGCCCAAGAACCTGCTCATCAACGGCGACTTCGAGGCGCGCAGCGGGAGCCCGGCCAAGGCGGAGAAAGATTGGTCTGCCGCCGGCGCTCCGCCGGGCTGGTCCACGTGGACGACCGGCTCGCAGGCGACTCGATTCTCGTGTGCACAAGGCGAGGGCATCGGGAACAGCGTGGGCGCGGGGGTTGCGAACTCGGAGAACGCCTGCTTTCTCCAGGACATCGACGTAAGACCCGGGCAGCGGTATCTCTGCATGGTCCGGGCCAGGCGGATTCCCGCGAGGGGCGAGGGACAGACAATGCTCTCCGTCCGATGGCGGCGGCCGGACGGGTCGTGGCTCCTGCCGCGAACACACGAGGCCAGCGTGAACTTGTCCCAGGGGGCGGGGGAATTCGAGCCGTTGATGCTGCTGGTGACGGTGCCGGCAGGAGCGGGCAAGCTGAACTATCAGCTCGGCGCGCGGGGTCAAGGGGCTGGCGTTGCGTGGTTCGATGATGCGGGGGTATACGGGCTGGGGGATTTATCTGTAGGCCAAGACACGCTAGAATATGAGGAGATGGCGATCTCCGAAAACCGAAGGCCTAAGGGATGATTCGCCCGGAGCGCGTCGTCCCTCGGATGTGACTCATGACGAAAGCAGAAGCGACCGCCCAAGTGTTCCTGACAGCATTCAAGGCGCTACCCAAGGCGGAACGTGATGCAGTCCTTGTCGGGATGGCGAGGGACAAGAAGATCGCTTGTGACCTGATGGACCTCGTGTTGATCGCGCAGCGGCGAGGGGAGCCATCTCGGCCCCTCCGAGAGTATCTCTCGGAGAAGAAGAGCCGATGAGTGAGGCGCCCGCCTACGCGATTCGCATCAAGCGGTCCGCCGAGAGGTAGCTGAACCGGCTCCCCAAAGCAATGCGGGATGGCCTACTCAAGACCCTCCTCAACTTGGAGACCAACCCCAGGCCAAGAGGAAGCAAGAGGCTCAGAGGGGGCGACGAATATCGCCTTCGCGTCGGCAGCTACCGGATTCTCTATACGGTTGACGATTCCGGGCAGGTCGTTGAGATCATCGCGGTCGGTCACCGTCGTGACGTGTACCGCGGCCTGTGAGGTCAGGTGCCTGGCCCTCCTTGGTATCCATACGCGAGGGCAGCAGGATGGCAGGGATTGAGAAGGCATCTGATGTCTTGTCCACTCAGCCGCGCTGTACCTCGCGCCGATGGCGACGGATACTGACTCTCGTCGCATCGGGAACAAGCGGCGTCCTGGTCTTCGCGTTTTCGGGAGACTGGCTCTGCTCGGCGATCGGGGCCGGAATGCTCACAGGGCTGATCGTCGTGACCATCGATGTGCCGCTCTGCCGGATCACCACACGTCGAGGCTGGAATGTGACGCGAGTACGACGGCTGGAGATTGGCTGGGCCCTGCTCGTCATTGCAGTTGTCTTCATGTACTTCCGCGTCGACCCCGAGGGACTCTTCGAGCGTGTATTTGGCGTTCGGCCTCCAGAGGGGATCCGCAACCTTCAGGTCGAGCGGCATTTCCAGGGCGGTCCCGGCGACGCAGCCATTCTCCTGCGCTTCCAGGCGGACCGGAGCACGCTGGAAAGACTACTCGCCAACAAGGCGTTTGGGGACTGTCAGGACTGGCTTAACGAGCTTCTGGAACTCTATCCAGATCCTCAGGAACGATGGGACCAGATCTTCCAGCCAGCCATGCTGACTTTCGCGAGCTCTTGCTGGCATAAGACGCCAACCATTTCCAGGCCCGTTCTCTATCGATGGGACGACTTCGCGAAGACGGGAACCCGCGTGATTCTTCTGTGGGACGCCGCCTCAGAGAGCGCGTACGTGGTCTGGCTGTTGGGATAGGCTCCGGGAGACCTAGTCGGCTCCGTCCGTGCGACGATTCCGTTACGGGGGAGCTTGCACGATCGTAGGGATCATGCGAGGATTCACACAGTTGGCCTGTCCCCGTAGGCCGGAACAGACCTCATACGACTCAAGGAGGATGACATGAGTGACGATGCCAGCAAGCCTGATCAGGCTGCAGCCGGAGCGCCGGGGGCCGCGTCGGTGCGGCTGCAGCTAGACGCCGAGGGCATTGGGAGCCAGTATGCGAACCTTTGCGCGGTCACGCCGATGCCGCTGGAGGTGGTGCTGGACTTCGTGCTGATGACGGGTCCGCCGGAGCGGCAGCGCGCGCCGCTGAAGGTGAACAACCGGGTGGTTCTGAACTACTACTCGGCCAAGCAGCTCATGCTCGCGCTTCGCCGGGCAGTCGAGCGGCACGAGGCCATGTATGGAACGCTCGAGCTGGACCCGCGCAAACGGCTCACCCCCGCCGCGCAGGAGATGCTGCTGCAACAAGCAGGGTCCGGTAATGCCGCTCCGGACGATGGCGACGGGGAAATCACACACTGAGATTTGCCCTCGGACGGTTTGAATCGTAGGTTCCATCCGGTGTCTTGCCCAAATTGCGCATGTTGCGCGCGGGCGGGACGCCGGGTGGCAACCTGCGATGGACGTGACGTCAATCCAATCCACAGCGCTGACAGGGCTACTCAGCTCTTCGTCCCTGACAACAGGGACAGCCAGCCGGAGTTCCTCGTCCGGCTGGGGCTCCGCGGCGGTGTATCAGCCGTCAAGCACGTCCACGAACACATACCAGAAGAACAACTACAGCCATCTGGGTGGACAGTCCTACACGCCGGTCAATCTTCAGGCGGCGGGCTGGAGCATGAATCTAACGGCGATGAGCCTGGCCGCCAGCGCAGCATCCCAGCGTGAGAGCGACGAGCGGAGCGAGGTCATCAACTCAGCAGTCGAGGCGCTCAACGCCGGCGACAACGCCAAGGCCCGGGGTATCGCCCAAGGGATGCTGGACGAGAACGGTCAGGACGCCTCGGCCGCGCACATCATCGGTCGCACGTACATGGAGGAGAGGGATTACGAGCAGGCCGAGGCGTACTTCGCTCGCGCGGCCACGCTAGCACCGAGCAGCGAGCGATTCGCGAGCGATCTGGTCACGGCGCGACTTCTGCAGGAGTCCGACAGCGACGTGCTCGACGAGACGAAGCGGATGCTGCGGGATCCGTCGCGGCAAATCGAGGGGATTCGGGTCTTGGGCTATCTGGCCGACCGAAGCCCGGAGAACGGCGAGGCTCACCGGCTGCTCGGCGACGCCCTGATGGGCCAGGGTATGGCCGCCGGCGCCGTCAAGAGCTACGAAAACGCGCTGCTCGTCGGCGACGAAATCACGATCGCCAACCTGGTCGATCGGTTCCAGGAGATCGTCGACCTGGCCCCGAACATCGGGGTGGGACACGCGCTCCTGGGCGAGGCGCTCCAGAAGCAGGGCAAGTACGATGAGGCCCTGGTGGAGATGCAGCGGGCGGCGGAGCTTGCACCGGAGAACCAGACGTATCAGAAGCGCGTCGCCTCGGTATACGGCGACATGGGGTACGAGGCCATCGAGAACCGCCATGCCGACGATGCCATGCGCTACTTCGAGGAAGGAGCGGCGATCGATCCGACGTCGACGGACCTCAAGGCGGGTCTGTCGCGCGCCCACCTGGAGAAGTCCAAGTGGTGGCTGGCCCGAGGGCTCGAGGACAAGGCATTCAACGAACTGAGCGCGGCCAAGATGAATGCGCCGTCGAACGACGAGAGACTGACCAAGGACCTGGCGTCGGCCTTCAACACACTCGGCGACCACTATCGCCAGGACGGTCGGCTCGACTGGGCAATCAGCTCTTACCGGCGAGCGCACGATCTCGACTCGACCAGCTTCACGTATCGGAGCAAGCTCGCGCAGGCCTACGATGCCCGGGGCACGGAGTACTTCGATACGGCCGATTACGAGAACGCCGAGTACAACTATCAGCAGGCCTCCGACCTCTTCCCCGGCAGCGAGAGCTACGCCGCGCATCTGCAGTCCGCCCAGGACGCGCAGCCTGAGTAGCCCGAATCGGGCCCGCCCCCCTTTGACGACGCTCCAGCTTCGGCAACGCTGCCTTGCAGGGATTCTCCCGCGCTCACATCTTGTGTCTGGACGGCTCGCGACCGACGTGGTATGCATTCGGGTTCCGTGCGAGTGGGCATCGAAACTCTCTAGATGAGGAGCAGGTCATGAGCATGCACGATGGCTGGTCCAGGCGACGGTTCATCAGGACGGGAGCGGCCGCAGGCGCGATGGGCGCGGCGGGGTGTTCGCAGCAGCAGGTCGCGATGGTCTCGCCGGACAAGGCCCCGAAGGTCGAGAAGACCAAGGCCGCCTCGGGCAAGAAGAAGGGGATTGACGCCGACCGGATCCGGTGCGGCTTCATCGGCGTGGGCGGTCGGGGGCGGAGCCTTCTGGGCTCCATGCTCGACATCGGGAACGTGGACGTGATAGCGCTATGCGACCTGAAGAAGGAGCACGCCGAGCAGGCGGCCAAGATGGTGGAGGAGAAGCACAAATCGCGCCAGGGGTACAAGGCCCCGGACCCGGTCGTCGGCGGACCGACGGAGTACCGCAAGCTGCTCGACCGAAAGGACATCCACTGCATCGTGAGCGCAACGCCGTGCAACGTCCATTTCGGGGTGTATCTGGACACGCTGAACGCGGGCAAGCACCTCTACGGCGAAAAGCCGATGGTCATCGAGAAGAAGCATTGCGACGCGCTGGTCCAAGCGGAGGCTAGAAGCCCGGCGATCTTCCAAGTCGGCTTCCAACGGCGCTGCAACGACCGATACATCGAGGCGATCAAGCTGGTTCACTCCGGGGAGTTAGGCGGATTGATCGACGCGCGGTCGGTGTGGTCGAACGCGTGGGGCCCGCTGCTCGGGTGGTTCGGTCGGACGGCCGAGAGCGGAGACTGGATGCTGGAGCAGGCGTGTCACAGTTGGGACGTCTTCAACTGGGCGGCCAACGGGATCGCGCAGTGGGCTTTCGGATGCGGGAGGAACGACTTCTGGCGCGACCGGCAGGCCGACCGTGACGTCCACGACTACTACGTCGCCACGATCGGGTGGGCGGGGGGCATGGTATTGGACTTCGTGCATAGCTGGATCGTGCCGCATGGGGCGGGGTTCCCAGGGGTGTACGAGAAGATCTGCGGCATCAAGGCCGGCGTGGACTTCGGCAGCGCAACGTTCGCGTATCGTGAGATGAAGGACGGCAAGGCGGTCACGAAGACCGTCGGCAAGGTCGTCAACGACACGCACGAGGCACTCAAGACGTTCTTCCAGTGCGCCAAGGAAGGCAAGCAGCCGCCGAGCGGAGTCCACAACGGTCGCGACGCGGTGCTCGTTGGGCTGCTGGTCCGCAAGGCGGTCAACGAGAAGCGGCTGGTCACGATGGATGAGATCGTTAAGGGGGCGTAGGAGCGATTGCGCGGTCGCCTGCCGCAAGCGGCGAGGCTGAGGCGGAGCGAACCGCGCGTCCGCTCTCGCTGCTGGGCGGTGACGTCGCCTTCCCTCCGTGTCATCCTGCTCGGCGCATCTGCTCTTGGGTGGGGATGCTGTTGAGGCGGGCCTTGAGTTCCTCGAACAAGTCGTCGATCCCCTTGAGCACGTCTCGAAGTGTGACCTCGACCTCGCGGCGTTCCTCGGCGGAGGTGGCCTCGCGTTGAAGGTCCTGGAGTTCCTTGATCTGGGCACTTCGGGACCCGCGATACGTCTGGGCCTGTTCCTGCAGGTCTTTAAGGATCGCCTCGGCAGCGGCTTTCTGCGCCTCGTCGAGGCCGTAGCGTTCACAGAAGCTGCGAACGTACTGGACCCAGAGGCTCTCGTCCGGGAGCGGCTGGCCCTCGGACCGCCGGAATGTCTTGACGTCGCCACCGGTCTCGCCGAGCCGCATCGGTCCGGTGCCGCCCGCCATCGCGGAGGGGACGGCCCGCTTGAAACGATTGGCGGACTCCGGACGCTCGGACTCCTCCCTCGGTCGGTCGGGCTGGTCAACGACCGCGGCGAGTCTGCCTTGCTGGATGGGGTCGTTCTCGAGCCCCCAGTTCGCGGCGGACCACTTGCCCTTCTCCCAGTGATTCTTCATCGTGCCGAAGAATCCGTTCAGGTGCTTGTCGACAACGGCGAGATCCTTGTTGATCGCGGCCTGCTGCTCGGGCGTGAGCGTCTGGATCTCCGGGCCCAAGCGTTTGACCGTCGAGGCGTACGCCTCTTCGAGGATGGGCCGGACGGTCTGCGTCCATCGTGCCACCTGCTCCGGCGTGATGGGCTTGTTGGCCAGTCGCGTGTCGAGGGCCTCTCGCAGAACCGGCAGCAGCTTGGAGCCGTACTTCAAAGTGAATCCAATCGACTGACCCACCATCAAACGGCTGAGGCTCTGTTTGGCCGGTTCGGCTAGTTGATACCGCTCGGCCAGGAGGTCCGTTGCCGTCTTGACGCGGTTGCCGAAGTCCCATGGGGGAACGCGATGGATCTCGACGAGGAGCTTCTTGGCGAAAGCTTCGCTCTCACCGTTCAGGTTGCCGTCCTTGAAGGCCTTGTCAACGAATCGCTCGAACTGGGCGTGCTGCTCTTCCCAAGGCGCGAGCTTCTTGATCTTGGTCACGGCCTCGTCGGCCTGAGTCTGCAGCTCTCGGATCCGAGCCCCCTGGGTGGTTGGTACCCCGGAAGGGCGTCGGGGTCGAGGAGACACGGATCTTCCGCGCAGGATACGGCGATCCGTTCCGCGATGATCCGGAACAGTGGGGTCAAACTGGCCCCAAACCGTCCCCGGGAGGACCAGACATGACCATATCAGCGTTACGAGCATCTTTGACATACACCCTCGCGTGCTTCGGGCCCGAAGATCCTTCCTATTCTAGGTCCAAGGGGGACGAATCACCAGTCTCCGGCCAGGACGGGGCCCGGCAACACCTTGCCAAGACAGCGGTATGCCATTACCCTAGTATGTCTTTGCTGACCCCCGAAGGCTGAAATTACGGTAGCGCCGGAGGCGTGGGCGGCGCCGTTGGGGGTTTTTTGCGTGAGTCAACCAGACGGACAACCCGGCGAGCACACCGATTGTCGTAGATGAGCAGGAGTGGATTCCATGCAGGAGCATTGGCGGGAAGCGTCATTGCCGACCGGGCAGGCATTGGGTTTGGGTATTGACCTGGGCTCGATCAGCCTGGACGTGGCGGTTACGGACGAACAAGGAAACCTGCTGGCCGCGTCGTACGACCGGCATCAGGGCAGTCCGGTCGAGACGACGATCCAGGTCCTCGGGGAGCTGTTCGAGCGGATCGCGCCCTCTCGTTTCGGGTGGATGGTCGGTACGGGCTCGGCGGGTCGACTGGTATGCGAGCTTCTGGGGGTCCCATTTCTGAACGAGCTGATCTGCCAGGCAATCGCCATCAAGCGGCTGAATCCCGACGTACGAACGCTGATTGAGATGGGCGGTCAGGACAGCAAGATCCTCTTTCTGCCGCCGACGGATAACCCGGCACAGCCGATCGTAGACTTCGCGATGAACACGAGCTGCGCGGCGGGGACGGGCAGCTTCCTGGACCAGCAGGCGAGCCGTCTCGGCCTGAGAATCGAGGACGAATTCGGCGATCTGGCGATGAAGAGCGAGACCCCCCCGCGTGTGGCGGGACGTTGCAGCGTCTTTGCCAAGAGCGACATGATCCACCTTCAGCAGCAGGCCACGCCGGTGCACGACATCGTGGCGGGGCTGTGCCTGGGCCTGGCGCGGAACCTCAAGAGCAATCTCGGGCGGGGGTACGAGTTCGCCAAGCCGATGGCGTTCGTGGGCGGGGTGGCCGCGAACAAGGGCGTGGTCCGATCGCTGGAGACCGTGTTCGATCTGTCGAGCGGAGAGCTGCTAGTGCCGGATTGCCACGCGTGCACAGGAGCCTGGGGCGCTGTGCTGGCATGGATGCGCGAGGGCAAACCGGCGGAGGTCCCGACGGCGGGGCTCAAGCCGCTTCACGACCATCTGGCCAAGGATACGACACTGGGCCATCGGCTCCAGCCGCTCAAGCTGTCGTCGGAAGGCGACCCCGTGAGCCGGGTCTGGTCGAAGGACGAGATGCTTCGTGCGCGCAACGGCGACAGGCTCGACGCGTATCTGGGCATCGACGTGGGCTCGATCAGCACGAACGTGGTGGTGACCGACGGTGAACGTGAGGTCTACGCCAAGAGCTACCTCATGACGGCGGGTCGGCCTCTGGAGGCGGTTCGGCAAGGACTCAAGCTTGTCGGCGACGAGGTGGGCGAGCACGTGCGGATCCGAGGCGTGGCGACCACGGGGAGCGGCCGATACCTGACGGGCGATTTCGTGGGCGCGGACCTGGTCATCAACGAAATCACCGCCCAAGCCACGGCGGCGGCCCTGATCGACGCGCAGGTGGACACGATCTTCGAGATCGGGGGACAGGACTCCAAGTACATCAGCCTGGACAAGGGCGTGGTCGTCGATTTCGAGATGAACCATGCGTGCGCGGCCGGCACCGGGAGCTTCCTGGAAGAGCAGGCCGAGAGACTCGACATCAGCATCAAGGAGGAATTCGGCAAGCGGGCCCTTTCCAGCACATCCCCGATCCGGCTGGGTGAGCGTTGCACGGTCTTCATGGAGTCGGACCTGCTGAGCTATCAGCAGCAAGGCGCGGAAACGAACGACCTCGTCAGCGGTCTGAGCTACTCGATCGTGAGCAACTACATCAACCGCGTCGTGGCCCACCGGAAGATCGGAGAACGGATCTTCTTCCAGGGAGGGACGGCCTTCAACAGGGGCGTCGTCGCGGCGTTCCAGCAGTTTACGGGCCGGCCGGTGACGGTACCGCCACACCATGAGGTGACCGGCGCGATCGGGGCGGCTCACCTCGCTCGGCGCCACCAGGCCGAAGAGGGGAACCCCGAGAGCAACTTCCGCGGTTTCGAGCTGGCCGACGTCGAGTATGAGGTCCGGACGTTCGAGTGCGACAAGTGCGCGAACAACTGTGAGATCAAGGAGGTGATCCTGCCCGGCCGGGACCCACTCTACTACGGCTCGCGGTGCGACCGGTACAACCTGAAGAAGGAAAAGAAGGAGGTCGTCAAGTTGCCGGACCTGTTCAAGGAACGGCAGAAGCTCCTGATCAAGCACTGTCACCTGCGCGAGGAACCGCGGGCGGGGGCCAAGACCATCGGCGTGCCGCTGGCATTGTCGAACATGCAGTTAGCCCCGTTCTGGTCGACGCTGCTCGGCGAGCTGGGGCTGAGCGTGGTGCTGAGCCCGCTGGCGAATAAGAAGATCATCCACGAGGGCGTCGAGGCCGTCTTGAGCACGCCGTGCTTCCCGGTAAAGATCGCTCACGGACACCTACTGAACCTGATCGAGAAGGGCGTGGACTACATCTGGCTTCCCAGCGTGGTCAGCATGCCGACGGAACCGTATGACACGGCGCATCGGAATCAGCTCTGCCCGTACGTCCAGACGATCCCGTATCAGGTAGAGGTGGCGTTGGAGAAACAGCTAGAATCGGTCAAGCTCCTCCGCCCGGCCATCCGGTTCCAGCACGGCAGGCGCGTTCTGCTGAAGTGCTTGGTGCCGCTGTGCCGGGAGTTCGGAGTCACGAAGGGCCAGCTCAAGAGGGCGGTCGAGGCGGCCGAAGCGGCCATGAAAGGCTTCGAGCAAGACATGATCGACCGTGGCAGGGAGGTTCTGTCCGGGTTGGACGAGCTCAAGGCCGAGCGGAACGTCGTCATCGTGGGGCGTCCGTACAACAGTTGCGATCCGGGGGCGTGCCTGGACATCCCCACCAAGCTCCGCAAGAAGGGCGTGCTGCCGATCCCGATGGAAATGCTGGATCTGAGCGAAGGCAACATCACGGGCGACCGCGTCTATCACGACATGTACTGGAAGTACGGCCAGAAGATCTTGCGATCGGCGAAGGTCATCCGCAACAATCCGAGACTGCACGCGATCTACATTTCGAACTTCAGTTGCGGTCCGGACAGCTTCATTACGCACTTCTTCAAGCGGGCGATGTCGCCGAAGCCGTGCCTGCTGCTGGAAATCGACGAGCACTCGGCGGACGCGGGAGTCATCACGCGTCTCGAGGCATTCCTGGAGAGCCTGAAGAACGCCAAGATCGGCCGTCCGGAGGGGGACATCTCGCTCTATCCGGAGGGGGCCCACAAGTTCACGGACCGCAAGCTATACGTGCCGTACATGGGCGACGGGGCGTACGTGATCGCGGCGGCGTTCAAAGGCACGGGGCAGGACACGGAGGTCATGCCGATTACGGACAACGAGGCACTGGAGCTCGGCCGGCGATACACGTCGGGCAAGGAGTGCCTGCCCTGCACGATGACGGCGGGTGACATGGTCAAGATGTGCCGCCAGCCCGGCTTCGACGCGAAGAAGACGGCTTTCTTCATGCCGAGCGGCTCGGGCCCGTGCCGGTTCGGAATGTACAACTGCCTGCACAAGATGATCCTCGACGACATCGGGTTCGGCGACGTACCGATCCTAGCCCCCTCGCAGGACCGGAACTTCTACAGCGAATTGAACGTGTTCAAGAAGGACCCGAGCCGGCTGGCCTGGAACGGGATCGTCGCCTGCGACGTCCTGCAGAAGGCCCGTCTGGCGCTTCGGCCTTACGAGAAGGAGAAGGGCAAGGTCGACGAGGTCTACAACCGCTCGCTGAAGCAGCTCTGCGAGCTGCTGGTCAAGGCGCCGAGCGAGGACGCCATCGCGCAGTTCATGCAAGACTCGGCGGAGGCCTTTGCCGCGGTTCCCGTGGATCGGAGCGAACTCAAGCCGCGGATCGGCATCGTCGGGGAGATCTACGTCCGAAGCCATCCTGTGAGCAACAACCAGTTGATCGAGAAGCTCGAGGCCCTCGGGGCCGAGACGGCCCTGGCCAGCGTTGGCGAGTGGATGTACTACACAAACCTCACGCGTAAGGGCAGCGCTCTGCGAAGCCGAGACTACAAGGAGTGGCTGAACAACGCCTTGAAAGACCGGGTCCAGCACAGGATCGAGCATCGCCTGGCGGCTCCGTTCGTGCCGATCGTCGGGGACGTGATCGAGCCGCCGACGAAGTCGATTCTCGAGTGCGCCGCGCCCTATATCGACCCAACGTTCGAGGGCGAGGCGGTCATGTCGGTCGGCAAGATCATCGAGTTCTGCGAACACGGGTGCCACGGGGTCGTGAACGCCATGCCGTTCACGTGCATGCCGTCAACGATCGTGAGCGGAGTGATGCGGAAGGTCGTTCGCGACGCACTCGGCGGAATGCCGGCGATCGGCCTGAGCTACGACGGCCAGCAGGACCCCGCGCTGCACACACAACTCGAGGCGTTCGTACATCAGGCTCGGGCATATCAGCGGGGGCGAAAGGGCAAGAGCCATCAGACGTCCGGAAGCCACGCCTGAGTCGATCGAAGATTCGTTCGGGAGTACACGGGGGCGGCCCTATGGTCGCCCCTTCTGTTGCGCGGGCGTCGGAGGCGGCTCCCCGTCTTCCAAGAATAGACCTTCGGGGGATTGCCAAGACAGTGATCAGGCGTTCAAATGCGTCGTGCAATGCCCGAATCAACGACACGCGAACCGCAGCGACAGCCGTACGACCTCGACCGCGTGGTGCGACTGGTCATCGGCTCCATCACCGTCATTGCGCTGATCTGGCTGTTGCGGCTCCTGTCGGACGTCCTTATTCCGTTCGCCATCGCGATCCTGTTGGCCTATCTGATCAACCCCATCGTCTCGTTCCTCGAGCGCAAGCTCCGCAGCCGCACCGCAGCGACGCTGCTGACGGTGGCCGGATGCCTCCTCGTGCTGGTGGGGCTGGTGATGGTGCTCGTCCCACTCGTCAGCAGTGAACTGGCCGATTTCGGCAAAGTCGCCGAGCAGCTCAAGTCCGAGGCCCCCGTGCTGCCGGACGCGCAGAAGCTTCGGAAGCGTTTTCAGGCGTTCGTCGACTCGCAACAGAACGAGTTCGTCAAGCAGTTGCTCATCGCAGCAAAGGACGGGATCGTCGGGGCCGACTACCGAGCGATTCTGCTGGAGGCCGGCAAGCGGATCGCCCCGGGAGTATGGAACCTGGTCACGGGCGCGCTGAGCCTGCTGCTCGGGGCGAGCGTGCTCATCATCATCCTGCTCTTCCTGGTCTTCATCTCGATCGACTACGCGAGCTTCTCGGGCCAATGGCATGACTACCTTCCGCCGAAGTATCGGGAGCCCATCGTGGGGTTCGCGGAGGAGTTCTCACTGGCGATGAGCCGGTACTTCCGCGGGCAGTTCCTCATCGCATCGACGGTCGGCGTGCTGTTCGCCCTGGGCTTCTGGATCATCGACCTGCGGATGGGCATCTTGCTGGGACTGTTCATCGGCGTGCTCAACATGGTGCCGTACCTCCAGACGGTGGCACTGGTTCCAGCATTGGCGTTGGGTTTGATCCGGGCGCTCGAGCACGGCTCCGGGGTGGGCATGTCGCTGGCGCTGGTCCTGCTGGTCTTCGGCGTGGTCCAGGCAATCCAAGACGGGCTGCTAACGCCGCTGATCATGGGCAAGACGACGGGCCTGAAGCCGGTGACGATCATGCTGGGGTTGTTCGTGTGGGGTAAGCTCTTGGGATTCTTAGGCCTGCTACTGGCGATCCCGCTGACATGCCTGGCGCTGGCCTACTACCGTCGGTTCGTCTTGGGCCAGCGCGGAGCGACGGCGGTTCTGGACCAGTCCCCCTCCTGACCGGCATGCGGAGACTTGGCTAGACTCGGTGGACGGGATGACACAGCGTGGCGGTGCCGCCCTCGAGGAGCAAGGCCCTGTCCCGGGGAAACTTGGGGCTGGACTCCGGCCGGTGAGATGACTACACTAGACGGATTGTCGTTGGCGTGTCCGGCTTCCACCGGACGTATCATCCTGTGGCATCTTGTGTAAGAGACGCGGTAGTCCCATGGCTGACATCGAACCGGGCAGCAAGATAAAGGTAACCGTAACGAAGGAACTTCGCAGCGAAGCGGCCGCCAAGACCCTGGCACGGCTGTTCCTGAAAGACCCCAAGATCGCAAAGACGCGGCGGAAGGATCCGAAGCCCATCGATCCGCGGACTCGCGCCGGGCGGCTGTGGAACGTCCGCCCGAGAGGCAGCGCGGCGGCCCGCCCGAACAAGGGCGAGTCGTGCGAGATCACGTGCACGCTGGACGTGGTGCGAGACCTCGGCAGCGTCGAGAACTACGTCGAGATCACCAAAGTCTGAGCAGTTCGCCGTCAGTCTGGTCTGGGAACCCAAGGTGGGAGGACGACTGGTGCGAGCCCTGCATCATCCGACCGGGAGATACGGTTCAAGTCTCTCTCTAAGCTTGATTGGCGCGCTTCTGGCCGCGAGCAGCCTGACGCTCAACACCGGCTGCAAGCCGACCCGACCGATTTTCCTTCCGCCTCCGCCGTCGGCGGTCGACTACGATCGTCCTCTGCCGCCGGGACAGCTCGCGCTGCGGAAGATCACGGACCCGAACGAGATCCCCGACTTCTCCGGCGCGATGGGCGACGTCGAGAGCCTCAAGGAAGCGATCCGGCGCAGCCTGAACTACATGAGCAAGCCATCGAGCAAGCTCTTCTACCCCTACGGCGAGATCACGCATGCCCAGTCGGTCGCTAGCCTGAAGGCGTTCCTTGCCCTGCTCGAGTCGGGCGTGACGGGCGGCGAGGAACTGAATCGACGCATTCGCCAGGACTTCGACGTGTGGATCTCCGTTGGCTGCGACGACAAGGGGACCGTCCTCTTTACAGGTTACTACTGCCCGATCTTCGAGGCGAGCAAGACCCGAACCGAGAGATTCAAGTACCCGCTCTACAGCCGCCCGAAGGACCTGGTCAGCGATCCCAAGACCGGAGAGGTCCTTGGACGAAAGACCGCCGGCGGCAACGTGCCTTACCCGTCGCGCCGAGAGATCGAAGAGAGTGGCATGCTCCGCGGTACAGAACTCGTCTGGCTGGGAGACCGCTTCGAGGCGTACGTCGTGACGGTGCAGGGCTCAGCGAAGCTCCGCATGCCGGACGGGTCGATCTTCGAGATCGGCTACGCCGGCAACAACGGACAGGAGTACAAGTCCGTCGGTCGAGCGCTGCTCCGGGACAAGAAGCTCGATAAAGGCAGCCTGTCGCTCCAAGGTCTGATCGACTACTTCAAGAGCCATCCGGAGGATATGGACTACTACCTCTGGCAGAATCCGAGGTACGTGTTCTTCATGGCCCGGACGGGCGGTCCCTACGGCAGCTTGAACGAGCCGGTCACGCCGTGGCGGACGATCGCGACGGACAAGGGGGTCTTCCCGCGGGCGAACGTATCCTTCCTTGTTGCCGAGGGGTTCCCCCTGCCAGGGCGGGGGCTCGAGTTGGGCGGCTATCGCGCGTTTGCCTGCGATCAGGACACAGGCGGGGCGATCCGCGCAGCGGGTCGGTGCGACGTCTTCATGGGCGTGGGCGAGTCAGCGGGGCAGCTTGCCGGTCGGGTCTATTCCGAAGGCAAGCTGTACTACCTCTTCACCAAGACGGCGCCACCGCCGGTTCTGGAGGCAGCCCCTCCCGGACGGCCGAAACCGGCATCCTAGTCGGACAGGGACCATGGCCCTCGTTCTGAACCGCATGTGCGGCATCGCCGAGGGGAATCGCTATCCGCCAAGGATTGTGCGTCCTCACGGTCGCCTTCGGCACGCCTGAACAGCCTCGCGATTTTGAGATCGGGTCGGGATCTACCTGCCGATACGGATAAGCGGGGACCCTCAAACAGAGGCCGACTCTGGACCTGTCGCATCGGCGGGGCTAAAGTAGGGTGTATGGGACTTCCCAGGAAGGCCGTTCCACCGGTCCGTGAGCGCCTCGGTCGGGCCTGAATCAGGGGCCCCCGCGATTGCGTAGCCGGCCATCTCCCCGACGGCTTGGTTCGTATTGCAGCAAAGGTACCGCAAGGAGTGGAGTTCATGTGTACCTCCCGTTTTGACTTTGCCGCCGGCGCCATGCTGAGTGTGGCCGCCTGCCTATGTCTGTCCGCATCGGCGCGGGCGGAGCTAATCGAGGTCTCGGCCGAATGCGAAGCCAAGGTGGTCGAGACGGTGTTCGGGGATCTTGGCACGGAGGATTCGGCGCTTGAGCGCTACCCGGAGACAACGAGCGTCCTGCCGATGCGGGTCGACGCTGGGGTCACGCGGGAGATCAGCGAAGAGGTGAAAGGAATCGGCCTGGCATTCAGTCAGTTCAAGGACCCGAGGATCCAGACCGACGAGATTCCGGATGAGTTGAACCTCGACGCGGCCGCCTATTCCCGTCCGTTCTTCGTGGGGTATGAGGTGGTGGCGCGCGTCAAGGAGTCCCGAAAGATCCAACCGACCGCGTCGGAGACGAATCGGCTGGACGGGGAAGAGACCGAGTTCCTCAGCAGTTTCTACATCCAGGGGCTGCTGGTGGCCGTCGCGGAAATAGGCAAGGACAATCTCGACGGTCTCATGGCACGGGTCACCGCGCGGGTCGTGCACGAACGCCCCGGCAGGGAGCCGCAGGCCGTTCTGCAGGCCGTCTACGAACTCAGGGGCAAGAGCAATCGGCGCGTCGAGCTGGTTACGTCGGGCCAGGCGGACCCGAACGGGGTGTCCGACCTAGACCTCAGCCCTCTCCTCGGCGAGATCGAGACACTGCGAGTGGCGCTCCTTCCGGCCGTCAGGATGGACTACGCTTATCATGCCACCATCGGCGAGACGTCGACGCTGACGGCGACGCTGCTCGTCGAACTCGAGAGCATCCCGGGGGGAACCGGCGTCGGGGCGGCGTTCGGAATGCCGGGCGAGAAGATCGGACAGGTCATCGACGCCGTCGTTGGGGGCACCACCGGCTCGAAGACCGTGCAGAGCATCAACAACGCCATTAGCGCTCTGCCGCCGCCGGCGCTCGATTTCCTCACGCCCCCGGGCCAGGGAACGTTTGATGTCGCCGACTTGCTGGGACCTCTGTGTCCCGTCTCGGGGATCGTCGGCATGATTGGCTTCGTCGCGGTGCTGGGTCGGGCCGGGGCGGGACGACGCGGCAGGCTCTAGCGGCGTTGTCGGGCAAGTAGGTCTCGTGCCGTCGCACCTCAGTGGTGTTTTCGGAGAGCGGGTTCCGCGTCGGATTTGGGCTCCAATTGGTCAACGTCGGATAGGCCCGCTGACATGGGACGAAGCACTGGTCCGAGGAACGTCGCGCCGATTCAGGGCAATGCATCCGGCAAGCTTGCGGCTCTTTGAGTTGAAATGGTCTTCCCTGCGGACCCGTACCACTCGCTACCTTGAAGCTAGGGCTGTTCTCACACTGTCCCCACACGCTCGAAACGGATCTAGACGGGAACGGGTCTTCGCTGGAGTCGAGGACCTCGTCCGGTGACCTCGTAGACGTAGGCGAGGATCTCTGCGACGGCCTTGTAAAACTGGGGAGGAACCTCCTGGCCGACCTCGACGGCCTTATAGAGGGCCTGTGCGAGGGGCTTTCTTTCGACGATCGGGATTCCGTACTCGATGGCGATCTCGCGAATCCTCTGTGCCATGAAGTCCTTGCCTTTGGCGATCACCCTGGGCGCGGCCATTTCGTCGGCATCGTACTTGATGGCGATGGCCAACTCCGTGGGGTTGGTCACGACGACGTCCGCCTTGGGGACATCCGATCGGAGGCGCTGGAGGGCGAGCTGCTGTTGGACCTGACGTTGCCGCTGCTTGACGACCGGGTCTCCCTCCATCCGTTTCATCTCCTCCTTGACCTCCTCCTTGGTCATCTTGAGGTCCTGCTCGTGCTTGTAGCGCTGCCAGACGTAGTCCAGGATCGCCAAGATCACCAAGATGATGCCCAACCGCAGGGCGAGCGAGAAGATCAGATCGGCTGCCAGCCCGAAGAGCTGCCAGTGATCCAGATTCATGGCGAAGACGATCTGGGTCAGGCGTTCGTTGATCGACAGGTACGCCACGGTCCCGACGATGAGCATCTTGAGGATGCTCATTCCCAAGCGGACGAAGGCTCTGGCCGAGACAAGCCGCTTTGCACCGTTGATGGGATTGAGCTTGTCCAGTTTGGGCTGGAGCGGCTTGAGGGTGAAGAGCAGCCCTGTCTGTGCCAAACCGACCAGGAGTCCGAGGACGACCAGGATCGCCATGATGGGAAGGGTGATTCCCGCCAGCATGCGGACAGCGAAGTAGGCCGATCCTTTGATCTGGTCGGGCGTCAATGAAATGGCGTCGTTCCGGCCGAAGAAGTGGCCCAGGCCGTCCATGAACTTGGAGAGGATGCCATCGCCGAGGACATAGAGGGCGATCATGCCGCCAAGCAGTGTCACGGCGGCGCCCAGGTCCTGGCTCTTGGCGATCTGGCCCTGTTCCCGCGCCTCGTCGCGGCGACGTGGGGTTGGGGCTTCGGTCTTTTCGCCAGCATCATTGGGCATCAGCCAAGTCCTCGCAGCATCGCCCGAAGCGCGTCCATGGTGTCCACGACACCGTCAACCAGCAGGTCTTGAGCCACCGAGAGCGAGACAGCCGCCATCAGTAGGGCCACGGACGACCGGATACTGAACCCCACGGCCAGGATGTTGAGCTGTGGGACGGTCCGGCTGATGAAGCCCATCGCCAGCGTAACCAGCATCAGCGCGATGAGGGCGGGTCCAGCCAGTCTGATCGCCAGAACGAACGCGCTGGTCAGCAAGCCGGAGAAGAGCTCCACGACCGAGGGCGTGACGTGGAACGTCAGCGGAGGCACGAATTGGAAGCTCTCGAGCAGGGCCTTGAACACCGCCACGTGCCCGTCGATGGCAAGAAAGACGCCCATAAGCCCGAGGAAGAAGACGTGGCCAAGGGGGGTGGTCTGCGTGTCCAGCTCCGGATTGTAGATTTGCCCGAGGGCCAAGCCCCCCTGCTGGGCGATCATCAAACCGGCGATCTGCGTCGAGAGGAAGACGAGGGACATGCCCAGGCCGATGCCCAGACCGACCATGACCTCACCGACAATGCCGGTGAGCGCCTGAACCAGGGTCAGATCGGTCGGAAGCATGGGCTGAACCATGGGAAAGGCCATGAGTGACGTCACCATGGCCAAGCCTATCTTTACGCGTCTGGGGATGACGGTGGAACTGAAGAACGGCGCGGAGATGCTGATGCCGGCCACGCGGAACAGCACGACCAGCAAGCTGGGCAGTAGGACCTGCAGATGGAGGAGGTCATAGGGCATCAGCGTCTGTCCCGCCTCGATGTCCGGTCGTTGCGGCGTCCGTGGGACTTCAGGGGCGTCACCAGGGGGTGGTACCGAACAGCTCGGCGGCGTATTCCAGCATTCTGGTGGCCAGCCATGGTCCGAGGAACGTGGCCGCGATGGCCATGGCGGCGATCTTTGGCACGAACGTCAGAGTCTGTTCCTGCAACTGCGTCATAGCCTGGAAGACGGCGATCAGGAGGCCGACGCAGAGCCCCATCAACAGAATCGGACTGGCCACCACGAGGACCAGCAGCAGGGCATCTCGTCCAAGATCCAGCGCCGAGGTCAGGTCCATCACGTCGTCTCCGTTTCGCTCCGTGCAAGCCGCGTTCTCGATGCATCCTCGTCCGTGTCCGTCGTCAACTGAAGCTCAGTAGCAGCGTCCCGATGATGAGTTGCCAGCCGTTTGCCAGTACGAACAGGGCCACCTTGAACGGCAAGGAGATCAGCACCGGCGGGAGCATGAGCATGCCCATCGAGATCAGGATCGTCGCGATGACCATGTCGATCACCAGGAACGGCAGGTAGAACTGGAAGCCCATGATGAAGGCGGACTTCAACTCACTCAGCACGAAGGCTGGGATCAAGACCGTGGTCGGCACTTCGTCCCACTGAACGGTCTGGTCCTCGGGAATCGGCGTCCCGCGACGGTACTCGAGCAACATGAAGACGGCGTCCTCGTTCTCGGTGGTCTCGATCTGGCGAATCATGAACTCGCGCATCGGACCGACAGCGGCGTTCATCGCCTCCTTCTGGGACAGCTTCTTATCGAGATATGGCACAAGGGCGTTCTGGTGGATCCTCTGCCAGGTCGGGGCCATCACCATGAAGGTCAGGAACAGCGACAGACCCGTGATCACCTGGCCGGGGGGCAGTTGCTGTGTACCCATCGCCTGCCGCAACATGGCCAGGACGACCATGATCCGCGTAAAGCAGGTTGTCAGGATGAGGATGGACGGCGCCAGGGAGAGCACCGTCATGATGGTCAGAATCTGAAGGGTGGAGACCACCCCTCGCCGGTCCGCAGCGGGCGGGGCAATCTTGGTCAGGTCCGGGATCTGATAGGGGTTGTCGGCCTCACGCAGCCCGGGCGAAAGCGTTTCGCCGGGAGCGTCATTCTCCGCCGTGGACGGCAACGGCTGTGCGTAAGCAGTCGTCGCGCCGAACAGCAGCGTCGTCACCGCAAGCGCGATTGCCCAAACGGGCATCGAGCGTCCATGCTCTGCAACCACTGCGCTACTCCTTAGCGCTGTACATCCCGATCGGTCCCACCGGCGACGGCGAGCGATCAGGCAACGTAGTATCGATCTCGGCCGTCCTGCCGATCGGTGCCGCCGTCCGAGGGGCTGTCCGACTGGCTTCGGGACCTCAGTCTGTCCAGGAGTCCCGAAAGCTCCTGTCGCGCCCTGCGCACGTCTCTCTTGTCGGTGGCCAACGGAATCTCCGCCGGCTCTTCCTCGTCCGACATCAGGTCGTAGTCCGACGCTTCCCGGCTGAACAGGCGGGAGAATCCGGGCCCCTGCCTCGCGGAAGCCGCCGACGCGGCGAGCAACTCGCTCACCGTGTCCGGATCATCGATGACGGTCAGGGCCTCTATCTGCTCGGGGGTCACGCCGAGCAGCACCAACTGCGGCCCAAGGCGAACCAGGCAGACGCTCTGCTTCGGGCTCAGGGCCAACCTCGAGACGATCTCCAGGTTGCGGTCTCCACCGCCGACGGCGGTTCGGAACCTTCCCCCCCACTTCTTGGCGGCGAGCGTAGCCGCGGCGATCATGGCGAGGACGACGGCCAGGGCGGCAATCCCCTGTCCGTATGACACGAGCTCTGAGCTGGCCTTGTGATTGACCCGGGAGCTTCGGGGAGAATGAGTGCCCGACCTTCGGATGGCCCGGCCGGCGGAAGGCTCGGCATTGGCCTCGGATGGGGATATGTCGGTGGACACAGCAGAGGCCGGCCGCGAAGCGTCTGGAGTTGGGTCTTCGGGAACCTGCTGTTCCTCGACGGAGGCCCTCGCATTGGGCGCGGCCCCGCCCGCCCCGGGAGACGGAGAGGACGATAGTGCGGGTCCGGCGAACGCTTGCGCAACAGCGACCGATAACCAGATCACTGGGCAACAGAGAAACCAGCAGCTACGATATCGGCGAGTTAACATGGGGTCTGCCTGTCTAGAGCATCCTGTCCGGCGTCAGCTACGGATCGCTTCGCCGCTCTGGGAGACGATTTCGTTGATACGCACGCAGAAGTTGTCGTTAAGGACGAGGACCTCACCTCGAGCGACGAGCCGGTCATTGACGAGGACGTCCACGGGGTCGCCAGCCAACTTGTCCAACTCGACGACAGAGCCGTCTCCGAGTTTGAGCACGTCCTCGACGAGCATTCGCGTCCGCCCCAGCTCGATCTTGACGTTCAGCTCGACGTCCTCGAGTAGGTCAATCTCGCTTTCGGCGTCATCGGCGGGGGCAACGCCGAAGTCGGGCATCTCCGCCGGCTGGGTGGCATGACCAGGGGGCTTGCTCACGGGGCCCGGCTCGTCTCCGGCACCCTTCTCCGACTCGATCGCCTCAGCCATGGCCGCGGCGATCTCGTCGAACGGATTGCCCGCGGAATCCACGCGCGTGTCCACGGGTTCATCATCCAGGACACCGTTCAGGGCAGCATCGATGTCGGCCTGAGTTAGATCGTTCGGCGGACTGGGAGGCGTGACGTCGCCTGTCAAGGCGGCGTCGATGTCGGCTTGGCTTAGCAGCCCGTCGGTGGGGTCCCCACCGGCGCCCTTCTTTGGGCCTCCGGCGGGCTCAGGGGTTGCCCCCCCCGCAGCAGCCAAGGCGGCGTCAATGTCCTCCTGCGACATTCCGCCGCTGAGTCCGTCCTCATTCGGCATCGCGTCTGTCCTTCCCTGGACCCCGGGCGGTCCTCTTACTATCGTCGGTCATCCGGTGGCGGAATCATTAGCCCGGGCGAGGATACCTCACATATCAGCACGGAGAGGGGTCCATCGAGGCAAAAGGACCTCGTCAAATAGCTTTTCATCATTAAAAATCTTACCAAGCTCCGCTTTTATTTGGCGTCGCATGGTCACCAGCCCAGGTTCGTCGAGTTCCTGGGGGTTGGCGCTGCGGATGAGGAAACTGAGGCGGTCCTCGATAGAGTTCTCCCTGGCTTTGAGCTGCTCGGTTATCTCGGCCTTGAACTCGTCGGTTGTCTTACCCTCGGGCACAATGATCGTAGCGGCCACCTCGATGTCATAGAGATAATTCTTGCCGGTCTTTCGGTTGGGTACCTTGAGCTTGGCGATCGGCACCTCAGGCCGCTCGGAAATCTTCTTCTGCGCCTTATCCACCAACCCCTCTTCGGCAGTGGCTTGCTCGGGCCCCGCGCCGAACATCTTCATGCCGACGTAGAGCCCGACGCCCTCCAGAAGCATGACTCCCGCCAAAATGCCGCCCAGCACCATGTTTCGTTTGCCGCCTCCGCCCTGTCCGCCATCGGCGGCTTCCTTGGACGCTGCTTGTACCGGTTCGTCAGCCATCTCTTACTGCTCCCCTTGTACCGACGCATCGCCCACCAAGTCGCTGACCAGGGCCTCGGTTACGAGGACCTCGACGCGACGATTGCGGGCATGATGCTTCTCGTCATACGCCTGTGTTCGAATAGGTTCCCGACTGCCGCATGCGACCAACCGAATCCGCTCAGGTCTTACGCCGCTCTTTATCAGTAGGTCCGCGATGGCCTTGGCCCTTGCATAGCTTAGATCCATGTGATCCTTGAAGGCCGAGGTCTTGGGTAGCGGCTCCAGCGACGTGTGCCCGCGGACCTCGATCTTGGTCGTGTGTCCCCTGATGTCGCGAGCGAGCTTGTCCATGACTTGGACCGTCTCCTTTCGCGGGGTGGCGCTGCCGCAGTCGAATTCCAGGACGCCACCCGTGATCCTCAATCCTTCCCGAACCTGCTCGACGCGATACTCTCTTCCCTCCAGCCCCTCCTCATCAGTGTCCCCGATGCTCTTGATTCGGTTGGGGATGATGATCGACTCGAGTCGCCGCATCATGCTGTTCTGGCTCGGTTCGAGCGTGGGGATCTGGCCGTAGCTGTCCTCGAACCCCAACGCCTCCTGGATGCTCTTGATGGCCTCGATGAACTGCTGTTTGTTGATCGTGCTCATCGAGACCAGCATGATGAAGAAGCACAGCAGCAGCCCCATCATGTCGCCATACGTGACCATCCATTCGGGTGCGCCTCCGCCGGCCTTTTCCTTCTTCTTCACCATGCCCATGGCCTGCGATCTCCGATCAGGCATCGCCGTCGGCGCTCTTTCGGAGCGCCGGGGGCAGGAACGTCTTGAGCTTCTGCTCGACGATCCGGGGGTTGTCGCCAGACTGAATGCTCATCACGCCCCGGATGATGATGGCCTTGTTCAGCATTTCCTCCTGGCTTCGGTTGCCGAGCTTGTCGGCCAACGGCAGCGCCACCAAGTTGGCCATCAGAGCGCCGTAGAGCGTCGTCAGCAGCGCGACAGCCATGCCCGGACCGATCTTGCTGGGATCGTCCATGTTCTGCAGCATCGCGACCAATCCGATCAGCGTTCCGATCATGCCGAAGGCCGGCGCGTACTTGCCGACTCCGTCGAGCAGCGCCTTGCCGCTGGAGTGTCGCTCGGCAAGGGTCTCGACCTCGCTGGTCATAATCTGCTCGATGAGCTCGGGGTCGGTGCCGTCGACGGCCATCTGGATGCCTTGGACGACGAAGTCGTCCTCGATGTCCTTCGTTGCGTTCTCGAGGGAAAGGATCCCATCTCGTCGAGCCACCTCGGCGTAGCCGACGAGGTCCTCGATCAGCTTCTTCGGGTCCGAGGCCCTGGTGAAGAAGGCGTTCTTGACGACCTTGGCCACGCCGAAGAAGTCCTTGAGCGGATTGCTGATCAGCGAGGTCGCGACTGATCCTCCGACAACGATCGCCACCGACCCGCTATCGATGAAGTAGCTAATATCGCTGCCGCTCATGATGGCCCATAGGATCAGGCCGCTTCCCGCGAACAGTCCTATCAGTGTCGCGATGTCCATCGCTGGATCCTATCCTTTCACGTCACGCCGGGATGCGCGCTATCCGGCTTAATGCTTTCATCGGTCGGGACCGGCCAGGAGTTCAGCTTCCGCCCGTGCCGGGGGGGGCCTCCGCCCCGCGATTCGCCTGCCGCCATCCCGGACGGTCAGACGTGCGCGAACGCCCGAAGCCGACGTCCATACTCGATCGCCTTGTCCACCACGTCCTCCACGCTCTCCTTGACCACGAGATGATCCCCGTTGATCAGGGTCAACATCGTGTCCGGGGTCCGTTCCACGGTCTTGATCAGCTCGGCGTTGACGACCACCTTATGGTCGTTCAGTCGAGTCAACGTAATCATGATCCGGCTCCCCGGGCTATTGGCCGTTTCGCGTCGACGGCACGATCAGCCGACGGCCGCAGGCGAACGCCCCATAACGCCGCATTGACGCGACATCCGGTGCCGTTCGCCTGTCAGCCATCGGATCGTCTCACGCCTGCCCGCCAAGCCTTCATCCGCCCGGTACGGCGGGACCAAACCAACTTCAACCGATTAACCCCACGGCGCTTAGCGCACCATGGTCAGCAACTCTCGCATCAGCTCATCCGACGTGGAGATAATCCGCCCAGAGGCACTAAAGCCCGTGGAGGCGGTCACCAGCCCGATGAACTCCCGGGAGAGGTCGACATTACTCAACTCCAACGCACCGGACATGATCCGCCCGGACCCCAGGGTCAGCGGGGCAGTGATGATCGCCACGCCACTATTGGGACCGAGGGCATAGGTGTTGTTGGTCTCTGCCACCAAGCCCTCGGGGTTGGAGAAATTGGCCAGGGCCACCTGCCCCAGCGTCCGCTGCAAGCCGTTGGTGAACGTGCCGATAATCGTCCCGTCGGCACTGACGCTGAAGTCCCTCAGCGTGCCGGCGGGGAACCCGTCCTGGGTCGTCATCACCAACACGGACTGGGTCGGATTCCCCGCACCGGCATTCGCGCCCGTGGTGAGGCACGTGATGTCGGTGAAGTCGATGGTGATGCTCATCGGATCGGCCGCGCCCGTGTTGTCGCGATCGATCATGACGGAGGAATCTGGGGACTGCAGGTGCTGCCCCAGTTGATCGAACTGGATGGTCCCCTGCCCGATGAAACGGTCGGGGTCTGGGGCGAGGGCAGGACCGGCGCCGATCATCCGACCGGGACCCGTGTCCTCGGCCGATTCGGCATACCAGCGCCATTCGACGCCGTCGCTGTTCTTGGTCTCCATGACGAGGGTCAAGTCGACTTCGACGGCCTTGCCCAACGAGTCGTAAGTGATGAAGCTGGTGAAGATGCTCTCCCCGTCAGCAGCCTTCTGCTCCGAGAAAGAGAACGGCACACTCATCGTTCCGCCGCTGTCAACCTGGATCCCCGCGGCGCCGATCGTCAACCCGTTGTCCTCGCCGTGATTGCCGACGACATAGATGGTCCCCGCGGGGGGTTCACCGGCCGCGCCGGTGCTGACGTACCAGCCGGACCCCCGCAACGATGCGGGAATCGTGTCATCCAGAAGCGTTCCCGGAGCCGCAGCGTTCTGATTCAGGCCGAACACGCCGTCCAGCCAGGTCAGGTAGTCCTCCAGGGTTGTCGCGGCGCCGACGGTGAAGCTGGCCTCGGCTAAGTCGCGTCCGCCCTTCTTGGCCTCTCCGGTAATGGTCACGGTGTCTCCGACGGCGAAGACAGCCGGGCCGATGGGCGGCCCCGTCTCGGCCACGTCCGTCAAGAGCGTGCCCAGCCCCGCGGCTGCTCCGGCCCCGAGATCCCAGAACTCCTGGGAGGTCAAGACGCTTCCCTGAGTGCCGACTGTGCCGCCGGCATCGATGTTTCCATCGAGCTTGGCGCTTTCGGTCGCGCTGGCGATGCTCATGGTGCCCACGGGGATTCGCAGATTCTGCAGCACCCCGGGGATGACGTTCCAATCCTCGTCCACGCCGAAGCCCTGCACGTAGAACCCGTCCTGCGAGACCAGGTAGTTGGCGCTGTTCAACATCATGGTCCCGTCTCGGGTGTACGCCTGCTTGTTGTCGGCCTTGGAGAGAATGAAGAACCCGTTTCCTTCGATGGCCAAGTCCGTGCTCACGCCCGTCGTCTCGATAGACCCGGACGTGTGGACCCGCATAACCGAACCGAGCACGGACCCCAGACCGATCTGGACGGGGTTGCTGCCCCCTTCAGCGCTGTTGGGCGGCGAGCCCGCGCTGTAGGTCATGGCGAACTGGTTCTGAAAGGTGCTACGACTGGCCTTGTAGGCCGTCGTGTTCATGTTCGCCACGTTATTGCCGATCGTGTCGATTCGGAATTGATTGCTGTTCAGGCCCGTCAGACCCGTAAACAGCGATGAAGTCAAACCCATTGGTATTGAACTCCGATCCTATAGGGCCGAGTCAGTCGTTCGTCGGCCCTCGGAGTCTCCCCATCGGCCTCCGGCCCACGGGGTCCAACTCCCTTGTGTACGCGTTACTGGGTCGAGACGAACACGGTTGCATCGATGTTCGTGACGATCCCGTTTTGCATCCGCGACGGATCCAATGCCGTCACCACCGTCCGATTGGGGACGTTGACGACCAACGCCATGTCGTCCATCAGCAAGAGCGAGTCGCGGGCGCCCCGTGCGGCCGCCTGATCGGTGGCCCTGGCGATCCCCGCAAGCTGACTCTGATTGAGCTGAAGGTTGCGGCTGGCCAATCGCTTCTGGGCGTGCGCGCTGAAGCGCACCTCCTTGGCATTGGCCAGTTCACGCGCGAAGTCGGCGCTAGCGGATGAGGCAGCCGGTCTGACCGAGGACGCTCCCGCCTCGGGTTTCAGGCAGACCGCCAATCCTAATCTCACTGCAGCCGCCGTTTCCATTGGCTTACCCCAACGTAACCCCGAGGTTCAGACCATTGGTGTTCTGAAGTCCGAACGAAGCGAGACTTCCAAGCGGATTCGCGTTGCTCGTCCCACTCTTGGAACGGGCTTGCTGAATGAGCTTGCTGGCGAGGCTTGCCTCGGTTTCATCTCCGTCCACGGGGATCTCGGCCTGTACAGCGGTCATCTTCTCCAAGGGCAACTGCGCTCCCGTATCGAGCTCGAGGATCGCCTTGCCCTTCTCGGTGAAGCGTACGCCGGTGACCACGCCCTCCAACGTCGTCTCGTCTCCGTCGCCATCCTCGACCACACCCGAAACATACTTGCCGATCAGCCCCGCGGCGCCGGCGAAGCGCTGCTCGTTGGTCATCTGCTGTAGGGCCTGCGTGAGGGTGTAGTTCATCTCCATGTCCCGGATAGCGGACATTTGCGTGACCATGGCCTCGTTGCTCATGGGGTTCATGGGGTCCTGCTGCTGCAGTTGGGCGATGAGGATCTTCATGAAATCCTCGCCATCCAACGACGACATGCCGCCGGTCGTCCCGGTAGTGGACGACGTCGTACTCGCCGTGGATCCGACACCTGCAACGTCCGACACCAGATACTCCTTGCACGCATTGCGTGCTTAGAGCGGGATCTCCGTCCCGGGCGACCCGTTCTAGGCCACCAGGTCCAGCCATGACTCCGCCATGGACGCTGAACGATCACCTCCGCTTGCCTGTCCGGCATCCGCGGCTGACGTCTCGGACTCCGCCGAGGCATCTTCCCGCGAATCGGACGTGGAAGCGGGAACCTCTTCTCCCTGGGCAGGCCCATCGTGACGACCGGACCGTCCTGGCTGATCGCCCGCCTGCCCGGGAGCTTCCTGACCGTGTTGCTGATTGCCGTGCTGCGACGGCTGTTGGTGTTGCTGCTGCTCGCGCGTCTGCGGCGTCTCGGACACCGCGTCGCGGATCTGCACGCTGGCTCGCTCCACGTGGATGCCGTGCTGCTGCAGGGCATCGCGAAGCTCGTTCAAGCGAGAGCTGAGCAGGTTTCGACCGGCAGCCGTCTCCGTCTCGACCTGGAGGACCAGGACGTCGCTCCTCATGCGAATGTCGATGCGAACTCTCCCCAACTCCGGCGGATCCAACTGGATGCGAACTTGCGACTCGCGATCTCCGATATGAGCGCGCAACACCCGCGCGAGTCGATCGATGCTGTCCTGCATCGCGGTACCGTCGGCCTGCCGGGGCGTGTCGGTTCTGGTCAGGCTGACGGCTTGCTCGGCGCGTCCGTCAGCGGCCGGCGCTCCCACGGCCGGCGTCGGTGAAGGCGTCTGGGACATGCCATCGGAAACCGGCGTCGTGATCGTTTGCGTGGACGTCCCACCCGACGACGGAACCGAGTTCTGCGACGTCGAGACCATCTCGCTGCGCGTCGACGTCGCGTCACCTCTCGTCCGCGGTTCGGCGATGAACCTTGCGATCTGCCGAGTCGCTTCGGCCGCCAATGCCTGGTTGCGGTGATTTCCATTCGGATCCTGTGAGGCGGCCGACGATACCTCGGCACGGTCGGGCCCCGTCCAGATCCGTGTGATGAAGCCTTTGCCGGACGCGCTCGATCCGCTCTGGTCGGTCTGGGGCTTCTGGTCGGAGGCGGTGTCTCCGCCTTCGGACTTCGCCCTGACCTTGACCTCACCAGGAGTCAACTCCGGCTCAGCAAACCGAGCCTGAGCAGACGCGATCCGGTTATCGATCTGCGGGGTTCGGTCCGGGGTCGCCGTGCCGCCGTGCTCCTGTCCGTGGCCCTCGGTTTGGGGACGGCCGGAGGAAGAGCCGCTCTGGGAGTCCGCGCGGGCCACCGCCGCCGAAGATCGCTCGCCCTGCGGCGGGACCGCATCGGCCGTGGCCGGACGGGCCGCGTCGGTTCGCGTCTGCTCCGGCTTGGCGACTCCCTCGGCGGCTGCCGGCTGCTGTTGAGCCTGCTGCAAAGGGGACTCCTGGATGGGTGTGGACCGATTGGTCTGGGAGGCAGCGGTCGAGTCGGGTGACCCTCCGAGCGTGGCTTCCTGTCGCTGCGGCGCGGTCGACGGTTCCGTCTGAGGCTTGGTCGAGGCGTCGATCGGCGTGCCGGCACTCGCCGCGGGACTCTGCCCGGTGGTGTCAGCGTGTGCCGTCGCGGACGGCTGGGTCTGCCCCGCCGCTTCGGCGGTCGAGCCGGCGCCCATTGCCGCGACGGCCTGAGTCGTCTGCTGGACTACCTGAGCCACCACCTCCTGATTGCTCGTCGCGTTCTCATTCTGGCTCTCAGATCCCGACGCTACAGGCTCAGCCGGTGACTCTTCCGGTTGCGCAGATTGATCGGTCGGGCTTCCCGAATCCCGTCTCGGCTCGGGAGCGTCAGCTCCTGCCCCCCGGCCGTCATCGTCCGCCTGCTCGCGAGCGTCGTCCGCCATCTTCGACGAGCCGCCGTTATGTGGTTCGTCTTGAGCCGACGGTCGCCCGTTCTTGTCCTCCGCGATAGACCGATCGTCCGCGTCGCGCGTTCGCCCCGCGGCTTGCGCGTCGTCACGCAGGCTCTGGCGGTCGGGCTTTTCGCGCCGTTCGACTGAAGGCCGCTCGCGCTCTCTCGTTCGTTCGTCGGCACGGTCCGAGGCGGAGGCACGATCGTGCTGCACGTTCTCCAGCCTGGACTCGCCCCGTTGCTCCTCAGATGCTTCTGCGCGTTCCGTTGTCATCCGCGATGCAGAAGTCGCCTCCTCGGCAGGCCGCTTTGACTTCGTGCGGAGGTTCTCGAAGAGACGCATGAACTGATCGTCCGCGGTCTTGGACTCCGTGGCGTGGCGCGCGGCGTCGGAGAGGATGGTTTTGCTGTTGAGCAGATTGAGGGTTTGTATGTGTGACATACGCGTACACGACCTCCCTAACCGGCCGCCGGGGCCATTCTCTTGGCGCTATCCTCATCCTGATTGGCGATCTCTTGCAGCACTTGGACGGCCCAGGCCTTCTCGGTCTCTGTCTTACACGCCTCGATGATTCCAGCGGCCGTCCGCTTCTTCATTTTGAGCAGGAGATTCACCGCGTCGGGAATCTGTTTCTTCATGAGGACATCGCGGGCCTTCTTCTCGCTCAGTCCCTGGAGGATAGCCAACTCAGCCTGCAGGCCGGTGGCCTCATCGGCCTGCCTAGCGGTCTTCCTCGCTTCCTCGAACTGGGCCTTCTCCTTATCGAGGTCCTCGAGGCGGCGGGTGACCTTCAGCATCGCGGCATCGATGAGGGCCTTGCGATCCGCGGCCTCCCGAAGCAATCGCTCCCCCATAAGTCGCCGAATCTCTTCGGTTCGGCGCGTGTCGGCGATCTTCTCACCGGATGCCATGGCCAAGACGGGCTGGACCGTCGGTTGGCTGGTCGCGGTCCGGGCGGCGGGCTTGTCTTCCTCGCCTCGGATGACGGTGGCGATCTTCTCGATCTTCTCGGCGTTGAGACCACCGGTGGAGGCCATATAAGCGCCGAGTCCGATGAGCACGAGCAGGTGCAGAATGGCCAGCAGCGCCAGGATGTGATAGATCTGTTTCAGCATCGTCCACTATCCCACTTGGGCCGCCTTCTGTCTGAGATACAAGGCGTTGCCGATCTCATCGTTCTCTCGGGCTTCGTCTCGGGTCAGCTCCTGGCGATATCGTTCTCGCTGTCGCTCCTCGAGCTTCTCCAGGATTCGAACCTGCTTCCTTGCCTCGGTCAGGATCGCCCGATCTCCGGCCAGAGCCCTGTGCAATTCCGCCAGGCGGCCGTGGGCCATCAGGATTCCTTGATCCAGGTGAATCAGCCAATGGCGATGCCGCCTGGTCACCGTGATGTCGATCCGCCCGGCCGAATGCGACTGACGGAAGCCGGCGATTTCCTGGTCCATCTGTCGCTGGAGGGCGGCGGTCTCGTCCTGAACCGCGGCGACCTGACGCAATCGCTCGGCGACGACGCGCTTGGCCGCATCCTCGCGCTGCTTGCGGATCTTCAGGACCGTCTCCAGCCTGAACTTGAAGCGTCTGGCCACGCTCGACGTACTCCTGGACTACCCTCTAGACGACTCCTGGCTGCCTATCTGACGCCGGCCGGCTGACGCATGCGCGCTTCGTCCTGGAGCTGCCTTGCGCGTTGCCCGAGGTTCTGCGCGAGCGCCACCAAGTCGGTTCTGACTCGATCCAGTTGAGTGCCTTCCTTTATCGCCTGCTGTAGGAACCGATCGATCAACGGTTTGCCGTAGACAGCCAGGTCGAACTCCGGGTTCGTTCCCGCCGCGTAGGCGCCGATGTTGACCAGGTCCTCGATGTCCTGCCACGTCGCCATCACTCGCTTGACGACCCGCGCGGCCGCAATGTGCTCCTCGTCGACGACATCGACCATCACACGGCTGATACTGTCGAGCACGGAGATCGCCGGATAGTGGCTGCGGTTGGCCAGATCCCGCGACAGCCAGACATGCCCGTCCAGGATGCCGCGTGTGGTGTCGGCGATCGGCTCGGTAATATCGTCTCCCTCGACGAGGACGGTGTAGAAGCCGGTGATGCTGCCTCGCTCGGTCCTTCCGGAGCGCTCAAGCAACTGCGGCAACATGGCGAAGACGCTGGGTGTGTACCCCTTCGTGGCCGGCGGCTCACCGGCGGCCAATCCGATCTGCCTTTGCGCCATCGCCATTCGTGTAAGCGAATCCATCAGCAACAGCACGTCCTTGCCCTGGTCACGGAAGAATTCCGCGACGGCGGTCGCCAGGAAGCACGCACGGACCCGAAGCACGGGGGACTCGTCGGAAGTGCTGACAACGACGACGGATCGCTCGAGGCCCTCGGGGCCCAAGTCCTTCGTGAGGAAGTCACGTACCTCGCGACCGCGCTCGCCCACGAGCGCGACCACAATGACGTCGGCCGACGTGTATCGGCTGATCATTCCCATCAAGACGCTCTTGCCGACGCCGGTACCGGCGAAGATTCCCAACCGCTGTCCTGATCCCACGGTGGTCATGGCGTCGATCGCTCGGATGCCCGTCCCCAAGACCTTGTCGATGGCCCTGCGACTCATGGCCGGCGGGGCTTCCCGCAGGAGGGGATAGTACTGCTCGACGTCCAGCGGATTCTTGCCGTCGACGGGCTGCCCGAGGCCGTTGAGCACGCGTCCGAGCATGGCCTCGCTGACGCCGACCGTTTGCCGGGAGGCCTCGCACACGACTGTGTCGCCACGCCCCACGCCCGCAGTCTCGCTGAGCGGCATGAGAAGGGTCTTGTCCGCGCGGAACCCGACGACCTGCGCGGCGATCCGCCGTCCACTGCGACTGCGGATCGTGCACATCGCGCCGGTCGGGGCGGGAAAGTCGGCGACCTCGATGGTCAGACCCGCCATGCCGGCGGCCTGTCCGACGAGACGCTCGCTGATGCCCTGGGCAACGGCCTCGATCTGGTGAGCGAAGATGTTCGTTTCACTAAGCATCATGCGTTGTCTCATCCGCCGAGCGGCAAAGGGCCTCCAGCCCGTGCCACGGTCAGTCGCTCGCCGCGTCCGTTTCGCCGCCCGTCTCGACGGGTCTCTCTTGGGAGGTCAGCCCCGGCACGAGCTCCTCGGCGATTCGCTGCAACTGCGTCTCCAGCCTGGCATCGATCTCTCCGGCCCGGGTTCGAACGATGCACCCACCCGGATCGACCTGGTCATTCTCGCGGACCTCCACGTGCTCGAGCTCACCACGACGCGCGACCAAACTGGCCGCGAACTTCTCGAGCGTCTCGGCGTCGGCCGGGTTGACCTCGACGACGAGGTCGCTCGTCCTACCGACGAGATCGATGACGCCCAGGAGGTTGTCTGTGACGGCCCGGCGATCGACCACCCCGATCCGCTTGGTCACTCGCTCGGCGATGGCCACGGCCAGGACGATCAGGTCCCGATTGGCGGTCATCAGCAAATCGCGCTTCCGCCGATCCACCTCCCGGAACAGGCTTTCGCAGGCCGAGGCCAACTGGACGTGGCGGGCCTCGAACTCGGCCGAGGCTTTCTCGAGGGCTTGGCGATGCCCGTCAGCCTGACCTTCCTCGATCCCACGTTGGTATCCCTGGCCATATCCCTTCTCGGCAGCCTGGGTCTTCAGTCGCTCGGCCTCAGCCCTGGTCTCAACCAACATCTGATCCGCCTTTGCCCTGGCCACCTGGATGATCTGCCGTCCCTCGACGATGAAATCGCCCAGCTCGAAGCCGGTGTGCCGCTTGCCGGGGCGCGCCATCTCGTTGGCCTTGATCACTCCAGCCACACATACTCCCCTTCTATCTGGGATCCAGCGGGGCCCAGACCGGAATGCCTGCCGCCTCGAGCTCCTCGGTGATCTCGGCGACTTTGCGCTGTGCCTCCCTGATCTCCGCCAGGTCGGACACCTGATGCTCCTGGATGTCCTCGAGCACGCGCTCGATCTGCTCCGGCGAGCGTTTGCCCAAGACGCGATCGATGAGACGCGCATTGGCGCCCTGCAGCGCCGTAGCGAACGTCGTTCGATCTACCCGCTCCAACAGGTTCTCGATCATCTTCTCGCTCACATTCGCCAGTTTCGTGAACTCGACCATGTTCGGCATCCTGAACCGAATCCGGCAACCTAGACGACCAGTTCCTTCTCACCACCTCGCCCGGCGATGATGATTTCGCCCGCGTCCTCCAGACGACGGACGACGTCGACGATCTTCTGCTGCGCGCCCTCGACGTCGCTCAGTCGGACCGGCCCCATGTATTCCATGTCCTCCTGGATCAACTGCTGGGCCCGCTCGGACATGTTCTTGAAGATCTTCTCCTTCAGTTCGTCGCTGGCCGTCTTGAGTGCCAGGGCCAAATCGTCGTTGTCGATCTCCTTCAGGACCGCCTGGATGCCCTTGTCGTTGACGAGCAGGATGTCTTCGAACACGAACATCAGCCTCCGGATCTGCTCGACGAGATCGGGGTCTTCTGCCTCGAGAGCCTCCAGGATGCTCTTCTCGGTGCTTCGGTCGGCGAGGTTGAGCATCTCGGCGACGTGCTCGACGCCGCCGACCTTTGCGAGCCTCGCGCCGACGATACCACTGAGGCGGTGTTCCAGCCCTCGTTCCACCTCCTTGATGACCTCCGGAGAGGTTTGCTCCATATTGGCAATCCGCCCGACGACCTCCATCTGCTTGCTGGCCTGCAGCCCGACCAATATCTCGCTGGCCTTGGCGGGCGGGACGTGGGCCAGGATCAGGGCGATCGTCTGCGGGTGCTCGTCCTGGATGAACGTGAGAAGGTTCTCGCTTTCGGCCTTCTGCAAGAAGCTGAAGGGCTCCTGGTGAACCTGGTGCTCGATCTGCTGCATGAGGCGAGCGGCCTCTTCGCGGCCGAGCGAGGCCTCCAGCAAACGGCGAGCGTAGGGCAGCCCCCCCTCCTCGATATAGCCTCTGGCGATCACCAGGTTGTAGAACTCGCTGATCACCGTTTCGCGTTCCTGGGGCTTGATGCCTTCGAGGGAGGCGATCTCCCTGGAGAGCTCCTCGACCAACTCGCGATCGAGGCGCTTCATGATCTCGGAGGCCTCGACCGCCCCCAAGGTGACCATCATGATGGCCGCCTTTCGGAGCCCCGGTATATCAAGCTGCTCTTGGTCGTTGTCTGGCATGCCTGTTCCGTCCCTGGATCAGCACACGAGCTAGGCGCCTTCCGCCCACTTTCGAATCAAGTTAGCGGCCACCTCCGGGTCACCCCGGACGAAGGAAGAAACTTGCTGGACGCGCTGCTCTTCCTGAATCGCGCTTTCGTCGACCTCGTGGCCCTCCATCGCCGATTCACCTTCCATGGCCTCGCCGACGGCCTCGAGACCTGGGATCGCGCTGAGATCCTCCTCACCGTCGGCAAAGGCCGGGTGACGATCACGCAGTTGAGCCGCGCTGGTCGGGCCCTTCCGGACGATCATCAGCATCATCCCCAAGCTCATGACGGCCAGGAGACCCAATCCCAGTTGCCGCCCGTGGGCCTTGACCATCCCCATGACGGAGCCGTCTGCCTCCCCGCCGCCGGCAGCCAGCCCCGCGACCGCCAGTTGGGTCATCGGATCGTCGAACCAGGCGACCTCGACGGCGGTTTCGTCCTTGGCGTTGATGACGTTCTTGACCTGCTTGCGGATCTTCTCGAATTCCTTGGTGGCAAGTGTGTCAATGTCCTTGTCGGTGGGCTCCTTGCCGTCGTTGCCGGGCTGGCGGGTGAAGATGGCCGCCAGATAGCTCCGCGGCACGCTGATCGAAGCCGTCAGCTTCTTGAGGGCCCCAAGAGTGAACTCCGTCTGGGTCATCTTCTCGCCGAGCGCGGCTTCGAATTCCGTGGTGCGGCTCGCATCTTCCATCTCCTCCGTCTGTGGCTTTGAAGAGAGCGTGACGCTGGTGTTGGGCTGGACGCCGGGATCGCTTGCGGAGGGCTTGCGGCTCTCGGTCGTCTCCTTCTTGGTTTCGCTCTTTTCGATGTTCTTGCCCTCGGTGGGCGTGCGTTCGGTCTCACGGCGTCGGTCGGTCTCCAACTCGACGAAACACGTGACGCGGACGCCAGGGATGAAGCCGAGGTGGCGCTCGATGGTCTCCTGGAAGAAGGTCTGCTTTTCCTTGCGGAGTTCGAGGAGGTCATCCCCGAGGGGACTGCCCGGCCCGTGGACCTGATAGGACTTGCGGGTATTGGCGTCGACGATCTGAACCGCCTCGGGAGCCATACCGGTCGCCCCGCTAACGAAGTTCGCGATGGCCTGCGTGAAACCGCGATCCCAGACGCCGCCGGCCTCCATGCCGACACTGACACTGGCGGTCGGCTTGACGGCCCTTTCGCCGAGCCGGCGTCCCTTGGGCATCTGGAGAATGACTTGGGCGGTGTGGACGTTCTTCCACCCCTCGAGGTCCCTGGCCAACTGGTTGCCGTAAGCGACCACCCACTCACGGCTCTGCTGTGTCTGCGATTTCCAGGGGCTTGTCTCTTTCATCAGTTCCTCGAAACCGACGCGGGTGTCGCTGGGCAGGGCGCCGGCCTGGCCAAGCTTGCCGCGAACCTCCCGGCGGAGATGGGCGGGAACCAGGATCTGCCGACCCGAGATCTTGTACTCCCCTTCCACCAGGACCTTCTTGGCGGACTCGATCTCTTCCTCGGTCCACAACTGGCCCGGGAGGACGGGGACCCATTCGGGCTGGCCCGACCACTGGAACATCCAGACAAGCGCCCCGGCCATCACCACGGCGCACAATCCGATTGCCAGTTTCTGGCTCGTGCCCAGGCTGGCGAGGTGTGCCTGGGTGTTCGAGAGCATCTTGCGAAGGAAATCCATTTCCCTTTTACCTCGCTATCCGGCGAGTCCGTCCCGGCAGACCCATCCTTGGGCCTGCCCCGCATCCGATGTCTACGCCCCCGGCGGGTCGGCGAGCAGGAGCGGGCGCTGGTCTGCGTACCTGTTGTGCATCCCGCCCCACTACACCCGCATCTGCTGTATCTCTTGGTAGGCCTCCAAGAGCTTGTTGCGGATCTCCATGAGCAAGTCGAAGGCGACGCCCGCCTTCTGCACGCTCGTGAAGACCTCGGCCACGTCCTGGGTCTGCCCGGTGGCCAGTCGGTTCACGGCCTCGGTCGCGTCCAGCGACATCGCATTGACCTTTTCGAGCGACTCGGTCAGGAAGGACTGGAAGTCCTTCCCGTTCAGCGGCGTGGTCTTCCCGGTCGGGCCCGCTGAACGCGGTCCCTGAATCGGGTTGATCCCGCTAGAGCCAAGCCCGTCAACCTGGAATGGGTCCGCCATGAGTCACCTTCAATACGACAGAACCGCGAGGGGTCAGGCCAATAGCCGCAGGGCCGCGGAGATCATGCTCTTGGTCGCGCCCATAACCGTGATGTTGGCCTCGTAGGCACGATTGGCCTCGACCGCGTTGATCATCTCGGTCGACAACTTGACGTTCGGATAGGCCACGTAGCCCTTCCATTTGCCCGTCTTGGCGGCCAGAGGGTGCCCCGGATCGAACCGCCGATCCGGCGGCGAGGGGTCCTCCAGGATCTCCGACACGTGCACTCCCGGGGCGTCTCGACCCGCCGCGGGGTTGCCGGTGGCGAAGATGGCCATTCGTCGCCTGTACGGCCCGGGGTCTCCATCCGGATCCGCCGGCGTTGCGGCGTTGGCGATGTTCCCAGCGATCGCATCCATACGAGTTCGCTGGGCCACCAAGGCCGACGTGCTAATGTCTAGGGCACCGAACATGACTCCGTCACCTCAGTTCCGCTTGTCTTGCCCCGTGGCGTCGACGTCCCGCCGACGATAGATCACCTTAGGCCACGCGTCCCGAGATCGCCTTTCGAAGTGAGGCGAAACGGCCGCGCATCAAGTCGACCGAAATTTGGTGCATCATCGTGTTCTCTGCCAAGGAGGCCATCTGACGCTCAATGCTCGCGTTGGTTCCGTCGTGGAACAGGATGTTCTCCGAGGGAGTCAGCGTCGGCGTCACGCGGAGCATTCCCTGATCGTCCACGTGAAACTGCCGCGTGGACTTCAGTCGTAGCGGCGCGGTGGGCTCCTTCTGCCGCGCTGCGACAGCTTCGGCCAACTTGGCCTGGAACGCCTTGGCGTCCAGGTGCTTGGTTCTGTAGCCTGGGGTATCGATGTTGGCGATGTTCTCGGCCAAAACCCGATGTCGGGCCTCCGAGAATGCCGCTACCTTCTCCAATACCGGCCCGGAACCAGCGTTGATCAGATTGTCCATCCACATCCTGCCATCTCCTCAGCAGGCACCGGGACGACTCCGCCGCCCGGACCATCGCGACCGGCTCCGCCGATCGTTTTGTCCGCTTGGTCGCCAGGATCGGTCTACGCAACGAGCCCGATCCGAGACCATCGCGGTGTTCCTAATGGCAACTCGTATGCCAGTCGAGAGCTGCCCCGTCCGTGATACTGAGCAAGGCCCCCCGCGCAAGTTCCGCGGCGCAAAACCTGCGCGTCGCGCAGTTTTTGCGCATCGGGCGCGCAGTCCAGTCCCCATGCCCGGTCGGTCCGGGCTGGGCGTGGCGTCTATCCGGACGCCGCTTCGGTGTATACCGCGTCGGTAGCCTGTCCATGTTCGTCGTCTTCGCGCCATCGTTTCAGCTTCAACCCCAGCGTTCGTACCCCAATCCCCAGCGCCTTGGCGGTCCGCTCTCGATGCCCATTGAACTGCGAGAGCATTCGCTCGATCGCCTCCCGCTCCATGTCTTCCAGGATGTGCCCGGGACGGTAGGACTTCTGCCGCGCCGCCGCAGAGGGCGCCGCCATGGCCAGCCACGGTCTGATAGCGTCGGCCTCGATGCACCGGTTGCCAGCCAGCACCGCCGCCCGTTCGCAGACGTTCTCCAACTCGCGGACGTTTCCGGGCCACTCATAGTCGAGCAAGAGGTCCAGCGCCTCGTCCGCAAAGGACACAGGCTCTCGGCCTTCCCGGCGGGCGATCCGGTCCAGGAAGCAGTCCACCAAGGCCGGTACGTCCTCCAGCCGTTCGCGGAGAGGGGGAACGACGACCGGCAGCACACTCAATCGGTAGAAGAGATCCTCACGGAACCGCTTGCGACTGACCCACTCCACGAGGTTTCGGTTCGTCGTTGCCAGGACCCGGGCGTCGACCTGCTGAGTGACGCTGCTTCCGACGCGCTCGAACTCCCGCTCCTGTAGAACGCGAAGCAGCTTGGCCTGCAAAGACATCGGGACCTCGCTGACCTCGTCCAACATGAGGGTGCCGCCATCGGACAGTTCGAAGCGGCCTTTGCGGAGGTGGTCGGCCCCGGTGAAGGCCCCCTTCTCATGCCCGAACAGCTCGCTTTCGAGCAGATTGCTGGCCAGCGCGGCACAGTTCAGGCAGAGCAGCGGTCGATCGGCACGAGGACTCGCGGCGTGAACCGACCGAGCCACCAATTCCTTGCCGGTGCCGCTCTCGCCCTGAATCAGGACCGTCGCGGACGACTGAGCGACTTGACTGATCATCTGCCGAACCTGCCGCATGGCCTTGCTGTCGCCAACGAGCTGTCGCTCGGCGCGGAGGTCGCTGATCGAGCACCGCAGGGCCTCGTTGTCGGCCCGGAGTCGTCCGTGCTGGATCGCGCGGTCGACAAGGAGGGAAAGCTCCTCGGCGTCAAACGGCTTGGTGATGTAGTCGAAGGCCCCCAGCTTCATGGCCTCGACGGCAGACTGGACCGAGCCGTAGGCCGTCATGAGGACCACGGGCGTGTCCACCCCGGCTTGACGGAGGGCCCGGAGCAGCGAGACGCCGTCCATGCCCGGCATCTTCAGGTCGCTCACGATCACGTCATAGTGGGCGCCCTTGATTCGCTCCAAAGCCTCGGCGGGCCTAGCGAAGGCGTCGACCGTATGATCCTCGTAGCTCAGCGTCTGAGCGAGGGAGTCTCGCATCAACTCCTGATCATCCACGACGCAAACGCGTGCCATAGAGCTACTCCCGTGACTGACAGGCCTCGGTCGGATCGGCAATCGCCGCCGAAGCAGCGACAGGCGTCCGAAGGGGCAACCGGATCGTAAACAGGGCTCCGTTCTGGTGGTGTCTGCCGGCGGTGATCGAACCGCCATGCGCCTCGACGAGCTGATGGACGATCGCAAGCCCCAACCCCGTGCCGGTGTCCTTCGTCGTGAAGAAGGGGTTGAAGACGCGGTGCAAGGCTTCGGGGTCGATTCCCGGTCCGCTGTCGGCGACCGTGATCAGGACATCCTCGTCCGAGTCATCGTTCGCTTCGGCCGAGACGGCGACCCACTCCAGCCGGTTTACGTCCGCGGATCGATCAATCTGTCCCACGGCCTCGAGTGCGTTGAACAGGACGTTCGCGATGATCTGCTGCAACTGTTTGGGATCGGCCCAGAGAACGACCTGCCTGCAATTCGGCTCGATACGCAACTCAACACCGGATCGCTGGAGTCGTGGCACCATCAGTTCCAGGACCTCGTCGAGCACGGTACCGAATTCCACGTCCACCTTCTGCGGATCACTGGGCTTGGCGAAGGTAAGGACGTCACTGACCAGCCCGTCGATCAGCCGGACGCCCCGCCCGATCTTCTGGAGGATATCGAGCTGCTTGGGTGAGTCCTTCAGGTCTCGCGTCAGGAGCGAGGCGTAGAGCTGGATTCCGCCCAAGGGATTGCGAATCTCGTGGGCCAACCCGGCGGCCATCTGGCCGAGGGCCGCCAGGCGCTCCCGACGCTCCAGTTCGCGGTTGGTCCGCTCGAGCTCCTCGCGGAGTCGCTCGGCCTCGGCAAGGAGTTGCTCGTAGGAGGCTTTAAGGCGCTCGGTCACCTCGTTGTACTGGAGGATGATCGCGCCCAACTCGCGCTCGCGCGGGGTCAGATCGGTCTGGACATCGCTCATTGCCTAGGCCTCATGATCCGCAGTGGCCGTTCTCGAGGCCCGATAGGCCTGGGTGGCGTAGGCGGAATTCGCCATTCGCCCCGAGGTCGCCTCCTGTATCCTATTGCGGACGTTCGCCTTGCTTGCCGACAGCATGCGGCTGTCCTCGGCGTCCGTCAGCATGATGGATCCGAGCAACGTATTGATCTCGTCGAGCACCTGCTGAACATACTGGCGTCTCTCCGACTTCATCTGCGTGTACGTATTAGCCCACTCCTGGCGATACGGCTGGAGCGACTTGTTGAGCTCGCCGAGCTGATCGACCAGCCGTTGTCGCTCAGCGAGGATCTTCAGTAGCGCCTCCGGATCCTCGTCCGCGATGAGGCGCCGCTGTTTCTCCGCAAGGCGCTTCAGGCCGCGATAGCATTCCCGCTGTTGCTCCAGCAGCTCCACCAGCCGGCCGGTCCGCTCGTTTACATCCGCAACACCACTCATGACCGTCTCCCGAAACGTGACTAGGGCTCGAATGCCTTTGAATCTTCAACCCACTTGAAGAAACCTTCCCAATAGGCCAGGCTCTGCCGCCCCGGAAGCGTGTCGAATCGCTCTTCCGGGATGCCTTTCAGCAACCATTTGACGCGCTGCACGGCGGCGCGTGCCTCGGCGTCCTTACCCATCCTCTGATAGCAGTTAAGGATCTGGACATACGCCGACAGGGACACGGGGTCCCGCCGAAACCGTCGTGCCGCCTCCTCATAGAGCGACATCGCCCTGTCGTATTCCTTGAGGTCGAACGCACAATCCGCCCGGCACAGGTGGCTGTACTTCAGGTACAGCGTCTCAATCGGTTTCAGGGAGTTGGGGCGGCGTCCCTCGAGCGTGTGGATTACCTCCGAATAGAGCTCTTCGGCTCGCTTCAGCCGCTCGGCGCCCGTCGCGACGCTGAGCGCTCCGCTCTGCTGCGTCGAGGCGTCCGGGCTGGCCAGGATCTCCAGTGCGCTTTTTCGGAAGGAGTTTGCCAGGACGAACTGTGCCCGCGCGATCCGGGGGTCTCGGGGATATCGCTCGAGGATCTCCTCGAGCCTCGAGACCGCCTTCTCCGGCTTGTCCCAGCGGTCGTACAGGTCGGCCATGACGAACAGGGCCTCGCGGTACTCCAATGCCTCGGGGTCGTACCGGCCCTCCTTGGACGGCTGATCGATGATGGTCAGGAGTGTCTTCTCGGCCTGGCCGTAGTGGGAAGGCCCCAACGCCATCAAGCACTGGGCCATGGGAACGAGCGACCGCATGGCCGCAGGGGTCCGAGGAAAGCGCTGCTGATTCTCCTCGTATCGAGCGATGGCCTGCTTGAACTGCCCCAGTGACTGGTGCGCCTGGCCCAATCGTCGGAGGACGTCGGGCACGCGAGTGCTCTTCGAGTGCGCCTGCAGGAAGTCCTGGAAGACCGCGATGCTGCGTTCGGGAAGGTTCGCCCGATCGAACTGAACGGCCGCCTTCCACTGCTCCTCGCCGGACGCTTCGGGCTTCATCAGCAGGACTCGCGACAGCCGGAGATAGGTCTCGGCCGCATCGCGAAACGCGTCGTGGGCGGTGGCCATGGCCGCGTCATAGGGCCTCGGCTGCGTCGAGGCCGCCGGGCCAGTCGTGGGGAAGGTGGTGTCCGGCTTGGCCGCATCAGCCTCGGCCCTGACGACCCGTTCGTCTCCGATCGAAACGTAGAGATCCGCAAGGTTCCGCAGGTAGAAGGCCTCCATCTCCTCGTTTCCGGCGGGCACCAATGACGTGGCGAGTCGAAGAAACCGAGCGGCGGCCTCCAGCCGGCCTTGGGTGCGAAGCATTGCGTACAGGCTGGTGAGGCTGGCTCGGACGGCATCGCGATCGACAATCTGGCTGCCGGCATAGCGTGCCGCGGCGCCGGCCACCTCCTCGTAGATGGCGGCGGCCTCATCGATATGGTGAAGGGCGGCCAGGCACTCGGCCATTCCGAGCCGTCCAGCGAGGTAGAACTCCCCGGATGGCTGGACCTGGACCAGGTCCTGGAAGACGGACAGGGCCTCCTGTGGTCGACCATCACTGAAGTGCACACGTCCGAGAAGCCACCGGACCCGCGCCGCCAAGTCGCTGTGCGTATCAAGCTTGCTCTGGAGCCCGAGGAGGATCCGTTCGGCCTCGGCATAGTCTCCCGTCAGAGAGTTCATCTTCGCTTCGAGATAGGCAAGCTGCGGAGCCAGTCCGGCTTGAGTCAACCGAGGCCCGATCTTCTCGATCAACACGTGGATCTCTTCGTGCTTGTTCTCTTGGGAGTACAACTCGATCCTCTGTTCCGCGGCCCAGAGGAGGTCGTTGGGGTCCACCTTCTCATCCGCCAGCATCGCCATGACCTGCTCGGTGAGGAGTTGGGGAGACGATCGCTGAACGCCTCGAAGGATCTCCACGATCTCGCGGCGTAACCGGGCGGTATTCTCGCTGCCGGCTTCGATGGCCTTCCGGAACTCGTCAACCGCCTCGTCGGGATTGCTGAGCCAGGTGAAGGCATAGCCCATCTGCTCGTGCATCTGAGCCGTTGCGGCAGTTCCCTGCGCCATGGCGCGCCGGTGATTCCGGATGATCCGCTTGATATTCTCCGGGTCGTGATGCCTCAGGGGTTCTTCGGCCAGGTAGATGGTTTCGGCCATGGCCTGGTGGAGACGCCCGCGCTCGTCCTTCGGGCGTCCCTGATCCATGAGAAGGCCCTGGATCATCTGGCTCGCCTCGGAAAGGAACCCGCCCTTCTGGAGCGCGGCGATCTGGTCCATCTGTTGCTGAAACGAAGGGATGACGGCTGGGGGTTGGACTCGGAAGAAGGCTACGGCGAGCAGCACGATCGATACCGCGAGCAGGGGCATCTGCCATCGCGAAGCGATCGACTGCCTGAGGTCATGAAGCGACGTTTTGACGCTCGTCCTGAGCATTCTAGGCCTCGTCCTCCAGACAAGGCTCCCAGGGATACTCGGGTGTCAGTGACAACCTGAGCATCCCCTTCCGCACGTCTTTCAGCCCGGCCCAAGCCGGATACCCCGGGAAGTGCCGGCCTTCAACACCGCGTAGCTCAACGGTGATCAGGACATGTTGCCTACCGGAACCAAAGCGCCCTATTCTGCCGGCTAGTTGGTTATCGGCACGAGGGACCTCTGACGGCGAGCCCGATCCGGCAACATCCCGCCCCATCCGCGAGAGGCGTTAAGTCGCTGATGCGCAATCAGTCCAATATCGGACCTGTACATGATCATCGGCAATTCCGCCGTAATTTTTGACTCGGGCCCCTCGCAGGCCGATAACCTTTCCAGTAGGGCTTGTCGCCTGGAAGTCCTGATAGGGCGCCTGGGAGCCTCGCTGGAGGCGGCTGTGTCCCCCCGAAGATCGCAACTGATTCCCATTACGCAAGATGCGGAGGTGGTGCGCGCTTGCAGGACCGTGGCGGACAAGGCCCCGCAACTCACCGCCGTTCGGCCAATCAGCCGTCCCGAGCAGATGCCGGAGTCGCTGGACCTAAACGATTGGCTCGTCGTGGATTTGGATCTGTCGGAGGTCAAGCTACCGGGCTGGGCGCAACGGCTTGGCAGTTGCTCGTGCCAGATCGTCGCAACCGGGTCCGACGAACCCCAGGTTGACGTTGAGATGCGGAAGCTCGGGATCCGCAGGTTCTTCTCGAAGGACACACTCGCGGCCCGATTGACCCAACTCCTTGCCCCCGCGGAGGCCGGCAACCGCCAGAACGAGAGGACCTGGACCTCGGACAGACCCACGAGCGGGATCGACGACGACGCGATACACGTCGCCCGACAACTCGCCGAGTTCGCCACGAGGTTGATGGCGCTCGAGGCGGACCGCATCACGGAAGCCGTCCTGACGCGGCTGCCCCTTTGGTTCGGGGCCCGGCTCGTCAGTCTGTACGCGCTCGATCCCCAGCGGCGGTCGCTCGTGCTGCTCGGCAAGACGCATCCACACGACGTTGACGAGCGAATCCATCTGGATCACCAGGGGCGGCAACCCATCGTCCGCGCGGCCAAGTCGCGTCAGCTCATCCTCTCGGACACCTGGCAACAGACCGAGGACATTCTCGGTTCGGACGTGCTGCGCCCCAGGGGCGAGGCCTACGAGACCGAGGCGTGCATCGTGGCGCCGCTCACGGCGGGGTCGAAGCTGGTCGGTGTCTTGAACCTGGCGGATCCGATCCGTTCCGACCGATTCGACCCACGGTTCATGGGACTCATCGAGCCCATCTGCAGGCTGATCGGCAGCGCCCTGGATAACGCCGGGGCACATCGCGAGGTCCGCCAGCAGGCGCAGACAGACAGCCTCACCGAGCTGGCCAATCGCCGAAGCTTCAAGCTGCGGCTCAAGCAGGAGCTCATGCGTGCCCGTCGATACGGGACCCCCCTGTCGCTGGCCATGATCGATGTAGATATGCTCAAGGACATCAACGACACGTACGGCCATCCCGCAGGGGACGCCGTCATCCGGGAAACGGCCGAACGGATCCGCGCCACGATTCGAGAGATCGATACCGCCGCCCGGTACGGCGGCGACGAGTTCGCGGTCATCCTTCCATCGACGAGCCTGGCACAGGCCCAGACGGTCGCCGATCGATTGGCCGTTGCCATGTCCGAACGTTCCTGTCACTGGCACGGGAGGGACATCCGCGTCACGTTCAGCATCGGGCTCTGCGAGTACGAGCAGCAGACCACGCCTGAGGAGCTGATCGAGACCGCCGATCGGGCCCTCTATGCCGCCAAGTCCGGCGGGAGAAACCGCGTGACCGTTTCGGCGAGCTGAGGCCCCGCAACGCCCGTATCGCTTGAACCTCCGTCCAGCCCCCTGTACGCTTCACACGACGGTAACGTCCAATCCGACTCTAGGATTCCGGCTGCAGTCCGAGGAGCGAACGGCGTGAGCAATCATGATCAGCACGGTGTAACTCGAAGGGCGATGATGGCCAGGACGATCGGTCTCGGGGCAGGCGGCGCCGCGCTGGGCTGGCTCGGACGACCCCACGTGCTCGGCGTCGAGAAGACGGGGGCAACCCAGATGGTCAAGGACATCGAACGGTCGATCTTATGGAACGGTCGGGCCGGCGGAACGACTTGGTTTCACCCCCGCGCGTGCATGATCCCCGGCGGCAGCGGTGACAAGTGCCCGATTTCGTTCATGACACTGCAGTCGATCACCGGTTCGGATGTCTTCGGACACGTACACTGGTCCATCTCGACCGATCTCGGAAAGACCTGGTCGGACCCGAAGAAGATCGCCGCGCTGGGGAGGAAGCCCGCCAGGCAGGGACTCACGGAAGGCGTGTGCGACGTCGTGCCTGAGTATCACGCGGCCACGAAGACGGTGCTGGCGATGGGCCATAACGTCTACTACAACAAGAAGGGACATCTCGCCCGACCGCAACTGGAGCGATACCCCGTCTATGTCGTCCGATCCGCGGGCGGGGAATTCTCCGAGGCCAGGAAGCTCGAGTGGGACGACCCCCGTGCGACAGCGATCTACAGTTGCGGATGTGCCCAGCGCGTCACCTTGCCCGACGGAGACATCCTCGTGCCGCTGGCCTTCGGTGCAAAGGGACGCGAGGCCCGGTCCGTCTGCAGCGTGCGATGCTCGTTCGACGGCAAGGCGCTGACGATCAAGCAGTGCGGCAACGAGCTTCGCGGAACCGTCAAGCGGGGCTTCCTGGAACCGAGTCTGGCCACAGTCAAGGGTCGGTGCTTCATGACGATCCGCGCGGAAGACGGGCGGGGCCATGTCACGTCGTCCGAGGATGGCCTCAACTGGGACAAACAGCGTCCCTGGTGCTGGGATAGCGGCGAGCCGCTGACGATGTCCACGACACAGCAGCGATGGCTACCCCACGGCAACGCCCTCTTCCTCGTCTACACGCGGAAGGCCGATGAGAACGTCAACGTTTTCCGATGGCGGGCCCCACTGTACATGGCCCGGGTCGATCTCGACACGCTTCGCCTGGTTCGCTCGACGGAGCGAGTCGTCCTGCCACTTATCGGCAACGGCGTCAGCAACGCCAAACACGTCGCGAGGATGGGGAACTTCCACACCGTCGCGGCGGCGCCCAACGAGTCCTGGGTCACCGTGGGCGAATGCCTGCCCGAGGACGGCTGGCGAGGCGACGTGCTGATGGCGCGCATACAATGGAGCGTCTGAAACGGCGAGAACGCGAGATCTAACCGGGTTCCGGACGCCGGCTGAACCGCGCACTTGACTCCCTCGCGCTCCCTGTGTCTGCCCCACGCCATCGCGGAAAAGCAAGGCAGCATTCCGAACGTCACGACCTCTTCGAGCTTCCGACGTTTCGAGGTTTTGCCCTTCCCTTGACACCCATACCCGGGGCATGCGATCATGCTGCGTTTTGCGTTAGGAGACCGGACGTGGATGAAGCGATAGCGAAGGCGGCGACGCTCATCGAGGCTCTGGACTATATCCAGCAGTATCGTGGCCGAATTGTCGTGGTGAAGATCGGCGGATCCGTAATGGATAACGCCGAGGCCATGCACGACCTGTTGCGCGACGTCGTCTTCATGCGAAGCGTGGGCATGGAGCCGATCGTGATTCACGGCGGCGGCAAGGCGATCACGCAGGCGATGGAACAGGCCGGGCTCGAGGCCCACTTCGTCCAGGGGCTCCGATATACCGACGAACGGACGCTGGCCATCGCCGAGCACGTTCTGTGCAACGTCATCAACGCGGACATCGTGGAGACGATGAGGAAGCACAACGTCGACGCGATCGGTCTGCACTCGTTGAGCAGTTGCGTGGTCTTCGGGGAGCGGACATATCTGGAAGGGGAAGGCGGTCGACGGATCGACGTCGGATTCGTCGGCAAGGCCACGGAGGTCAATGCGAAGGTTCTGCGTCTGCTCTGCGGGGCCGAGACGATCCCCGTGATCGCCCCGGTGGCGCGGGACAAGTCGGGCGGAAAGCTGAACATGAACGCCGACGTTGCCGCGGGCGAGGTCGCCGCGGCGGTTCGGGCGGAGAAGCTCGTCATGCTGTCGGACACGCCTGGGATCCTTCGGAACGCGGAAGACCCCTCGTCGCTCTGTGCCTCGCTGAACCGCCAGGAGATCGAGGCGCTGATGACCGAGGGAACGATCAGCAAGGGGATGATCCCCAAGGTCAAGTCGTGCCTGCGAGCGTTGGACGCGGGGGTGCCCAAGGCCCACGTCATCGACGGGCGAGTGCCGCATTCCGTCCTACTGGAGATTTTCACACAAAAGGGCGTCGGAACGCAGATCCTGCCGTAGCCCGCGCCGAAGAGTCATTCTTTTGAGAAGGGAACGTCGTCACGTGAACACACAAGAGATCCTCGACCTGTTCGACAAGTACGTCATCGGCAACTACGGACGGACGCCCGTCGCCATCGTTCGCGGCGAGGGCAGCACCATCTGGGACGCCGACGGGAAGCGATACCTGGACTTCTTCCCGGGCTGGGGATGCAGCTTGCTGGGTCATTGCCACCCTCATATCGTGGAGGCCATCCGCGAACAGGCGGGGATGCTGCTCCACATGGACAACACGTTCTACATCGAACCCCAGGGCAAGCTGGCCGAGTGGATCGCGACGCGCGGCTTCGGCGGCAAGTCCTTTTTCTGCAACTCGGGGGCCGAGGCGATCGAGGCCGCGATCAAGCTCGCGCGCAAGGCCACGCCGGAAGGCCGGTACAAGATCGTGACGATGGAGAAGAGCTTCCACGGTCGGACGTTCGGGGCGATGTCGGCAACGGCCCAGGCCAAGACCCGCGCGGGCTTCGCCCCCCTGCTGGCCGGGTTTGAACACGTTCCGTTCGGTGATATCGACGCGGTGAAGAACGTCGTCGACGACGAGACGGCGGGAATCCTGCTCGAGCCGATCCAGGGCGAAGGCGGGGTCAACGTCCCGCCGGACGGCTACCTCAGCGCCCTTCGCGAGCTCTGCGACGACCGCGGCATGCTGCTCCTGTTTGACGAAGTGCAGACGGGCTGCGGGCGAACAGGCAAGTGGTTCGGGCATCAGCATGACGACGTCGTTCCGGATATCATGGCACTGGCCAAGGCGGTCGGCGGGGGGACATCGCTGGGCGCGATCTGCGCCAAGCCGGAGGTCGCCGACCACCTGACGCCGGGGTCGCACGCGAGCACGTACGGTGGTAACCCGTTAGTCACGGCGGCCGGCGTGGCGATGTTCGAAATTATTGAGCGCGACAACCTGCTGGCCAGGGCAACCGAGATCGAGCAGTACGTCTTCGGGAAAGTGGAGCAGCTCAAGAGCCGGTTCAGCTTCATCGAATCCTCCCGCGGTCGGGGCGTCATGATCGGCATCCAGCTCTCCATCGACGGGACGGGCATTGTCGGTGAGGCGCTCAAGCGCGGGCTGCGGGTCAACTGCACACAGCAGACTGTGCTGCGCATGCTGCCCGCCATGACGATCACCAACGAGCAGATCGACGAGGGATTCCAGATCCTGGCTGACGCCATGAGCGAGGCGACGAAGACGGCGGAGGCGGGAACGTCCTGAACGGGCGTGCGTGACCGGGTCCCTGCCGCCGGGGCATCCTCCACGGCGGCCAGCGGCAGTCATGGATTCACGGGCATGATGCCCGTGCGACGACGGCCCGTAATTCCTCTCGGTGATTCACGGAACCGAGCACATCCGGCCCGCCGGGGGCTGGAGGGCGAGGCGGCGGCGGGTCGATAAGACGTGGGGCCCGAGCGTCAAGACGCCGGAGGCACCGCAATCCACCAGGAGGTGACCCCGTGGTACGCCATGACGGTCGACGCGCCGGTGAACTTCGACGGGTGGAGCTCGTGCCGAATTTCACCAAGTTCGCCGACGGAAGCATGCTGATCAAGACCGGGCAAACCCATGTGCTTTGCACCGCGAGCTTCGTGGAAGGCGTCCCGAAGTTTCGCGAGGGAACGGGGTTGGGCTGGCTCACGGCCGAGTACGACATGCTTCCGGCGAGCACGGGGCAGCGTCGTCAGCGCAGCCGGAACAAGGTGGATGGACGGGCGCAGGAGATCCAACGACTCATTGGTCGATCGCTCCGAGCGGTCAGCGATCTCGCCGATCTCGGGGAAAACACGATCTACATCGACTGCGACGTCTTGCAGGCGGACGGCGGAACGCGGACGGCCAGCATCACGGGGGCCTATTCGGCCCTCTGCCTGGCGTTGAAGAGACTGCGGAAAGCGGACAGAATACCGGGGCGGGTGGTCCGCAAGGGTATCGCCGCAGTCTCGGTCGGCAAGGTCGAGGGACGCGTGCTGCTGGACCTGGACTACGTGGAGGACTCGTCGGCCGAGGTGGACTGCAACGTCGTCATGACCAGCCGGGGCGAGTTCGTGGAGGTCCAAAGCACCGGCGAAGAGGCGACGTTCAGCCGCGCCGAGCTCGATCGGATGTTGGCGCTGGCGGCAGGTGGAATCCGCAAGCTGCTTGCGATGCAGAAACAGGCCCTCGCCAAGGCCTGAGAGCCAGATACGGAAGCGCTGATGCCGGAAGGGAGTCCGACCATGCATCACACCAGATCGTCGGGAATCCATCGAAAGCGAACGAGGGAGCTGGCGCCGGATTCGGTACGTGGACTTCGTCCTGTCGTACCGCAGGCTGCCGCCCTGCCCAGGAAGCAGGCAGAGATGCCTGCGGCACACGAGAACGCCCGAGACCGAGTGAAGCGGTCGATTACTGGAGCGTGGTTCGGCGTGTTCTGTGCGTCGCTGGCGGCCTTGATCGGCTGCAATCAGTCCGGCACAGGCACGGGCGGCGGCTGGACGATGCCGGCGATGTTCGCCCAGCACAAGCAGGAGGCCGATGGCTCCGGAGAGCAGTGGACCATCCTCTGCGTAGAGGCGCATGGCAGCAGTCATCAGAAGAACTGCGAGGCGCTGGCCGACGGTCTCCGTCGGGTCGATCAACTCAGCAGCGACAAGGTTCGAGTATTCCACGAGCCGACGGTCAGCCGTGTGTACTACGGCGCCTATCAGCGAACGCTCGATGACCCGGGTCGCGGCGAGCATTTCGGTCCTGAGATCCTGAGGGACCTCCAACTCATCCGGTCGCTCGCGAACGGCGAGAGCTATCCTTTTGCGAGCGCTCGCGTGATACCCAAACCGACGCCGGACCCCGGCCTCCCAGAGTGGGAGGTCTCGAAGTGCCCGGGGAAGCTCACCCTTCAGATCGGAGTCTTCTACAACACGGCCACGTTTTCGAGGAGGAAAGAGGCGGCTGCCGAGTGGGCCAAGCAGCTTCGCGATGAGGGCATCGAGGCCTACTATCATCACGGCGAGGCTCGCAGCAGCGTGACCGTAGGACACTTCGGCGACCAGGACGTCATCCGCGAGCAGGTGGGGCCCAAGTTCGCTTCGGCCAATACCGTGGTTCGATACGGCGACAAGGTCGAGGCGATGCGCACGCAGGAACGATTCCAATACAACCTCGAGAACGGCCACAAGGTCAAGAGGATTCGAAACACCCCCGAGGGCCCCCGCGAGGTGTATCAGAAGTCGTTCCTGATTCACGTTCCGAAACGACACGAATCGCCTAGGGATTACCGGGACTACTAGAACACCGAAACACCCGCACCGGAGGGGCCGAATCGCATGCATCGAGAACGCCGTCGAATCGTCATCGCCACCGCCAACCCGGGCAAGTTCCGCGAGATCTCGGCCGTCATGGCCGATCTGCCAATCGACTGGGTTCCGCTGTCCGAGCTTCCTCCGATCGAGGAGCCCGTGGAGGACGGCGAGACGTTCGCCGAGAACGCGCGGCTCAAGGCGCTCTACTATGCCAAGGCAACCGGTCTCTGGGCCCTGGCCGACGACAGCGGGTTGGAGATCGACGCCCTGGGCGGCGCGCCGGGCGTGTATTCGGCTCGATATGCCGGCGAGCCCTGCGACGACGCGGCAAACAACGCCAGGATAGTCCGTGAACTGGCGGGCGTGCCGGCGGAAGGACGAACCGCGCGGTTCCGCTGCGCGATCGCGCTGGCGAGCGAAGATCACACGCTCGCCGAGGCCGACGGCAAGATTGAGGGCGTCATTATCGACGAGGCCCGCGGGCAGAACGGTTTCGGGTACGACCCGCACTTCTTCGTGCCGTCATTGGGAAAGACGACGGCCGAGATCACCCCCGAGCACAAGAACAGCATCAGCCATCGCGGCAACGCGCTACGTGCGATCCGCCCCGCCATCGAACGATGTGTTCGCACGGAGTCAGCCTGATCCGACAAACACGGACAGTATGACAACGCGTCACTTCGATCCGGCGGGAGCAGACCGCGTCGCTTCGCGTTGAAAGAACTCGAGCCAGGCCAGGATGATCGCGTCCTTCATCTGTTTCGACCCGCGGTAGGCCTCAGGCGGCGCGCCCCAGTAGAAGCCGATCCACCCGGCGGACAGTCTTCGCGACTGTCTGATGAACGTTTCGAACTCGGGCATGCCGCACTTGAGGGGAAAGGTCTCCTCGATGAGGACCGGCTTGCCGACGGCGAAGCCGGACAATGTGGCGAGGGCATCGTCCACGCGTCCCCGCTCCGGGTAGAGGTGTACGCTGATGAAGTCCAGGTGTCGTCCGATCCTGTCGGGGGGAAAGCCGGAGGTCAAGCCCGGACGGTCCAGACTCCACGACACCAAGCCGACCGTGATCATGTGCCGCCGGTCCTGCCGGCGGATGGCGGACGTCAGCATGCCCGTCCACTTGGAGGCAACGTCCGAGCGGGGGCGGCCCGCCGGATCGAGAGTGATGAACTGGACGAAATGCTTATCCGCGAAGGCAGGCCCCAGCCACTGGCCGCCGGATCTCGCCTTCCCTGGCACTACGGGTTCGTTCATCAGGTCGTAGCAGAAGACGATGGGGCTGTCCGCGCATCGGCGCGCAACGGCCCGCCAGAACTCCGCCTGGGTTTCCCATCGTTGACGCTCGTCGAGGGCGTCGTACCAGGCGGGGACGTCCTGTTTGTGATAGCAGCCGAGGCCGGTCAGGTCGAGGTACAGGTTCGTGCGGTCGGCCAGTTCGACGAGGCGCCGAAGGCGATCGAGCGAGGTCGCATCGGGCTCGCGTGGGCTCTTCATGAACCTACCGAGTTGGAGGTGGATTCGAACGACATTCGCCCCGAGTCGCTTCATCTCATGGAAGTCTTGGGTGACCTTGTCCCACTCAGGCCCCCAGTAGTCCTCCAACAGGCGTCCCTCCTCATCGTGATCGTAGTTGAATCCCCGTGGGACGAATCGCTTGCCCGATTTCTCGAGGACGAAGGAGCGACCGTCCTCGGAAACGCGCACCCACTCCGTCGCCGGGGCCGAGGCGATCGCCGTCAGAAGGCAGAAGGCCGAGATGCCCAGCCTGCCGTCATGAAGCATCGCGCCAGATACGACCTTGAGCAACCCGATCGGAATCATGAGGATCTCCGTCGGCCACGGACTAACCGAATCTCCCGCCGGCGCCCACGCTTCATCGTACTCGCAGTCGCCCGAAGTTCCCATGCACTTGTCGATTCGCCGGGAAGCGTGGAAGCGGCCATGTGATCTCGCCTGCTTGACCCGTTCTTCCCCCGCAAACATAATGCCGATCTGTTTGTGCGCTGAGCAACCGCATGGAGATTGGGAAACCGTCGAGACGCCCGGGCCCGATGGCCGGACCCTCGCACCGAGACGACAGGACCATGCCAAGCACCGAGCATCGAAGACAACTCGTTCTCAAAGCCCGCAAGATCGTGATCAAGATCGGAACCAACGTATTGACCGATCCGCGAGGGGAACTCGACCGTCGCCTGATCCACAGCCTGGCGCGGCAGATTGCCCGACTGCACGAGAAGGGGCTGCGTGTGACGGTCGTCAGTTCCGGGTCCATCGGCGCGGGTATGGGCGTCATGGGTTTGGCGCGTCGACCGACGTCGCTGCCCCATTTGCAGGCGGCGGCCTCCGTGGGCCAACCCGCCCTGCTGCGTCTTTTCGAGGAGGGATTCCGCAAGCACAAGCTTCACGCCGCCCAGATGCTCCTGACGCGAAGCGACTTCGAGGATCGGGTTCGATACCTGAACATCCGGAACACCATCGCGGCACTCCATGAGCTCTCGGCCATCCCCATTATCAACGAGAACGACACGGTTGCCGTCGACGAGATTCGCTACGGGGACAACGACATCATCGCGGCGCTGACGGCCAACCTGATCCGGGCAGACTTGCTGGTCATCCTGACGGTCGTCGACGGTCTGATGGACGCCGCGGGCAAGCGCCTTGACTGCGTGCAGCGCGTCGACAAGGAGATCTCGGCGCTGGCGCGGGCCACCAAGTCCAGCTTGGGTAGCGGCGGCATGGCCAGCAAGCTTCAGGCCATCCGTCGTGTCACCGAGGCGGGCGACTATGCGGTCATCGCCAACGGTCGGATGCGGGGGGTGCTCACTCGATTGATGGCCGGTCAGAAGGTCGGCACGCTGTTCATGACGGCGCCCAACAAGGTCAGCTCACGCAAGCGGTGGATCGGGTGGTCGGTCCGCCCCCGCGGCGCGATCGTCGTCGACGAGGGGGCGGCACTCGCGCTTCGGCGAGGGGGCAAGAGCCTGCTGGCGATCGGCGTCACGGCGATCAAAGGTCAGTTCGAGCGGGGAGACGTGGTTCGGGTTCACGACGCCAAAGGCACGGAGTTCGCCCGAGGACTGTCCAACTACGGAGTCGCGGACCTGTCACGCATCAAGGGGATGCGCAGCAATCAGTTCGCTTCGGTCCTGGGCGAGAAGACGTACGACGAGGTAATCCACCGGGACAACCTGGTTATCACCGAGCCGGGATGAGACGTGAACGGGGAAACGCGATTGCGGGCAAGCCAGTTCAGAGTCCAGCATGGGCGAGGACAGGAGCACCGCCGTTCCGTGAGAAAGGCGCGTGTGGGACCTGCCAATAGAGCTAGAGCGCATGAAAGCTCCCGCCGATGACAACCGTGTGAGTTGCCATGGGCGGGAGCTTGCGACTGCCCGGGACTGGATTCGAACCAGCACAGGCCATTAAGCCTACCAGGCCCTCAACCTGGCGCGTCTGCCAATTCCGCCACCCGGGCGTAACAGCCAACGATAACAAGGTACGATCGCGAGGCCGGCATGTCAACGGCGGGACAGGGCACCCTGTCGCCTGACTTCTGAGGCGACAAAACCCCCTATGCCCCCACACCCGCAATAAGATGCCACGACGGCAAGGCCAAAGCCCGGCCGTCGCAGCCTCTCATCCTGTGCATCGATTGGGACGCCGCCAGCTTACTTCTTCGGCAAGATTGCGTCCTTGGCGGCCTTGGCGACTCTGAACTTCACCACCTTCTTGGCGGGAATCTTGATCGCCTGACCGGTCTGCGGGTTCCGGCCCATCCGCGCCTTGCGCTGGACGAGAACCAGCTTCCCGACACCGGGAATGGTGAAGCCGTTCTTGGCCTCCTTGTAGGCCAGATCCGCGATGCATGCCAGCGCCACGGTCGCCTGCTTCTTGGAGATCCCCACTGCCTCGGCCAACGCCGCTGCAATCTGCGACTTCGTCATTGCCTTCTTGGCCGACTTCTTCGCTACTTTCTTAGCCATGTTACTCCTCCCTGAGAACAACGGGAAACCCAAACGAATTGGGCGAAAGCATACGGCCAACCGCCCGGGGTTTCAACTAAAAACAGCGAATCCAGCCAACAAAATCAACCTATTCCTGGGGCGCCAAGACGGCTTCATAGGGCACGGTGACGGCCACGGTCAGAAGAAGCCCACCCCCCTGCGGCCCGGCGCCGCCGAACTTGGCGGTCACCTTCCACTCGCCGGTGACGGTGTCGTGGCCGTCCCATTCGCCGGTGATGCTGCCGGTCCCTATCGCCGGGACGGCACCGGTATTGGGGTCACCCGGCGTCCCCCCGAATGCCAACGCGAGGAATCCGTCGGCGCCGTTGACGCCCTGGAAGAACTCGTTCGGATCCTCGGGGCTCTCCACTTTCACCATCCAGGGCTGAGGATGCGAAACAAGCACCTGATTCGGGAACATCTCATCGAGGCCGGCATTGAACTCGTCGACGCCCTCGTTCCATTTCTGGGCGAGCGGACGGAGCAACTCAGGCACGTCGTTCGGATCGATGGGAACGATTTCCCCGTCATGTGATTCCTGGGTCAGTTGCCCCTCGGCCTGGCCGACGACCCACTTGATCGACAGCAGCGCTGTGCCTCGCGTCACGTCGTACAACCCCGGGAACCGCGGCAGAGGGACCGTGGGTGAGCACCCACCGAACCACAGCACGATCGCAGTCATCGGCGCCGCGATGCACACAGAGCGATGGTCTGCCGGGCGAGGATTCCTTGTCATCATGAGTTTGCCTCCTGACGATCCCCCCTGTCCAAAAGAAGTGGCAACTGACCGCGAGGAGTCCGGCCGCGCCACGACTTGGCCTCCCCTGCGATCAATGCGTAAAAAGAGGCAAAGCCCAGGCCGCAATCCGCGGCGCCTCATCTCGTTTCCTGGGCGGCGAAGACCAGAAGAGGCAGACCGCTGTGTGGCGATTCAACCGGCAGCCGTGGTCCCGTTGACCATCGAAGCGCCGCAGATCGCCGATTGCAGCCCCGGGCTTTGCAGTGTCGGGCTTCTCGAGCCTTGCGGGCGGCACAAGAACCCAAGCAACGGAATAATAAGGCCGCGGGGCCCGTGGCCAGAGGCGACCCGGGCTCTTGGCCGCCTTGGGCGAACCCCGCTGGCGCGGACACGATCCAAGCGCCAGAAGGGACCATCCAGACGATACGCATCCGACGCTCGTTCTGGTGGACAGGTCCCTCCGCTCTACCTGCCGAGAGACTGTACAACTTCCGTGCCAGACGGCCGAGTTGTTCGCCGCAGAGCCATTGCCCTTCGAATGTGCCTGTTTCCAGGCTGATTACCGGGACCTCGCGCGGTGCCCCCTCGGCAGCCGGGTGGGGGTGGGGTAGTTTTCCCCAGATTCCGCACCCCCTGATTGGGTAATACTCCGCCATTGGCGACGCGGTCCTTTCCCGTGCTGACGGCTCCTCAGGACGCCCTTGACGGAAAGACGAACGACTTGCCCCGAGACCGCAAGCCTTGACAGGCACAGCCGGCAGGCGTTCAATCGTCCGTGAACTCGTATTGCCCGGCTCGCGCATGGGTTGACAGGATGCCAAATGAGCCCGATGGACTTGGCTCAACTGATCTCGCAACGACAGAACCTCCAGTACGTTCTGGACAACCTGTCCGAGGGCGTGCTGGCACACGATACGGACCGCCTCATCACGTTCTTCAACCGAGCCGCCGAGCAAATCACCGGATACGACCGAGATGACGTCGTCGGGAAGGATTGCCACGAGGCGTTTGACGGCGGCTTCTGCGGAACGCTGTGCCGGTTCACGACGGACAACACCGTGGTTCGCGAGAAGATCGAGCGCGATCAGCACTTCGTGAGCAAGAGCGGCCAGCGGAAGCGAATCACGGTTTCCGTCATTCCGATGACGGACGAGCATGGCGAGTTCGTGGGCGTGTTGAACGTCTTTCGGGACATGTCCGAGGTGGACATGCTCCGGCGTCGCCTCCAGAGCGAGCAATGCTTCAACGGGATTATCGGGCGCGACCACCAGATGCAGCTCGTCTTCGACTTGATCGGGGACCTGGCGGACAGCGAGGTGCCGGTCCTGATCCAGGGCGAAAGCGGCACGGGCAAGGAGTTGGTCGCGGGCGCCATTCACGGCGAGAGCGACCGCAGCGGCAGGCCGTTCATCGCGGTCAACTGCGGGGCGCTTCCCGAAGGGACGCTGGAGAGCGAGCTGTTCGGTCACGTGAAGGGTGCCTTCACGGGCGCGTATCGCGACAAGAAGGGCCGGTTTGAGCTTGCCGACGGGGGCACGATCTTCCTTGACGAGGTGGGCGAACTGCCGCAACCCACGCAGGTCCGGCTCCTTCGGGTTCTGCAAGACGGGACGTTCGAGCGGGTCGGCGGCGAGCACGTGATTCGCGTCGACGTCCGGGTCATCAGCGCGACGAACCGTGACCTTCGGAAGATGGTGGCCAAGGGCGAGTTCCGAGAGGACCTGTTCTATCGGCTCTGCGTGGTCCCGGTGACGCTTCCGCCACTCCGGGACCGGCGCAACGACATCCCGCTCCTGGCGACGCACTTCCTTCGGGCGACGTGCGAGGAGAATGGCCGGGCGATACCGGTACTGTCCCAAGGCACGATGGGGATCCTCATCGACTACTCGTGGCCGGGGAACGTGCGGGAGCTGCAGAACGCGATCCAATACGCGCTTGTGAAATGCAAGGGCGACGCGGTGGATCCGCGTCATCTGCCGCCGGAGATCCTCGGTCCCAAGGCGGAGCTGGTCGGTCAAGCCGCGCCGCCTCGGCCTCGCCGGCGCGTGCGTAAGCTGAACGCGCAAGAGGTCCAAGAGGCGCTCTCCGAGTGCGGCGGGAACAAGGCCCAGGCGGCTCGACGGTTGGGCGTGGGCCGGGCTACGCTCTATCGATTCCTTGACGAGCTTGGCCGAACGTGATATCGTCAGAGGGTCGCTCTTCTGGGCGTGCGTCCCGGGTGTCGATTCGGCCGCAAGGTCTTCGGCGCAGGGATTAAGCGGACGACGCCGGGAGCCGATACAAGAACGACCAGCGGGCAGACTTGTCCCGTGACTGGTTGGCTGGAGAGGTGGCAGAGTGGCTGAATGCGACGGTTTGCTAAACCGTTGATCCGGGTATTCCCGGGTCCGGGGGTTCGAATCCCCCCCTCTCCGTCTTGATTCTCCGAACCCCCGTAAGGTCCAACCTTGCGGGGGTTTGGCGTTTCAGGCTCACCGGATATCACACCCCCTTCCGTAGAGGCCCCCGATTCACTTCGTGGCTGTGATATCCTCTCTACTGCCGTTTCGCGCGCACAAATCGAGCGCACATCGACCGTCTGATCGTCGGTTCCCGTGGCCTTGGCCACCGACCGCGCGACCGTCTCGTCGGGCAACTCCGGCAGCATGGCCACGGCCCCAACGTCGTCGCCCTCGAGCGAGTGCGTGTAGAAGTCCATCGTCAACTTGATCGTCGAATGCCGCGCCAGACGCTGGGCCACCGCGGGGTGGACGCCCGCCCGGGCCAGGTTGGTGATGAACGTATGACGGAGCGCGTGGAAGTCCGCCACGCGACCCGCGTCATCAGCGTACGCCACGCCCCCGGCTTCAAGGTCGGCCTTGAGCATCTTCGAGACACACGACCGGTCCGGCACCTTGAAGGCCAGCACACTCGGCGTCTTGCTCGACAGGTAGGTCCGGAGCCGCTCGACGAGGTCCGGCTTCAACGGCACGACGTCCTCGCGTCGCCGTTTGCTGTAGGCCGCCTCCACCACCACCACGGGCTGCTTGGCCCGCAGGTGGAACGACGACCGCTTCAGGCTGGCCAGCTCGCTAGCCCTCAACCCCGTCTCGGCCGCGACGCGGTAGAGCATGGCCCGCTCGGGGCCCACCATCCGGAACCGGACCGGGCCCTCGTGCGCGGCCCGCAACAGCTTGGCCACCTCGTCGACGGTCAGCGCCCGCCGCGAGTGCGTCCTGTGCCCGCTCACGTTCAGCAGCTTGAGCGTGGACAAGGGGGATTCCGGGGCCCTGCGATCCAACACCATCCACCGGCAGAACTGCATGATCGCTCGCAGGTAGTGGTTGCTCGTCTGTCGGCTGATCGGCCGCTTCTTGCGGCGCCGCTGATCGGCCAGCCAGTTCTCCACGCGCCGGGCGTCGAGGTCGGGCCAGTATTCGGTCCGCGTCCCGTTCAGCACGGCCGTGACGCGGTTCTTGAGCTGGGCGATCTGCTTCGACGTGATGCCGCTAGCGTCCAGGGCCCGTTCCCAGTCCTCGACGTGCTCGGAAAGGACGCGCTTGCGATGCTCCTTGTAGTTGTCGAAGACGCCGGCCTTCTTCTCGCGGACCTCGCGCTGTCGCTGTGCCAGCAGATCGACCGAGAGTTGCTTGTCGGTGAAGGCAACCTCGCGGCGGAGCCGTCCGTCCTCATCGCGGTAAGAGATCGACCACTTGGCCGACCTCTTGCCTCGAACGGTCCGCTTGAAGACGTTACCCATTGCGCGGCTCCCGGAAGTCCTCCGGCCGAAGACGCTCCCACTGTGCCCTCGGAGGCATGCCCGCGTCAACCCATCTTTGGATCTCTCGACGTCGCCAGCGAAACGCCTTCCTCGACTTGCCCAGCTCACACGGCCTCGGGAGCTTGCCCCCGCACTGCATCCGCCAGAGCTGCCGGACGCTCACGCGCAGCAGCATCGCCATGTCCGCCGGGCGAAGCAGCTCGGGCTCGAGCAGGACGAGCGGCGTCAGCGACTCGATCGTGTTGGATCCGCCCGACCGGGTCGCCGTCGCCGTCGCGGTAGTCTCGTGTTCGCCCATCGTTGACCTCATAGTCGGCCGCCCTGGGGCGTGTCACATGTCACAGTACCCCAGGGCGGCCCAAAGCGACTTGCCCACCTAACGGGCTTGCGCGTCAATCATCCCCAGGCCGGGCTACGACAGCTCCTTTGCCAGTTCGGCGAGCTTGAGCCGCCCTGCCTCCTCTCGTTCCGACATCTCAGCCCAGGCCTCGTCGTCTCGATACAGACCGACCGTGTCGCGGATCAATCGACCCAGCACTGTCGGCTCGAGTGCGTCGAGTTCCCAGCTCTCCTCCCCAAACCGGTCCACATAGCCGTTCGACCGGGAATCGGTGAACTTCACGGGGTTGGGGGGAGGATTGAATGCCTCGACCTGATCCCAGTTCAGCGCAATCCGCTTGACCTCAATCTCCTCTCCGAGGAACAGCGACAGCCGTTGGAACAGGTCGCGCGTCATGTCAATTCCACTCGGGTCGTGGTCGCCAAGATGAATGACAACGGGCTCCTGGCCGTCCTCAAGATGCCGTCGGAATCGCCTATATCCAGCCTCGAACAGCTCGCTCGCGGACGTGTAGCCCTTGCATGCGAAGTATGGGACGCGGAGGTCCCCGCACGTGCCCGCGATCACGCCAAGAAGTGCCTCCTTCTCGATCCAGACCTCAGGCCGACGCGTTTGGGTGCTCCACAGGTCCAGCTTGAACTGCTCGGCGGCACTCCTCACGATGTCGTCGGGGCCATCCCATGTCGAGACCCGCTGCAGGTTGCGGCCCCGGTCCTCGATCGCATCCCAGTCGATGTCTCCGGAGAGCCGCGCGTCGTTGATGATGCTGCCAAGTCTCTTGTATTCCTGCTGCCGGTTGGGGATGAGGTCGCGAGCCACGAACTGGTAGTAGAGCTGTCGCAAGGTGAGCCGGAATCCTTGGTCGAGGTACTCCTGGATGATCGCGTCGGCCAACGTGATGATCTGAAGCGTTGAGGCCGAGAACGACTTGTCGATAAAGGCAATCTTCACCACAAGCTCCAGAAAGCCGGGCCCCACATCGAACCGCCCTTCAAGTCCGCCCTACCGCGGCGTGCGGGTCACGGGCTATCGAACCGAGCCGGCCAGGGCGGATCGGCCGTTGCTCGCCGTGTGGGGCCCGGCTTGGGGAACCCTATGCAGCATCCTCGTCCGGGATCTCCTCGCCCGTCTCCGGATCGATCGTCCGACCGTCCTGCGTGGCCAGGATCCCCTGACGCGGCGTGTCTCCTGTCGTTCCGCTCCGGCGAGCGAACAGCCGAAGCTGGTTGTCCTGGGTCTCGCCGCCCATCGCCAGGCTGATCGACGTCGGCGCCGTCGGGAGCGTCACCTTGGACTTGGCGGAGATCTCGAAGAGGTCCTCGTCCTTCTCGGCGTTCTCGCACTTGACCTCGATCTCCAGGACGAGCTTGGCCTTGGCGCCTTTGGCCTTGTCCGCGTGCTTCCTGAGGTGCTTGACCATCTCGGCCTGGACCAGCTCGAAGTGCTCGTTGGCCTCCTCGAGGAATCGGCCCTCGTTCAGGTGGCCGAGTTCCACCGGTACGAATCGCGTCGACATCGCAATCACTCCTCGCAGGCCGCTCGACGGCGGCGCCTAGCAGGAAACCATGTCGCCGTGGTGGCTGAGGTACGTCCACTCCACGTAGTTCGCCGAGCCGAGCGAGACCACCGCGCCCTCGATGCCCTGCAGGACGGCCACCATCGTCTCGAAGGCCTCGAACTTGGCCCGCTCGACGTCGGCCGAGGTCAGCGTCGCCACCACGTGCTCCCCCCCACCGACAACATCCAGGACCAGGTCGGCCTCGACCTCGACGTCGTCGGTGCCGACGTAGATCGGTGTCTGCAGCTTGATCGTCTCGGGCAGGTCCACCGGCTCCGAGTTGCGCTGGCCCTTGATCTCGGTCTCGCAGATCAGGCCGTTGATGGCCTTGGCCCCGCGGCCCCGGTGCAGCGTGACCGTCGTCGAGGCCCGCACCTGCTGCAGCATCAACGCCAGCTCGCGGCCGTCGGGCTCGACGATCAGCCGCCGATTCGCCATGAGGAACGTGGTCAGCTCGGCTAGCGGGATCATCTTGCCGAGAACCCCGAGCCACGGCTGGAACAGCGGGTGGATGATCGGCGTGAACGTGATCACCTCCCTGCCCTTCTCGGTGACTTCGTCGATGACGGCCTCGAACATGCCGTTTTCGACGTCCGCCAGCACGACCGTGTGCTCCGTCTTGTACTTGCCGAGGTAGGCCATGAAGCCCTCGACCGAGTGGAACTGGTGCGCCCGGGGCTGGCTCTCGGCCCGAATCGGCTCGAGCGGCGGCTGCTCCCGTTGCTCCAGGATCACGCGGGTGGCCTTCTGACCGTCCTGGGCTTCCTCGTGGGCGATCGTCAGCGCGTTCTCCTGGCCGCGCTGGATCCGCCGAATGAACTCCTCGATCGACGTCCCTGTGGGTCCTGCCATAGTCCGTCCTCCATGCTCGGTTGGGTGTTCCGTTACAAGCCGCCTCCGGGCTCGACCCTTCCGGGGGCCGAGCCCGGCGCGACCGACCAGTGATGCAGCTCCGGCTATCACCACGCCTGCGGGCGGGGGATTTCGTGATGGCTCGAACCGGCCAGCCGGGGACGGTCAACATCCTTGTTCCGGCCATCCTGCCGCCCGATCCCCTCCTGACCGGTCGAGCATCTGATCCGGCGGTCGCCACCGATCGCGGTGGCCGGCGTTAGGCCAAGTGCAATCCTGTCGGCAAGTGTTCGTATTCAGACCGTGCCTCGTTTGCCGTCGTAACTGCCGGACCGACTAGCTGGGGCCGGACTCGAACCGGCGACCTCGGGATAATGACTCCCGTGAGCTACCAACTGCTCTACCCAGCAACCAGGTCTCCGTGGCTCTGGCCACCAGACCCTCCCAGGCATTGGACCGCCACGGCCCTCGCCCATCGTCTGAGAAACTCCGCCCGCTGCGGGTTGAGTTGCTCGCATAGCTCCGCCAGGTACAAGAGCCGCTCGCGCCACCTGACCGCTGACCACCCTTCCGGCACGAGTTGCTCGGGAAGATCCGTTTCGCTCACGCCTCGACCACGCACGCGCCCTCCTCGACGCCGAGGACCATCGGATCGGCTGCCGTTTCGAGGACGCTCCGAGCCCCCTGCTCCAAGGCCTCGCAGTCCGCCGCGGCGGCCAGCGCCGACGTCACCGCGTCGATCGCCGGATACCAGCTCTCTTGCGGTTGGCTCGCCTGGACGCGGACCGTCATCTGGACGGAGACCGTCACGTCGAGGTCGCGTAGTTCGGGGCTGTCGAGGTCGTTGTACGGGCCCAAGGTCTGGCCTCCGTTGATCCGTTGGACGTGTCTACGGGCGCCTCGCGGCGTTCAGCCCACACACCGGCTCCCGCGCTGGCCGGGTCGGCCTTCGATGGCGGCCTCGATTCGCTGCAGCTCCACCTCCGCCCGGCGCGCGTTCATGCGGCCCTGGATTTCGGCCATGCGCTGGGCCAGGGCGGCGGTCGTCTCGGCCGGGTAGAGCACCATCATGACGGCCACCTTCTCGACCGCCGGGTCCCACGCCTGGCTCGTCTTCGTCCGGGCCACGTCGAGGGCGGTTGAGAGCTGCGACGTGTTCGGCAGTGAGAGGTTGTCGGTCGTGCTCGCCATGTGTGCCTTTTCGCCGCATCGTCGCAACTCCGTCCGTGGCCGTTGCTTGCCTTAGGTGGTTAATCCGAAAATCTGCACATCGCGATTAACCACCGTCGTTCGTGAAAACCGTGCTAGAGTGTCCTGTATGGAGTCCGCCCTTTTCGGTCGTGACCGCGGATGCACCCGGCTCGAAGTCCCGGATCGACCGGCCCTGTACGAACTGGCTCAGGGCGAAGCGGACGGCCCCGGCCGCCGTGGTCACACCGGCCTCCCGAGCCACGCGCTGGACGCGGTCGAAGACGACTTGATCGATTCCAGTAACGTGAACGTCAGTGATTTCTGTGGTCCCAGCCATCCCAGGCGCTCCTTCGGTTCGTCCGATTGATGATGTCAGTTTATCCGATTTTTCGGAGAGGTGCAACGCAAAAATCGGATACATGCGGATTTTTTCTGAATGCGGCTTGCATCATGCGTGAATGACGGTACTTGCATAGGCATGGATTGGCGTAGGAAAGTCCACGAAATCTGTCGCCAGGGAGGTCCGACCCGGAGGGAGCTGGCTCAGCAGCTCGGGGTTGTAGAGTCTACGCTGGCGCGGTGGCTCGGTTCACGGCGGAATCCGGACAGCGCAACGGGCGAGCCGTCGATCTCAGAGGGGAAGCGCCTGGCCGAGATCCTCGGCGTCGATTGGAAGGACCTGTTCGACGATTCGATTGACGAGTTTGAAGTCAACCGGTCCGTCTGGATTCGCGGCTACGAGGAGGGTCGTCAGGTTGTAGCTGACATCGACGCTCAAGCTCGTCGGCCAGGCCGCAAAGGAAGGACTCGGGGCAAGAAGGGAGCGTGATCACGATCCGGGCAATCGCGTCCCGAGAGGCATGAGAGAGGGTCGCGGGCTTACGGCCGCCACGTCTGTCTCGCATGGCAATTCCCCTGAATGGATGCTGGGCCCTGCTGATCGGAACATCCGTGTCTCGCGATTCCTGGCCACGATCAGCTCGTGTCGGCTGGCATCCGCCGTTCAGGGCGAATCGGCTGAATGTTAGGGGTATGTTTGGTATCCGTCAAGCCCAAATCTGAGAGATTCCGAGACGCCTGCGACCTCCGGTCGGATGGCATAAGTCGGCCTCCTCCATGTTTTTTGAATTAGGGCTTGCGGGAAGAACAACTCCATGATAGCTAGTTGAGCCACAGCGAATCAACCCCATGGAAGGGCCCTCTGAGGCCCCCAATCTACGGTCAGGTTCTAAGGTCACATTCGGGGGGCGAGGTGTGGGGAAATGCTGATCGGTCTTGCAGCCATCGTCGTAGCCTATTCCGCCGACGCGCCGCCGACGTTCCATCAGATTGACTTCTCGGGACAGATGACCTACGTCGTCTCGGCCGTCAGCGATCCGCGAACCATCACTGTTGAAAGCGATGGTACCGTCCAGAAGGTAAGGCTGGCTGGCCTCAGGGCTCCCGGTCCAGGCCAATCCCCCAGCTACCTCACTAGCCTTCTGAGCGGGGAGAGCGTCTACATGTTCCCGGCAACCGAAGAGGATGAACGAAGGACCGATTCAGCACTGTGCAGGTACGTCTACCGCGTCCCAGATGGGCTTTTCATCAATGCAGAACTCATCCGCCAAGGTCACGGCCTCGTGGACGATACACGACACTTCTACGACGACCAGTTCCACAAGCTGGAAGCCTTCGCTCGCTCCAGGCGAACTGGTCAGTGGAGGATCGCCGCCAACATTGCCAAACCGCCAACGACCTCAGCCCCCGCCGACGCGCGAAGTGGGATCTCCTCAGAAGTCAAGGCGGAGGGATTCCGCGGCATCCCCTGGGGTGCCACGAAAGAGGCGGTCGAGAGCCAAGAGAAGGCGCCGCGTATTCGGGATCTCGGCGATATCCTCGTCTACTCCGATCGAGTTGCTGGACTTCCCGCCCAAGTGGGATACGTGTTTGCTGATGGCAAACTTGTCATCGGCAAGTATCGATTCACCGTCGAGCACGTGAACGGGAACGCCTTTCTCGACGACTTCGACAAGATCCACATCCTCCTGGAGAAGAAATACGGGAAGGCAAAAACCTGCGAGAGCTTTTGGCGCCGGGACCTCTACAGAAGCGATGCCACCAGATGGGGCATGGCCATCGCTGTCGGGGATCTCAGCAGGTACGCCGTCTGGGAACTCGCTGACACGACGCTCTGCCTTGCCCTATCCGGCGACAACTTCGAAATCTCCCTAGTGTTGGAGTACAGTAGCAGGGCCCACGAAGCGCTCTATCGCGATTCCTTGACGCGAACGAACAGCGATGGTCTCTAGAACCATGAACCGCCGATTGGCTTGGCTCATGAGAGGGCTCTCGAGCACGCCCCCCAAGCCACCTTGACCACATGCGGAGATTGGACAATACTTGTGTTGTCAGCCTGTTCCGACAGGCAGGAATGGAGAATCGAGATATGGAGACCGATATTGTTGCGAAGTACCCGGCTTTCCTTCAAGAGGAGTTCCGACAAGACATCAAGTTTCTTTTGGAGACCGAAGAGAAGATCATTCAGGCGCTTGCCGATTTTCTCTCATCGGGAAAGTCCTACAGGGACGTACTGAAGGATGAAACGTGGGTGCCCATGGTTGAGGCGACTGGCCTGGCGGTGGAGGACTTCACCAAGATCCTCCGTCCCCTCCGGTATCTCTGCTATGCCGCTCGATTAGAACGGACTTCCCCCGCCAGTATTGTGGAAGTGCTTTCGGCCCATAAGATCATCGTTGCCACGAGCCCAGCTGGCTTTCAGCCTGTTTTGACGCTTGCCGTCAAGCTTCAGCCGCTCGTCGACGCTTTCGATGAAGAGAATCCGCCGGCACTTCCCGCGCTGAGGATACAGCATCTGCGGTCAACCACCAACACCATCACCGAGTTCGTCAATGAGTTCGACACGGAGCGCGATGAGCCCGACTCCTACGTTCCAGAGCTCAAGAAGCTCCATGTCTATACAACTTTCGAGGCAACCTTCAAGGAGAAGCACGTCGACCCTATGGTTGTTGCAATGACCAAGAGGGATCTCGACCAGGTCATCAAGTGGCTCCTGCTCGCACGCATCCAACACGAGGCCACCGAGCAGGTGATTTCGGGCCTTCAAACTGGGAAGCCCGCCAATGCCTAAGATTCCATCGATAAGCCCGACCTATACGACGAGTTTGGGGAACCCTTACGCCATTTCACTCCGCGATCTAGCGTCGAAGGGGTCTGCATCAGTGGGCTTCCAGCTACCCCTTGACGATAGCCTGAAGCAGTTCCCCAAGACTGTTGCCGTCGCCATTCCGATGACCTACAATTCACCTTTTGGTGTCACCTTCTCCAGTTCCGTGCAGAGCCACGCCCACATCTCAGCGAACGTGCCCTTCTACCCGACAAGCGATTCCCCACGGCGCACGACGTCCAACCTTGCGACTCTAGACTACCAAGTTCACTTCCGGAGTGAACTAGATAGGCAGACGAAGCATCTCCTGGAGGCAATCTCGAGCGCCAAGGATGAGACCATCGCCGCGCTGGAGGCTAAGTACAAGCAGCTTCGGCAGGACCATTCAAGTCTAACACGCAGTCATGCCGAGCTCCTAGCCTCTGCTGCGCAACTCGCCGACGATCTTTCTGCGGTCAGGCTCGAGTGCGATTCGATGGCTGACTTGCTGTCTAGGAGGTATACGGCACGTCGCTTGTTCTTGATTTCAGGCCTGACAGTCCTGGCAATGTCATACTCATTGGCCCTGTATTTCACGCATAAGACTGTGATCGTGCATCCCCTGCTGGCAGGGATTGTCCTGCTCTGCGGGATTGGGTTCTCGGTTCTTTCGATCCTTCGCTATAGGGCTGAACGTGGAGAAGGGAAATGACAACTGCTCTCCAAACCCCTTGGTTCTGGCTGCTCGTGGTCTACTTCCTGCTCGAACTTGTGAGCCTGATTAGCTTCAAGCGGTCGTGGTTGGCCTTCATCTGCGGCGAGTTACTTCAGATTCTGACGCACACATTCTCGGAAATCACAACGCGAAAGGGGAAGGATCGTTTCTGTGGCGTGATTGTTACCATCGTCGTCTTGTGCATGGTCATGGCGGTAATCCACAGTGGTCTACTCGCACTGCATGGCAACGAAGCGAGTGACGAGATCCGGGAGTGTACTGGACTAGTGGTGCTACTGATTCCAGTCGCATTCCTTTCCTTCTTTGTCAATCTGTATGGTGTCGTTCAGAGAAAGTGACCGCAGGGCTTGGATATGACGGTATCTTGGGGCCGCGTTACTCTGACCTGGCAGCCCGCGAGTGGGCGTTGGAGTTCGACACAGTGACCTAGGGGACCGGAAACTGCAGCCCAAGTTGCGTATTGAGCCGCTCGACCGCGACGCGCAGCTCGACGACCGCCTTGGCCAACGGTTCAATCGCTTCGGTCCTGACCTCGAGCTTCGCAATCCGCTGATCGCGATCGCGACCCTGGGCCAGCGCACACGACCCGATCGTCACGGCGACCGCCGCCACAGCGATCGCCGTGCCGATCCACTTCGAAGTGCCATTCCGGGCCGTCATCCTCGAACCCTCCGTGACTCCTCCTTCCTCCGCCAGTTCCCGGCGTGGTAGCCGAATCGCCACACCGCGAACACGATCACCCCCGCGATCGCGGCGATCACGGCCAGACCGACGTGTCCGCTTGACGAACCACACTGCCCGCAGGCGCAGGTGGCCGAGCCACGCGAGGCGTCGTGTCCGGGATTCAGACGAGGGTGG
>JAFGLZ010000200.1 GCA_016927755.1 Phycisphaerae bacterium
ACCACCACCGCCGCCGCCACCGTAGCCGCCGCGACCCCCACCGCCGCCGCCGCCGCGAGGACGATCGGCCTTCGGACGGGCCTCGTTGACTTTCAGGCTGCGACCATCGAGTTGGGTGCCGTCGAGCGCCTTGATGGCCTCATCGGCCTCATGGTTGTCCGACATCTCCACGAAGCCGAAGCCGCGCGACTGGCCGGTCATCCGATCCGTGATGATGTTCGCGCTGTCGACCGTTCCGTGCGAGGCGAACAGCTCACGGAGAGAGTCCTCGGTCGTCTCTGACGCAAGATTTCCGACATAGATCTTCTTCATGTGCAACGCTCCTGAGATAGGTTCTTCAGGGGTAGGTCGATGGAAGAGGCTCGCGGGGAAGCGGTGCCGCCACCGTCCCAGGAAATCCGCCAGAAGCCGACGGCCATCGAGACCCCATATTCATAACCTATTCGGGAATCTGATGCAAGAAGGAAAGGCCGGACTTGGGGCCCCGGCGATCCTCGACAAGCCCTCGCCTAACACCGTGGCAATCGCTAGGCTATCGGCCTGGTGGCGGGGTCCCGGGGGCAGGCCCCCAAACAGGTCCACTCGACGCCAATGGCCCTGCCAAGCAGGACGAAGGAGACGCCACGTGAACGCGAGCCAAGATCCATTGATTCCGCCACAAGCGATACTCGACGCCATTAACGACGGCATCTATGTGACCGACTCGGACCGGAAGATCGTCTATTGGGGCCGAGCGGCCGAGAAGATCACCGGATGGGCCGCGGACGACCTCCTGGGCAAACATTGTTACGACGACGTGCTTTGCCACGTGGACAAGGACGGCCACCGCCTCTGCGGCCAGGAACACTGTCCCCTGCACCGGGCCATCGTAACGGGCCAAAGCAGCACGCTGCCAGTCATCGTCTTTGCCCGCCACAAGGGCGGACGCCGCGTTCCCCTGCAAGTCACGGTAGCGCCGATCCGCGGCCCCGGCGGCGACGTGATCGGCGGCGTCGAGACCTTCCGCGACCTGTCGTCCGAGTATACGGAGTTCCAGCGGATCAAGAAGATCCTGGCCCTGACGTTGCAGGATGAGCTTCCCGCCGGCGACCGCATCCGGTTCAAGAGCTACCACTTGCCTCAAGACGTGATCGGCGGGGATTACTACGCCGTCAGGAAGCTGGACGAGGATCGATACGGCTTCCTCCTGGGCGACGTCACCGGGCACGGCGTCTGCGCCGCCCTCTATACCATCTATCTGAACTCGCTCTGGGAGAGTCACTGGGACCTGATTTCCAGACCGAGCGAGTTCGCCGAGACCGTCAGCGGCGCGCTGCGTGATCTGATCAGGGAAGACGAGCCCTTTGCCGCGAGCCTCTGCGGGCTGATCGACCTCGAGACGGGCAGGCTCCACCTGGTCGGAGCGGGCAACCCGCCGCCGTTCATCATCCGGGCGGACGGCACGTATGAGCATCCCCGCTGCTATGGCCTGCCGCTGGGCGCCATCAAGGGGGCTACCTACGAGGAAAGCGTGATCGACGTCGGCAGAGGAGACTGCGTCCTGTTCTTTACCGACGGCGCATTGGAGATCTCGCGTGGCGACGGCGAGCAGCTTGGCGTTTCCGGGCTCCAGGAGATTCTCGAGCGGCTCGGCTATCCGGACCCCGGCGTGGAGTTCAAGGCGATCGAGGAAGAGCTGCTGTCGGCCTCGAACCGAATCCGATTCGACGACGATCTGACGTTTCTGGAGATGCGGCTGACCTGAGAAGCTGGGACGCCGGGGCAGCCTTTCCTATGGCGCTTCTTGCCCGTTGCCCGTCCTGGGTTGCCACCATGACGACTGCAAGTCCTGCCGATGGGCCCCGCGCGCGGTGATCGGTGCGCCTTGGGCGGGAACCGATCGGAGAACGCCATATCATATTGTCGCTCGGAAGCGGCAGGGCGGTGTGCCGGGACACGGGCGGCACGATCCTATGCCTGATCCGGAGAAAGGCGAGACGCTCGACCGTCGGAGCGAAGTCGTGTAGCGTGCGGGGCGGCCTTTCAAGATTCAGGGCCTGCATTCCGACGCGACAGTCGGAGAACAAGGAGTGTCCCTCATGCGTCTTGCCTCCATCCGCTTGATACGGCGAACCCGCGACTCAGTGTGGCAGGTTCCTCTCTGCTCTCACGCGAGGCGCTTCACGGTATCCGTCCTCGTGGGGTCGCTGGTGGCGGGAGGCGTGAGCTCGTCGGCGCCTGCGGACGAGGGCAGTGCCAGGGACGTCGCCCAACGTCTCGCCAAGATGCCCCGCCCGTGGAAAGAAAGCATGCATCGAGTTACGCGGCTCGAGTACGAGCAGACGCTGCGATTCTGGAGTCAGAAGCATTCTGACCGGCTCGTCGTCGAAGAGGTCGGCAAGTCCGCCGAAGGCATGCCGATCTTCCTGCTGTCGATCACCGACAGGTCCGTCCCGGACAACGACAAGCAGGTCTGTTTGATCTCCTCACTTCACGGGGGGCCCGAGCGGTCCGGGACGACGACGATCCTGCATCTGACGGAGTGGCTGCTTTCGGACGATTCCGAGGCGGCCGAAGTACGGCGCAAGCAGATCGTCCTCCTGATGCCGATCATCAACCCGAACGCCTTCTTCGTAACCGACCGCTTCGGCAACGCGCATGGGATCGACCCGTACACCGGCAGTGGACCCAAGAACTGGGACCTGAAGACCATGACGTTCATGGCGGCGGACAAGTCGCCGGAGATTATGGCGTTCCTCTCCGTGATCGATCGATACCAGCCGGAGGTCAACGCCGACATCCACGGCATCGGACTGCAGGAGTACCCGGAGGACAAGCTGGGCGAGCGGCGAATGTATCAGGGGCAGACGATGTTCGAGATCACGGGATCGGCCTACTCGAACTACACGCTGCGTCCGTGGGACTGGCGGGTCACCGAGGCCATGATCGCCGCCGGCAAGGCCGCCGGATACGGATCGGACCGCTTCGAGGCCGATGCCCAGCAGTGCTTCTGGGGCCCGGACGCCCAGCCGATCGCCGACCGGTTCTGGCTCGGACGGCCGCGCTTCTACACGGCCCAGGTCGCGTACGCCAAGTACCACACCATGGTCATGGCCTGCGAGGTCGGTTGGGAGGAGAGCGGCGTGGCTCGGCTGAAAGGCTTGCTTCGCATCGGCAACAACGTCTGGGAAGGCGAGCCGATCGCCGGTTACCCGGTCGATCGGGTCAAGTCTTTTTGCGGCCACTTCGTCGCGGCCTGGGGCCAGACCGCCGACGAGCGCCGCCGCAGCCGCGTGGAACTGTGGAACCGTCAGGGGGCCTTTACGATGGCCATGCTGTATCCACAAACAGATGGGCGGGACACGTTCGTCTGCGCGGTGGGCCGCGAGGCCGACAAGCGGCTCGATCCCGACAAGGCCAAGTTCGTGGCCGGCCTCCGTGACAGAGAGGGCTTCCGCGCCGAGGCCATCAGGGCATTCGTTGACGACGGGCCCGAGCTCAAGTTCTATGTCGCGCGGGGCCGAGCGGATGGGGCCCAGCGGGATCGCCCGATCACCAATGGCATGGCCCTCAGGCTGAGGCTTCCTTACCGCAGCCCCGAACTGCTCGACCTCCGCCTCAACGGCCATCTGCTTGCCGAGAGTCGAACCGATGGTTTCCACAAATGGTTCGCGGACGGGTATACCCAGGTCCAAATCAACATCCCGCCCGACAAGACTCGCGAGGGCGGCCTCTTCGTCGTCACCTGCGCCTACAAGCCGGATGTCCGTCGTACGTATGGATGGAAGCCGCCTCTAGAGGTCACCAACCGCTCTGGATCCGGAGGGTAAGGCTTCCGCGACGGCATGTGTGGTCAAGACGGCCACCCGTGCCATCGGCGAGCAATGGACTAAGGCGAATCCCCGTTGGGTAGACGGCGTTGAGCAAACGCTCTTATGATCTAATATATTGTTAATAAATGGCTTACGTTATGAATGCTCCTTCGGGAAGGTCCTCCGTTCCGAGGCGGCTTTTCGCTAGAATGCCGCGGGCCGGCGGAGTACAATAATACATAGCGAGGCGCTTGGGTGAAGAAGCGAGGAGGGGTCTCATTCATCTCGTGCCCCCCTTGCCCTCCCCCAAAGTAGGTGCATTTCCAAAACGGTGGACACATTTCATGACCTGCCGGAAGGAGGACTTCTGAGATGAGTAAGTCGATTCTGTTGTGCACGATCTTGGCGGTGGGGGCTTGCCTCATCCTGCCGGGGCCGGTTCGGGCGGACTACTTTGACGACTTCAGCGACGGAGTGTTCAAGCGGAACGATCCGAACAACCCGCAGTATGACGCGAACGATCCGTACTATTCCGACCCCAACTACCTGACGGACCCGAACCTATGGGACCTGGACAATCCCGACTGGAACGTCTACACGCTGATCGGGGTCAGCTTCTCGTACAATATCGGGAGCGACGCCGTCGCCGACAAGGCCCTGCGACTGGCGGTCACCGGCTATACGATCGGTCCGGCGCCGTTCGGCGCGATCGCGGCAGGCGTCAATTGCGGCATCGAAGACCCCAACATCAGTCCGACGTGGTGGGACGACACGACTGATCACTACATGCTGGGATGGTGCTACTACACCAACTACTGGCCTGACCCCAATGATGACCGGGGCCGGATCGGTTTCTTCATGCACTCCGACCCGATCGACTGGAGTTGCCTGGTCTTCGAGATCGACTTCGACAACAAGGCCTATGCGGGGTGGCAGGCCCATCAGTGGTACACGCATCACCTGGCCCTTCAGTCGATGTATTTCCCCCGTGTGTCCGACCCGAACTGGGGGGGCAATCCCGTGTGGAACTTCCATCGCCTGTGGATCGACCCCAACGGGATCCAGGACAGCAACTATCCCTTCGGCGACCCGAACCGCCACGACCCCAACGATACGACTTGGCTTGAGCCGCCGGAAGACAACTCGCGGATCACCGCGATCGACGACACGAAGTGGTTGGGCGTGAGCATCGATCAGTTCGAGCGGAACGGCTTTTGGATGCTGTTCCAGTTCACTCATGATCCGAACTATGCCTCCGGCGACCCGAACGGCAAGGTCATCTCCGGCGCCATCTGGAACGGAGACAAGTACGATTGGGACGGCGAGTACGTGATGTCCGGTGAGCTGTCCGGAGAGTGGTGGTCCGGCAGGATGAGCCAGGATCCCGGTCTAGCCTGGTATTGGCCTGAGGGCCTGATGGCCGTTGGCGTTCAGTCGGACGTTCAGTGGCTCAACGGGTATCCAGGCGATGGGGCCCTCGACAACGTGGAGTGCCGAACGGGCGTCTTCAGCAACGTGCCGACGTACCTCGACCTGAGGATCGTCAACGGCAAGTACGGGCAGGTTCTGATCGATCCCGAGTTGGCCGACCCGAACGACCCCAATACGATCTCCAATCGGCTGCTGCGCTACAGCAACGGCACGAATGTCATCCTGGTGGCCGAGCCGATCGAGGGCAAGTCGTTTAATCGCTGGGTGATTTTCGATCCTAATTATCCAGGTGACGCCAACTTCGCCCTCGCGACCGATTCGAACACGACACTCTATCTGACGATGAACGAGGACATGATCGTCGAGGCGGCCTTCAAGTGCGGCAGCGGCGTGCCGCCATTCATCGCCACGGCGCTGTTGGCGCTTGGCGTAGGCGTCATCGTTCGACGTTTCCGGTAGTCGTTCCGCGTACGCCGCGTTCGCGAATCAAAAGGGCGTCGATCGGCTCTGGGCCGGTCGACGCCCTCATCATGTCTGTCAAGGAGCAAACACAAACGAACGCAGCCCATGAGCGGTATGCTTCGGCGGTCTGCGACCGCGGACGGATGAGCGAGGTCGCGGACCTCATCGGTCGCGACGGCAGGGCCCTCGAGCATCGCCCGCGCGGCGACACGTCCTTGGAATCCGTAGGCAATTCCCTGCAATGCGGTAGAATCCTCTAGTGATGACGCCAAGTGGGGACAGGGCGATGACGGCTGAGCCCAAGGCCCGACGGTGGGTGCATCTCGTGCTCTGGCTAGGACACATCCATCGTCGGCTGCTTGGCGTGTACTTCGCGATTCTCGGACCGAGCATCTCCTACAGAGTCTCCGCCGCGCTGGCACGCCTGCTCTACAGGTTGCTCGATCCGATTCGCGCGCGGAGCGAGGCCCAGTGCGCCGCCGCCCTCGGTCAGGCGGTCTCGAGCGACGAGGTCCCGGGAATCGCCGAGCGAGCCTTCGTGCAACGCATCTGGGACCTGACCGACTTGGCGCTCGCCGACCGGCTCATTCACGCCGGAACGTATCGTCGGTACGGCGGTGGGATCCCCGAGCCGGACCGCACGCGGCTGCTGGACGCCCAGCGTCGCGGCCAGCCGTGCATTCTCGTGACGGGCTACTACGGTCCGTTCGACCTGCTTCCGCTGTTTCTTGGCTACAACGGTATTCGCGCGGGCGTTGTCTACAGGCCGCACGCGAACCGGGCGTTCGATGCCTACCGCAATCGCATCCGAGGTCGTAGTGGCTGTGAGCTGATTCCCGTGGACCGCGCGGCCGGTCGTCTCGGCGAGATCCTCGAGGCAGGGGGAACCGTGGCGGTGCTCGCCGATCAGCCTGCCGAACGTCATGGGACGCCGGTGACGTTCCTGGGGCTGCCCACGACGGCGATGCGTTCGGTCGGGCTTCTTGCATGGCGGTTCGGCGCCGATGTCGTGGTCTCCGGCATCCGCCGGATCAACGACGAGTTTCGCTTCGAGATCGTCGTGGCGGACGTCCTGGATCACCGAGAGTGGCAGTCCTGGGAGGATCCGGTCGAAGGCGTTACGCGCCGGTATCTGCGCGGACTGGAGGCGCTGATCCTCGGCGATCCCGGTCAGTACCTGTGGTGTTATGCCCGGTGGGGAGATGATCTCGCGCGGGACCTGGTCCTGGACCAGCTCGGCGCGCGGGACGCGCCCGGGCACTCCCCCGCCTAGCTGCCGTCCGACGAGTGGGCGATCGCCCAGCCCAGATCGATCGACGACCAGACGATGTCATCCGCGCCGGCGAAGACCTTCTCGGTTAGCGGCACGCCCAACAGCAGCGCGACCAAGCCGGCTATGTACAGGCGCAACCTACTTCGCATCATGTACTCCTTTACTGGCGGTGCCTCTGTTGCGGCCTCATTCAAGTATAGCACCGAGACCTGACCGGACAAACCCGAGGTGGCCCCTGGGCGACCGGGCCTCGGCGGCTTCGGGTTCCCACGCCGCAGGGCGTTCGTTGACATTCAGATGCGCCATCCTATCTTGGCTACACACGCGGGGCCTGCCCGAGTGAAATGGTCGCCGAGGAGCCGCTCATGACGCTGAGAAGCAGGACACGACGAACTGGACCTCTCCTTTCCGCTCTGTGCCTGACGGCCGTCTCATCGGCGGTCGTCGGCGGGGAGCCGAGCCACCCGGGCAACGTGTTCCTTGCTGGGCAGGACGTGTCCGTTCCTGTCCCGGCCAACCTGTCGGCAACGGCGAAGCGATGGCGCGTCCTGGACGATGCGCTCGCGATCATTGCCGAAGGGGAGACTCCGTCGAAACATGCCGACACTGCGAGACAGATCAGTCTCGGCAAGCAGGGGATCGGTTGGTATCGCGTCGAGTTCCTCGATGGCGCCGGCAAGCTTCTGGACTGGACATCCGCGGCAGTGCTCGCGAGATTGTCAGCGCCGGTCCCCGACGACTCGCCCGTTTGCCTCGATGTGGCCCTATCCTGGTATCGCACGAATGGCCCATCGGACCGCGAGGGCCTGACGCATCTTGCCAGGCTCGCCGGCGTGAGTTGGGTCCGGGATCGACTACGCTGGCGCGAGATCGAGCCGGCCGCCGGCCAGTTCGTTCAGCACACACACTATGACATGCTTGCCGAGATGCAGGTACGTGCCGGACTGAAGGTCCTTCAGACGTTTCACGGTACGCCGGTTTGGGCGGCAAGTGAGCCGTCAGCCACGTCGCGCTTTCCCGACGATCTGCGTCAAGCCTATCACTTCTGCAAGGCGATGAGTGTGCGATTCAAGGGCAGAGTCCAGGCCTGGGAGCCGTGGAACGAAGCCAACGCGGGAAACTTCGGTGGCCAGACGATCGACGAGATGTGCGCGTATCAGAAGGCCGCCTGCCTTGGGTTCAAGGCCGGCGACCCGAAGATCACCGTGTGCTGGAATCCAATGGGCGGAGTCAACACCCCGGCGCTGTCCAAGGGTGTCCTGGAGAACGAGACTTGGCCTTACTACGAGGTGTACTCCATCCACTCGTACGACTGGGCGCACGACTACGAGAGGCTGTGGGCCCCCGCGCGGGCGGCGGCATGCGGGCGCCCCATCTGGGTGACCGAGTGCGATCGGGGCATGAAGGCGGCCGAGGACTCGCTGCGGGGCGACTTCACCCACGACTTCGCCCGTCTCAAGGCCGAGTTCATGGCCCAATCGTATGCCTCCAGCCTGCACGCCGGTTCGAGCCGGCATTTCCACTTCATCCTCCCGCAGTATACGGAAGGGCATCAGCCCATTCAGTTCGGCCTCGTCCGACGGGATTTGACGCCTCGTCTGAGCTACGTCGCGCTGGCTGCGCTGGGGCGGATGCTCGCGGGTGCTCAATGCCTGGGGCGGTGGGCTGTCGAGGGTAAGCCGAACGCCTGGGTGATCGCGTTTCGGGCCCGGCCCGACGGCGTCGAGCGGGACGTCGTCGTGGCCTGGGCGGAGGCGCCGGTCGACTGGCCACAGCGTGGGAAGGCGAGCATCGATTGGTTACTGCCGGCGGGGGCGGAGGTCGTCGGCGTGTTCGACTATCTGGGCAGGCCGCGGGGCAAGCGGGTGCCGAGCCAGTTGAGATCGGCGCCTGTCTTCGTCGTTCTATCCAAGGGACAGGCCGAGACACTCCCGCTGACAAGGGCGCCGGGGTCCGCGCGCCGAGAGGGTGCTCCGTCGCCCGTCGTCCTCCAACTCCAGATGCCCCGAAGCGCGACGATCATGCGCAAAGAGGCCTGGACGCCGGAGCACGAGCGAACGGTCGTGCCCGGCAAGCCGGCAGACCTTCGCATCGTCGCCTACAACTTCGGCGGCAACCCAGTGGGCGGCGCCGTTGCCGTTGAGCATCTCCCGGACGGCTGGCGGCTCACGCCGAGCCGCTGGGAGGTCAGACTCGAGCCGATGCAGCGTCAGGAAACGGTTATGACGCTGGAGACGCCATTGGCGTCCGGATCGCCGCAGGACGACCGGTGGATCAGGTTCCGTGGTGAGCTCGGCGAGGCCGGGCGACCCTCGTTGGCGTTTCGAATCCTGGCTCGGGCCTCGGATGGAAAGAAGGCCAAGTGACGGGTCCTCCGAGGCGATGTTCGCGCAGGCCTTGTCCCGCGGGATGCCGCGTTTTCGGGCAACAGACCGCGGGAGTATGTCGATAAGGGCAGTAAGCCCAGACGATCGGTCTTGCCCGTCTTGGGGCTACGTTGCTGACCGGGTCGCAGGGCTGATCGGAGACGCGCGACGATGTCCGCTGACCAGGAAGGGATGCCGACCTCGCTGTCGGACGCACTGCGAACCGTCGCGGTGAACAGCGCCTACGACGCGTCGCGCTGTCTGTCGAAATGGCTTCGGCAGGGCGTTCGATTGCACACGGAGGGGTTCGAGCGGGTGCCTTTGCACGGGCTGGGCCATGACGCCGGCGCCGAACGGCCCGTCGTGGCCCTGCACATGGCACTCCGCGGCGACCTCGAGGGTCACACACTGCTGGTCATCCCCATGACCACTGCGAGGGAGTTGGTGCGAATCCTCCTGGGCGCGGAGGCGCCGGAGACCGACGATCTCGACGAGATGGCCCGGTCCTGTCTGGCCGAGACGGCCAACATCGTGAGCAACGCCTTCGCCAACAGTTGGGCGAGGTGGTTGGGCGTGACGCTTGAGCTCACGCCGCCGCGGCTGCACGAGGACTTGCTCGGGGTGATTCTGGAGGGCATGCTCATCGAGCAAGCCATGGTAAGCGATGAGGCCTGCCTGGCACGCACTCAGTTTGTCATGGCCGGCAAGTCGATCGACTGGGACTACTACTTCCTGCCGACGCCGGCATCGCTGCGCCGGATCGAACAGGCCGTGGGCTGATCGGGATCGATGTCCACCACGCACTTCATCGGGATCGCGGAAGTCAAGATCGTCAGGAGCCCGGACAAGATCCTGACGCTCGTCGGCTCTTGTGTCGGCGTGGTCTTGCACGATCCGCGAGCGAAGGTTGGCGGGATGGCACACGTCATGCTGCCCAACTCCAGACTGCTCAAGGGCCATCGCGGTAAGTTCGCCGACACGGCCGTGGACTGGCTGATCGAGGAGGTCCTCCGGGCCGGGGGCAGGCGGGCGGGATTGACGGCCAAGATCGCCGGGGGCGCCGCGCTTTTTGGCCCTGACGTGGATAGCGGCATCGGTCAGAAGAACATCCACGCGGTCAAGGCGCGGCTGGCTCACCACAAGATTCAGGTAGCGGCGGCCGACCTCGGCGGGACGAAGGGCAGGAAGATGTTATTCGATCCGACCACGGGCAGTGTCCAGATCGAAACGCTGGGCAAGGCCGCAAAGGTGATCTGATGAGTTGAGCGATCATCAAGGAGACGACCCGTGTCCTCGCGAGTGCTCGTTGTCGACGACTCGGCCTTCATGCGAAAGATGCTGAAGGACATCCTTGTAGGCACGGGGTGTGACGTGGTCGCCGAAGCGGCCGACGGGGCGGAGGCCGTCTCGAAGTACCGTGAGCTTCGGCCCGATCTCGTTACGCTCGACATGATCATGCCCGTCAAGGGCGGCCTGGAGGCCCTGACGGAGATCCGCGAACTGGATCCGGATGCCCACGTCATCGTCATCTCGGCCGTCGAGCAGCGCCAGCCGCTAATGGAGGCGCTGAAGCATGGCGCCGCCGATTACATCGTCAAGCCCTTCGAAAGGGATCGAGTTGAGGAGGCCGTTCGACGCGTCCTTGGCCAGTAGTCGTTTGGCGGACTACCCGCTCAGACCGGCTGCAATGACCTGCCGCGTCTTGGCCAGGGCGGTCCGGGCTACGACGTTTGGATCCTGCCTGGCGTACTCCGGATTGAACAGCTCGACCGAGAGCGGGCCGCGATAGCCGATCGAACGCAGGTCGCGGATGAGCTTGCCCAGCGGCGCGATCCCATCGCCGGGATACACGCGGTCCTTGTCGCGAATCGCCTCCCGCGGTGGATCCTTTGGGTAGTCGTTGAGGTGGAAGCCAGCCAGGAGGTTCGGGCTCAGTAGTGCGACACCGTTCAGCCCCGAGCCCCCCTTGTACAGGTGATAGACGTCCGGCAGGATGCACGCCTTCGGGTGGTCGGCCTCGATGGCCACCATCACCGCTTGGCCGAGTCGGTAAAGGTTCTTGGCGGGGCCCCAGATCTCAACCGCCGGGGTAACGCCGAGGCCGTCGCCGACGTTCAGGAGCTGGCGGTACCGCTCGGCGGCCTTGAGCAGATCGACGTTCTGGACGTCGCCGCACGGCGGGGCGGCGATGTGCGTCGCGCCGATCTCGGCCAGCCGGCCCATGTGCTGCTTGGCTGCTTCGATTCCCTTGGCGCGCCGTGCGTCGTCGTCAACCATCCATTCGAAGAAGGCGATCGCTCCGGTAACGAGGAGCTTGCGATCCTTCAGGGCCTTGTCCACGTCATCGAGTGTGCCCCCCGCTTGGAGGTGCCGATCGATCTCGTCGACCCAGATCTCCAGGCCCTGGTATCCGGCGTCCGCCGCCACGTCGATGATCTTCATGAGTGGGAGCTTGTGCGCACGGATTGTGCTCGTGTTCAGGCAGATGGGCCAGGAGGTTCCGCTGTCCGGCTTGGCCCTATCCGCTGCTGCTTCCGCACGACTCGCGCCGGTGCCGGAAGTGGCCAGGGCGGTGGCTCCAGCCAGGCCTCGAATAAGCAGATCACGTCGTGTTGCGGTGTTGGTCATGAAAGCGCCTCCCTCATCGCTCCGTCTGTGGACCTTGTCGAGAGAGGCAGAAGATAAGGCACGAGCGGCCGCGTGCCAAGACGTCGGCGCCGTTGAGGGAACAAGAGAGTCTGCCGACGAGCCGCGCCCGGTTCCGCCGGTAACGTGGCTCATCCCTCCAGTCGTGGGGACGCGCGTCCGTCCCCACCGACACTATCGTGACGCCTTGTGCAGCGCGAGCGTCGCCTGCGCGATCCGCTCCCGATGACGGCGATACGCGCGGTACTGCCTGTCAAAGGTATCCAGCACTCCCTGCCAGGACTCGGACGGTCCGTCGCTCGCCGGCGGGGGGATGAAGACCGTCTGTCCGCGGGCGAACGCCGCGAGTTCGGTGGTGGCCTCGGCGACCACGGCGTCGGCCTGCCTGACCCGCTCATCTTGCGGATTCGCCTTGCGAGCGGCGTCGGCGAGCGTCTTGAGCTGCCAGACCGCGCGGAGGTCTTCCAGCCCGTCGCGGCAGGCCTCCCATCGTTTGCTCGTGATGACGCCCTCGCCGGGATAGACGAGCAGGTAGTCATGCCCGCCCTTGGGCGGATACCAGGGGTCGTGCTGGGACGTGCAGTACGACCAGAAGCCGATCCCGGTGAGCTGATTTGCCTGGGCCAGCCAGGCCAGGCCGCGGTAGTACGCGAGCGGCGACTGATGCTTGGCGTTGCCGTCACACTGGTAGGTCCACACCTGCTTGCCGGACTCGTGCATTATCGGCAAGCGCGGGTCGCCGGGCTTCATCAGATAGCCGGCGCCGTTGGGACACCAGATGTCGACGTAGGGGGCCATCCGCTTGATCTCCTCGATCGTCGCTCGTCCGACCGGGTCCGTGTACATCAGGATCTTGGGGTCGACCTCTCGCGTCAGCTTGGCCATCTTGATGTACATCTCGACGAGTCCGGGGTTCAGGCCGGGCTCGTCCACCGGGTAGAACGCGAAGCGGTCGTAGCCGACGCCGGCTTCCCTCAGATGTGTGACCCACTGAGGGATCCATGCCTTGAAGGCCTTGCGGAATGCCTCCGAGTCCTGTCCGTGCCCTTTCGGTCCGCTGAGCGTGCACGCCGGGCCCGGGCAGAAGAGGAACATCGCCTCCTTGCCGTGGTTGCGGATAAACTCGTCGTGTCGAGTGAAATCCGGCTTGCTGACGAGCTTGCCCGTCTCGTCATATGTGACCTTCGGCATATGGTGACTCGTGACGACGAAGACGTTCGTGCCGTGATCGATCAGGTCCTGGCGGGCCTGGGCCTCGTAATCCTTCAGGCAGGAGGAGTAGACGTACGCCCAGTTGCAGAATTTCGGCGCCGGGGCGGCGGTGATGTCCAAGTCGAGGATCTTGGCGGTGATCGTGATCGTTTCGGAAACCTTCTGGGCCGTCAACGAACTCATTTCCAGCTTGGCGGTGAAGATTCCGGCGTTGCATGACCTCGCGTCGACGTCGATCCAGAGCTGCCGGACTTCGCCCGGTGCCAGGTGGAGGACCCTCGCCGGGTTGAGTGCCGCTACGGCGTCGTGTGAGACGCACTCAGCCTCGGTGGGAACGGCGATGACCTGATCGACTTGGATTGCCGGGGCTCGCTCGCCCGTCATGCGGGCGGGAAACACGAGCCTCAGGTCGAGCGGCGTGTCCTGAAGGTTGGCCACGTCGAGCGCAAGCGAGCCCCGCTCGTTCTTGTATAACGTGAGCGTCGTCTCTTCGGGCCCGTCTTGGGTGGAGCCGGAGACGGCGCGATCGACAAGGGGGCGAAGCGGCGACCAGGGGTTTGCGGGCCAGACGACGAACGCGGCCTGCTTGCCGCCGCCGAGCCGCTGAAGAAGCAGATGGCCGAGCGCAAGTGGCTTGATGGTCTTGGCGGCGAGTTCTCGGAGTTCGTTGGCGGCCGAGACTCGCTCGGCGCCGGACAGTCGCGAGGGGTGGGCAACCCGGGTGGCGACCGCCTGGAGCTGCTGGCCCAAGACGAGACGCCCGCCGCTCAGTGCGTCCGTTCGGTGGCCGTATTCTTGGCGCAGCGTGGCCTCGATGTCGGCCAGTTGGTCGAGACGATCGACGACGGCCTCGACGTCGCGCACGAACGGCTCGACATAGACCGATTTCCGACCGGAAAGGATCGGGCGGTCGGTGCCGGCTTTTCGGGCTTCATAGGAGAAGACGAGAGTCTCCGGGGAATCTCCCCTGACGAGGTAAGGCAGGGCGACCGTCATCGAGGCTTCCTCGCCTTCGTGAGTCTCTGACTTGCTCTCGCCGCTGAGCGGCTTGTCGAGCGCCAACCGTACGGACAGCCGCTCTCGTTTGGGATTGTCGATCCGGATCTCGAAGACGTTTCGGCCGACCAGCAGATCGCCAGTCGCCCCGCGTACCAGGTGAGGACGGTCCTTCGCGACGGTCTCGGGCAGGACCGACCCTCGCTGGCTCGGCGTGACGCGATAGGCCCCCCACAGCACACGCGGGTCCGTGACGGCATCCTTCTTGAGCCACGTGTAACAGATCACCTTGGTCGAGTCGAATGGGATGATGGCGGCGAGACGCCCCTTCGACTTGATGACCGTCGCGCCGCCGTTCGTGGTGCCGGGCATGTCGGCGACGTCTTCCTCCTGTCCGTCGTACGAGAGCAGGTACATCCGGTTGTCGTAGCCGGCCACGAGGATCTCGACGTCGCCGTCGCCGTCGAAGTCGGCCAACGAGGGCGATCGTCGGCAGCGATTGCGGACGTCGTACCGCCACCGCTGTTTGCCGGCCGCGTCGAGGCAGTAGCACTTGCCGCGGAGATCGACGAAGACGGTCTCGAGCCGGCCATCACGATCCAGGTCGCCGCAACTGAAGGCCGAGTCGATCTCGGCCGTGGCTTGGAAAGCCCAGCGCGGCTTGCCGTCGGACGAAAAGCAGTGCAGGCGGTCGTCTGTTCCTCCGACGACGATCTCGGGCTTACCGTCGGCGTCGAGATCGGCGACGACCGGGCCGGAAATGTTGTCGCAGCCGAGCTCAGCCTGCCAGAGCGTCTTGCCGCCGGCCGAGAGGCACAGGAGCTTGCCGGCGCCGCTGGTGATGACGACCTCCCGGCCCGGCTCATCGGCAAGATCAGCCACGGCAGGGGGGCAATGGTATCCGCCGGGGACCTTGAGCGTCCATCGCTCAACGCCCCGCGGCGTCAGGCATACGAGGTGGCCCGAGCTGTCGCCGACGATGACGTCCACGGAGCCATCGGCGTCCAGATCCTCGGCGACGATGGTGGTCTGGTTCCACGTCATCTGTGCCGGCAGCTTGTATTCCCAGAGGGTCTTCTGCTCTGACAGGCAGAGGAGCCGTCCGGCCTGATTGACGACCAGGACCTCCAGCGGCGGACCGGGGAAGAGGTCGGCCGCCGTCGGAGAGACCGAGTACACGCCGCCGAGTTGCAGCTTGTAGAGACGCTTGCCGTCGGCATCCAGCACGACCACGGCCCCGCTCGTCGTCGTCAGGACGAGTTCGGGTCCTGGAGGCGAGGCCACGTCGGCATAGGCGATGGATGCGTCGCACATGCCGGAGTCGAGATCAAACGACCAGAGCGTCTCGGCGGCCGAGGCTGAGCCAGCGGCGGCGGCCATCGCGGCCAGGAAGACGATGCGGAGCCAGGAATCGTTGCGAGCGATCATTGACGTGTCTCCGATCTCTCTGACGGATCCTCGGTTGGGTGCCGGGCCCGGCGTGACGCCACGCATCTCACGGGTCCGGACGGCTCGAACGGTACACCAATTCGCGCGGTATCTCAAACCCCGGCCGGCCGGGACCTTTCGGGGCATCAACCATTGTTGCAGGCAGCCGAGGGGCAATCCGGTATCATCTCCGAGGAGGACACGCAGGAGGATGCCATGAGTGACGAAGGCCGTTTCAGATCGCGCGACGGGCTGGAGCTCTTCGAGCGTCGATGGAGTCCGGGTGGTGAGCCCCGCGCCGATCTCGTCTTGCTGCACGGCTACGGGGAGCACTGCGGGCGATACGCGCACGTTGCGGCGGCGCTCAACGAGATCGGCGTGGAGGTCCGCGCCTACGACCAGCGCGGGCACGGCCGATCGCCCGGGAAGCCGGGCTACATTTGCCGGTTCGATGCGCTTCTGGATGACCTGGACGCCTATATCGAGCATGTTCGAAGGGACGTCCGCGACAGACCTTTGCTGCTGATGGGCCACAGCATGGGCGGGCTCGTCCTGGCCCTGTGCGCGGAGACTCGCGAGGTCGACGCCAGCGGCCTGATCCTCAGCAGTCCGTTCCTGGCGATCAACGACGATGTCTCGCCGGTGCTGATTGCCCTTGCGGGTGTCTTGGGTACGCTCACGCCTTGGCTACCCGTGGCGAGCTTGAACCACGAGCACGTGGCTCGCGACCCCGCCGTCGTCAGCGGGTATGGGTCTGACCCGCTGGTCTTCCACGGCAAGATCCTCGCCCGAACCGGGGCCCAGCTCAACGCCGCCATCGCCCGCGCCCGGCAGCGTTTCGAGGCGATTACGCTACCCGTCTACGTCATCCACGGCGGCGACGACCGGCTTGTCCCGGCCGGTGGCAGCCGGCTCCTCTACGAGCAATGCTGCAGCGACGATAAGGCCTACAAGGAGTATGAAGGAGGCTACCACGAACTGATGAACGACTATGGCAAGGAGGACGTCATCGCGGCGATGCTCGCGTGGGTCGACGCTCACCTATGAGGTGTCATTGTCCGGTGGCTGTTCCATCGGAAATGCGGCCGGCCAAGGCGCGACTCGTCGGGTTGCGGCAACAGTGGTCCGTGCAAGACTTCCCGCCAAGCGAGGCGCGGTGCTATATCCATTGCCGGCCCGGTGTGCTATCCTGTGTCTGGCGAGAAGAAGGCGGGGACACCGCACGGGTTGACACGGCTCCTTCGATACTGCTGAGGACGTGAAGGGATGAGTGAATCGCGGCAATCGCGAGAGCGACCGCTCTCGTTCGGGGAAGAAATCGCCAATAGCGTCAGCCATGGTATCGGCTTGGCCATGGCGCTAGCCGCCACGCCCGTGCTCGTTCTGGCGGCGGTGCAGCGAGGCAGCGTGTCGGGCATCGTGGGCGCGAGCGTCTTCGCCACGACGATGGTGCTGGTGTACCTGACGTCCACGCTCTACCACGCGATGCCGCGAAACACCCTCAAGCGGGTCTTCAACATGCTCGACCGCGCGGCGATCTATCTCCTGATCGCCGGCACGTACACGCCGTTCACGCTCGGGGTATTCCGCGGGGCGTGGTGGGGCTGGACGCTGCTGGTGCTCGTGTGGGGCTTGGCTCTCGCCGGTCTGGGGCTCATGATCGTCCGCGGGCTGCGGCATCCGAGGATCTCGATGGCGCTGTATCTGATCATGGGTTGGTTGGCCGTGATCGCCGCGAAGCCGATCATCCTGGGCCTGCCGGCGTGGGGTCTGTTTTGGATCGCTGCCGGCGGCCTGGCGTACACGACGGGCGTGGTGTTCTACGCGGCCCATCGGCTCCGCTACAACCATTTCGTATGGCACCTGTTCGTCATCGCGGGCACCTCGTGTCATTTCATCGCGGTGGTGTGGTACTCGGCGTGACGGGCTGTCGGGGGCAACGTCCCGAAACGGTCACGTCTCCACTTGTGAATGCTCAATCTCCCAAGCAGAGACCGATGAGACGGGCGGTCTCGATCATCGGATGATCCGGCGGGACGGTCTTCTTCTTACCTGCAACATCTTCTAGTTTGACGGGCACCATCTTGCCGTTCTTGAGGCCGACCATGACGCCGTAGTGGCCGTCGGCGAGGAGTTCGGCCGCCTTGATGCCGAGCTCCGTGGCGAGGAGACGATCGGTCGCCGTGGGGATGCCGCCGCGTTGGACGTGCCCGAGGGAGGTGACCCGGGCCTCGATGCCGGTGGCCTTGGTGAGGCGCTCGGCCAGCTCGGCGCTGACGACGTGATCGAGGCGGTGATTCTTCTGGTGCTTCTTCTTGCCGTTCTTCTTGTCGTTCTTTTCGTCTTTCTTGTTCTTGGCGCCGCTCTTGCCCGAGGCGTACACCGCGCCTTCGCTGACGGAGACCAGGCTGAACCGCCGGCCCTTCTGTCGCCGGCGCTCGAGGGCCTGGACGATGGAGTCGAACTTGCACGGGATCTCGGGGATCAGGCAGACATCGGCGCCCCCCGCCAGGCTGGCACCGAGCGCAAGCCAGCCGGCGTTGTGGCCCATGATGTCCACGAGCATGATCCGATGGTGGCTCGACGCGGTGGTGTGCAGGCGGTCGATGGCCTCGGTGGCGATGTACATCGCCGAGTCGAAGCCGAAGGTCATATCCGTCATGGCCACGTCGTTGTCAATCGTCTTGGGCAGCGTGATGACGTTGAGTCCGGCCTTCTTGAGCTCGAGGGCGTTCTTGGCCGTGCCGCCGCCGCCGATGCAGATGAGACAGTCGAGGTTGAGCCGGCGATAGGTCTCGGCGGCGGCGCCCGTCATGTCGCGCGTGGAGCCGTCGGGCATGGGCATCTTGTGTGGCTTGTTGCGGCTCGTGCCCAGGATCGTGCCGCCCAACGTGAGCAGGCCCGACATCTCGCGTTCGTCGATGTGGATGACGCGGTTCTCGACCAGCCCGGTGAAGCCGTCGAGGATGCCGATGACGTCCATGCCGTAGGCGCCCTTTGCGGCCTTGGCGACGCCTCGAATCGCGGCGTTCAGCCCGGGGCAGTCCCCGCCGGACGTCAGGATGCCGATGCACTTGGACTTGCTGGGTCTCGTCATGAAGTTGGACTCCCGGTTCCGCTTGCGGGCGATGGGGCGCGAATCGCTATCCCATGGGGCTACGATGCAATCGACAGGGCGGATCCATCGGGCAGGCCGGCGCATCCCGTCGAGTTGACAGACCGTTTCCACTGCTCTTATCGGCAATGCGCGGTTCGGTCGCCATGATTCCAGAACGTGATACGGCCGTGAAGCATGTGTCATGCGTTATCGGACCGTCGGTTGCCGCGTGTCTTGACGGTGCTGCTGGCCCGGGGCGGTCGCTGATCCTATGATGGGTGTGTTTCCGGGCCCTGGCTGGGCGCGCGTACTCAAGCACCAACTGGCGAGGGGACACTTGCGGCAGCGTTCCGCTGCCGCGGACCGCGGACAAGGCGCCTGGGCCACGGTGGCGCGTACTCTCGGAGTGCCATGTAATGACGAGACTCACGATTGTCGCCGTTGCCACGCTTTCTGTTTGTGGTTTGGCCGCGGAGCAAGGCACGAGGTCCGAAGTACGGAGCGAAACGAGCGATACTGGGAGCGAGAAAGGCATGAGCTCAGGCCCTACGACATCGAACGGCATCCGAGTTGAGGATCTCCCCGCAGGGTCAGCGCCGGCGGCGGTGCCCCTGCCGCACTTCCCGAGCCGACTGCACGCCTACGTTTGGCGGAACTGGCAGCTCGTACCGGTCGATCGGCTGGCCAAGGTTGTCGGCGCCACGTCGGCGGACATCCTTGCCGTCGGACGATCAATGGGGTTGATAAAGCCGCCGTCGATTCCGCCCGGCCAGCAAGGGCGCGCGTACATCACCGTGCTGCGGCGCAACTGGCACCTCCTGCCTTACGAGCAATTGATCGGATTGCTCGACTGGACGCCCGCGAGGATGGACTACACGCTTCGCGAGGGCGATGGGCTATTCTGGTGGTTCGGCGGGCACAAGCCGCGAGTCGACCGGCTCGATTTCGCCCCGCCGGACGATACGGCAAGGAAGAGGGCGGGCCAGATCGCCGCGATTGTGCGCGAGACGTTCCACGGTGGCGTGGACGCGCCGGTCGAGCCGTTGTTCACCTTCATCGAGGACCTGAGCAAGACGCCTGGCGGCGAGACGCCCGTTAGGCCTGAGAGCCTCTTCTCGCCTCGATTCTGCTATTCGTACTTTGGCTCCTTCAGGCAGCCCCTCACGGCCGAGCGGGATCCCTATCCCGAAGGGCTGCTGGCGCGGCTCGCCGCCGCCGGCGTCGACGGCGTCTGGCTCCACGAGCCGCTCTACCGGCTGGCGAGATTCCCGTGGGACTCGTCGATGAGCCAGGGCCACGAGGCGTGTTTGGCGCGGCTGCGCGATCTCGTCGCGAGGGCAAAGCGGCACGGGGTCGGCGTCTATCTGTACCTCAATGAGCCGCGTCCGATGCCAAAGGCGTTCTTCGACAAGCACCCCGAGCTGAAGGGCGTCGAGGACACGAACGTGCTGCCGGGCCAGGTGGCCACGGTCTGTACGAGCGTGCCGGCGGTTCAAGACTATCTGCGCGACGGCGTCGCGTCGTTGTGCCGAGCGGTTCCCGATCTGGCGGGCATCTTCACGATCACGGCGTCGGAGTCGTACACGAATTGCTGGTCACACCACAACGCCAAGCAGTGTCCACGTTGCGGCAAGCGAGCCCCGGAGACGGTGATCGCCGAGGTGAACACACTGTTCTGGGAAGGCATCCAGCAATCCGGCAGCGCGTGCCGGTTGATCGTGTGGGACTGGGGCTGGAGCGATGCGTGGGCGCAGGGCATCATCGATCGACTCCCCAAGGACGCCTACCTCATGAGCGTCAGCGAATGGAGCACGCCGATCGAGCGCGGCGGCGTCAAGAGCACGGTGGGGGAGTACAGCCTGTCGACGATCGGCCCGGGTCCCCGCGCGACAAGGCATTGGGCCATGGCTCGAAAGCGCGGCATGAAGACGATCGCCAAGCTTCAGGCGAGCACGACCTGGGAGATCGGGTCGGTTCCGTACGTTCCCGTGGTCGAGAACATCGCCCAGCACGTGGCGAACCTTCGGGATGCGGACGTGAGCGGGCTGATGCTGAGCTGGACGCTGGGCGGCTATCCGTCCCCGAACTTCGAGGCGGCCATCGAGACGGGTCAAAAGGACAAGCCGTCGGTGGATCACGTCCTGCGAAGCGTGGCGGCCCGGCGATTCGGTGAGGAGTCGGCCCCCGCCGTCGTGGAGGCGTGGCGGGGGTTCAGCGCGGCGTTCAAGGAGTACCCGTTCCATATCGGCGTGCTCTATCACAGCCCGATCCACCTGGGGCCGGCGAATCTCCTGTGGCCCGAGCCGACGGGCTACCGTGGCTCGGTCACGATGGGCTTCGCGCATCCGTTCGACGACGTCGACCGGTGGCGAGGCGTTTACCCGGCCGGCGTGTATGCGGGGCAGCTCGAGAAGGTGGCGGACGGATTCGACCGGGCGATCGTTCGGCTGAAGGCGCGGGCGGGCGAGGTCGAATCGAATGCGCTCCGGGCAGGATCGCTCCAACGGGAGATCGGCGTCGCGGAGGCATGCGCGATCCACTTTCGCAGCGTGGCCGATCAGGTTCGGTTTGTGCTTGCGCGGGATGCGCTGGCTCAAACGAAGGACTCCGATCAGGCGGCGTCGCTGGTCTCGACGCTGGAATCGCTGCTGCGGCGCGAGTCCGACTTGGCCGTCAAGCTGCATGCCATCCAGTCGCGGGACTCGCGGATCGGGTATGAGGCAGCCTGTCACTACCTGTACGTGCCGATGGATCTCGTCGAGAAGGCCGTCGAGTGCCGGTATCTGTTGTCGGAGTGGCTGCCGAAGCAGCGGAAGTGACGGAGTTGGCGAGTCCAACTCTGCGCCACAGTCTCGAGCCAACCGGGGGGCGTGGTCGATGCCGGCGATTGCCGGTATCATGCCGCTTCCGGCCCTGGAACCGAATCCCATATTGGTGCGGAGGACTCATGTCATCTCACGCGTTGATCTTCTCGGCGTTCGTTGTCGCTCTCATCGCCGGCGGCCAGCTCTTTGCGGAGGAGGCCAAACATCGCTGGCGGCCCGTCACGGACGAGGTCTATCTGCAGGAGGTCGGGCGGCAGATCCCCAGCGATACGCCGGTGCGGGCGGCGGCCGTGCTCGGGAAGACGATCTACGTCGGTCTCGAATCAGGGGTGCGGTGCGTCAACGGCGAGACGCTTGCGGACTGTGGCGGACCGGGCGAGCCGGTACTGCGGATGAGGACCATTGGCGACGCGGTGTTGGGTGTCACGCAGGGGGGGCTCTTCCGGCTGAAGGACGGGACGTGGCGGCAACTGGCGACGGGGCGGTTTGTCGACGCGTGCGGGCACCTCGGCAAGGTCGTCGTGGCGGCGCCGCGCAAGCTGCTCGTCGTCGAAGGCGATGCGCTCGTTCCGATCGCCGGGGCGGAGAATACGCCCTGGGACATCCAGAGGATCACGTCCTACGCCGAGACGCTCTATGGCCTGGCGCGCGGCAAGCTCTTCCTCTTCAACGGCGATCGCTATGACGACAAGAACGTGGTCGACTTCGGCGAACTGCCATCCAAGACGATGCGGGACGCTCTAGCGCTGGGCAACCGACTCTTCATCGCGACCGACAAGGGCCTCGGCCTGCTCCGCGGCATGGGCGTCACGCGGATCACGGGCAAGGAGGGGCTTTGCATCGAGGACACGACCTGCTTGGTCGAGGGGTTCAATAACGACCTGTGGATCGGCACGCCGAACGGGGCGATTCGCATGGTCGGCGACGAGTTCCACTACTTCGCCGGCCGGAGATGGCTGCCCGACGACAAGGTCAACGACATCGCGTGCGGCGAGCGGATCGCCTGCATCGCCACCGACAAGGGGCTGGGCGTCGTCGAGTACGAGCCGTATACGCTTCTAAAGAAGACGGAGTACTACGAGCGGTGGCTGGAGGAGTGGGGTCAGAAGCGGATCGGCTTCGTTCATAAGCTGGAGTGGGACGAGCCGACGAAGACGTGGATGCGCGAGGTGAGCGACAACGACGGCGGTTGGACGGCCCACTACCTCGCGGCGCAGTGCTTCAAGTACGCCGTCACGGGCGACGAGAAGGCCCGTGCTGAGGCCGTGTTGTCCTTCAACGCGATGAAGTGGTGTGAGGAGGCTACGCCGATCGACGGCTTCCCTGCTCGGGCGATGTGGGCCAAGGGCGAGACCGGCCACAAGGCCAAGGGCGGCTCCGGCGGCTTCCCGGCCGAGTGGCACGACACGGCCGACGGCAAGTTCGAGTGGAAGGCGGATACGTCCAGCGATGAGGTCGATGCGATCTTCTACGCGGTGGCGATCTTCCATGATCTTGCGGCCAAAGGTGAGGAAAAGAAGCGAGCCAAGGAACTTCTCCGCCGGATCGCGGCGCACATCATCGACAACGGCTGGGTGCTTCGGGACCTCGACGGCAAGCCCACGGTTTGGGCGCGATGGGACCCGGAGTACTTCGCGAGTCCCCGCGGCTTCTACGCGCTCGGCCTGAACGGCATGGAGGTCCTCGGGTTCATGAAGGCCGCTCACGCGATCGCGGGTGACGCCAAGTTCGAGCAGGCCTACAAGAAGCTGATCGATATGGGCTACCTCAAGGAAGTGATCCGCCAGAAGCTTGTGGGCCGGCCTGGTAAGGACTGCCCGCCGGAGTTGAAGCTCCAGAACGATCTTCGCGTACCGCCTGAGGACCCGGTATGCGACTTCGACGACCGCCTGGCGTGGTTCGTCTACTATCTGCTCGGCACGTACGAAAAGGCCCCGAAGCTTCGGTCGATCTACACGCGGAGCCTGGAGCGGAGCTGGGGCATTAAGCGGATCGAGCACGGCCCCTGGGCAAACTTCCTGTACGGGGCGCTGACCAGCAACGACTGCGAGGTCGAAGAGTCCGTCCGGCACCTTCGCGAGTGGCCGCTGGACCTGGTTCGCTACACCTACCGCAACTCGCACCGGAAAGACCTGGCTACCGAGCCCGGATACGTGAGCTACGTGGGGCGAACGCGGGCGATCTCGCCGCGCGAGACGGGCGGGCGTCGGTGGACGGACTCGGGGCTGAACTACGATGGGGGTGGGGCCGGCAAGTCGGTCGAGGATCCGTCGGGCTGGATCGAATGCTACTGGATGGGTCGCTACTACGGTTTCATCGCGCCCCCGACGACGAAGGACCCGAACTTGCTGACGGTCGAGAAGCGGGATCTGCACCTGGGCGCAAAGCCTTACGACGGTCCTCCTCCTCCGTATCTCGCGAAGTAGCGGTGTCGAGCGGGGGGCTACGCCGTTGCGGAAAGGAGGGCGGGGGACCCCTGTGGACGCGCGTGCGCGCTGTTTCCACAGGTTACGGGCATGACGGCGGATTCGTGCCGCGCGGCCTTGCGAGCCCTCCCACGCCAACTGCCAGGACTGTGCACAGAACCGATACGATCGAGAAGGCGAGGAACGTCGTCGTCGCCGCGGCGAGCACGCCGCAGAGCTGAATCGCCGTCGCCACGCCCAGGTCGCGAAAGCAGAAGACGTATCCCATGATCGACGCCCGGTCAGCCGGGCTCGTGTTGTCGCCGATCCAGGCGAAGCCCGTTAGCGGAACGATTGAAAACTGGGTGCCGATGCAGACCATCGAGAGCATCAGGATCGCCGGATGGGCGAACGCCCATGCGAGGAGCATGCCGGCGGCGCCGATCGCGAACCCGCCGGCGAACGTGGGCCACCGCCCGATGCGATCGCAGATCCGCCCGCCCAGGTAGCTGGCCAGGATTCCCGACAGGAAGAAGACCGGCAGGATGTACTGCAGCCAGGCCTTGCCGCACGTCAGCTCGATATGCGACTTGAACCCGTTCAGGATCACGCCGTAGGCCAGACCCGAGCAGACCAGGAACGCGCAGACCGCCTTGGCCTCGTGGTTGCGAATGAGTTGGACGAATTTGCGCAGATCGGGCTTCTCCCGCTCGAAGTGCCGGGTTGGCGACGTCAGCATCGCGACGATCCCGAGCGAGCCCAGACCGGCGGCGATGAATAAGAGGGCGGGATACCCGCGGTGCGCGTACACGGCGGCCAGCACGTACGCCCCGACGAACGTCGCGAATTGGACCGTACCGCGAACGATCCCCGTACTCGTGCCGTATCGCGACGGCGCGGACGTGTTGAGGATCTGAACCAGAGAGCTGGTCCACAGCATCGGCGCGCCGATGCCCCAGAGCACGCTGCCCGCCATGAACACGGGGAACGAGCCGCCCTGATACAGGATCAGTGGGAAGAGGACGTACGTCGCCACCCCCATGACCTTCGAGCGGTTCAGACCGACGACGTCGATGACGAACCCTATGAAGAAGCGGAAGACCATGAACGTGAAGTAAACCGTCGAGAGCACGAGCGACGCCTGCGACAGCGAGAGGCCCTTGTCGTCGCTCAGATAGTCGATGACGAACGGCTGGCACGCTCCCGGCCCGACGAAGGCGAAGAAGAAGGCCAGGGAGATCGTGACCAGGTCGCGTGTGTTCTTCATCTCAAGGGGTTGCCGGCCGGACGCCTTTCTTCGTCACTTCCAGGAACTGACCGCGAATGTCGGATCGCTCGCCCTCGGTGTAGTAGACTACGAGGACGCGCCCGTCGGGCAGCTCGACCATGCCCGGGTAGGCCCCGCCACAGGAGTCGATCATGACCATGCCCGACCAGGTCTTTCCGCAGTCGAGACTGTAGTGGACGGCGGTTCCCGGATCGCGGTGGGCGCAGAGGAGTACGCCCTTCGACGTCAGCAGCAGGTTCGGCGAGTGAGCGTGCCAGCCGAGGGACTTGGGCTTCGTCCAGGTCTTGCCGAGATCGTCGGACCAGGACTCCCAGGCGTGCGGCTTGCCGGCGGGACGCATGATGCACAGCAGCCTTCGCCCGGGTAGCTCGACGATGTCGGGCTCGTCGGTGTGGCGGTTGGCCTCGTCCAGAAGCAAGGGTCGGCTCCATGTCTTGCCATCGTCAAGCGATCGGATGACCGCAGCGCTGGTATACGTACAGTTCTTGTAGACCGGCATGAGCCACGATCCGTCCGACAACAGCCGGGGGGCCGTCCAGACGGTCCAGTCGAGGGTCTCACCAACGCGCCACTCCTGCGGTTCCGACCAAGTCCGGCCGTTGTCCGTCGAACGCGCGCGGAAGGCGTGGCACCAGGCGTCGTACTTCTTGGCGCTGTAGGCGCTCCAATCGCACGCAGGCCAGGCGCAATGGACCGTGCCGTTCTTGCCTTGCCAGACGAAGGGGTCGCGGTCGTCGAAGGGGGTGTCGCCGACGACCTGGGGCTTGGTCCAGGTCTTGCCTTGATCGGCGGAGCGGACGAGGCAAATCCGGCCGCCCTTGGGATGACGCAGGTCCCCGGGGCGGGAGACGTGCGTCCAACCCGAGTAGAACACCGCGAGCAGGTCGTCGTTGGCGAGCCGAACGAGACCGGGGAATGCCTCATAGCCACCGATGCCGCTGTCCTGGCAGACGACGGACCAGTGGTTCATCGGCGGGAGCCCGTCCGGATTGGCTTGGGAGGTCGACACGGGGCCTTCGAGGCGCGCGTTGCGGTACCGGACCTCTCGGACGCGGGCACCCAGCCCGATGATGCCCGACTTGGGCGCGTCACGGGCCTCGATCAGCGGCATATCGTCCAGGGCGACTCGTATGTGCTCGCCGTCACAGCGGATCTCGAGCCGATGCCACTTGTCGATCTCGATCGGCGCGCCCTGGTGATGGGCCAACTCGGTCTCGAACTCGCCGGGCCGGGCCCGCATGAGGACGGTCGTGTTCCAGTAGTTGATGAAGTGGACGACGTGGTAGTCGTCCGGCGCGGCGCAATGGAAGTAGACGGACGGGCCGCCCGCGCCCGTGCTGCCCTTGGGGATCATGAACTCGCACGTAAGCGTGAAGTCCCTCGCCATCCAAGCGGGAAAGAATGCACCGCCCACGTCGCCGGAGTAGTCGTCGACGTGCATCACATCTGTCGGCCGCAGAACGCCATCGGCGATGCGCCAGCTCCCGGAGGTCTGGACCATGCGTTCCGCACGATCCTTCAGGAGATCGACCTTCTGCGGACTCGCCGCGAGCAGGGACGTGGTGGCCGGCAAGCCGGCACAGAGCATGAGGACCGTTTGTCGCATTCGTGTGCCTTTCTTCGTGCGAGACCTGATTGGCTGGCAGGTCCCTTTCTCCTTTACTACACCGCAACGACTGAACCTGCAACGCCAAGATCTCATCCGGCGCGCCGTTGGACGCAGGACCCGATATCTTGCGGAGGTCTCTCCGTGAAGCGGATTGGCAGACGGCATTTTCTGGGGGGGGGGCGTGTAGGGGATGCACTGCCCGCCGGGATCAGAGACGGGGGGGGACCCGCGGCACTTGGCTTCATGCTTGGCTGCCTACCAGGGAAGATCGTCCGTCGCGCCCCAGGATGTGTTCGGCTCTGACGACGCCTCGAACTCGAGCGTGCCGCCCTCGACGATTTCCCGATGGGTGATCCACGGACGTTCGATCGGCTTGCCGTTTAGGCTTGCCGACCGGATGTACCAGGCGTCATCGGCGAATCCTCGCGTGACGATGCGGAGATCGCTGCCCGTCTCGTTGTGCAGCACGACTTCCTCGAAGAGGGGAGTTCCAAGAGCGTAGATCGGACGGCCGACGCAGATGGGGAACAGGCCCATGCTCGATAGGACGTACCAGGCCGTCATGCACCCGTCATCGTCGTCCATTTCAGGGATGAAGCCTTCGGGCTCGCTGCGGTAGATCCGCCCGTGGAAGGGTTGGGGCAGGAAGTCGTGCGTGCCGTACCGCTGCACCATCGGCTCGGTCAGGACGCGGCGCACCCACGTTTGGCTGAGCCAGGGCGCCCCGACGGCGGCAAACATCCACGGGGCGTGGATGCCCGGCTCGTTGCCGTGGTTGTGTAGATCGTTCTCGAAGAAGTAGCTCAACTCCTTGATGAACGCCTCGCGGCCACCCATGAGCCGGACGACGTCCTTGACGTCGTGCACGACGCACCACCGCCAGTGCCACATCGACCCCTCGTAGACGTACTTCTCGTCGACGACGGTCAAGTCGTCGGGAACGTCCAGCCAGTCGCCGGCCTCGTCACGGGCGCGGTGGAACTTGAGATCGGGGTCCCAGACGTTGCGATAGAACGCGGCCCGCCGGTCGAATCGAGCCGCGTCCTCGCTCCTGCCGAGCTCGCGCGCCATCTCGGCGGCGGCCCAGTTGTCGTAGGCGTATTCGCACGTGAGGTCTGGTCGTCGGGGCACGTATCCGAGACGCTCCCGATCCCCGGCGAACTGCAGCGCGGCGACGTCTCGCATTACGGCATACGTCGCCTCGGGATCGAGCGAGCGGATGCCCTTGCGGTAGGCATCCAGCAGGATCGTGTTCGACAGCTCGTAGCGCACGGTGGGGATGGGCACGAATCCGTGGTGGTCGAAGACGGCCTCCCCCGGCACGCAACGCAGGCGCTGGGCGAGCGTTACCGTGAGGGACTGCATCATGTCGCGCATTCGCACCGGCTCGGTCAGCGTCAGCAGGGGGAACTTGGTGCAATACGTATCCCAGTTCGACCAGCCGTTGTAGTGCGTCCATCCGTCGGCCAGGTGGACCTCGCCGTCGTCACCCATGAAGGTTCCCTGCCGTGTGGTGACGTGAAACGGCGAGAGGCAGGCTCGGTAGAGGTGTGTGTAGAAGAGCGTTCGGTACTCCCGCGGACCGGCGACGTCGATCCGACCCAAGACGTCGGCCCACGCCTGGCGGCATCGCTCGCGCAAACGCTCAAAGTCCCAATCCGGGGCTTCGTCGTCGATGTTGCGGCGGGCCTGTTCGACGGAGATGCTTGACAGGCCGACCGTGATCAGCAGTGGCTTGGAGCCGGTGCCGTCGAAGCGAGCGACCGCGATCAGCGAGCCGTCCGCGTCGCTGGACCGGTGATGCCGCTCGCGCGGGTGGTCCGGATGGAACCGGATGGCCTCGAACCGCCGGTCGAACCTGATGCAGAAGAAGATGCGATACCATCCCGAGGAGGACATCTGGTTCGACGTGAGCTCGCCGACGATCTCCTGCCGGCCGAGGACGGTACAGTGGACGTCGCGAACCGGCGTGAATCCCCGCCCGAGGTCGATCCGGACGCAGGGGCTGGTTCCGTTTGGGAACGTGTATCGATGCATCCCTGTGTGTTCTGTTGCCGTTAGCTCGGCGCGGATGCCCGGCTCATCCAACGTAACCGCGTAGTAACCCGGCGAGCACTGCTCGGACGCCTTGTCGCAGGGCAAGCCATGGTGTTCCGGGGCGAGATCATCGGGGCGCGTGGTAGGCAGCAGCAGGACGTTTCCCCCAACGCCGCGGTTTCCGACGCCGCTGAAGCGCAGGTGCGAAAAGCCCAGGATGCGATGATCGTCATGGTCGTACCCCGTGTGGGCGCTGCCGGTTGCGGCGCCGGGATAGGTGTCCGGGGCCAGCTTCACCAGTCCGAAGGGCATCTCGGCCGCCGGGTAGAGTTGACCGTGATCGCCGGCCGTTCCGATAGAGAGATCCACGTTGTCGATGGGCATGCTCACATAATCCTCCGGTAACAGGTTACCGACGTTTCGTCCCGTTGTCATTCTGTTTGGGCTCGTGGTGCCGCGGGCAAATTGCTCGGCGTTGGCGTGCCTGTGGGGAGGGAGATGCCACTTGCCATCCAATCCGTAGCGACATAACATGAGTATGGAGGAAGGAATAGGGGCCCCTTCGGTTCGCAGCCAATTGGGAAACGATCAGGGGGCTATGTTGCCTGCGAGGAATGGCCGGTCGGCGGCTGCGTGATTGCCTAACGAGCGCAATGTGTCGACCAGACAGTCATGTCCCTGTCATCTCTTGGAGTCGTGGGAGGAACGTCTGATGTCCGTGAATCGATGGATTGCCCTGTGCATGCTCGCCGTGTTGGGCTTGCTTAGTTCACCTGCTGTGCTCGTTGCCGACTTTTTCGACGACTTTCGGGACGGCGTGTACAAGCGCAATGATCCGAACAACCCGCAGTACGACGCGAACGACCCGTACTACGCTGATCCTAACTATCTCACCGACCCGAATCTGTGGGACTTCGACAACCCGGACTGGGAGATTCATGATTTGATCGGTGTCAGCTTCTCATACAATGTCGGTAGCGATGCCGTTGCGGACAAGGCACTTCGGCTGGCGGTCACGGGCTACACCATCGGCCCGGCCCCGGTCGGAGCGATTGCGGCAACGGTCGACAGCGGCGACTACGATCCCAATACAAGCCCGACGTTCTGGGATGACACGAGCGACCACTACATGCTTGCCTGGCTGTACTACACCAACGCTTGGCCCGACCCCAACAATGACCGCGGCAACATCGGGCTGTTGATCCACGGCGACGACGTCAATTGGTGGGGTTTTGCCTTTGAAATGGATCTCGACAACAAGGCCCGAGACAATTGGCATAAGCACCAGTGGCACACGTTCCACAGCAATCTCCAGAGCCTGTACTTCGTCCGAGTGCTGGAATCCCCCTGGAACAGCTCGGGGTGGAACTTCCGACGCATCTGGATCGATCCGAATGGCGTCCGGGCGGTCAATTCCGACGATCCCAATACGTCCGATCCCAACGACACGACCTGGCTCGAGCCGCCGGAACGGAACAACCGTCTGACGGCCTATGACACCACGAAGTGGCTCGGCGTCAATATCAACCAGTGGGAGCGGAGCGGGTTCTGGATGTTGATCCAGTTCAAGCAGGATCCCAACTACGACTCGGGGGACCCGAACGGGAAGTTCCTCAAGGGCGCTATTTGGCAGGGCGACAAGTATGACTGGGACGGCGAATGGATGATGGAGGGCGAGTTGTCCAGCGCCTACTGGTCGGGAGATCCGTCCGGCTATGACACCCCGCTCGAGTGGTACTGGCCCGAGGGCTACACCGGAATCATGATTCAGGGCGGCATCGAGTGGATCAACGGCTATCCCGCCGAGGGTGCCTTCGACAACCTCGAGGCCCGAACCGGCGAGTTTGATCCGGTTCCCAAGTCGCTTGACCTGAGAATCGTCAATGGTCAGTACGGACAAGTCTTGATCGACCCGGAGTTGACGGATCCGAACGATCCCAACACCACCTCGAACCGGCTGCTCCGCTACACCACCGGCACGCATGTCATCCTGATGGCCGAGCCGATCGAGGGCAAGTCGTTCAACCGGTGGGTAATCTTCGATCCGAACTACCCCGGTGACGCCAACTTCGCACTGGCAATCGATTCCAACAGCACGCTCTATCTGACGATGGATGAGGACATGATCGTCGAGGCGGCCTTCAAGTGCGGCAGCGGGGTGCCGCCGTTCATCGCCATGGCGCTGTTGGCGCTTGGTTTGGGCGTCGTGATTCGGCGCTTGTCGTAGGTCGCGCTGCCATCTAGTTGGATCCACAAGGACGCGGCGATCGGTCATCGCACCGATCGCCGCGTTTCGCGCGCTCGTCAGTTCGCTCGGGCCACTCGAACAGCCCGAGCGCTTCCGGCCGCACCGTCGCATCCGGCGTATGCGATGACAACGGCGGGTGCGTCAGGCGGGTCGGTCTGCCGCGGCGACCGCCGTGAGTGTGACATTGCTATCGCATCGGCAGCCAGACGCGGAAGTCCGATGTCTTCGGGTTCCAGGTAGAGCCTGCCGACGAGTAGTCACACATCCGGATGCGCTTGGCAGCTCCGCCAGGCTTTGGCGTGAGCGGCACGTCAAAGACCATCCAGAAGCCATCGGGCGGCGATGCCCGTTTCAGGTCAATGAAGCCGTCCGACGCGATGGCCAGGGACACGGGGTCGTGGATGGCGCCATCGCCTAGCCGAATGTCTCTCGCCAGGACGATCGGCCCGCGCTCGACCGCAACGTACCGCTGGGCCGAGTCGGGGAAGCGGACGATCCTGCCGCGCATGTCAAGTTCCAGCTCGATCTCGTCTCCGGGCTTCCAGGTGCGTTGCAGCCTCGCATACGTACCGGCCTGGGCTTCCGGACCGGGTTTGTCGTTGATCATCAGCGACGACACGCGGCTCCAGCCGGGGATGCGGAGGCACAGCTCGAAATCCAGCGGCTTATCTGGCGATACGTTGATCCGGACTCTGCCCGATTCGGGATAGCCGGTCCGCGTTTGCAGCCTTACGCGATCGCCGTCGGGCAAGGGGACGGCGGCCGTTCCTTCGATGTAGAGGTTGACCCTGAGGCCGTGGCGGCCCGACATCGTCGCGATTGCGGGGAGCTGCAGCAGTCCCCGCGGAACGTTGTTCATGCAGCACTGGTGATGTTCGAGCTGGCAGTGCTTCGGCGCCGGCCAATGCGCGCCGCTCAGGCACAGGCGCCGGACGCCCCACGAACCGTCCGCCTTCATCGTTGCGCAGAGGACGTTGTACATCGTCCGCTCGATCTCGTCGGCGTAGATGCTCTTGCCGGTCAGCCGTAGCAGTTGGACGGACAGGCGCTGCCAGTACACCGCGTCGCACGGCTCGCATTCCGTTTGCAGCATACGGGCGGAACCCAGCAGTTTGTCGTTCTTGCCGATGCCGCCGAAGATCGAACGGTCCCACATTCGAATGTTATCGTAGATGTTGACGACGGCCTGCAGGTACCGACGGTTACCCGTGACGCGATACAGCTCCAGAAGTCCCTCGAGGCAGGAGATGAACTCGTAAGCCTTGGTCCACTGTCCGGGGTCGGCGAACCATTCATGAACGGGCTTGCCGCCGAGCCCCTTGTTGACGACGTCCGGCGGCTTGCCGGGACGGCTGGACCATTGGCTCACAATGTACTCGGCGTAGTCGAGATAATGCTTGTCGGCCGTGTGTCGATACAGCATCACCACCGGTCCGAGGATCGACGTGCTGGGCAGGCCAACGAACTTGCCCGTCTCGATGATGGGTACCTTGCCGGGCCCGACTTCGCTCATCAGGTGGTCCATGAACCGAATAGCGGCCTCGAGGATATTCGGGTCGCCCAACAGCTCATACGCTTCGACGAGCCCCCACAGCGTGTACTTGCGGCACCAGACGTTCCAGTTCATCCGCTTGCCGTCGCAGCGGACGAATGCGGAATCGTGATACGTGCCGATGTAGCCATTGGCGTCCTGTGTGGCGATCAGCTCGTCTACTGCCTTCCGGACGAAGACCTTGAGTTCCGGATTGCCCGTGTATCTCGCCGCGGCGATCGCGCCGAGCACCCACTTGCCCCAGAACTCGCCCTGCCAGAAGCCTTGTTGCGGCTTCATCCGGTCGTCGACGCGCTTGCGAAAGGCCTCGATCGTCTCGGGGTAGATCTGGGTCCTGGCGAACTCGGACGTGATCCGCGCCCTAACGACGGTGTCGATGATCGTCCCGATGTGGCCTTGGAGTGTTGCGCTGCCCAGCGGGAGGAGGGTCAGCACGTCATCGACGGCCGGGGGGACTTTGTATGCCGGACCCCCGGCTGGTTCAGCCAATGCCAGGCCGGCTTGCGAAAGGCAGGCGACAAACGTCACCAATGCTATGCGGAGGCGTTGTGAGATTACGCTTGTTCGAGTCTTGCGTGATGTGCCCATGATGCCGGGGAGTGTAACGCGGGCCGGGCCGGTGGTCGACGACTATCGCGGGTTGTATGTCCTCGGACGGGTGGCACCCGGTTGGGACAGCCCGGCTCGACGATAGCTCGGCTCGGTGAAGGGCGAGCGATTCATCGGGCCATCGACAACTGAACGTGACTACGCAGCCTCGTCGCCTTCCTCGGTCGTGTCAAACCATTCTGGCCTACCAGTCCGGATATACCACTCGCATGTCGAATCCCTCGGGGATGATGCCCCTGCGAATATCAGAGAGCTTGATCGTGTACGCTTGGCCGGTCGGGGCACAGGTGACGATGAAGACCTGGGGCTCCAACCAACCGGGGCGTGGATCGAACACGATGGTGAAGCTCTCGATCGGTTCGTTCCCAAGCTGAGCGGCCTCTCCCCAGTCGATCGAGTAGCTCGCGGTGTTCGGGGAGTTGACGGTGACCTCCAAGTCGCGCGGGATATACCAGGCATCGTCCGGCGGATAGTCATAGCTTACGGAGATGATAGCCCCCTTGGGCGCATCGTCGATGAAGAGCGACGCGGTCGTGAAGGCCTCGGGAATGGCCGCGTCGGCCATCGTCCCATAAGCCGCCAGCGCCCCCGTCTGCTCATCCGTGAGGATCGCCGCCGTGAGACGCAGCGTCGCCGTTGCGGTGTCGTAGACAGGGCCGGTCAACTCCACGATGACGACGTCGCCGTTGGGATCGCCCGTGTGCAGGACGATCGCGCCGTTTGGAGGATCGTCCTCGAATCCGCTGGCGGCCCAGTCATCCACGAACTCCTGCACCGTTTCGTCTCCGGCGCTGCGCTCCGGTCGGTCCGAGAAGTAGATCGCGTCCGGCATCACCCCCGTCAGCGTCAGCGTATAGGTGTTGGCGTCTTCTCCGTCGGCAACGAGCGTGCCGGCGTCGGCGGTGACGACGTACAGATAGCTCGGCGAGTTGGGCCAGATGTCGGCGGGAGTCAGGATGAGCGGGATCGTAGTTCCCGGCCAGGGCCACAGGAATCCGCATCCGGCGGTGGTTAGCGCGGAGATCATGAACGGTGCGACAAGCCTGGGTGATCGGCTCATGGTGAAGATGCTCCTCTCGCGGCGAGGTTTGCCAAGGACCTCGCCAAGCCCGGTATGCCATATCCGCGTGGGCCATGGCATACCAATGGATCGGCCATGGTTGGCGAGCTGTTGACGAGATTCCGGCGGGCGGGTGTTTATCGGCCTGCTTCGTGGAGCAAGCTGTCGAGCCGTCCGGCGAGTTCGGGCGGCAAGTGACGGAGCGTTTCCCGCGTCACAAGGGCGACCTCGATCAGGTCGCGCAGATGCACGCGGTCCTGATCGCGGTCGGACATCAGTTTCATCCGTACGAGCCCTGCCAGCGAGACGACGGGTTTGCCGCCTTCGAGGGTCTCGATCTCGAACAGCGACGGTGAGGCCAGAGGATACTGAGGGCGGACCTTCTCACCCGCCCAGACCAGATGTACGGCCTTGCGCGGATTGGGATCGTCCCTCTCGAGGAACATACCCACGCCCATGACCTCGAAGTAGTCCATATCGACGGTCAGGGCAGCCTTCCGGGCGATGGGAAGGTCGTTGCGGTCGATGAGGATATCGACGTCCTTTGTGGTTCGAACGGCGGCAGGGTCCTTCGTAGCCACCCACATCGCCACGGCCTGCCCTCCGACGAAGGCGAAGCGCACCGACGCCTGCTCCAACGCTTCGGCAATGCGGTCGAGCCGACGCGTCACGTCGTCCAAGGCCATGACGTGCTTCTCCCAGACTCCGGCGGGTTGTTCTGATGACTGAGAAACCATGGCACAGGCTTCCGTGGCCTGTTCGTACTGCGACACACTACCACTACCATCCTACCAGATATCAGCCCCTTCGGCTCCTCCCTCGGTCCGACGTATCGTCCGCCGCCGCTACGGGGCCGCTGTGAACCTCCAGACGGGGCTCCAGCCGCTCCACGCGCCCCAACTGTCCTTCGCCCGGACGCGCCAGTAGTAGGTGTGTCCCTTGGCGAGCCAGCCCTGAGGCAGAGGCCATTCTGGCTTCCCCGAGGCCGTCAAGCGGTCGAGATTCGGGCTGACCGGATGCAGCATGTCTTGTCGCGGGCTGACTTGGACGTGGTAGTCGGCGATGCCTTGCCCGTCGGGGTCACTGGCGGGTTGCCACGCGAGCATCTTGAGCGAGGTCAAGTCGACCTCGGTTCCGTCGGCCGGCGAGGCCGGCTCGCCTGGCGGCTGCGGGGGCTGCGTCGCCGAGGACTCCCGCCAAGCGTGCGTGATCCGTGCCCTGCGCTCGGGGCCGGATGCGTCTCGATACACGACGCTGTTGACGCCCACAGAGAGTGCCGGCAGGGCGGTGTCGGCCATCTGAACGTCTGTTTCGATGTAGGCGCTCAGCAGACAGGCGTCCGTGGGCGCGGCGTAGGCCTGCAGGTCGATCTTCACATAGTACTCGTAGATGGCCGGCGTTGCCTCGGGATTCATGACGTCGTCAACGGCGACGTAGGCCTCGAACTCGCCCGTCTTATCTGCCGAGTGAACCTGCCTCCAGTCACTGTCGTGGACGGACACACACAGGCGGCACGCGTCCTTGTCGGTCTTTCGGAAGAACCGTGCGCCGATGATTCCGCCGACGATGGGGTACGGTGAGGAGACCTTGTAGATGACGAACGCCCGAGGGGAGACGATCGGGTCCTTGTCGTCCCCGGGCGCGATGACGACTTGCGGATGGAGCATGACATCGTTGCCGTCCTCAGGGGTCCGAGCCATGTTGTGGTCCGACACGATCCCGCGCAGATACACGTCGCCGTCGAATCGAGGCCGGTAGATCAGCTTGCCGTTCGCAAGGTGATAGGGCACGAGATCGCTCTTCTTCCGGACGTTCGCGCCATAGCGGTACTTGCCGTCATGCGTCCATCGCCAGACGAACGTTTCGCCGGGCCGGAGCGTCATCGCCATCGTGCTGAGCCACTGCTCGACGGGCATCAGGTGCGGGGGGAAATACTTCTTGTATTCGCCGGCGTGCGGCTTCATTCCCTTGCTGGCGAATCCTGCATTGTGCGTTCGGGATTCCCAGTCCGGGTGATTATGCAGGTCTTCGTACGACGCAACGGTGGCGTTGTCCGGCTCCAGGAAGAACGTTCGCCGTTCGGGATCGAACAGGTGCCAGTCGCCGTCGTACCACACCTCGCCGACGCAGTGGTTGCGGAATGTGTTCAGCGAGCTCATCCAAGGCGCCCGCGCGATCAGCCCGGCGTGCCGGCACAGGATCACGAAGTTCGCCGCCGACAGCGAGCACCCGCTGCAGTAGTAGCAGTTGACCGCCTTTACGGGGTTGGCGCGCTCCTTGAACGTGTTCCGCGACGGGTGCGACATCTCGTCGTTGGCCGTCTCGATGCCGACGGCGGGGTAGGCCGGCCCGACGCGTCGGTTGTTGTCGTGGGCCTGCACCTCGTAGCTCGCACAGAACCGCCAGACGGCCATCGCCTTCTCTGCGTCGGTCATTCCGGGTTTGAGGATCCCCGCCAGGATGTCGTCGGCCGAGAACCAGTCGCGCCGGCCGTTGACGACAAGGTGGGGGTTCACCAGGTCGGCGTCGCCCATGTTCTCCAGGATGACGAAGAGGTTCGGCTGAAACTTGCTCTCGATCCGCATGCTTCCGCCGTACGTCTCGGGGTAGTAGGCGGTGTTGAACTCGTCGAGCGTTCCCTCCATCGTGATCTCGTAGGCCTTGGCGTTGTCGGCGATCTGCTCGACGTGCCGTCTGGGGGCGCTCGGCGTCGTCCACGGGTTCGGCTGTGCCAAGGTCTCCGTCACCGACAGGCACACGATGGCGGTGCTGCAGCACGCTCGAAGCGGGAGAGAGTTCATATTGGGTTCCTTTGTCTGATCGACGCCGACCCGGCTCATTCGCCTTGTCCGCGGAAGTCCTCGCGAGTCGGCGTGAACGACTCGATCAGCACGAGCCGGCTCGTCAGCGGCTTGACGGTGTGAGGTACGTTGGCCGTGACGATGTACACGCCGCCGGGCGCGATCTCCTCGGTCTTCTCGCCGAGCGTCACGAGCGCCCGACCCTCCATGACGTAGCCGATCTGCTCGTGCGGGTGGTGATGGGGCGGCGCGGCCGGGCGCTTGTCCCCGCCGGTCACCTCGATCAGGGCCACCGTCATGTGGTCATTGAACCAGGCCTTTCTCCTCGTGCCGTTGCCGAGATCCTCCCAAGGCACCTCGTTGGGTCCGATGACGGCGGAGGTCGCGGCCGGCCGCGACGCGCAGCCGCTCAAGACTAGGATCACCGCTGCCAGCGGGAGCTTCGTCCATCCGGCGAATCGGATGTGTCCGTTGCGCATGAGTCGATCCTCAGAATCCCCGTAACCGCCCACGCCGATCGCGGACACGCGCCACGCGTGCGGGCATTGCTCCGTATCGCCTCCTGCTCAGATCTTCGTCAATAAGCCGGATTCGTCAACCGTCGCGGGGCATGGATCGCTCCATCCCGCGTCAGTGCTTACGAATTCGTGGCCATTTGACCGTCGGCAGGTGTCGGATACCATGATCGCCGTGATCCGTGTAACCGACCTGGAGAACCACATGCTTCCACGGCGAGAGATGATTGTTCGATCGATGTTCTATGCCGTCACAGCGTTGGGACTGTCCGTCAGCCCGATGCGGGCCGAGAGTCCTGGAGCGCAACCGTCGAGCCCGTCCGATTCGGGCAAGGACCCGGTTCTGCGCCGAAGCGTGGTTAGTCTCGGCGACGTGACGCGAGTCCAGCATGCCCTGGCCAAGGCCAGGCGGGGCGAGAAGGTCGTCGTCGCGGTGATCGGCGGCTCGATTACGGCCGGCGCCTGTGCCAGCAAGCCCGAGCGGCGATATGGCAACGTGATCGCGGCGTGGTGGTGGAAGACATTCCCCAAGGCGGATATCACCTTCGTCAACGCCGGGATCGGCGCGACGGGTTCCGACATCGGTGCTCATCGCGCGGCAGCGCACCTGCTCAAGCACCGGCCGGACTTCGTCGTGGTCGAATACGCGGTCAACGACGGCGGATCGAAGCTCGCCTCCGAGACGCTGGAAGGGCTGATCCGACAGATTCTCAAGCAACCCAATTGCCCGGCCGCAATGCTCCTGTTCATGATGAACAAGAGCGGACACAACGTGCAAGATGCTCACATCCCGATCGGCAGGCACTACGGGTTACCGATGGTCAGCTTCCGCGATGCGCTCTGGCCCGAGATCGAGGCGGGGCGGATCAAGTGGGAGGACGTCGAGGCCGACGAGGTGCACCCCAACGACCGCGGACATCAGTTGGCGGCGGACTACGTGACGGGCGTGCTTGAGAGCGTGTGGGCCAAGCTGCCGCCCGATGACCGATTCCCCAAGGTGGCTCCGCTGTCCAAACCGAAGATCAGCGACGTCTTCGAGCACGTGACGTTCCTCAACGCCGACACGATCACCCCGAAGCGCAATGAGGGCTGGACCGTGCTGAAGGAGTCCGGCTATTACAGCCTTCTCTTCGGTCCGGGTTGGCGAACGGACAAGCCCGGCAGCGTGATCGAGTTCGAGGTCGAGGCCTCGGCTGTCAGCGTGATGTTCTGGCGAATCAAGGGGAACACGGGCATCGCCGAGGCGCAGGTCGACGACGGTCCGCCGGTCAAGCTGAACGGCTGGTTCGGCGCGACCTGGGGCGGATACATGCCGTTCCAGTTGGTCGCCCGGGACTTGAAGCCCGGCCCGCACACGCTGCGCCTCCGACTGCTCGACGAGAAGAGCAAGGAGAGCAACGGGCACGAATTTCGCCTGCACGCGATCATGCTGGCGGGGCTGAAGAGACCGTAGAGGGTTGGCTGGCATGGGACAGTTCGGTCGGGGGAGGCGCCACCCGTCAGATGCTTGCTCTGTCTTTGTACTTCCACCGGCTAGGCGAAGCCGAGTCGGTCAGGCACGCTGGCGGCATAGACGTGGGCAAACCCGCTACGGTTCGAGTTGTAGATCACCCACTTCAGATCGGGCGTGAGGTAGGGGTGGGGGTGCGTATTCTGTGCCCGCGTCGGCTTGGTCAGCGACTCGCAGACAACGCCCGTCTTGCCGGTGGCGATCGATCCGATCACGATCTTGTACGTCTCACGGTAATCGTCGGCGGAGAAGAAGCGTCCGCACCGCGACACGCCCACGTGGTTGAAGTAGTGTCCTCCTGCGACACGGCGAGCAGGCTCACCGGGGCGAACGCAGAGCATGTTGCCCTTCTCGATCGCGTAGTCACCCGCCGGCGCGACCGACAGTAGGATCTCGCCGGTCTTCCCGATCCACGCCTCGTGACCGGTAACAGGGGTGGTGAAGGGCTTACCCACCTGGAGCGCCGTCCGCTTGCCATCCGAAATCGAGAGCAGATAGAGCGTGGCTCCCTCGGGCCCGACGAGGCGCTCGAGCTTGCCGTCCGGCGTGTACGTCCCGCCGCGGTTGTGTTGGATCATCAGCGTCCCGGCCTGGCCGGGGCTGAACTGGGGATGGGGGTTGAGGATGAAAGGATCCTGGTCGGCGATGGTCTTGGTGCCCGTCTTCAGGTCGATCAGCAGGATGCCGAACATCTTATGGTCGTCACCGAGACGCTTGCCGGTGGCGTAGTAGCGCCCGTCGGCCGAGACGGTGCCCAGGCTCCTGGGCCTGGCTTCGTCCTCGAACCGGTAGATGCGCTGGGGGGTGCCCTTGCCCAGGTCGACCCGCATCAGGTCGTGATCGCGCGCGCCGACCCGCTTGAGGTAGTAGAACACGCCGTCATGCGTGATCGCCGAGCCGACCAGCCCGATGCTGGTGTCCAGCCGGTGCTGCTTCCATGTCCCCAACTCGACGACCATGAACTCGACGTTGTTTCTTCCGGGCAGCTTCGGATTGGTTCGCTCATAGATGAAGTACCGCGAATCAGACGAGCAGTAGGGCACCTCGCAGTAGATGTTCGACTGATTGTACTCCTCCGTGGTGACCTGCCAGATCTCCGAGCCGGTCGGCTGGGTCTCGATGCGGATCGCCGTGGTCGGACGGGATGTCTGCTTGGCCCATGCACCGTTGGACAGCGCCGCGGCGCCGATCGATCCGCCTGCTATCCGCCGCAGCGCGGTTCGTCGCGTCATTGGCTTGGTCGGATGCCTGCGATGCATGGCGAGGTCACACCTCCTCGACGACCTTGAACCCCATGAGCGTGCCCAGGTGCCTGATGTTCTGCAGGTGGTCTCCGTAGAAGACCACGCGGTGGAGCCGAGTCATCGTGCAGCCGTCGAGCACGCCGCCACACCAGTTGTTGAACATGCTCCGGGCGTCGGCCACCCTGGTCCAGAACTGCGTACGACAGCCAAGCTCATCGTGCGTGACGTCAAAGATCTTCCCGGTCGAGATCAGCATCGTATCCAGGTTGACGAACTTCGCGCAGGTGACCGGCTGGTCGATCCGCATCTCCACGTCGAGGGACACGCCCCGCTCGCTGTCGCTCTGCGTGCGGATCGTGAAGGGCAGCCGCTTGCCGCCCGGCCCGTCCATCTTCGTCGCGCAGGTGCAGTGGAAGTGGATCAACGCATTCTTCGCCGTGTCGATCACCGGGTCCGAGATGAAGCCGGGCAGTCCGAACGCGTCGGCGAACATGAGCATGGTCAGCGTGGAGTCCATGTCGCCCTCGCACGCGCCGACGAGGCCCATGTCGTTGAGCCTGCTGAAGGCCAGGCATCCCTTGGCCGGGGCGCCCATGCAGTTCGAGCTCGTAATCGCCCTTGCCCCGTTGCGGATCATGATGTCCTTGAGGGCCAGGTAGAACCGGGCCGCACTGACGATCTCCTCCTTGCTCGGCTCGACGATCTTCTTGGCCTGGCTGATCCAATGCCGCTGGGCCTCGGCCTCGGCGGCCTTGGCGTCGACGGCCCGGTGGGCCTCGAGCGTCTCCTCGACGGTGATCGGGACGATCTCGGCGCCGAGACGTTTCTTGACCTGTTCAGCCGAGCACGCCGCCGCGGTGCCCAGGGGTCCGCGGACGACGACGATCCGAGTCTTGCGGAGTCGTGGCGCCACCCGCATCAACCCGACCACCTGATCGAGCTCGCTCCAATCGCTGGTCGGCAGCAGCACGACTTTCTTGCCCGCCTTCTGCCACTTTGGGAAGTCCATCCAGCCGTGTCCGCTGAAGGGCTGGGAGAAGACCGCCGCCGGTACGCCGACGTCAATGAGCTTGCCGAGCACGGGCGAATCGCCGCCGTGGCCCGAGAGGTGAAAGAGCAGCACGCCGTCGGCGTCCTTCAACTTGGCGGCCACCTCCTCGACCTTGGCCGGCGGGATCAGGTCGCCGCCGACGAACTGCACGCCGCCGAGCTTCTTGGCCACGTTGTCGAGGTAGGCGTCGAGTTTCTTGATCTCGTCGGTGGGGCGGGAGAGATAGATCCCGCCGGTCCGACCGGCATAGACCTTGTGGATCTTCACGGGCGGCAGCTTAGGCCAGCCCTCGGCCTCGTTGGCCATTAGTGGAAGGGTCCGCAACGGCCCGGCGATCATGGCGCCCCCGGCTGTTGCTCCGAGAAACTGGCGACGACTCAACGGATTGCTCATGGCGTGCTCCCTGCCTAGGACGTGTCTTGCCGCGGGTCGCCGTCCCTCGAGACGGAGTCACTTGAACTCCCTCAGCCCGAGCCGACCGGCTCCCGAACTTGTGATAGGATACCCCATCCGGACGAGGGCACAATGGTCGACCGGGTCGGTTCGACTCTTGGCTTGTCGACATCGCGACGGTACCGTAAGCTGCCCGTGCGATCGGCGCGGGCTGATCCACCGACACGGCGCGCGAACGCCTTGACCTGCGAGTGGATCCGCAATCACGAGCGTCGATATCGCTCCTCCGAAACCTTCTGAGGGCCAGTGGTATGGCGACATTGGACTGGGTGGTCATTGGGCTGTATTTCGGCGCGTTGGCGGGCGTTGCCTGGTGGGTCATCAGGCAACGCCAGGATTCCTCGGCCGACTACTTCCTCGCCGGGCGCAACGTCGGGTGGTTTGTCATCGGAGCCTCGCTGTTCGCCTCGAACATCGGCTCGGAACACCTGGTCGGTCTGGCCGGCGCCGGCGCCGACAGCGGCGTGGCGATGGCGCACTATGAGCTGCACGCCTGGTGCCTGCTCGTCCTGGGATGGGTGCTGGTGCCGTTCTATGCCCGCACGCAGGTCTTTACCATGCCGGAGTTCCTCGAGCGGCGGTATTCGCCGGCCGCGCGATGGTTTCTCTCGGTGGTCAGCCTGATCTCCTACGTCTTCACCAAGATCGCGGTGACCCTCTTCGCAGGTGGCATTGTGGTCAAGACGTTGTTCCCCGTGGACGTCATTGACGGCGTGAGCAACTTCTGGCTCGGGGCGGTGGGCCTCGTGGTCATCACCGGCCTCTACACGGTGCTCGGCGGGCTCCGCGCCGTCGTCTACACGGAAGTGGTGCAGACAGGCGTCCTGATCCTCGGCTCGGTCGTGGTCACGATCATCGGGCTGACCAAGCTGGGCGGCTGGGACGAGCTGTACAAGGTCTGCGGGTCCGACCGCTTCAACCTCTGGAAGCCGATCGACGATCCGGACTTTCCGTGGCTGGGCATGCTCTTCGGCGCCCCGATCGTCGGGATGTGGTATTGGTGCACCGATCAGTACATCGTCCAGCGGACGCTGGCGGCCCCGAACGAGACCGAGGCGCGCCGGGGGACGATCTTCGCAAGTTACCTCAAGCTGCTGCCGGTCCTGATCTTCATCATCCCCGGCATGATCGCCTTCGCCCTGGCCAAGACGGGCAAGCTCAACCCTACGGTCCTGGAGAACTCAAACCAGGCCTTCCCGCTCATGGTCAGGGATCTGCTGCCGGCGGGGGTGCGAGGGCTGGTGGTCGGCGGGCTTCTGGCCGCCCTGATGAGTTCGCTCTCGTCGGTGTTCAACTCGAGCTCGACGCTCTTCACGATGGACGTCTACAAGAAGGTGCACCCCGAGGCTAGCGAGCACACGCTCGTTTGGGTCGGACGCGTCGCAACGGGCGGCATGGTCGTACTCGGCCTGCTGTGGATCCCGTTCATGAGATACGTCTCGGACGCTCTGTACGTTTACCTGCAGAGCGTGCAGGCCTACATCGCCCCGCCGATCTTCGCGGTCTTCTTCCTCGGCGTGTTCGTCAAGCGGATCAACGGCGCGGGTTGTATGGCCGGCCTCGTGGGTGGCTTCGTCCTGGGTATGGCGCGGCTCGCGGCCGAAATCTGCAAGGACCGATTGACCGGGACGTTCCTGGAACCGCTGGCGACCGTCAACTTCTTGTACTTCTGCCTGATCCTGTTCGCCGCCTCGGTGGTCATCATCGTCGTGACCAGCCTCCTGACGGCCAAGCCGTCGGAAGAGAGGCTAAGGGGCCTGACCTATGCCACGCTCAGCGACGAGGATCGCGCCAGAACGCGAGCAAGCTGGACGAAATGGGACGTGATCTACTCCTGCGTCGTCATCGGCCTGATCGGGGTGGCCTACTGCTACTTCAACGGTTGAGCCGTCCGCAAGAGGAATCAAGCGTGCTCTCCCTGGAAGCCTTCGATGGCTGGCCCACGCGCTTCGCGATGATTTTCACGGTTTGTTGGAGCGTGGCCGGCGGCCTGCAGCGATCGTTCGGCGTCGAGTTTCCCGGCGAGACTCCCGGTCCAGCCACGGTCCGGCGCGAGGCCGACCGAATCGTTCTCCGTAACGATGTCATCGCGGCAATGTGGTCGATCTCCCAGGGCCGACTCCGTCTAACAGAGGTCAAGAATCATCTGACGGGGGACCACGCACACGGCGACGACCAGGAGCTGTTCGTCCTGGGGATGGCAGATGGGAGCCAGGTAAGGGCGTCCGAGTTGCCGCTGTCCGGCCAATGCAGTCTCGTCAAGCTCGAGTCCCGGCCAGACGCCATCTCAACCGCGCTTCACCATGGCGGCTGGCAGGCCGTCGCGACAATGACGGCGGGGGGAGACCTCCGAGTGGAGTGGCGGGCGACGCTCCGTGACGGATCGAACTATGTCCGCCAGCAGATCACCGTATGCGCCGGCTCGCGAGAGGTTCCGATCCGACGGGCCGACTTGTTGAGCGTCCGCGCCCCGGACGCCCGCACGATCGGTGAGGTCGACGGCTCGCCTATTGTCGCCGGGACGCTGTTTCTATCCTGCGAAAGCCCGATGGCCACGAACCGGATCGAGGGCGATCGCGCCACGTGCTCGATGCCCGTGTACTGCCCGCCGAGGCCGGGGCGATCGTGGACGGGCGGGTCGGTGATCGGCGTCGTGCCCAAGGGGCAGCTCCGTCGGGCGTTCCTACACTACATCGAGCGCGAGCGGCCGCGTCCGTATCGATCGTTCCTGCACTACAACTCCTGGTACGACATCGCCTGGAGCGATCGCAAGATGAACGAGGCGCAGTGCCTCGATCGGATCGAACGGTTCAGCGATCAGCTCACCAAGCAGCGCGGCACGCGGCTTGACGCCTTCGTGTTCGACGACGGCTGGGACGACAACAAGACGCTATGGCTGTTCCACTCGGGGTTTCCCAATGGGTTCGGCCCGCTGGTCGCCGCCGCCAAGAAGGCCGATTCCGCCTTGGGCGTATGGCTCAGCCCCTGGGGCGGCTACGGGCCGGCCAAGGCCGAACGTCTCGAGTACGGCCGGACGCAGGGCTTCGAGACCAATCACGGCGGTTTCTCGCTCGCGGGGCCGACGTACTACGAGCGGTTCCGCTCCGTCTGCATCGACATGATCCGAAAGTACGGCATGGCATACTTCAAGTTCGACGGCATCGGCAAAGGAAGCGCCGCCAAGGGCGCCGGCGCCGAGTTCGGGCCCGACATCGAGGCCCTCTTCCGTTTGCTCGCCGACCTGCGAGCAGTCAAACCGGACCTCTTCCTCAACGTGACTGCGGGAACCTGGCCGTCGCCGTTTTGGCTCTGGCACAGCGACGCGGTCTGGCGCGGTGGTGGGGATGCCAACCATCTCGGCGCGGGCTCGATGCGGCAGCAATGGCTGACCTATCGCGACACGATCACTTACAGAAAGACGGCCCGGGGCGCTCCGCTGTTCCCGCTCAACTCGCTGAAGTCGCAGGGGCTCTGCCTGGGCCAGCTCGGCAAGAATTATGCCAAGATGGCAGCGGACCCCAAGGACGTGATCGACGAGATCCGGATGATGATGGTCTCGGGCACGCAGCTTCAGGATCTCTTCGTCACCCCCGAGCTGATGACCTCCGAGATGTGGGACGCCCTGGCCGAGGCCGCGGCGTGGTGCCGCGCCAACGCCGACGTGCTCGTCGACAGCCATTGGGTTGGCGGCGATCCAAGTAAGGCCGAGGTCTACGGCTACGCCTCGTGGTCACCGCGCAAGGGCATCCTCGGCCTTCGGAATCCGTCGGACAAGGAGGCCGGCATCGACCTCGACATCGGACGCGCCTTCGAGTTGCCTGACAGTTCACCGCGCCGATACCGGCTGAAGAGCCCCTGGAAGCTGCAGCATCGTCATGACAATCTTGTGCTCGAGGCGGGGAGGCCGCACAGGCTGACGCTGCAGCCGTTCGAGACGCTGGTACTTGATGCGCTTCCGGTGGATACGCAGTAGGCGTCCTCCGATGCCTTATCCGGCCCCGTCGCGTGCGGCAGGCAGCGGCGTAGCCAATCCCGTCGGAGCAGAATCATCTCATCACCATAACCTGTCCTCCAAGAGAAGGTTCCACGTTTCGATCGCCGTCTGATCCCTGCCTTTATCCCACTTGCGCCACATTACCCATTGACTCGTTAAGAGCTTGAGGCCTATCAACCTCTGACGGAACCGCGCGCGGTCCGTGGTTCCATTCCTCGAGTCTCAGGCTCGCGGAGGAGGTGAAAATGCGATCCGCCATCATGTCGTGCTTCGTTCTCGTCCTGTCCGTACCCGGCTCGGCGCTCGGCGCGAGCTTCAGCGACGACTTCTCCGATGACGCCTACACCCAATCCAATTGGACGTTCTTCGACGTGCAGTTTGACGGGTCGTTTAGCCTTCGCTCCGCCACGGGCGTGGCCGATCAGGGCGTTCTCAGCTTGTCGTCTGATGCGGCGACGCCCCCGTACTTCGCTCACTACGCCATCGGCGTGGCGAACCAGGCCTTCGACGGACCCTATACGCGCGTCCGAACGGCCGTCAGTTGGACGCAGGAACAGCTCGACGCCCGTCTGCAGAAGCAGATCGCCCTTCGGGCCAATACCGACACCTTCACGACCCACCTGCTCAACCTGGATCCCGGCTCCGTCGGCATCAACTGCTTCAGTCTGCGAAGGATCGTCAACGGGAGCGAGTATTCCACGCAGGACGGTCCCACGATCACGTACGAGGCCGGCGTCGTCTACAACGTCGAGTTCGGCATCGACGGGGACCAGCTCTGGGGCAGGCTGTGGGTGGGCGATAGCTACGACGACCCGCTCGCGGAAGTCTTCGCCACCAACGACGAGATCCCCTGGGGATCGATCACCGGCAACACACAGGTCGGCGTTCGAACCTACCTCATGGACCCGTACACGCCGGCCGTCGTCGATTCCGCCTTTCATGGCAACACCCAGTTCGGCGGCGTCTTCGACGTCGTCCCAGAGCCCGCCTCACTCTTGCTCCTGGCCCTCGGCGGCGCCGGGGCGGCGTGCGGACGGCGGGCCTAGGGCGCGCCTCTCCGTTCGGCCAAATACTCTTCGCGAGCCGCAAAACCCCTTGCAGGCTGCAATCCGTGTCAGTAGGGTAATAGCTCTAAGTGCCCGGTGGCGATGCCGGGCACGAATAGCGCTGAGAACCGTGCGAGCCAGATCAGGGGTGTCAACCGATGACGATGCAAACGCTTGTTCCGAAGGTCGGTCTGAGTGGGGCCGCGGCAGTCCTCATCTTCCTGTCCGTCGGGTGTCAGAAGTCGGACGAGCCCAAGAAGCCGTCCACCGGGGACAAGGCTCAGTCGGCCAAGCCGGTCGCGGAACCCGTGACCGCCTCGTTCGAGGTCAAGATCCCCGAGGGATTGCCGCCGCTGCCCATTCCCAAGGACAACCCGATGACGGCCGAGAAGGTCGAGCTCGGCAAGATGCTCTACTTCGACAAGCGGATGAGCAAGGACAAGACCGTCTCGTGCGCCACCTGTCACGATCCGAAGATGGCCTGGACCGAGCACCGCGCGACCAGCAAGGGCATCAAGGACCAGGTCGGCGATCGCAACTCACCGACCGTCATCAACGCCGCCTACATGACCAGCCAGTTCTGGGACGGGCGGGCCGCGACGCTCGAGGAGCAGGCGGTCGGGCCGATCGAGAACCCCATCGAGATGGGCCACGACCTGGTCGCCGTCTGTGCCGAGTGCGAGAAGGTCCCGGCGTACAAGGAGAACTTCCAGAAGGTCTTCGGAACGGACGTAACTAAGGAAGGCATCGCCAAGGCGATCGCTGCGTTCGAGCGAACCATCCTGAGCGGCAACTCGCCGTACGACAAGTTCAAAGCCGGCGACGCGAAGGCCCTTACCGACGCGCAGAAACGCGGTATGGAGCTCTTCATGGGCAAGGCCTCGTGTTCGACCTGCCACGCGCCGCCCATCTTCAGCAACATGCAGTTCTATAACGCGGGCGTGAGCTGCGACAAGAAGAATCCGGACGAAGGCCTGAAGAAGGTCACCAAGAAAGACAGCGATATGGGCAAATTCCGCGTCCCGCACCTCCGCGAGGTCGCCAACACCTACCCGTACTTCCACGATGGCAGCGTCGAGAAGTTGGAGGATGCGGTGGCCTTCATGGCCGGTGGCGGCAAGGACAACTCGAACCTATCGATGCTCATGAAGGCCGTACGAGGCGCCGGCCTCAACGACCAGGACAAGAAGGACCTCGTCGAGTTCCTCAAGGCTCTCTCAGGAGATTATCCCAAGATCGATCCGCCGAAGCTGCCGTAGCGAGTGGAAGACGAGACGGAAGCACGGGGTGGGTCCCATCACGGGCTCGCCACAGACTCGGATGCGATCGAGATACGAAGCGGCCGACCCGCCGGCGCGGCGGGTCGGCCGTTGTCATGATGGACCGCCTGCGCCGGTTTTCGACGCTCGGATCGGCCCGCCCTTGCCGGGAGCACCTGGTTGCGTTACCGTGACGCCCCGACGTTTCTGTGGCATCTTTCGAGATACTCCGTTTCGTATCGCTTGCTGAGGACATGCCATGCCAGACAAGGTCAAACTCGGGTTCATCGGATCGGGCGGGATCGTGCGGAGCCACCTGGAGCAGGGGCTCAAGGACTTCAAAGACGTCGACTTCGTCGCCTGGTGCGACCTGAACGAGGCCACCGCCGCGGCCCGCAAGGAGCAGGTCGGCGGTAGGGGCGAGATCTACACCGACGCCGAAGAGATGCTCGACAAGGCTAGGCCCGACGCCGTGTTCATCATGCTCCCGCCGTTCGCGCACGGCAAGGCCGAGGACCTCGTCGTCGCGCGAAAGCTGCCCTTCTTCATCGAGAAGCCCGTCGCCATCGACCTGGAGACCGCCCGGCGGACCGCCAAGGGCGTGACCAAGCACAAGCTCATCACCTCCGTCGGCTACATGACCCGCTATCGCGCGTCCGTGCAGCGCGTGCTGGAGATCCTCAAGAAGCAGAAGCCCGTCTACCTGCATGGCGGGTGGGTCGGCGGCGGCCCGCAGGTCTATGAGGGCATCTGGCGCTGGTGGGTCCAGAAGGACAAGTCCGGCGGGCAGTTCCTCGAGCAGACCACGCACACGACCGACCTTGCAAGGTATCTCTTCGGCGACGTGACGCACGTCTACGCCGTGGCCGTCCGCGATCGCAAGAAGCGTCCGAGCTTCTACACGATCGAGGACGCCTCGATGGTGCAGCTCACCTTCGCAAACGGCGCGGCCGGCAATCTCGTCAGTTCATGCAGCACGAGCCAGGGCGGCGGCGTCCGGTTGGAGGTCCAAGCGACCGACATGCGGGCGATGTTTACCGGCTGGGAGCAGAGCGTCGAGATCCAAATGCCCGACGGCGAACGAATCACCATCCCCGGCGAGGACAACATCTTCGCCAAGGAGGACCGCGCCTTCGTCGACTCCGTCAAGGCCGGCAAGAACAAGGGCATCCTGGCCACCTACGAAGAGGACGGCCTGAAGGCGACCGAGATCGCCGTCGCCGCGAACCGATCGATGGAGACGCGCCAAGTGATTGAGCTGAAGAAGCTCTAGGGGCCGCAGGGGTCTGGCTCCTTTTCCGCTCTTCCGCGCGAGGTCTCCTCTCCGGACGGAACGCAGGGCCAACGCGATCCTTGCCGTGGGGAGGGTTCTCGGAAAAGGTGTCTGACCCCATCAGCGAGGGAGGCGATGGATGAAGCGCCGCTGGAATTGCCGCCGTGCGGTTGTCCTTGCTGCGACTTGCTGCTCCTGCAGTGCATTGTATGGACAGGAGCAGGGCAAAGCCCCTGACGTCTACCGCGCTCTGTGGAACGATCCGCGTGTTGCCAATCGCATCAGCGACGGCATCGAGAAACACCGCAAGGGCGACGCGGTGATTGTCGTGACGGGCGCCGACGGCAAGCCCGTCGCGGGCGCCGAGGTGGAGGCCAAGCAGCTCACGCACGACTTCCTCTTCGGGTGCAACTGCTTCTTCCTGGGCCATTTCAAAGAGCCGGCCAAGAACGCCGAATACGAGCAGCGCTTCGCACAGGTCTTCAATTTCGCATCGGCCCCATTCTACTGGTCCGACCTCGAACCCCAGCAGGGCCACCCACGCTTCGCCAAGGACTCGCCGTTCGTCTACCGCCGCCCTCCGCCCGATCTGTGCGTCGAGTTCGCCCGGGAATACGGCCTGACCCTCAAGGGGCACCCGCTGATGTGGGATCACTTCGCTCCGAAGTGGCTGCCCAAGGACAAGGACCAGGTCGCCTCGCTGATCTCGGCCCGGATGGCCGAAATCGCCCGGCGGTGCGCCGACAAGATCAAGATCTGGGACGTCGTCAACGAGACGATCGTCGGCAAGCGCGCCTGCGTCGTGCCCGACGACTACGTCGCCTGGTGCTTCAAGGAGGCCGACCGCCGGTTCCGTCCCGATAACGTCCTGTTGAGTAATGAGACGCTGAGCGTCTCCCACAGGTACGTCGGGCCGGACGGCCGTCAGAGTCCCTACTATCGCATGCTGAAGGACCTGATCGGGCGAGGCGTCCGCGTCGACGGCATCGGCATGCAGTTCCACATCGCCGACACCCGAGACGTGCTTGCCGGCAAGGCCCATACGCCGGAGCACCTCTTCAAGGTGTACGACCTGTACCGCGAGTTCGACCGGCCGCTCTACATCACCGAGATGTCGATCGGAACGGCAGGCAAGGGTGCGGAGGGCCAGCCCGTTCAGGCCGAAATCACCCGAAACTCCTACCGCCTCTTCTTCAGCATCGAGCACATGGCTGGCGTGACGTGGTGGAACCTTGGCGACGGCATGGCCCATAAGTGGCAGGGCGGCACGGACGAGAACCGGTGGCAGGCCGGCCTGCTCGACGAGGGTCTGCGGCCCAAGCAGGCTTACCACGTGCTGGATCGGCTGATTAACCACGAGTGGAAGACACGCGTCGTCGGTCGGACCGACGTAAGGGGTGAGTTCACGTTTCGCGGCTTCCACGGGACGTATGAGGTGAAGGTCGGGTCTGGGAAACGAACGAACACGTTCACGATCGGCGTGTCGAAGGAACGTGCCGCTCGCTATGAGTTGCGTGTGAAGGACTGAAAGAGAAAGAAGCAGCAGAGTGCGTTTCGGCGTACCTGCCCGAGAACCGCGAGGAGACCACCGTGCGAATCAAACAATCCGTGTGCTACCCGATCATGAAGACGGACCAGATGACGCTGGACGACCTGTTCAAGGCCTCGGCGCGGATCGGCTACGCCGCCGTCGAGATGTGGGGGCGCGGCGACGACTTCGAGGACGTCTGCGCTTTGGCCAAGAAGCACAAGCTCGTCGTGGCCAGCATGGTCGGCCACGCCTCGCTGCCCGACGGGCTGAACAAGCGCTCGAACCACGAGCGGATCGAGGCGGAGCTGAAGGAATCCATCGACCTGGCGGCCAAGCACGGCATTCGCGGCGTGATCTGCTTCAGTGGAAACCGCCAGCCCCACATGAGCGAGATGGAGGCCATCGAGGCCTGCGTCGACGGCCTCCGCCTCGTCGCGCCCTATGCCGAGGCCAAGGGCGTCAACGTCAACCTGGAGCTGCTCAACTCGAAGCGCGACCATGCCGGCTATCAGTGCGATCACACCGCCTGGGGCGCGGCCGTCGTCCAGCGGGTCGCCAGCCCCTGCGTCAAGCTGCTCTACGACATCTACCACATGGCGATCATGGAGGGCGACCTCATCCAGACGATCCGCGACCACATCCAGTGGATCGGCCACTTCCACACCGCCGGCAACCCGGGCCGGAACGACATGGACGACACGCAGGAACTCAACTATGCTGGTATCTGTAAAGCCATCGCTCAGACGGGCTACGATCTCTACGTCGGTCACGAGTTCAAGCCCAAAGGCGATGTGATCGAAGCCCTCGAGAAGACGTTCAAGCTGTGTGATCAATCGTAGCGCGCCTCGGGAGGCGCGTCTCTTGGAGACCCGATCCGAGAATCAGGGAGGAGGACAGCATGCTTGGCAAGCTCGCACGTGTTCATTCGCTAACGCTTGTGGTCGCCATACTACTACTGGCGGTGTCGATGTGGGGATGTGTCCCCTCGAGCAATCCCCCCGGCAACGAGGACACCGTAGTGATCGTGACGTACACCAGCGGCAGCGGGTCGGTGACCATCGATCCGCCGGCGCAGTACGGCTTCGCCGGGTACGATCCCGGCACGATTATCACGCTGACGGCCACGCCAGCGGACGGCTGGAACTTCTCGAACTGGGCCGGAGGGATCGAGAGCACGGATAACCCCGTCCAGTTCGCGATCACCGCCAACCTGTCAATCGGGGCCTTCTTCCAGCAAGACTGAGCGGCAAGGTCCGTTCCTGCGGGGCTGTTCTCACGCTCAGCGCATCGGGTGTTGCGTGGACAGCTTGTTGTCCACGATGAACCCGGTGATCTCGCGGACGATCTCCGGCAGGTACGATTGGTCGATGACCAGCCATCCGAATCGGGTCTGAAATCCCGCTTCGAATCTGGCCACATCGGGATGTCCCGGGGCATCGTCCTTCAACCATTGCCCGTCCGCGATCTTTCCAGCCACCAGCACAATCCCGCGTGCCGGCTGTGCAACCGTAAAGGTCAACTCGATGTTCTCCCCGAAGTTCGTCAGTCTTGCGGTGCCTTCCATTCGCTCGCGGATCCGCTGCAGCTCGTCGGCGAACCGGGCTAGGTTCCAGCCATACAGGGCGAAGGAGAACCTGAAACTGCCGGACCACGTCGTGAAGGTGATCTCGGCGTCGGCCTCATCGTCGGAGGTCTTCGAAAGCTCCAGGACGAGCTGAGGAATCGGGCTGGTTTCGCCTTTCAGCAGCAGTCGCACGGCGGCACCTGTGGCAGAACGGTCAGGTCTGTCGGAGAAACACTCTTACACAGATTCTCCTGGCTTACGCGACAAAGCTACTCCCTGGAGGGCGTCTCCGATGAGACATCCGACCACCGAACGCATTTCCACTCCGTCGTGCCGCTGACCGTCTTGGCGCCGCCCGAATCGCCAAAGAGGATTCGGTTGATGTCGTAGCCCTCGATCGCCGTCAGCGACGTTGCTAGCACGGGCGTCTGGCCGTCGTCCACGAACAGATACGCCCGGCAGCGCCGCAGGTCCGTCAGTATGCGGTACGTGTGCCAGTCCCTGGCGTCGAGGCGATGGGCGTGCACATACGACTCATCGAACGCGACGGCATCTTCTCGAAAGAGCAGCCGGCAGCTCGTGTTCGGCCGTCCGCCGCCGATCCACAACTCGCCTGCGGAGTGATTCTCCGCCGCGTCGGCGTCGCGATGCATCATTCGCATCCGCGCCTCGACCAGCTTGTCCCGCCCGCCGTTCCAGACGTCCGGCTGATTGTCGATGTACGCCCCGCCCGTCGGCGGCAGACGCAGGATGCCGTCCGGCAGGAGTTGCCCCCGGTCTCGGTGGACGAGCCAGGCCGGCCGGGAATCCTGCGGGTATCGCGTCGCCGCGTAGCCCCGCCAAGGTGCGGTTACCTTCGGCAGCCGAATCGACGCGAGTGTCTTCTGCAGTTCGGCCATGGGATCCTGAAGGAGCCACGATAGGTTGAACCGCGCGCAGCGGATATCGCGTCCGCCGGGGACGTCTTGCTGCCACACCGCCAGAAGCGTCCCGTCGCCGGCCTGGACGCACGACGGGTATGACGCCTGACCGCCCGTGTACGGAAAGCCGATGTCCCGTGCCGCAGTCCACGTCCGGGCGCCGTCAAATGACGCGGCCGCACACAGGGGAAACCGCTGAATCGCGTTGTCCCAAAGGACCAGGATTCCTCGCCGCTCGTCCGCCTCGAACGGACAGAGTGCGGCCGGCGCGTTCGAGCCCCGTAGCGGGCTTGGCTTCACGTCCTTCCAGGTGTGGCCCTCGTCGGCACTGCGCGTTTCGTACAGGTGCGATGCGCCCGTCCGCATCAGCATGCAGATCGTCCCGTCGTCCAACTCGACGATGGCGGGCTCGTCCGTGCCGAGCACCGCTCCTTCGGCGATCTTGCGGTACGTGGCGCTGGCGTCACCGCCGTTTGCCCAAGTCCCGCCGTTGTCCGTCGAGCGCATCACGCCGGCGCGGAGGTCCATCTGACCCTCGGTCGTCAACGTCTTTCCCTGTTCACAGAGCACGTCCCACGAGTAGCCCATCAGCAACGTGCCGGACTTCAGCCGGAGTCCGCGATGCGTCTTGCCGCACGTGTACCGATGGTTCATCGGGATCGCATACGGCTGTGACCAGGTCTTGCCGTTGTCATCACTGCGGACGCACCAGGTCGTGGACGTTCGGATGCCCTCTCCCTTCGGGAGCGTGGTGCAGGTGACGAGCACCCGGTTGCCAGACACCACAATGCTGGGGTCGGCGTCGAGCAGATCCTTGTTGGCGATGAGGGGACGGGGCTCGGACCACGTCTTGCCGGCGTCGCACGAGAAGGCGTGGAAGACATCGTAGTCCTGCCCGCCACGCTGGGTGCGCCCCCAAGCAACCAGGATCCGGCCATCCGCCAGCATGGCCATGCACGGCCAGCAGCTCTGGCTGCCGTCGGCGTGCGAGGCTACCGTCGTGTGCTCGAAGAAGGGAGCGGCACCAAGTACCGGACAGCTCGCTACCATGACTCCTGCGACTCCGGCGAGCGCGAGCTTCATGTGTCATCTCCTTGGGCGAATCGCCCGATGGGCCGTCATCATACCGCTGAGATCCCAGCGAGTCATCGGCGCAGCGGCGAGACATGGCATGAGCACCCCCCCCCATCAGATGTCATGCAGTCAAACTAGACCTTGTACCATCGCCTCGTATGCTATAATCAGCCCACGTCCGGTGCGGCGTACTCCCTATGGCGGGACTTTCACGAGGATACACGACATGAACCAGACACGACGCGAATGGATGACGGGAACGGCCTCGACGCTGGCGGGGCTGGCGGTTGCCTCCAAGGTCGAGCGGGCACTGGCCGCCGGCGAGTCGGACTGGCCCAAGGTCGCCATGTGCGACTGGTCGATGGGACGGACCGACCCCCGGGCCTTCGACCTGGGCAAGCAGATCGGCCTGGACGGCATCGAGGTCAGTATCGGCAGCGTCCAGAATGATCTGTGGCTGCGCAAGACCGACGTCCAGAAGAAGTACCTCGACGCGGCCAAGAAGTGCGGCATGGTCATCCCCTCCGTGGCGATGGGCCTGCTCAACGGCGTACCCCTCGTGTCCGATCCCCGCGCCCCCGGCTGGGTGGCCGACACGATCGATGTGACCCCCAAGCTAGGCGCCAAGAGCATCCTGCTGGCGTTCTTCGGCAAGGGCGAGATCAAGGCCTCCGACAAGGACGAGATGCACCGGCTCGTCGAGATCCTCAAAGAGCTGGCGCCCCGAGCGGAGAAGGCCGGCGTGATCCTCGGCCTGGAGAACTACCTCCGCGCCGAGGACAACCTCGACGTGATCGGAAAGGTGGGCTCGAAGAACGTCCAGGTCTACTACGACGTATTCAACTCGGACCACAAGGGCCACGACGTGATCAAAGAGATCAAGTTGATGGGTAAGGACAGGATCTGCCAGGTCCACTTCAAGGAGGGCGGCAGCTATCTCGGCGGCAGCGGCAAGATCGACTGGCCCGCCGTCGCGGCCGCCCTGAAGGGCATTGGCTACCGCAAGTGGCTCGTACTCGAGACGTCGAATCCCAGTAAGGACATTGTGGCGGACACGCGAAAGAATCTGGCGTACCTGAAGAAGCTGTTCACTGCCTGACCGGCGGCGATCTAGCCCTTCTTGACGAACCACGTGATGGTCGTCTCGATCCGGCCTGTCTCCTCAGGGCCGAGTTGCGGTGGAGGCTGTGCTACCCGGCGATCGCCCGCTGGCGGACAAGCCCGGGGTTACCCTGATCCCTGCGCCTGGCTCTCGGTCTCACGGCTTGTTGGTCCACACGATCGCAATGATCGTATCCGCCTCGTCCTTGTTCTTGCTGATCGAGACGGCAGCTTCAACCTTGTCGGACCTTGCCTCGTACCTGGCCATCTCGACGTCGCCCGTCTTCAACTCGGTCGGATTCAGCTTGAGCTTCTTGTCCTCCAGGGCCTTCTTGTAGAACGCGGCCACTTCCGCCACGGGGGCCTTGACAGTGGCGCTGAGTTGGTAGACCTCGCCTTCGCCGGGAGGCCTCAGATGTCCGGTCTGCCCCACCTGTGCTCCCTTATAGACGGGCAGCGGAAATCCTCTCGGTATCTCCCCCTTGCCGAAGTTGAACGTCCCGTCCTTGGTCTTGATCTGCGTGCTCTGTTCATCGCCCTGGACGACCGTCTCACCGCCCTTGGTTCTGACTCTCATGACGCGTTTGTCGCCTTGGATGACGGCCTCGCCGTCCTCGGTCTTGACGGTCACCTTGTCGCCGCTGACCTTGACTTGGCCCTTGGTGCCGATTTCGGTGGCCTTCTCCTGAGCCTTGTCGCAACCGAAGAAGGCCAGTAGTAGGAGCAGTTGTGCCAGACGTTTCATTGGATGCCTCCCTTGAGATTGCGTTGGATCGCCGTCCTCCTGACAGCCGGATAGGTTATCACCGTTGAACGACCGAGACATTATCGTGCGGCTTTCTCGGGCCCGCAAGACATGCCTGGGAGAGTGGGAGTATGTTTGTCCGCGGGGCACCTAACAGATTCCGGCTGCCAGAGCGATGTCGTATGACGCTTACCTGGAGGGGGAGGACTCGGTGTGCGGGCAAGGTTCCCTAGGTTTTCGTCGAGGTATCGGGTAGGGGGCCGAGCCGGGTCACGTGGACCAGTGCGCAGATGACCACGTCCTGTGCGATCCGTGCGTTACCGTTATCTCCGGGCAAGCCGATGTGAATGCTGCGAGGTGTTAGGATGACTTGATCCGGATGGCGGATCGAGTAGCTCGAACCGTCGGACATGTACAAACCAAAGGGCTCGAACGGCCTCTGTGTCAACAGACTCGCGATCTCTTCGGGCCTCATACCAGACGATGATAGCACCGTCGTGGCGGCGTCTTCAAGTCGCGGGTGGCCGGAACCTGCTGCCGACCCGGCCACCCGACTCCTAGTCGACCTAGATCTTCAACTTCACCTCGATCTTCTGGTTCGCCTTGATCATCTCGTCCCAGGTGACCGTACGGTTCTCGTGCGCGGCGATCCGGCCCAGGATGCACGTCAAGTTCGTGTCGACGCTTTCGGCGGTGTTGTTCATCGGCTTGCCGTCGGCGATGCTCGCGGCGAAGTTCTTGATGTTCGTGATCGTGCCGGTGGTGAACATATTGCCCGTTTCGCCGCCCTTGTATGGCTTGTCGCCCTTGATCGAGACGTGTCCGCCGTAGTGCGAGTCGACCACGCCGTTGGCCCCGAACACGCGCGTGCACAGGTCGCTATACCCCTTCGAGAATTGCGTGGATTCGAAATCGGCCAGCACGTCGTTCGGATACCAGAACGTCACGACGAAGTGGTCCCACGTATCGCCGACCTCCGTGCGAACCTTTCGGCCGCCCGTGCCGTACGCCTTGATCGGGTGCGACTGGAGGTACCAGTTGGCCACGTCGATGACGTGAATGTTCTGCTCGACGATGATGTCTCCGGACAGGGCGATGTCGAACACCCAGTTTCGCAGCCGCGCCGCGTCGCTCGTGTCCTTCAAGTCGGTCTTGGGACGCAGCCGTCCGCCGTGATAGGCCACCTGCGCCAGGACGCACTTGCCGATGTCGCCGGCGTGAACGCGCTTGGCCGCTTCCATATAGAAGGGCGTGCTGCGCGTCTGGAAATCGACCCAGAGCGAGAGCTTCTTCTGCTCGGCCAGCTTGCCCGCCTCGAGCATGGTGCTGCAGCCCGGCACGTCGACGGCGATCGGCTTGGCCACGATCACGGGCTTGCCCGCCTTGATGGAGGCCAGCACGTGCTCCGGATGGAAGTAGGGGGGGCTGGTGATCGAGACCGCGT
>JAFGLZ010000201.1 GCA_016927755.1 Phycisphaerae bacterium
ACCTTCGGTTACAGGCCGGAGAGCGCATGCCTGGTGGGGACTTGCACCCCACGGATCGAGTACACTCTCAGGCGCACTAGCCCAGGATCTTCAGTCCTGGGAACCCACCCGCCCGCGAGAAAGTCAGTCCCATCGGGACGGCTGAGCTCTCCGCCCCCGTACGAAGCAACCGCCGCGAGCCCCAGCTAAGCCGAACCCACCGCTCTCAAGCGCTCCCGGTTCACTGGTTCACCTCCCCATAACCCACCCCTTCACCGCACCCGACCTTTCGGTTACCCTTTCCTCCCTCATGGACGCCCATCGCCAACAACAACTCACCGAATTCGTCGAATACGCAAACACCCTCGACGGGGACGAAAAGGGCGAGGCCCAGGTCTTCCTCGACAGGCTCTTCCGCGCCTTCTCACGCCGCGGCTACAAGGAGGCCGGGGCTACCCTCGAAATGCGCGTCAAGAACGACCGCGGCGGAACCGCCTTTGCCGACCTCGTCTGGAAGCCCCGAGTCCTCATCGAAATGAAGAAACGCGGCGAGGATCTCGCCCGCCACCTCACCCAAGCCTTCGACCACTGGGTCCACCTCGTCCCCGGCAGACCTCGCTACGTCGTCCTCTGCAACTTCGACGAGTTCCGCGTCTACGACTTCGACGTCGACATCAACGAGCCCCTCGACACCGTCGCCACCGCCGACCTCCCCACCCGCTACGGCCCACTCAACTTCCTCTGGCCCACCGACGAGCGACCCGTCTTCGGCGTCGACCGCGTCGACGCCACCCGCAAGGCCGCCGACAAGCTCCCCGCCGTCTACAGAATCCTAAAGGCCCGCAAAACCGCCGGCCCCGACGTCGCCCAGCGCTTCGTCCTCCAATGCCTCGTCTGCTTCTTCTCCGAGGACATCGGCCTGCTGCCCCGAAACTTCTTCACGGCCCTCCTCGAGGACTGCACCGACCCGCCCAAGGCCTTCGACCTCCTCGACGGCCTCTTCCGCGCCATGAATCAGCGCGATGGCGCCCGCGGAATCGGAATCGGGGTCAACTCTTGACACTTGACATCCTCACTTCTTCTCTCGCTGCCCCCAGCATGTCGTACGCCGACCTCCGTAATCGAGGGACACCGTAGTCGGGGGTTAATCGGGGGCCACTACACCGATTTCTCGACGACAATCTCGCCGAGCCCACAGAGCCTTCACGCCAACGATCGCACCCATCGGTGTTGTCTCCGTCCACCCCACTCGCCGCGCCGTTCGCCCCAATGCCCGCCCACACCGAACGCCGACCCCCTTTTCCCGACAAGAGTGGTCAAACGCCGACGCCGCCGTCCTCGATGCCTACGGCTTCACGCCCCGCAAGGACCTGCTCAAGCAACTCCTCGACCTCAACCTCGCCGTCGCAGCCGCCATCGACAACGACCAACCCGTCACCGCCCCCGGAGTCCCCCCATCCTACGGCCACCCCGCCGACCTCATCACCACCGACTGCATCCGACCGGAAGGTTGAACACCCCTGTCCGACACCGCCCAATCACGAAATCCCAGGCACTCTCGTCGCGGGAGCCCCCCTCACCGATGCCCCCTGCCCCATTCTGACCGACGCTGGCGTAACCTATGCTCACGATCCCCTACGTGAGGCGATCCACGCAAGTGTCCCCGCTTCGCCAAACCAGGATTCGCAATAGCGCCCCCCGGATCGACGCATTGCCCTGCGAGTTGTACCGCCTAACCGACACCGAGATCCGCTTCGTCCAGGACGCCACGCGATGATCGCAGTCAGGCCCGAAGGGCCGCGCGGCAGTATCCGGGGGTTTCGCTTCGCCCCACCACCGGCTATCCTGTTTTGCCCACCAGGGCGACCACCAAGCCGCGACGGCCCACGAGCGAATACCGCTCCGCCGCCGGATCGACGCATTGGTCTATGAGCTCTACGCCCTGACGGATGCCGAGATCCGCATCATCGAGGAAGCCACCCAATGACTGACCCAACCCGGGATGTCCGCCATTACTTCGTCGACGAGGCCGGCGACCTGACATTGTTCAACCGGCGCGGACGAATCGTCGTCGGATGCCAAGGTGTCTCCCGTGTGTTCATGGTGGGTGTTGTGCACCTGCCCGATCCGGCTGGCGTGAGCCGGGCTCTTAGGGAATTGCGTGCTCGGCTGATGGCCGATCCGTATTTCGCCGGCGTCCCATCGATGCAACCGGACGCCGGCAAGACCGCGAGGTGTTTCCACGCCAAAGACGACGTACCCGAGGTGCGTCGTGAGGTCTTCGCCCTTCTACCTGGCTTCGGTGCGAAGGTTCAGGTCGCCATCCGACGCAAGGCGAAGCTCGCTCGCGACGCACAAATGCTGTTTCGGATGACCCGTCGGCGGCTGACCGTGGATCAGGTCTACGATGATCTGGTCAAGCGCCTCTTCAAGAACCTGTTGCACAAGGCGGACGAAAACCAGGTCCTCTTTGCTCGACGCGGGAAGTCGGATCGACAGGAGGCACTCGGCGCAGCCGTTGCCAGCGCCAAGCACAACTTCGAAGCGAAGTGGGGAATCGCCTCGGACCGTCCGACGTTGATCCGTTCTGGATATCCGTCGGAGTCGGCGGGTCTGCAGGTAATCGATTATTACCTCTGGGCCCTCCAGCGACTCTACGAGCGCCGCGAAGATCGGTTCTTCCGCCTGCTCGCCGATCAGTACCGCCTCATCATGGACTTGGACGATACGCGCACGAAAGCCTACGGGCAGTGGTATAGCGATAGTAATCGCCTGGAGCTCAAAAAGATAAAGCCCGCAACGGACTAGGTCTCGGTGGATAGACCTCCGAGACACACGGCATGAAGCCGGCGTTCGTCCGCTACAGGCTCTAAAACAAACATACAACATATTCCGCCGCCGGGCAACATCAACGTCCGGGGGCGGAAAAGAACGCCATCCAGAAGACCCGTCAGGAACCTTCTCCGCCGCGCCCCAGCCCGACACGGACCCGTTGACTTCGCGACGTCTCGACGTGTTGGCTGCCCCCCGCCCCCCCCGGGTCGCCTGAACACCCCACCAAACCGAACGCCGACCCCCTTTTCCCGACAAGAGTGGTCAAGCGCCGACGCCGCGCGCACTCCGAGGATCCCATGCGGGCAACAACCGACCCAACGAGTCACCACACCACGAACGCCCCCCGCCCCGCACCCCCCGTCCCCAAGCCAAACAGGAGGCATTCGCGATGTCAAACAACCGACCGTCCTCGCCCCACACCCACCGCAAGACCGCGCATTCCGAGACATTGTGGGACATCATGGGGCACCAAGCGCGAAGTTCCCCC
>JAFGLZ010000021.1 GCA_016927755.1 Phycisphaerae bacterium
GGGGGGTACAGTCATGGTGGGGGGGAGGGGATCGGTGGGGTTATCTACATGTGGGAATTCGAGCTGCCCCCCGCTGAAGCGATGGGGCACCCGGTCTTTGTTGCGGTCCACGGGCGAGACGCCCATGCTACGGGGGCGATGGGGCACCCGGGTCGTGGAACGGGGGCGCGCGGTGATTCAGGACGCGGCGGGTTTGAGGAGTCGGGCGGCGATGACGACGACGAGGTAGACGACGCCGGCCAGGGCGATGGTGGTGGCGCCTGGGGGCAGCTCGGGGCCGTAGCTGACGGCCAGGCCGCCGGTGGTCAGGGCGATGCTCAGTAGCGTGGAGACGACCATGATCTGCCAGAGTCGGCTGACGAAGTGTCCGGCGACGGCGACGGGCAAGGTCAGCAGGGCGATGACCATGACCAGGCCGACGACACGGACGAGGACCACGACGGTCAGGGCGGTCAGGCAGAGCAGCAGGAGATAGTAGAACTCGACGGACAGGCCTCGGAGCCGGGCGAACTCCTCGTCGAAACAGACGGCCAGGAAGTTCTTGTAGAGCAACACGCCGCAGCCCACGACGGCCACGTCGAGCGCGGCGATGAGGAAGAGGTCCTGATGCGAGACGAGCAGGATGTTGCCGAAGAGGTAGCTCATCAGGTCCTCGTAGTAGCCGGGGGTTCGAGCGATGAAGAGGATGCCGACGGCCATACCGATCGCCCAGAGCGCGCTGATGACGGTGTCCTCGCGTTGCCGGGCGCGGAGGCTGACGAGTCCGATGATGAGGGCGGCCGCGACGGCGGCGACGATCGCGCCGTGGAGCGGGTGAAGCCAGGACCATCCGTGAACGACGTTGAAGTACCTGGCGGCGCCCATGCCGCCGAGGGTGCAGTGGGCGACTCCGCCGGCGATGTAGGTGATTCGCCGGGCCACGACGTAGCTACCGATGACGCCGCAGGCGACGCTGGCGATGACGCCGGCGAGGAGGGCGTGCTGGAGGAGGGGGCTGCTTGCTAGGGCGTTGAGGAACTCCATTAGGAATCCGCCGAAGGTGTCGTTTGCTTGGCGTGGTGGAGGAGCCGGACCTCCCGGCCGTACATGTCCGCCACGCCCTTGGTCGTCAGCTCATCCGTCGGGTGCGTGTGCACCGTCCGGTTGACGCAGATGACGGTTCGAAAGAAGACGGAGACGAAGCCGATGTCGTGCGAGACCATAATGACGGTGAGTCGCTCGTTCAACCTCTTGAGCAGTGCGTAGAGGTCGTCCTGGACGGCGGGGTCGAGGTTGGCGGTCGGCTCGTCGAGCAGCAGGAGTGGCGGCTCGCACGCCAGGGCGCGGGCGATGAGGACGCGCTGGCGCTGTCCGCCCGATAGCGAGCTGAACGGACGCTTGGCGATCGCGCCGAGTCCGACTTCGTCGAGGGATCGTCGGGCGATCTGGCGGTCTTGCCGGCTGTAGGGCCCGAGGACCTTGTGTGCGGCCAATCGCCCCATGAGGACGACGTCGGTTACGTTGACGGGGAACTTGGGGTCCAACTGAGCGGCCTGGGGCATATAGCCGACGTCGGCGCCGGCGTCCTCGGGGGCCTTTCCGAGCACCTTGATTTGGCCGCCGGGCTCGGGCTGGATCAGGCCGAGGACGAGCTTGAGGAGCGTGGTCTTGCCTCCGCCGTTGGGCCCGATGACGCAGACGAAGTCGCGTTGGTCGATGGTGAGGCTGACGTCTTCGAGGACGAGGGGTCCGTCGTAGCGGAAGGAGACGTTTTGCATCACGATGGCGGCATCATTGCCCACGGGGGATCTCCTGGCGGTTCATCGCTGGGCCTCGCCCTTGACGTCAACGCTCAACGTTTTCTGAACGGTCGCGGCGACGTGGAGCAGATTCTGGACGTAGTCTTCCGCGAGCGGGTCGAGCGGCACGACCGCGCCGCCGATGGCGTGGGCGACGGTCTCGGCGTTTCGGCGGTCGAATTGCGGCTGGACGAAGATGAGTTTGACGCCGGCGGCCTTGGCGCGATCGATCAGGTTGGTGAGCTGCTTGGCCGTCGGCTGTTTGCCGCCGGATTCGATGGCGACCTGCTTGAGGCCGTAGGCCTGGGCGAAGTAGCCGAAGGCGGGATGGAAGACGTAGAACTCCTTGCCGCGGAGCGGGGCGAGGGCCTTGGCGATCTTGGCGTCCGCGGCGTCGAGTTCGGCGAGCAGCGCGCTGCAGTTCCCGCGATAGGTCGGGGCGTTCGCGGGGTCGATTTCGCAGAGGGCGTCGCGGATCGTGTCGGCCTGGACTTTGGCGAGGCGCGGATTCATCCAGGTGTGCGGGTCTTGCTCGGGATGGTGGTGAGCGTGGTCGGGGTGGGCATCGTCGTCGTGTTCGTGCTCGGCGGCGGCGAGCAATTCGATGCCCTTTCGGGTGTCGACGATGGTGAGGTTCTTCATGGCCTGTGCGATCTTCTCGACGACGTGCTTTTCGAACGGCAGGCCGACGCGGAAGAAGGCGCGGGCCTGGGAGAGTCGGACCATTTCCTTGGGGGTGGGCTCATAGGTGTGGGGCGACTGTCCGGGGGCGAGCAGGACGGAGACGTTGACGTGGTCGCCGCCGATGCGCCGGACGAAGTACTTCTGCGGGGGGATGCTCACGTAGACGGCGAGGGTCGCGTCGGTCGGCCGCGTGGACGGCGGCGTTCGATCGCACGATGCGAGGATGAGAGGGGCTATCGCCGCCGACAGGCCGACCATTCGTTTTGCCGTGAAGCTCCGCATTGCCTTACCCCTCAACAGGACGCCTTGGCCCCGCGTCGCTTGCGCGGTCGGGTCTTGGATTCATGCCGGCAGACGAGGTGCCACTCATGGCAGTCGCCGCATTCCTCGACGTCGTGGGCCTCGGAGAAGCTTACCCAGTGGCGCCTCTGCTCGGGCGTGAGGATACCGGTGCCGTGGCAGAGCGGGCACGTGCTGTCGAGGGCGGCCAGGATGGCCGATCGGATGAAGTCGGAGCGATTGGGGATGGCCCGCATGGCCTGCACGAGGGACTCGTCGGCCTTGAACGTGATGACGTTGTGGGCTTGCGTTGACATCGAAGGGTACCTCCGTGGCCGGGGGACGGCGCCCGGCAGTCGTGACGCCTCTAGTATTATATTGTATTACCCGCGTGTCAATGGCGTGGTCGCGGGTGGGGGCAGGCGTCGGGTATCGGGTCCCGGGGTGCTGGGAGGGGCGATGTCTCGAAATGTCGCGGAATGTCTCGGAATGCGCGGGAATGCGCCGGGATGCGCTGGTTTTCGGGTTTCGGGGTTGGGGTGCTGAGGGAGGTCGGTGTCTCGAAATGTCTCGAAATGTCTCGGAATGCGCCGGAATGCGCGGAAATGCGCTGATTCTCCGGTCAGCGGGTGGGGCGGGATCATGCTTAGTATCTTGGCGTTCTCGATTCCTGTGTTGAGCATGGGTCTGGGGCCTCTCATGGGGTGAGACAGCGGCGTATGGTGGTTAGGTTTTGGGGCCTAGGGTTTAGCCCTGACGGAAAAGGTTCCTGACACCTTTTTCGCTGTCCCACAATGTCTCGGAATGCGCTGGTTTTCCGGTCAGCGAGCGGGGGCGGAACGCTATCTGTTGTTTTGCGGTCCTGATTGCTTTCGTTGCACATGTGTTTGATCCTCGCCAGAGGAGGTTTCTGACAGCTTCGCCGGATAGGAGAAGGGGGTCGGGGGGGTATGTGGGGAGGTCAGGATTGGGTTCACGGGCTTCAGGCCGCGGGGGTCGGGGGAGCGGGGATCAGGGGTTGTGGGGACATCTTGGGCGCGTTTGTTCCGTGCGCGGGTTTGGTCGTCGGTCTGGCTGTTGATCCGTTCCTGGTCAGGCTGTAATACATGCGTCTACGCTTCGTGATGAGTTGACGGTGGTGGCGCGGTGTATGGATGGGCTTTGTGATGACGGAAGCGGACGGTCTGGCGATCGCTTTGGAGATCGGCGGCAGCAAGCTGCAGGCGGCGTTGGGTACGTCGGAGGGCGAGATCATTTCGGTTCGGCGCGGGGCGGCGCCGGCGGAGCATGGGGCGCAGGCGATCCTCGGCTGGTTCCTTGAGGGGGTGCCGCCGCTGCTGGAGCAGGCGAGGGCAGACGGTCGGCGGGTGGCGGGGATCGGGGTGGGGTTCGGCGGGCCGGTGGACAGCGCGACGGGTAGGGCATTGGTCTCTCATCAGGTGGCGGGTTGGGAGAACGTCTCGCTGAAGACGTGGTTCGAGGAGCGGTTCGGGCTACCGGTGACAGTGGCCAACGACAGCAACGCGGCGGGGTGGGCGGAGTACTGCCGGGGTGCGGGTCGCGGGACGCGTCATTTCTGCTACATGAACATCGGCAGCGGGATCGGCGGGGCGTTGGTGATCGACGGTCGGCTGCACGACGGGCAGGGATTAGGGGCGGGGGAGATCGGTCACACGTACGTTCCCGACTGGACGGCTTCGGAGCCCGGCTCGGCCGACAAGCTGGAGCACCTTTGCTCGGGCTGGTCGATCGAGGCTCGTCTTGGAAACATGTCGAGTCTGCCGGAGGGCACTCCGCTGGCGGCGCTGTGCGGCGGGGATCCGAAGCGGATCACGTGCGCGGCGTTGGGTGAGGCGGCGGAACGGGGGGATGGGTTGGCGCTGATGGCCATCGATCAGGTGGCGGGGAGCGTGGGACTGGCGCTGGCGAACGTGGTGACGCTGTTTCATCCGGAGCGGATCGCGCTGGGGGGCGGCGTGAGCTTGATGGGCGAGGTGTTGCTGGAGCCGGTGCGTCGGGCCGTGGCGGCGCGGGTCTTCGGGCCGTTCAAGGGCAGGTATGAGATTGTTCCCTGTGCGTTGGGCGAGTCGGTGGTTCTGGTGGGGGCGCTTCTGCTGGCGCCTCGGTGAGCTTCATGGCGAATGCGGTGCGTTATCCCGAGCCTCCTGATTACGTTCGCGCGGGCGGCTTGCGGGGGGCGATCCGGCTCTTCGGTCCTGGTGCGATCATCGCGTCGGTGACGATCGGGAGCGGGGAGACGCTGTTCGCGTCGCGTTGCGGGGCGATTTTCGGGTATACGCTTCTGTGGTTCATCGTGGCGGGGGTGGTGTGCAAGCTCATTCAGGTCTACACCGCCGGTCGGTATATGGTGCTTACGGGCGAGCACCCGATGGAGGCGTGGGCGCGGCTGCCCGGGCCGCGGGGGTGGTTTCCGGCGCTTCTGGGGGCGTTGAGCATCTTCTGCTTTCCGTTCTGGCTGGGCGGGTTGGCGATGATGCTGGGCACGACGCTGAACTGGATTTTCGGGTTGGACGGGGGGAGCGTGGCGCAGCAGCGGTTTTATGCGCAGCTCTTCGGCACGGGGACGCTGACGCTGGCGGCGGTTCTGACGCTGCTGCAGTCGTACGACGTGCTGGAGCGGGTGCAGACGGGGATTGTGGCGGTGTTGCTGGTGGCGATTCTGGCGGCGGTGATCCCCGCGCCGGTGGATTGGGCTGAGGCCGCTCGGGGCGCGGTGGTCGTGAAGTGGCCGAGCTATGCGGAATGGATGCATGCGGACTATCCGAGCATCGTCAATCAGCAGTCGGTGCTGATGGTGGCGGTGGTGTTCATGGGTGCGATCGGCGGGGGCACGTACGACTACATCGGGTACCTGAGCTTCTACCGCGAGAAGAAGTGGGGCGCGTTGGGGCTCAACGAGGCGGAGGCCGGATCGGAGGCCGTCGGAGGCCATCCGGTGATCGAGGCGGACGCGGCCAATGTGTTGTTGGGTCGGCAGTGGACTCGGACGGCGGTCGTGGACGTCTTCACGGGCTTCGTGTGCGTGCTGCTGTTCACGTTCGCGTTCTACCTGCTGGGGGCGGCGATTCTGCATCCGGGTCATCTGGTGCCCGACCGATTCTCGTTGTTGACGCATCAGGTTCGGTTTCTGACGCAGTTTGGCCGGCCGTTCAAGTACTTGTATCAGATTGGCATCTTCATGGCGTTTTGGGGGACGATTTACGGGGCGTTCGAGATCTACTCTCGGACGGCGTACGAGTGTTTCCGGCCGCTGGTAGCGCGGGTTCGTCGTACGCCGTTTGCCAGACTGCGGCTGCCGGTGTGTCTGTATGCGGGGATCGGGGGGATGGCGCTGATGTGGACGGTATCGGACCCGCTGAAGATCGTGGAGCCCGCGGCGCTGATTGGGACGACGACGTGCGGGCTGTGGTGCTTCGCGATGGTGTGGGCGGATCGGAAGGTGCTGCCGGGGGGTTTGCGGATCGGTGTCGGCTGGGTCTTGCTGAATCTGGTGGCGGGTTCGATCTTGACGGGGTTTGGTGCGACGGCGATCTGGGATTACTTCTTTTGACCTCAGACTTCAGACCTCAGGCTTCAGGGTTCTTGGCCTGGGGTTAGTCTTGTTGGCGGCTTAGTTCACCTCCAGGGTTATCTGTCGCAATCTCCACTCGATTCCTCGCTCGTGGGTGGGCGTGGCGGCCATTGCGTCGAGATCCTTCTCGAGTTCATGAATTGACTTTGGATCGTAGTGCTCACGGATGAAGGGGATGTTCTTCCAGGTCTGGAGGTTCATCGAGAACATCCTGGCGACTAGGTCGTTTGTGGGGGCGATTCGGGCGAGGTTGCCGGATCGTTTGCGTACCGTGTTGGGCAGGCGGATGCGATCGAGGTGGGGCGCGACGTAGAGCGTGTGTCCGGCGTCGGCGAGCATGGCCTCGACGAGGTCGACATAGGTCTTGAACGCGGGGACGCTGGTGTGGATCGACTCGGTTTCCTCGAGGAGGAGCCTGCCGCCCGGTTGGAGCTGCGTGAGCCATTTTGCCACGAGGTCCGAGGGGTCGGTCTGATGCGTCAGCAGGAATCGGGTGAAGATGAGGTCGCACGGTCCGCCGGGCAGCGGAACGCGCGTTACGTCATGGAGACGGAAGGAGACGCGGTGCGTGGCGGTCGGGGCGGCGAGGCGGATGAAGTGCTGGGAGTTGTCGAGCCCGACGATCCTCTCGCATGGGACGGTGTCGGCCAGGAGGTGCGTCGTGTGGCCCGGGCCGCAGCCGAGATCGACGGCGAGGGGGCAGGCGCGGTCGGACGCCGAGGCGAGGAAGGCGCGGGTGGAAGGGGCGAAGGCGTCGGCGAGGATCTTTAGCCTCCGCGCCGCCAGGTCTGAGTCGCCGAAGAGGTAGATGTCTGACATTGGAGCTCGACCTCGAGCAACGGCTCGGCATCGGCGGGCTGGTGGTCCGATGCGGCTTGTGAACGCTACCGCGTTGGGGGGTGGGTGGCAAGTTCGGGGGTGGATTCGAGCGCTCGGTAGGTGCCCCGCACGGATCGTTGCAGGGTCGTCGTGCATGACGCGATCTGGCCGAGCCGCGGGATTCATCCCGCGCGGCCGGACCCCCCGCGCAGCATGAATCCCGCGGCTCGGGCAGAGGAGTGCGCTATGGACCTCACGGCGTCCGTGCAACCGAAATCGAGATGCACCCGCGCTCGGTGTGAATTCGAGTTCCCCACCGCTGAAGCGATGGGCCACCCGGTCGGTGTTGCGATCCACGGGCAAGATGCCCGTGCAACGGAAATGATGGGGCGCTACGTTGTCGGGCGCTATCCGCGTGGACAGGGGCTCAGGGATGTGACATGATCGAGCGCTCGTGGGAGGAGTGGGCTGATGACGTCGCGGGAGCGGCTTGAGACGGCGTTGGGATTCCGGGAGCCTGACCGTCCTCCGCATTTCGAGCAGATGTTCGAGTTGACGGAGGAGGCGTTCGGGCTCAGGGAACCGACGGAGGCGGAGTACGCGGCCGCGACGGGGTCGGAGCGAGAGAGGCTTTTCGAGCGGGCGGCGGAGATCTACGCGAGGATCGTCGAGGCGTTTCGGTGGGACGCGGTGCTGACGTGGCGTCCGGCGGCGCGAAACGCGGCGCAGTACGACTTCATTCCTTATCTCAAGAGGCAGCTCGGTGACGACGTTCCGGTGGGGAGCTTCGTGTGGGAGTCGTCCGTTTCGATCGACACGGTGAAGGACTACATGGACTTCGCGGTGCGGCTGTTCGAGCGGCCTGACGAGGTGCATGCGTGGGCACGGGACATGCTCGACCGCGGGCTGGAGCACGCCAGGCGGCTAATCGACGCGGGTTGCGACATCATCGACGTGGCGAGCGACTACGCGTTCAACGCGGGGAGCTTCATCTCGCCGGAGCAGTTCCGGGAGTTCGTCACGCCGTACGTGGCGGAGTTGGTCGAGCTCATCCGGCGAAACGGCGTGACGGTGATCCTTCATTCCGACGGCAACCTGATGCAGATTCTGGACCAGATTCTCGAGATCGGCCCGGACGTGCTGCAGTCGATCGACCCGCAGGCGGGGATGGACATCGCGGAGGTCAAGCGTCTGACGCACGGCAAGATGTCGCTGATGGGCAACGTGCAGTGCAGTCTCCTGCAGGACGGGCCTGACGAGAAGATTCTCGCCTCGGCCGAGTACTGCCTGGAGCACGGGGCGCCTGGCGGCGGGTTCATTTACAGCACGAGCAACACGATCTTTCCGGGCGTGCCGCTACGGAACTACCGGCTGATGCTGGAGACCATGTGGGATCGGTTCGGGGTCTGAGGTATGGCGGGGCGATTGTTGGAGTAGCGGGATGACGATGAGACGGCTGATCGGTCTCGGCGTGTTCGTGTTGGGGTGTCTGCTCGTGCCCGCGGTTTGCCGGTCGGAGTCGCGTGGCAACGAGACGGGGATCGTCAGTGCCAAGGCGTACGCTTCGATCCAGGCGGCGGTCGACGCCAATCCGGGCAAGATGGTCTTGGTTCCGGCGGGGGATCATGTCGTCGACAGGAAGGTTCGCATCTCGGGCAAGGGCGGCGGGCTCTATGGTCCCGGGCGGATCGTGCAGAGCGAACCGGGTCAGCCGATCCTCGAGATCGAGCACGCCGAGGGCGTTGGGATCTCCGACGTGACGCTGACTCGCGCCAAGGGGAAGGAAGACGCAACCGCGCCGGGCCTACTGTGTTGTGACTGCCGTCGCGTCCGCATCGAGGGCGTGTGCGTCGTGGACAATCGGGCGCGGGACGCGGCGATCGAGATTCGCGAATCGGCCCACTGCACGGTTCGTGACAGCGAGGTGTTGAACTACAAACGGATCGCGGTCGACGACCGGACGGGGCCTGGGGAGAATCTTCACGGGTACGCTTTCTTCGCGATCGACGGGACCGGCATCGTGGTGAGGGATTCGACGCACACGATGCTGGTGGGGAACCGGATCGTCGAGACGAATCTCATGCCGACGCCCGCGATCAAGGACAAGTACAAGCTGGGGACGCTGACGGAGGGGAGGCATCCGTCCAAGCCGGGCAAGCTGGGGGTGGGGGCCTTGCTACGCCGTTACGTGAACAACTGGCATCAGGGGTCGGGGATCGTGGTGACGGGGCCGGAAGTGACGCGGCACACGGTGATCCGTGGGAACGTGATCGAGAACGCCGCGCAGGGCATCGATCTCCACTGCGATTACGCCGTGTGCTCCGACAACGTCGTCGACCACGGCATGATGGGCATCAAGGCGACGCACGGTTGTCGGGGGCTCATCATCAGCGGCAACATGCTGACGCATGTCGATCTGTGGGGGATCCTGCTGAACCCGGGGGCGGCGTCGCATCATGCCGAGGGCGCCGAGGGCGGCAAGCCGGCGCGCGGGGCCAACGTTGACGCGGGCGTGATCGTGGCCAACAACATCATCAGCGACTACGGCTACGGGCACGAGTACTGGAATTGGGGCGGTAAGTCGGGCGATCAGGCGGGCAGCTACGCGATCGCGCTGTTCGAGGGCCAGCTCGAGAGCAATCCTCCGCTGACGGACGTGCTGATCGAGGGGAACATCGTCTACAACACCGGCCGGGACGGCGTGCTTGTGGACGGCAAGCCGAAGGTGCTTGGGCCGAGGTATCGTTACGCGGTGTATGTGGGGCCATGGGGCGAGACGGGCAAGCCCGGTGCGACGTATCCGCGTGGGCTTCACTTCGCCAATAACCTGCTGCATCCGGGGACTCGGGGGGTATCGAACGTCGACTTGAGGCCATGAGGGAGGTTGATGCGGTGCGGACAAAGCGTGCTGTCTTCTTGGTTGCTTGCGTCAGTGTCTTGTGTGTTGGTTTGGGCGTATCGGCGGAGGCGCGGGGGGAGTCCGAACGGGGCTTTCGGTTCGGTCCCGTCAGCGAGATCCGAC
>JAFGLZ010000202.1 GCA_016927755.1 Phycisphaerae bacterium
GGTTGCTCTCCACCCCGCCTCACGGCGACGCAGTTACCTTCAGTTACAGGCCGGAGAGCGTATGCCTGGTGGGGACTTGCACCCCACTGATCGAGTACACTCTCAGGCGCACTAGCATGGGCATCCTGCCCATGGCCTCCCACGGGCGAGACGCCCGTGCTACGCGAGGACATCGGCGAGAAGCGGCGGGGGGGGTCAGGAGGGTCGACGTCGCTTGCGGAGCTCGTCGGCCTTGGCGACGCCCTGGGCGTAGATCTGGCCGAACTCGTCGGTGTCGATGCCGAGCTGGAGGCAGATCTTGACCAGCATGTCGCGCTCCTCGTTCGTGATCTCGCCGTCGATTCGGGCCTGGGCGACGAGGAACTCCATGATCTTGCGTGCCTTCCCGCCGCTGCGGATGTGGAGATCCTTGTGCATGTCGGGGTCGCGCTGGGCCCGGTCCATCATGGCCTGCAACGAGACCTGACCGACGCCCGCGCGCGCCGCCAAGCCCTGGATGATGCCCTTCTCGGCGCTGGAGAAGTCGCCGTCGACCATGGCCAGGGCCAGCGCGGCATTGAGCAACTCCAAGTCTTCGTGAGCGGCCATGGGGTCTCCTTGCTGCGTCGCGGGGGGGGCCTCGGGGATTACGCAACGCCCGCAAGGCCGGTCGACAACGTACTCTGGCCCTCGGAGCCGGTCAAGACGGAGGCAATCGACGAAATCGGACGTCGTCGCGTGCATCCGCTCCCGGCGGGTTCTGCTATAATGACTGATTCGTTTGTCGCCCGGGGAGCGCTGACGGGCCTCCGGGAACCGAGGAACCGATGACTAGAAGCGACACTGACGATCCCAAACTGATTGACCTCCTGGATATCGCTGCGCTGCAGGAGATTCTCGACGCGTTCGCGGCGATTACGCGGACGACGGTTTCGCTGCGCGATCAGGACGGCAAGACGCTCGCTCGGGCGGCCAGCGTCAACCCGCTCTGCCAGGTCATGGCCGCCCGGGGCCAGGACGAGTCCGGGTGCCGGTCGAGCATCGACGCGGTGGCTCGGGAGGCGTTCGCGCAGCGGCGATACGTCGCCTCGACGTGCCAGGCGGGTATGACGCTCCATGCCGCGCCGGTGGTGATGAACGGGACGCCGCTCGGCGTGATCGTGATGGGCCATCTGCCCGATCGCTTTCGCGACCCGGCCGAGATCGACGCGCTGGCCCGGAAGCACCAGCTCGACCGCGAGACGCTGGATCGCGTCTTCGAGCATCAGCAGCTCTGGTCGGACGAGCAGATGTCGGCCGCCGTGGGGTTCCTGCAGCTTCTGGCCAACAGCCTGGCGCGTTTCTGTCAGCAGGCCAACCAGCTCCGCCAGCGCGTCGAGGAGCTCGTCACGGTCTACCAGCTCTCGGCGATGCTCACCGGTACGCGGGATCTGCAGGATGTGCTTCGCGTGGCGGCCAGCAACGTGGTGAGCGTTCTGCACGTCAAGGCCTGCAGTATTCGGCTGCTGAACCGGGCGACGGAGGAGCTGACGATCGCGGCGGGGTATAACCTCTCGGACCAGTATCTGCTCAAGGGGCCGGTGCGGGTCGGCGAGAACCCGATCGACAGCGCGGCCTTGCAGGGCGAGACGGTCTACATCGCCGACGTCCGAGCCGATCCGCGGATCCGCTATCCGGCACAGGCCGAGGAAGAGGGTCTTGTCAGCGGGTTGGTCACGGGCATGGTCTTTCGCGGGCAGCCGGTGGGCGTGATGCGGGTGTACACGGGCGAGCCGCACTCGTTTTCGGCGGGTGAGGCGTCGCTACTTCGGGCGGTGGCGGCCCAGGCGGCCTCGGCCATCGAGAACAAGCGCCTGACCGAGGAGGCCATCCAGAGCGAGATCGTCAATCGGCAGATCAAGATCGCCGCGGAGGTTCAGCGCCGGATGGTGCCGACGCGTCCGCCGGAGCACGCCCACATCCGCTTCGGGACGGTGTACGAGCCGGCGTACGGGCTGTGCGGGGATTTCTACGATTTTCTCGAGCTTCGGGACGGCCTGACGGGCATCGCCATCGCCGACGTGGTGGGCAAGGGAGTGCCAGCGTCGCTTCTGATGGCGTCGGTTCGGAGCTCGCTTCGGGCGGTGGCCGACGGGCTGGGTCCGCTGGATCAGGTGATCGCCCGGGTGAACCGCCAGCTCTGCCAGGATACGCTCACGCAGGAGTTCGCGACGCTGTTCTACGGGGTGCTGTCTCCGGACGGGCGGCAGTTGACGTACTGCAACGCGGGGCACGACCCGCCGCTGCTGGTTCGCGACGGCGAGATCACGAAGCTCGAGATCGGCGGGATGCTCATGGGCACCGTGCCGACGGCGGAGTACAAGCACGGCGTGGTCGACCTGCAATTGGGGGACGTGCTGCTGCTGTATACGGACGGCGTGGTCGACGCGATGAACTTCATGAGCGAGACGTTCGGTCGCGAGCGGCTCGCCGAGTCGCTGGTGCGATACGCGGCGCTTCAGGCGGGGGCGATCGCGCCGAACATTCTGTGGGACGTCCGGCGGTTCGTGGGACTGGCCGAGCAGATCGACGACGTGACGATGGTTTCGTTGAAGGTGGTAACGTGAGAGGCAGACCTCAGACTTCAGACTTCAGACCTCAGGGGGCTTGGGATCGATCGTTGCGTTCGGGGGGTCCTCCTATGAGTGGAACCTCAGGCGGCGGACGACCCAGGCGGTTCCTAGGATGCCGGCGATGCCCGCCAGGGGGAGCATTAGGGCGCCTTCGCCGCCGACGAAGTCGCCGCAGTAGCTCTTGGCGACGAC
>JAFGLZ010000203.1 GCA_016927755.1 Phycisphaerae bacterium
CACGCCCCCCTTGCTGGCGCCCACGATCAGCTCGTAGGCCGGCCGGGTGATCTTGATCAGCCCCGCGTCGGGAAACTCGAGCCGCTCGCGCTGAACGGCCTCCGGTTCCGTCGCCTCGCCCGCATCGTCGCGGGCCACCGCGGCCGTGGCGGCGAACAGGTAGTTGTTCAGGAGCGGGTAGAAGTTCTGGGCGTCCATCGTCTCCAGGGCCGCGACGCGCCGCTCGGCGATCGCCTCGGCCATCCGGCGCGCGATCCACCGTGCCGCCGCGCTCGCCCCGGCGAGGATCTCGTAGCCGGCCGGATACGCGAACTGCGTGCTGCGGCTGCCGTATTCCCCGCCGAGCGTCCCGTCAGGGTGAATGAAGTGCCGGAGGAACTCCGCGGACTCGCCGAGACTGGCCAGTAGATCAGCGTCCCCGGTGAGCTGCCAGCATCGGGCCAGGTAAAACGTCCCGTGGGTCTGATAGCCGGGGTCCGCCCCGTCGTACTCGTCGTACCACCCCTCCTTCGATTGGTGGCTCCGGATCCGTCCGAGAAAGTAGTGGGCACGGTCGAGGAACCGGTCGCACCCCGAGATCTGGGCCATGTGAACCAGAGCCGCGGCCGCGACGGCGAGGTGGTTCGAGAGGAACCCATGCGTCTCGTCGTTCCGGACAAGCCAGTTGCCCGCGCGGATCAAGGCCTGGCGCGTCCGCTCGCGGGTCTCGGGGCTGATGGCGTCCTCGACGAGGCGGAGGGCCTCCCCGACGTAGAAGCCGCTGAACGACGTGGCCGCCAGGGATCGCTCGTAGGGATAGGCCTCGTCGAAGGAGCCGTCGCGGTGCTGGAGGCTCGCCCAGTAGTCCATGCCGGCCTCGATCCACTCCAGGACCTTGGCATTGCCGCGATAGCCCTGCCCGCCGTCGTCGACGGCGTAGACGAACGCGAGCGGGTAGACGCCTTCCTGGTATCGGGTGCCGGGGGAGTCGACGAACTTCCAGGCCCAGTAGGTGCGGTCAATGCAGCCGTAGGTCTTGCTGAGCGGCTCGCGGTCTTGCAGGCTGATCGAGCGGGGCATCTGCTCGAGAGCCCGCCGCAGGTAGAGTTGCCCGGCGTCCGATGCCGTCATGGGTCCGTCCCGGAAGTAGGGCAATGCCCGTTTTGGCCCAAGGTCCGTGGGCGCATCGACGATACCCGCGCAGTCGGGGGGTGTCAAATCTCCGCCCCGGCGCGATCTGGACGGTCTTGTCCTCTGCCGCCCAGGGCATGCGCGAACGCTCTGGGCGCGGGGCGGATCAGTCGTTTCTGGGACGGGTGGCGGGGCGAGTCGAGCCTTGAGTAGCGGCCCCCTCCACCGTAATCGCTTGGTCTCCGAGACGACGGGCCATGGCCCTGATCTCGTCGGAGGGGATAACCAGCAGGTCGCCGTGACAACCCGCGACGTTGTAGCATGTGACGTAGAGGTCCTTGCTTCCTTGGGTCCGCTCGAGACGGATGTACGCGAATCGCGCGTAAGCGGAGGTTGATCCCGTGGAGCCACGGGTGACCCGTTCGCCACAGGGGATTGCCGTGGCGGACCTCCCATCCATGCTGACCCAGAGCTTCGTCCGATCGTCCTGCTCGACGTCCCGCGACTCTCGATCACTGCTGAAGACGATCGTTCCGTCGCTCAGCACCGTCGCATAGAGGATCGTCGCCGTCGCGTCGCTCAGCTTACTCACGACGTTGCGCGTTCGGTCCCAGCGGTAGATGCCGCGCATGCCCGAGTTCGAACCGGTATCGGCGCCCCAGTACAGGGCATCCCTTGCGAAGGCCAACTGGCAGGCGCGCCACATTTGACTGCCGCTACCGATGGGATGAAGCGCCTCGGCGGTAGCCGTCGTCCACGCGATCATCGGCTCGGTATCCTCGTCTCCGGTGCAGATCCAGACCTTGCCGCCATAGGGATCCTGTTGGATGGCGTGCACGTGGCGGACCTTGCCGGGCGGGAATTCATGGGCGACTTCCCACTCGCTACCGCCTTTCTTGCCAGCGTACACTCGGACGGACCCGCGTTCATCGTTCCGAAAGTACTCCCCGAGGAGAACGGTCCCATCGGCGAGCGCCGCCAGGCCGGAAGGCAGGACACCGCGACCAACCCCCATGCCATAGTGGCGTAACGTCAGGACCTTGACGAATCGTCCTCCGTCGGCGGGCCGATGCCAGATGTACCCGCCAGACACCGCGCAGACGGCGCCATCCGGGAGCGTCAGCATCTCCGCGCACTCGACCCGTCGCGTCCATCCCCGAACGAAGGACAGGTTCATCAACCAGTACCGGTTGAAGCCCGTGGGAATGTGAAACTGCCGAACGAACCGCGGTTCGCCGCTCCGGCGACGATAGGCCCACAGCCCTCGCGTTGCCCACACGTCTCCGTGGACGTCATGGCCCTGGATGACCAGGTCCCGAGCCCGAAGACACGCCATTCCCCAAACACGGTCGGCCTGGAGGGGGATCTCGGAGGGCTCGTGATAGGCCAGCCCGAGAACCACCGCCATCGCCACGAACAGGACGCAGGGAATCAGGAAGCGCTTCTTGAAATACCAACGTCGGGCCGATGCCATCCCACGTCTCCGGCGGACGAACGAAGCGAAGTCCGCTTCGACCTTACCCAGGCGCGTGCACGGAGTCAAAGCTGCCGCCCGGCTTGACTTGCGATGACCGACGAGCTAATCAGGTTGGAGGGTCGGGCGCGGCAGTGCGACCTCGATCCAGCGGCCTGGAGCCGATCGCGTATCCTCGCCTAGAGCCGAGACCCACGGTTGCGTCACGAATCCAACCAAACCGATCGGACGACCGAGACAACCAGTACACCGCGGTCCGTCGCGGGGAGTTGGATCGGCAAGCTGGTCAGCTTGGGGGTATCGATCGCCATTCTGGCGATCCTCTGGTACTCGGCAAGCCAAAAGGACCTGCTGGGATCCCTCGGCGAGATTGACCTGGGATACCTCGCCCTGGCCGTCGTCCTCATGCCGATGGCAATGGTGGTCCGAAGCGTTCGCCTGGACACGATTCTGGCCCACTCGGGCCGCCGTCTGGGTCTGGTCCGCGCGATGATCGTCACGTTCGTGGGCACGTCGCTGAATATCCTGTTGCCGAGCAATCTTGGCGACGTCGCCAAGGCCTACTACGGATATCGCTTCAACCTGGCCAAGGAAGTCGTCCTGAGTGTCGTGATCATCGACAAGGCCTTCGGGATGATCGCGGCCATGTCGCTGGGCTTGGTCGCCGCAACCGCCGAGGGGCTGTGGGAAGCCCTGGCATTGGGCGCTTTGGTATCGTCAGGACTGATCGTCCTCGTCTTCGTGCCTCGTCTCATCCCGTGGCGATTGATGGCCTGGGTCCTCCGCAAGACGCTGGGCAAGCACCTGGCGCACGAACGAGCCCTGGAGGCGTCTCGCTTGCCGCTTCGCATCAAGATGGCCGCGTTGGGTCTGTCCTGGATCGCCTGCCTGCTGGCTTACACTCAGTACTACGTGCTCTGCCGCGCCCTCGGCCTGGCGGTGCCCCTCACCTACGTTTATGCGGCAGCACCGTTGATGGACCTCGCCAAAGTCGTCCCCCTGACGGCCAACGGCCTGGGAACCCGAGAGGCCGTCGCTGTCTACTTCCTGGGGAGGATTGGCGTACCGTCCGGCCCGGCGCTGGTCTCATCGCTCCTGTATACGGCGGTTTCCTTGTGGGCGCCGGCCCTGGTCGGGGCGCCTTTCGTCTGGCTGGCGATTCGCTCCAGGACCGCCAAGGCGATCCCGACCGGTCCGAGCAACGACTGACACCTGACATGGCTGATGCAATCTCAACATCCGGGTCGACGTCCAACGGTGCCCGCGAAGCTCAATGCGCGTCGGCGACGGGGAACGAACGTCGTGACGACATCGCTCAATCGACCGCCCTGCGGTGGCTGATCCTGATCATGGCCGCGGCGGCCGTGCTCAGAACGGCAGGCATCACCTATCAACTTCCGGTGCCGACCGGTCCTGACCATTCGAGCCTGATCGCCGTGTCACTGCGTATGGGGACGGGCGACCTCAACCCTCACTGGTTCACGTGGCCCGCCGCGCCCTTCTACTTCCTGGCGGGGTGCTTCGGTCTGATGTTCGCGGCGTGCCGAGCGCTCGGTGTCGTTTCTGACGCCTCCGAGATGAAGCAATGGTTCTTCGAGGACCCGAGCGCGTTTTACCTCTACGTCCGGTTCATCATGGTCGCGACGGGGCTTGTCAGCGTGGCGGTGATGTACCGGATTGGGTGCCTGCTGAGATCGCGTCGGGTGGGGCTCCTTGCCGCGGCCATCCTCGCGGTGACCCCCGCCGAAGTCATCCTCTGTCACTACCAGAAGGCCGAGCCTCTCCTTGTCCTCGCGACGCTGCTGGCACTGGCCGCCCTGATCCGCTGGTGGCGGCACGACTCGCCGTGGCGAACCGTCTTGGCGGGCGCGGCCATCGGGCTGGCGTGCGCCGTGAAATACAACGCCGCGCCGCTCGTGCTCCCGGCCCTTGCCGCCTGGCTCCATCACGCCTTCGGTGAGCTCCGCGGTCAGAGAGGTCGGCTGCTCGGGCGCCTGGCCCTCGGCGTGGCGGCCATGCTCGTCGTGTTCCTGGCGCTCAACCCCTATCTCCTGCTGGACGCCACCGAGGCCGCGCGGCAACTATCGGGTCAGAAGGAGCTGATGACGACCGGACGCGGCGGCCTCCACGTAACCCCCGCGTGGTCGTACGTCTTCGTGGTGTTCCCAATCGCGTTCGGGTGGGTCCTCTACGCGGCGTTCGCGGTGGGACTGGCCTGGCTGGCGGTCGTCTCGGTCCGAGGGCGCGGGGTCGAGGTCCTCCTGCTGGCGTTCGTGATCGCCTACGGCGGGATGATGATGACCACGCGACTCGTCACGGCCTACTACCCGTTGCCGATCGTGCCCGCATTGGCATTGGGCCTAGCCGGGGCGATCGACGACGTCGCTCGCCGTTGGCGGCACGTGGTGTGGCTGTCGGTCATCTTGCTGCTCTTCCCGATGGGAAGGTCGCTGATTCTGGATTACCGACTCGCGCTGCCCGAGGCGATCTCTCGCGCGGAACACTGGGTCGCCGACAACATCCCGTCGGGGCAACGCCTGGTACACCATCACTGGCTGCCTCCGCTCTTGGCGGCAAACCGGTACCGTCTGGGCTGCTATCCCTGGCAACAGAACGTCAAGCTGAATCGGGAAGATCTGGAGTCCATCGTGGAGCGGGGCGTGACCTGGATGGTCTTCGACCTGTCGCAGGTCGCCGGAAGGGAATCGGAGCTCTTCGGCCCGGAGGACAAACCCCTGGCTCGGGAGATCAAACGATTCGAGGGACAGAACACTCTCCTGCCGGCCAGAAGTGGCGGCGTGAGCATCTGGCACGTAAACGACCCCGCACCGGTTCCCCCGTTGGTTGAAGTGCTCGATCCTTCCCGGGCGATCAGTCCGCGGCATGCATCGGGGGCCATCTTCCAAGGGGACATCGCCCTGCTCGGCTCGGACCCCCCCACTGACCTCCATCTCGAGCCAGGACAGATCATCGAACTCTGCGTCTACTGGCGCATGCCGACCGATGAAACGAGGAAGCTTCTGGTGACAGGCGAGTTTCGGGGCCAGCACGGCGTGCTATCGGATCTGACTCACGAGCTCGGCTACGGCGTCATCGTGTCGGCGGGCACGGCCTCGGGACCCGCGCGCGTGTTTCGGGAGCGAATCCTCGTCAGGGCCAACCTACGCGCCAAGCCGGGTGAGTACAGGGTGATGCTGGGACTCCGGGACGTCGGGTCGAGTGGAGCAATCCCCGTGGTCAGTGGCGCGGGCAGTCCCGGCACCGAGAGCGAGGTCGCTTCGCTAAACATCCAGCCGTGACCCATTCGCTGGCTTCCCGCGGCATCGACGTGCAGCGTTTCGGGCTCCTCCCGGTCGCCTTCGTCCGGGTCAGGGCGGCGGCGGCGCATCGGCCGACCATCGTCTTCCTCGTCCCTGTCGGGCGACTGCATTGGGGACTCGGCCGCCATCTCCCTCAGATCGCGGACGTCGAGCGCCAGTCCCCAGATGCTGCACGCCAGCGCGATGACGGCGGCCAGCCGCCATCGACCCGCCAGCCAGATCGACATCGCGGACCAGCGTCCGGGCCGAAACACGGGCGGATCGCCGTGGTCGGACATCTCGAGGAAGGTCCTGGTCTCAGGCGCGATCGTCGGATCATGCCATCGCGCGCGATAACGGCGAGGCGATCGAGCCAGGAAGGCGCAGAGACCCACCACGCCGCCGATGAGATAGATGGGCAGCGAATCCAGGCTCCCCGCGTCAGGCGAGACGTCACCGACGTTGCTCAGCGTCCAATTGCTCATCAGCGTGGCCAGGCCGTTGTTGGCGAAGTGGACGAGGCAGGCGTAGAGGATGCAGCCCGTTCTCGTCGTGAGCAGCCCGACGATCAAACCGACGAGAAGCAGGGGAAGGAACGTAACCGGCTCCAAGTGCACGGCCGCGAAGATCGCCGAAACCGTCACGACCGCCGCCGCGGGCGGCAGGCGCTTGTCCAGCGACGACTGGACGACGCCCCGGAAGAAATGCTCCTCGCAGATCGCGGGAGTCACCGCGGCCAGCAGCAGCACGACGATCAACTGCCCGACGGTGTCGGCCCGCAGGGCCTTGGCGGCCTCGGCGAATCGCTCCGCGCTGCTGGGAAACTGGCCGTGGGAGAGAGCGTCCAGAAGACGATCGTAGGGCCCGGCCAGGAACATGTAAGCCGCGTTCCCGGCATACTGGATGGCCCCGACCAGACAAAGAGTCATCGCGAGCGTCAGGATCAGCAGATCGAGACGCGGGCGGTGCCAACTATAGACCGTGCGGAGATCGACCCGCGCCGCCAAGACCACGACGAGGGGCAGGATCAGAAAAATCAGCCATTGCAGGAAGATGAGGATGGCCTCCGTGCCCAGGATTCCGTCCCTCTGGCCGCCGTCTCCAAAGAGCATGACGATCAAGAAGCCGGTACCGAAGTAAACGGCGGCGATGGAGCCTAGAAGAGAGAACGAGGCCGGTATGGACAGAACGGGAGGTCCGAGCGGGCGATCCTCGATACTCACGCCCCGGGCGTAGGGGATCGAGGCGACGGGCCTGGCTGGTATCGGTTCGGAAGGATCGGAAACGGGAGCTGCCTCGACGCCAGATTCGGCGCGGCCGTCGCCTTGCGCGCCGGGAAGCTCCGGGGCCGCCGAGCCTCGGTCGGGCTGGGGGTCGATGGCATCCGGCAGCGGTTGCTCGTCAGTCATTGCCGTCAGCCGGCCGGCACGGAAGACTCTCGCGGCGGCGGGCTTCACCGGGACCACGCCGCCGAGGATCGGCCGCCCGATGCGGACCGAACACTACGATTATTCAAGGCAATGCCACGGCTGTCAAAAGCGGGCCGCGCCCGGGAATCCGCGGCCCCGCCCCGAGGACCCGTGGAATCCCTGTTGCATCCCCCGCCGATCGGCGCTATGTACTAGGATATCACGCGTAAGCCTGTCCGGGAGGACCTCATGAACACGTCTCGACCCAAGGGTGCGATGGACCGTCGTGAATTCCTGCGGGCGTCCGGCGGCGCGATCGGCGCGGGGGCCTTGTCGCTTGCGAGCGGCACGGCGCAAGGAATCCCGTCGAGCGCGCGGCGTCCGAACATCCTCTATCTGATGGCCGATCAGTTCCGCGGCGACTGCCTGGGATGCGACGGAAACCGCGTGGTTCGAACGCCCAACCTGGATCGCATCGCGCGTCAAGGCGCGCGATTCTCCTCGGGCTACAGCTCGACGCCGACGTGCACCCCCGCTCGAAGCGCCCTGCTCACCGGACTGTCGCCGTGGCATCACGGGATGATCGGCTACGGCCGAGTGTCGAACCGGTATCCGTTCAAGCTGCCTCAAGCCCTGCGGGATGCCGGCTATTACACGTTCGGGATCGGCAAGATGCACTGGCACCCGCAGAAGACGCTCAACGGCTTTCACGGCACGCTCGTCGACGAGTCGGGTCGGCGAGAGACGCCGGACTTCGTCAGCGACTACCACCTGTGGTTCGAGAAGCAGGCCCCCGGCAAGGACCCCAACGTGACGGGCATCGGGTGGAACGACCACCGCGCTCGGGTCTACGCGCTGCCCGAGGAGCTTCACCCGACGCACTGGACCGGGCAGATGGCCGTCGACTTCATCGAGAAGTACGACCGCTCCGAGCCGTTCCTGCTCAAGGTCTCCTTCGCCCGCCCTCACAGCCCCTACGACCCGCCAAAGCGGTTCATGGAGATGTACAGAGAGGACGACATGCCCGCCCCGCGCATCGGCAAGTGGGCGGACCGATATGCCCCCGTCGACCAGCCGCTCAACAACAGTCTGTGGCACGGCGACCTCGGCCTGGAGCAGACCCGTCGCTCGCGACGCGGATACTACGGGTCCGTCAGCTTCATCGACGAACAGATCGGGCGGATCCTGGCGGCGATCGAGAAGCGCGGCATGCTCGAAAACACGTTCATCATCTTCACCGCCGATCATGGAGACATGACGGGCGATCATCACCTCTGGCGAAAGTCCTACGCCTACGAAGCGTCGGCCCGAATCCCCTACCTGACCCGGTGGCCCAAGGGCATGGGCATGGACGACCGGCGCGGGCAGTCCATCGCCCAGCCGGTGGAGTTGCGGGACATCCTGCCGACGTTTTTGGAGGTCGCCCGGGCGAAAGCCCCCTCGCATCTCGACGGCAAGAGCTGGCTGCCGCTGCTCCGCGGGCAGACGAGCGGATGGCGAGACTGGATCGACCTCGAACACGACGTGTGCTACAGCCCGAAGAACCACTGGAACGCCCTGACGGACGGCAAGCAGAAGTACGTCTTCCACGCGTTCGACGGACGCGAGCAGCTCTTCGATCTGCGGAACGACCCCGGCGAGATCAACGACCTCGCGTCCGAGGCCAAGCACGCCGAGTCGCTAAAGACGTGGCGGCAACGGATGGTCGAGCACTTCGCCGAGCGCGGCGAGCCGTTCGTAAGAAACGGCAAGCTCCTCGAGCGTCCGCGGCGGATCCTCTACAGCCCCCACTACCCCGGCGCGCCCAAGGTCAAGCCCCGCCCGCGCGGCAAGAAGCAAGCATGATCCGCGGCGGCTCTGTGAGGCCCCTAAAGGGGCCCTCGCGGGCAGGAATCATCGACGCTGCGGGCCCAGCGGCGGGACGCCTTCGCCTCGATGCGATCGCGGAAACGCCTTGATGCGAGAGGCAAAACGTGTAGAATGGCGGGTCTGTAAATAGTCAACGGGACGCTGAGGTTCTCTCGAGTCGTTGATTGAGTGGGGTGGAGACGATCATGCCCAGTTACGGTACATCAGATATCAGAAATATCGCCCTCGTCGGCCATAGTGGGGCGGGCAAGACCACGTTGGGCGAAGCCATCTTGCATACCTGCGGCCTGACGACCCGTCTCGGCAGCGTGCCCGACAAGACCTCGATTCTGGACGCCGCGGATGAGGAGAAGGACCGCAGTTGCAGCATCGAGGCGCATCTCTGCCACGTTCAACACGCCGGCAAGGAGATCAACATCATCGATACGCCCGGCGCGTCGGCCTTTATCGGACCGGCCATCGCGGGCCTGATCGGAGCCGAGACCGCCGTCTGCGTCATCTCGGCCACCGCCGGAATCGAGGTCAACACCCGACGCATGATGGAGAAGGCCAAGGACTTCGGGATGGCCAGGGCGATCGTCATCAACAAGATGAACGGCGAGAACGTCAACCTGCCCGAGCTGGTCAGCCAGGTCCGAGAAAGCTTCGGTAACGAGTGCATCCCAATCAATCTGCCCACCGGCGGCGGCAAGGGCGTGATCGACTGCTTCAAGAACGAATCCGGCGAGGCCGACTTCGGCGACGTGGGCGAGGCACACGAGGCCTTCGTCGAGGGCGTTGTCGGCGCGGATGAGGCCCTGATGGAGAAGTACTTCGCCGGCGAGCTGGCCGAGGGAGAACTGGCCGGGGCGGTCAGCAAGGCGCTGGCGACCGGATCGCTCGTCCCGATCCTCTTCGCCGAGGCACGCGATGAAATCGGTATCAAGGAACTGCTAGACGTCGTGGCGGAGTGCATGCCGTCGCCGATCGAGGGCAAGCAGCGCGTCCAGATCACCGGCGAAGGCGACGAGGCCGAAAGGGCCGCCATCGAGCCGAACCCCTCGGGCAAGGTCGTCACCCAGGTGTTCAAGATCTCCAACGACGCCAAGAGCAACATCAAGTATTCGTTCCTTCGCGTGTTCGCCGGGACTATCGCCGGAGACAGTTCGCTGCAGATCGGAGACGATCGGCGCGGCCAACGCACCGGGCAGCTCCAGAAGTTCCAGGGCAGCGAGCACCACGAGCTCGACAAGGCGATCGCCGGCGACATCGTGGCCGTGGCCAAGCTCGACCTGGGCATCGGCGACGTGCTGCACGCCGGCTCGCCCGGAATGATCGAGGTGCCCAGCTTCCCGACGCCCATGCTCGCCCTGGCCATCGAGCCCAAGAGCCGGGCTGACGGCGACAAGGTCAGCGCGGCCCTGACGCGCTTCGGCGACGAGGATCCCTGCTTCGCGGCCGAGCGCGACAGTGCCACCCACGAGCTCGTCATCAAGGGCATGCAAGACCTGCAGCTCCAGTCGATCCTCTCCCGGATGCAGCGCTACTTCAAGCTCGAGGTCGAAACCCGGCCGCCCAAGATCCCGTATCGCGAGACGATCACGACCACCGCCAAGGAGGTCGAGTACACGCACAAGAAGCAGACGGGCGGCGCCGGGCAGTACGCCAAGGTCGTCATCACGATGGAGCCGACGAACGACCTGAACGTCGACTATGAGTTCGTCGATGACATCTTCGGCGGGTCCATCGACCAGCCGTTCCGTCCCAGCGTCGACAAGGGCGTCCAGGGGCAGATGAAGGAAGGCGTCCTGGCCGGCTTCCCCGTCAAGGGCGTCCGCGTCCGACTCGTGGACGGCAAGACGCATCCGGTGGACAGC
>JAFGLZ010000204.1 GCA_016927755.1 Phycisphaerae bacterium
ACTCGATCCTTCGGCACCTCGATCTCATCCGTCAGCGCCGACCCCCCAAACGTCCGCAGATCGATCTTCACCACCTTGTGCTCGACGACGCCGATCTGCTCCGTCACCGCCAGCGCCGACGCAAGCTCGTGCACGTGCCGCTGCCCATAGTCGAACGACAGCGCATGGCACTCGAACCCCTCCGACCGCGCAATAGCCAGACACGTCGCGGAGTCCAACCCCCCGCTGACGAGACACACTGCCTTAGGCTTGCTCATGAGAATCCGCAGGCGCGATCACTTCACCTTGACCGCGGCGATGACGGCCTTCCGAACCTCGTCGGCCTTCTTGCTGCCGACGGGAATCCGATACGTCACCAGAAATGCCTTCGTCTTGCCCGTCAGACCGAAGCACACCCCCTCCCCCTCGGCCTGAGTCCCGGCGATGGGCCCCTTCTTCAGCGAACAGCTCACCTCGATCGCCTCCGCCCCGTCGAGGACCGCCGTCTTGTTGAGCGGCTTGAACTTGTCGATCGCGCTGAACTGCTTCTTCGCCTCCTGCTTGAGCATCGCGGACAGCATCTGACGACCGATCGGGCTGTTCCGCATCTCCGGCTTGACCTCCTTCGGGATCGGCATCGACCAGACCGCCACGTCCGCCACGCCCTTCTGCGTAAAAGCCGCAACCAGACCCTCGGCGGCCGGCGGCTTCCAGGCCGTCCAAGGCGCCGACATCGACAGCGCGACCGAGTCGAAGTTCGTCTTCGTCGCCCCCTTCGCGCCGGTTGGGCTGGCGGGCTCCTTCCCGGCGGGCGCTTTCCCTGTCGGCGCCGGCGGCGGCGTCGCGCCCGCCGGCGGCATCTTGGGCAGAGGCGTTCCCGGCGGTAAGAAGTGTAGGCCTGCTACCTTGTTCTGCTTGTCGTAGACCACCCGCGCATCCAGCGTCCCCTTGGCAAACCGCGTCGGCAGCGTAACGAGGCTCAACTGCTCGAGCGGCTCGACCTTGCCCGCGTCGGTGCCCTTGAACTCGCCGAGTTGTGTCGTCATGGCCTGCCAGGCCGCCTTGATCGCTTCGACCGGCATCTGCGCCTTCATCTCCGGATTGAAGTCCTTGACGACCTCGTCCAACTGCCCCGCCGCCAGCTTCTTGACGAGCCCTTGAGCATGGGCAATCAATGGCGACGCCGCCGCAGGCGCCTCGGCCTTCTTGGCCAGATCCGCTAGCGAGCCCACCTTGGGGGCCTCGGGAGCGCCCTTCTTGCCCGGCTCGGGAGCCTCGGCGGGGGTCCGCCCGCGCCGATCGCCGCGCCCGCCCGCATCGGGCTTCCCCTCTTGGCCTCGCGCGGCCCCGGGGGCGGCCTGAGCCGCCGGCGCGGTAAAGTCCTGTTCCTTGATCCCTTCCTGGTTGTCCAGGATGCGCGAGTCGGCCGGGGCGACCCCCACGGGCATCAGCTCGCCCGCCTTCTCGCCCAGGTTCCGGTTGTATCGGGGTTCCGAATCCTGATCGCCGCAACCCCAAAGACTCGTCAGTCCGATCACGCCGATCCCGAAGATCAATGCCCGTCGCATGGATCGCCCTCGCGCTTCGGCGCCCCATCCGGCAGCGCCTCATACGTCAAGTTACAGTCGCTTCAGCGCCTCGTCAACGAAGAGAAGTCCGATGTCCCTCGCCCGGGACTTGTCGGCGGGGCGAGCCTCCCCGCGAGCCGAAACCACCGACGGGCTGATCCCACAACGCCACGCGCCCGAATCAGCTCCAACACTCCGCATTCAGGCCCAAAGGGCCGGCAGAGAATAGCCAGGGGTGAAGTCCGCCGCCTCGGTGGACGAAACCCCTGGTGCCCCGGCACTCACTCATAGCAGCCCTGAAAGGGCGCAAGAAAGGTCCGGCAGATGCCTCCCATCATTCCACCCAGGTCCTCGCGCCCCTCAAAGCCGCGCGCCGCCCGGCCGCGCCCAGAAAAAGGCAAGGCCCACGACCGACTGGCCGTGGGCCTTTGTTCCCGGCGACGCAAATACGTGAGCCCGATCGCGGACCCCCTTGCGGGAGGGCCGTCCTGTATCATTCAGGACCCGCCCCTATCATCCCAAGGGCCGCCTACGTATGCATCGCCGATGACCGTACTGTCACTCTCCTTGCCGAGGCCGGCACGCCGGCGAGTCGGCTACTCCGACTCCCACCATTCCACGTCCCGCCACATCTCGAAACGCTCGGCGTGTTCCGGATACTCCTGCCAGAAGCCCGGCTCCCACCACTCCTCGTGGAGCCACTCCTCATACAGGGACCACCATTCGTCCGCCGAACACTGCTGGGCGAACATCTTCCACCACATGTCGTCGCGCCACAGCTCGTAACGCTCCCACGCGTCCGGCTTGTCCGCCCAGAAGCCGTCCTCCCACCAGTGATCGTACCGCCACGCGTTGAAGGCGATCCACCACGCGTCGTTCTCCCAGAACTTGCTGTCGTCCCAGCCGGGATCATCGTTATCGCAGTTCGAGTCTTCATTGTCGCAGTTGGGGTCCTCGTTGTCGCAAGGATCTTCATCGTCCCATCCGTCGGCGTCCTCAAACGTGCCCGTGAGCCCGTCGGCGACAGGCCCCTCGGAGACGTAGGCCTTGCCGTCGACCGTCACCTGGACCTCGACCTTGCCGACCATCGGAACCTCGATCGACCCGGAGATGCACAGCCGGCACAAGATCTGCTCCGAGCCCGACATCCGATACAGCCACAGCCGGACCGACAGATCGGTCACCGGAACCCCTTGGATCTCGAACCCGTCCATCCAATCCGTCGGCTCTTCCTCTCCGGAGGTCCGCGCGCTGGCCATGCCCTTCTGCAGTACGCCCAGCAAGTTCGCGCCCTCGAACAACAACGACCCGTCGGCCTGCTCGACCGGCGCGACCTGCTGCGAGGCGGGAAGCTCGTACGCCACGAACGTGCCCGCCGGAACATTGGCCACGGCCGCCGCGTCCAGTCGCTCGGCCACACGGATGTACAAGGGATGACTTGCACCGAAATCGGGGATCTGCGCCGTCAGCTCATCGGCCAGGGCGTTGACGATGCCCTGAACCACGACGGGGCGAACGTCGATGACCGGATCGCCCTCGGCAACCAGCTTGAACCAATGCCCCACCACCTCGGAGGCAACGACCGGATCACCAGTAGCTTGTGGCGAGTTGTCGGGTAACGGTGGGTTACAGCCCGCAACCGCGAAGGTTGCCAGCCCGACTGCGAGGTACCACTTCACGATCGACTTTCGCGCACGTCCAACGTCATTCCGTCTCATTTTCCCCTCCCTCTGATCGAGGTCTGTTTCCACCGGAAGTACGCTCCCCCGGATGGATGGACGTCACTGCCGCCATCGCCGCCGCCGACTACCCCGCATGAAGCCGAACGATCTGATGGTCAGGCCGATAACTCCCGTTGGCCTTGCCGCCGATAGGCAACGATGAACGTACGATATCTTTTCCGCCTGTGAGGAAGGGGTAATCTAGAAAAAATGGGGGTTCCGGGAAGACTCAAAGGCAAGACACGAAACACCACTCCTTGCACCCAAGACCCTAGACCCTATTCCAACACCGCTCGCCCAAACATATCCCCACACCGAACGCCGACGCCCTTTTCCGTGAAGCCGAGATGAAACGCCGCCCCTCACCACGCCCGGAGGACGCGATATGAAGAAGACCCAGACCAACGAGCGACAACCACAACGACAAGACCGCCGAAGGCTAGGGGAATCCCCCCGGCCATCACGCCAGAAGAACTCCCCCCGCGCCAAGAGCGCCGGAGAACCCACGCGCCGACAGCGGCGAAATGCGGCATTCCCGCGCATTCCGGGACATTCCGGGACATTCCGCGACATCCGACGCCTCGGGAACTCATTTGCCGTTCGGCTCAGCGGGATGCCGCCCGAGTCGTCGTCGGGCCGGAAGTGAACTTCGTCGAGGTAGGTTGGCCAGCGGGACCTTCCAGGATCGCCCGCCAGAAGGCGATCGACCCCCACGTTCGCACCCGGCGTCCGTTGAGATACACCCCCGGCGTGCTGGCGACCTTGAAGTGCTCGGAGCTCTCAACGTGCGCCTTGATCCGCTCGTCGGTCTTGGGGTCCCTCATCAGGGCGTTGAACCGGTTCACGTCGAGGCCGATCCGCACGGCAAGCTCCGCGTAGGGTCGCGCGTAGAGCCGATCTCGGTTCGCGTAGAGGGCGTCGTGCATCTTCCAGAACGCCTCGTTGCCTCCGAGCAACCAGGCGGCCTCCGCCGCGCGGGCCGCTTGGCAGCTAAACGCGTGCATGACCGTCTTGGTCTTGGCGTTGCAGGCGCGATCGAGCGGAAAGTGGCGGAAGATGACCCGCAGTCGCCCGGGAAAAGCCGTCTGGATCGCCTCGATCTTCTTGGCGAACGCATTGCATTGCGGACACTGGAAGTCGCTGTACGTGATCACGACGAACGGTGCCGACTCGGATCCGCGAACGCTGTCGTCTGGGCGAACCTCCCACGGAACCTCCGGCTGGCGCGACAGGTCCCATCGCATGAACGCCGGGTCGTCAGCGATGAGCTTGTAGGCCTGGGCGAGCTGACCGTATTGGCCATTGAGCGAGATGCTCCCGCCCGTCTGCATCCCTAGGATTCCCACCGTCATCGCCAGCACCAGCCCCGCCACGGGACGCTGCCAACTCAACGGCGCGAATAGGTTACGCGCGGTCTTCGCGTCTGGAGAGACGGGGTCATACGCGGCGGTCTCGGTCACGGGCGTCGCGCTTCGCTCTCTCGGCCAGACCAGCAGCGTCACGACAAACAGCAGCGCGGTGCAGACGTGGCTGGCCATGCAAAGTGGGCACGCCGCCTCGAACTGCGTGTACATGATGATCGTGAGGAAGCCGGCGATGCACAGTCCCCCGCTGGTGATCGCCACGGGGATCAGATGCCACCACCGTTCGGATCGGCGGGGTCTGCCCATCGCCACGAACCACACGAGCAGCATGCTGTAGAACGCCACCCCCGCTGTGAACGTCGAGATACGACCGGCCTTGGCGCCGAAGCCGAGAGGCAGCGTCGCCCAATGGCTCTGGAACGCCTGCTGGCAGTGGTTGACCCCGCCCTCCGGCGAACAGACCCGCTCGACGAAGCCGACGTCGCGCGTGGTGTCCATCGCGATCGTGGCCATGTACGCCACCAAGGCCAGACCGGTAACCGACAGGACGACCAGCAAGATCGTGGGCCACTGATACCGAAGCCCGTCGCCCATAATCGCGGCCGCGACGAGCAAGATCACGATCACCGCGCCAAAGAAGATGACCTGCGCGACGCCGCTGACGGCATACATGCTGACGCTGACCGTCAGCAGCAACGCCAACAGATAGCAGATGAACTGGGCCGCCCTGATGAGCACTCAAACCACCTTCATGAGAATCAATGGCTCGACGGCCCGCTGCACGTGCCGGTACGCCAGGCTGAATCGCACCCCGGAAACCAAAGCGGCTAGCATCGCAAACACCGGCCAGAGAATGAACCGCCCGTAGTGAAGGATATGAGAGAGCCGGTCATGCGGCAATTCCCGCAGCCCGTGCTGGAGCTCGGCCAACGTGAAGAACGCGTCGGGCAGCTCGATCATCGAGCCGGGAACGAGGTTCCGCCACGGAAACAGCAGCGTCACGAGCACGACCGACCAGAAGAAAGCCGACGTGGCGTGGCAGACGCCGCCCATTCGACCGGCCAGGCAGATGTTGACGCCGATCAGGTACGTCATGATCAGCAACCCGCTGCAAGCCAGCCCCGCGAATCGAGCCAGCGGCAGCACCGCCCTGATGATGTCCTCCCGGTAGATGGCCGCCGATGCGGGTCTGCTAGCCACGGGGAGTCGTCGCTTGATCGCGATGACCTTCTCCCCGGGCCGGGCGACAATGGCGACGGGCTCGGTGGTCGTCTGGGTCTCGGGGACGGGCGAGGCCGCGGAGGCAAGCGAGCGGGTGCTTGGGCTCGTGGACGTCGTCGGCTCGGGAAAGGCAGCGCTGCGGAGCGAGGAGACCTCGAACTCGCGCTGCTCGCGGTATTCCTGGTATTGGCGCTCGAGGCGGGGCCCCCACCGGGCCAGACAGTAGCCGCTGACCTGCGTCAGCAAGCTCAGCAAGACCACGATCAGGAAAATCGTTCGAGCCTTGCGGACGGCGCGGACCGCGCCGAAGTAATCCCGCAATACCGTCAGTTCTGATCTCGGTTGCGTTTCCATGGCTGAACCAGACGCTCCGTCGAACCGGTCTGCCGGGAGATCGGCGGGCCACGTTAGCTTAGTCGCGAGCCGGCCCCAAAGGCTGCCGAGGATTTGCCTCGGTTCCCGCACCGACGTCAGATCGAAGCGAAGGCCTCCTTGGCTGCCTCGATCGTCCGCGCGATCAACTCATCCGTATGGGCGGTTGAGACAAACGCACACTCGAACTGCGACGGCGCTAGGTACACGCCGCCCTCGAGCATGGAGTGAAAGAACCGCCCGTAGGCCTCAGTATCGCATCGCTTTGCGGAGGTATAGTCCGTCACCGGCCCGTCCGTGAAAAACGTACACATCATGCTCCCGACCCGGGTGTGGAACGTGGGCACGCCCGCGCCGCGAGCCGCCTGTTCCAGACCCTCCGCGAGCCTGGCCGACCTGGCCTCCAAGTCGTTATACACACCCGGATCCCCCAGCGCCTCAAGCATTGCGATTCCGGCCGCCATCGCCAGAGGATTCCCACTCAGCGTCCCGGCCTGATACACCGGGCCCAGCGGAGAGAGCCGGTCCATGATCTCCGCACGACCCCCAAAGGCCCCCACCGGCAGGCCCCCGCCGATGATCTTCCCCAGGCAGGTCAGATCGGGCCTGAGCCCGTACAGCCCCTGGGCCCCGCCGTACCCGACGCGAAAGCCCGTCATCACCTCATCGAGAATGTAAAGGGCCCCGTGCGCTCGGCACAGATCGCCCAGGCCCTGGAGATATCCGTCCGCCGGCGGAATGCAGCCCATGTTCCCCGCGATCGGCTCCACGACCAGGCACGCGATCCGGTCGCCATGCTCTGCGAAGACCGCCCGGGCCGCGTCAAGGCTGTTGAAGCGGATGACCACCGTGGCGGACGTCACCCCCTCGGGCACGCCCGGAGAGCTCGGCGTCCCAAACGTCGTGGCCCCCGAACCCGCCGAAACGAGCAAGGCATCAACGTGCCCGTGATAGCACCCCTCGACCTTGATGACGACGTCCCGACCCGTGTAGCCCCGAGCCAGGCGGATCGCGCTCATCGTGGCCTCGGTGCCGCTATTGACGAAGCGGACCTTCTCAATGCTGGGAACCCCCGCGATGACGAGCTCGGCGAGCCGCGTCTCGCGGACGGTCGGCGCACCGAAGCTCGAGCCGTGGCAGAGCGCCTTGCTCACCGCCGCCACCACCCGATCGTCGGCGTGCCCCAAGATCAAGGGACCCCAGGACCCCACGTAGTCGATGTACTCGTTCCCGTCGAGATCGGTAAGGATCGCCCCCTTGGCCTTCTCGATGAAGCGCGGCGTCCCGCCAACCCCGCCGAACGCCCGAACCGGCGAGTTGACCCCGCCCGGCAGGACCCTGCAGGAGGACCGGTACGCCTCCTCCGATTTTGCCGTACCCCGTCGTTTCGGTGGACTCATAAAGAGAACATGATAGGTGCGGCGCGGCGGCTGTCAAAGGCTTTCGCGACGTGGTTTTTCACACGTGACCAGGTCGACTCATGTCCCGGAAGACCTTGGGCGTCCATGCAATCGCCGCCCCCACGTCATTCGCAGGCGGCAGTCGCTCAACCAAGGGCTCGAAGTGCCGTCGGTTATCGGTGTGTGCTCCCGGACGACGCGATGCCTGGGTCCCATTTGTGCATCGGGGTTTGTCCGTAGCGGCAAGCATGTCCAAAAGGCCAGCAGAACCCCTGAGGAGCCTGATTGTCCGTCCTCCACAATCCAACCGCTATCCCCGGAAACGCTTAGGTCCGCCCGTCCGGTAATGTGCTCAGCGCCAATCCGAAACGGCCGCTCACGGGCGTCAGCCTAACCGGTGTGGCGAGGCTGTTGCGGGCGGGGAACGCCGCAAGTCATGCCACGGATAAGTCGAATCTACTATGGTTCGTTCGTCGACCGCTCGACAGGTGGGGGCGCGGAACGCTCGTTTCCGCATCCCGGGGGATACCTCGGTCGCGTTCGATCCGTTGCCCGCCTCGATGCGCTAGCGGATGTGCTCCGGGCGAGACCGCACGACAACGGGAGCCGCTCAATGTTCAAGAGACTGACCTTCGGCAGCAAACTGATTGCCTCCTTCGTCTTCGTCATGGCCCTGCTCGGAGGGGGTATGGCGATCTATCACTATGCCATTACTCGCACGACCTCCGACTTTGGGCGGATCATGGCGAGCGAGGTCACGATCGCAAATCTGGCGGGCCAGGCCGAGTCCGAAATGCTGCAGTGTCGTCGGGACGAGAAGGACTTCCTGCTGCGGCTCGACAAGAGATACGTGCCCAAGCATCAGGCCCGCGCCGACGCTCTGCGAGAGGACGCCAAGCAAGTCGTCGCCCTGGCCCAGGCCGGGGGGAACGCCACCACGGCAGACCTGGCAGGGAGCGTGCAGACGCACCTGGATGCCTACGTCAAGTCATTCGGCGACCTGGTCGCGGCCTGGGAACGCCGGGGGCTCGACCACAACTCCGGTCTTCAGGGAAAGTTCCGTGACATCGTGCACGATCTCGAGTCGGACCTGGCCCGGTATTCCGTGGATGAGCTGTATCTAGCCCTGCTCCAAATGCGCCGCTTCGAAAAGGACTTCATCCGGACCGGGAGCGATAAGTACAAGGCCCAGTTCCTCGATGCCATCAAGGACTGCGAATCGCTCGCCAAGTCGGTCGTGTGCAAGCAGACGAAGGAGCGGGTGACCAAGGCGCTGACCGTATATGAAGACGGCGCCAAGAAGCTCGTCGCCGCCAGCACCAGCAAGCCGTCGGGCGACAAGCTCTACGACCAGATGCGCTCGGCCGCCCATGAGATGGAGGAGGCGATTCGCGGCGTGTACGTTCCCGGCGCCCAGGCGCAATTGCTGATGGTCCGACGCCGGGAGAAGGACTACCTGCTTCGGCTGGATCCGAAGTACGTGGACAAGACCCACCAAGACGCTGAGAAGCTTGCCAAGGCGTTCAATGCATCGAGCGTCAACAAGCAGGACGTCGCCAAGGCCGTCGCGAAGATCAAGGCCTATCTGGACACCTTTGACGCGCTGGTCGCCGAGGACCAGAAGATCAAAGCGGCGACGGAGGCCATGCGAACGGCCGTGCACAACATCGAGCCCGTCGTCGAGAAGATCCACTCCGAAGCCACTCAGGCGGCCGATGCAAAGACGCAGGAGACCGCCCAACGGGCCCGCACCGCGTCCCTGTGGGCGCTGGGTACCGGAATCGGCTCGGTGGTCACCGGGTTGCTCGTATCGCTGCTACTGACGCGGTCCATAACGAAGCCGATCATTCGAATCATCGCCGGCTTGAGCGAAGGGGCCGACCAGGTCAACGCGGCCTCCTCTCAGGTATCGACGGCGAGCCAGCAGTTGGCCGAAGGCGCCTCCGAGCAGGCCAGCAGCCTGGAAGAGACCTCCAGCGCCCTTGAGGAAATGGCCGCGATGGCGCGGAAGAATGCCGACAACGCCGGAGAGTGCAACAACGCCATGGCGGAGGCGCGTCAGATCGTCGGCGAGGTCAACACCGCCCTGACGGACACGACGAACGCGATGCAAGAGATCTCGAAGGCCAGCGACCAGATCAGAAAGATCATCAAGGTCATCGAGGAGATCGCCTTCCAGACGAACCTACTGGCCCTCAACGCGGCGGTCGAAGCGGCTCGGGCCGGGGAGCACGGCAAGGGATTCGCGGTCGTGGCCGATGAGGTCCGGAACCTGGCCCAACGGGCCGCCGGTGCCGCGCGGGAAACGACCGGGCTGATCGAGGAGACCGTCGGTCGCGTCAACCGGGGCGTCGAGCTCACCCAGCGAACCGCAGGAAGCTTCGAGAGAAACAACGAGGTATCCGCCAAGGTCGGCGAGCTCGTGGCCGACATCGCCACCGCCTCCTCCGAACAAGCCCAGGGCGTCGACCAAGTCAATACGGCGATCTCGCAGATCGACAGCGTCACGCAGGCCAACAACGCCAACGCCGAGGAATCGGCGGCAGCCTCGGAGGAACTGTCCGCCCAGGCAGGCAAGTTGCGAGGCACGATCGGGGAACTGTCGGCCCTGATTGGCGGAAGGCGCTAAGCCGCTTGCGGGAATCGTTGACAAGTCGCACGGTTCCGCCCGATGTGGCCCAGCCCCCCTCGGCTGGGCAGTGCGATCCTTCACGGCCGGATGCCGCCGTGCCACACTGGACACTCTTCCTTGCCAACAGCTTAGCGATCCGACACAGACGGCTCCGGCCCGCGGTCCCACCCTCCTTATGGGACCCGGGCCGTCTCCGCAGGCGCGCGGCAATTCAGGCAATCCGTATCCAAACGCCTCGGAGCGACATCTCTCATGGGAGGGCCGCACCCCCCGCGAGCCGAATCCAACTGTCACGCACCCCGCTTCCCTCCGGAAGGCTTTCGTTGTACCGGCGCCCCCCATATCATGCTAGTTAGACCTCCGTCACCGGAGCGAGTCGCCTATCATTGCCCCGGGACCCGCTTGGGGCCGGGAGTCGTGCGGCGAGCCGATGCCCGCACGGGAAGGCTCATGATGCTGGAAACGAGCACGCAACCGAGAACCTACGCGGCACTGCTCCTATCCTGCGCCCTCGCGGGCTCGGCGGGATGTTCCCCCAAGCTCAAGGCCATCGAGGCCCCCGGCCAAACGCTCCTGCCCAAGAACGACGCGGCCGTGATCGAGCGCGAGGGATTCGCCGTCGTCCTCACCCCCGTCCGCGTCCTGCTCGAGGACGACCACCTGCTCGCCGGAATGAAGATCGACCTGATCAACCAGAGCCAACGCCCCGTCAAGCTGAGCTACAAGGACGTCATTCTGATCGGCGGCGACGGATTAAAGCGCCCTGCCATGCACCCGAAAAAGTTCCAGCGATACGCCGAGCTGGCCCAGAGCGATCCCCCGCCCTCGGGGCCGTATCGAACGGGCGTCGTCACCGTGGGCGTCGGCTATGGCGGGTGGCATTACTATCCGTGCGGGCCTTACGGGTATCCTTACGGCCCCTACGGCCCCTCGTACTACTACTATGATCCCTACTACGCGGTCGAGGAATATTATCGCCGTCGCGAGCGGATCGCCCGGTTCGTCTCCTCTCTCTGGGCCACGCACGTCGTCGAGCCGGGATTCGTCGGCAGCGGACACGTCGTCTTCGACTACGAGATCCGCAAGAAGGACCGCGTCGCCGTCGACGTGACCCTCAATCGCCTTCCAACGACACGGCCCTCGACGCGCCCGACCACCGGACCGACAACGGGTCCGAGCATGCCGACCCTCCAGCCGACCGCCGCCGGAACCCTAACATTCCGATTCCTCTTCGGAAGTTGATCGTGCTAAACATAAAACACTGCAACATAATGGTTTATAGAAATGACTCGGCTGGCGTACATTCCCCTAACATTTTGCGCCCCCCCAGCCGATATAGGGTATACTTCACAGGGACGCGACCGACCCGGTTCCACCGGCAACCTGTCGCCGAGCCCGCAGGCCAGTGAAGCAAAAGCCATGGCGAGAGCCGACTCGGTCCAACGGCCGAGTCGGCTTCTTTCTTCTCGCGACGGCTTCCTCATGCCATGCAGGCCCCCGCTAGGGCCACTCGAGTCTGGCCGCAGGGAACCGCCAACCATAGGGTATATTATCTAAGCCCATACCAGCCAACAATATTAGTAGTGACACGACTCGAATAAGGGGGTACAATCGAGCCGGTTCAGCCAAGGATTCGAGTCGAGGGCGCGCGGTCTCCGCTGGGGCAGTCTCGTGTCTCAGACGAGTGACGCCGCGAGCCGCGCTTCGGTTGTGTCGCTCCCCGTGCTGGTGGTGCTTGCCCTCGTCGCGGGGCGGGTGGCAACGCATCGTCAGGCGCTGGAGTCTTTGCGCCCGGAGGCAGGGCTTCTCAACGGGCGCGCCGAGCCTGGCGTGCCGACCCGGCTCTGGCAGGACCCGCTCGAGGCCGTGCCTCAACCAAGGCGCGCATGGGATCCGAACTGTCTTGAAGCAACGCATCAGCGATGCACGGGGGAGATGAGGGACTTCGTCCACTCGAGAGGGCCTCGACTGTTCCTGGCGGTGCTGCTGCACGGTAAGCCATACCCCGAAGACGGCGAGAACAGACTGCGAACTCGCTACGCGGTGCTAGCGGGTTTGAACGCCGCCGGCTACCGGCCGACCGACCCCGCACACCTGCGATACGTCATCATGGCGGGCGGCTCTGACGCCCAATGGCTGCTCCCGTTCGAGCGATTCGAGCAGAGCGATCTATACCCGGATCGCTTGGGTAGCGCACAGGGCAGACTCACCGCACCGAAAGACAAGCCTCGAAGGATCATGGTCCTCTGGGTCGACGAGGAGCAGCTTCGCGAGCACCCCCTGACCCGGTTGAAGACGATCTTTGAGGACCTCGCCGCGCGGCGCGAGCAAGATAGCGCACAGTCGAAGGGGAACCCATCGCACGGGTCCGCCAAGGTCCCGTGCTCCAACCGGAGCAGCAACTCCGCGTCCGCCAAACGCCATGGCGGAAGTACCTTCCCGGCCATCAAGATCCTCGGCCCGACGGATTCGAAGGTTCTCTGGGATATGGAAATCGAGCTCCGCGAGGGCGGCGACTTCGGGGTGCTTTCCTCGGCAGTGGCGTACGGGCCCTGGGCAACGATCTGCGGAGATGTTCTTGAACACCTGCTCGCGAGCGAATCTCAGCGAAAGAAGGCGCCGACGTCGCGCGGCTCGACCAGGCCGGCCTCCGACAAGCCTCCCAAGATCCATCGAACGATCGCCACCGACGAGAAGACGTGCAAGGCGCTCACGCATGAGCTGGCACTGAGGCGAGCCGATCCGAACGATCCGAAGAACCGCATCGCCCTGATTGCCGAGTGGGACACGCTCTACGGACAGGCCTTGCCGCTGACGTTCGCATCGGTCGTGCTGCAGGGCCGTCCTGGCGCGGCGCAGAAGCCCCTCGAGGACTTCCTGAAGAAGGCGCACAAGGCCGAGGGAATCCACTTCTTCACCTATCTGCGAGGCATCGACGGCAATGTCCCCGCCGCCCGACCGGACGACCCCAACGCCCCCGCGCAAGCCGGCCAGGACCCAATGCGGGAAGGGTCGCAGAACCAAGAGGGGCAAGTGCGCCCCGAGGGACGTCCGCAACTCGACTATATCCGCCGGCTCGAGCAGCGACTCAAAGACCTCGAATGGGAACTGCTACAAGAGAACAAGGGGAGGCTCCGCGCCATCGGCGTCTTGGGCAGCGACGTCTATGACAAACTGCTGATCCTTCGTGCCCTGCGCCCGAGTTTCCCGCGAGCTGTCTTCTTCACGACGGACCTGGACGCCAATCTCCTCCTGCCCAAGGAGCTCAGCAGCACCCAGAATCTCATCGTGGCCTCCGCCTTCGGCCTGAGACTCCACCCCGACCTCCAACTCGGCATCCCGCCGTTTCGAGACAGCTATCAGACGTCGACCTACTTCGCCACCATCACGGCGCTCGGATACGAGATAGGCGAATACGCGGGGAGCGAAGACGGCAACGCGCCGCTGCCTCACGTCTTCGAACGCTCGCGCACCCGGGCGTACGACCTCTGGCTCCCAACCCACGGACAGACGGATCCCGATACCGCCTTTCCCTTCCCACCGAGCGCGCGAAGCCAAGGCTTCCAGAAGCGTCGAGTCTGCTACGCGATCCTGGCGCTTCTTCTGGCCGGCCTACTTCTCGTGCCGATCCTGCGTCCGCTGCGCCCGACGATACGCGGGGAGTTCAAGGGCAGGGATCTTGCGCGGATCCTAGGAAGATACCTGGCCCTGGCAGCTATCGCCATCGTCATGGGACTGTTGATACGGAGCCAGCACGCAGCGCCCGACGGGGAACCGTTCGCCTGGTTCCAGGGAATCAGCATCTGGCCGACGGAAATCCTTCGCGTCATCTCGATGCTTCTATGCGTCTACTTCCTCGTGCTAATCCGCCGCAGCCTGCTCGCGAGTCGTAGCGGCATTACGGCGGAGTTCTTCGAGGGGTCGGAATCGTCAAGCGGCGGAAACCCCTCGACCTCCGCGTCAGAGCAGGTCCGCAAGGTCCTCGATCGAATCCGCGAGACGGTGGCGTCGTTCTGGTCGAGTGCGATCGGACAGAACCTGTCGAGCATCCGCGACCTTCTCAAACGGTCGGTGACGTTCCTCTGGCGCCTTCCTGCGGATACCGACGACGTCCAATGGCTGTGGAACGACTACAGGCGGCGGCGAAGGCCCGACTATCGGGTCATTCGCTCGCTGCCCTATATGCTGCTGTTCGTCGCCGCGGGTCTCTGTCTCCAGGAAGCCTTGTTCGAAGACTCATTGGGAACGATCAGTATCGCGCGCGGACGCACTGCCTGGCTGACGTACTGCTACCTGGGCGTAGGCAGCTTCATCGCTCTACTCGTCCTGATCTTCATCGTCCTGGACGTGACCCTCCTGTGCAGTCGCTTCATCCAACTCCTCGTGGATACGAAACATCCCCTCCGTTGGCCGGAGAGCGTTCGGGCTTACCACGCCGGCATGCGCGGCGTGGACCCCGAGGACGTGGACGAATGGCTGAGCCTTCGCCTCCTCGCCAGGCACACGCAGACCGTCGGTACGACGCTCTACTACCCCTTCGTCGTGTTGCTGATCTTCTGGGCGAGTCGAGACCCCGGCTTCGACGGCTGGGACTGGACCACAACGGCTGACTTGGCGATCTGCTTCATCCTGTTGGTCGCCATCTACTCGGCCGTGGCGCTGCGGGTCTCGGCCAAACGGGCCCAGCAGGCCTGCATGAAACAGCTTCGCAGGAAACTCACGCGCGCCGGCGGACCCGGAGCCAATCCAAGGGCAAAAGGCATCGAGCTCCTGCTGGAAGACGTCAAGAACAAGCGGACAGGCGCCCTGTGCCCGCTGCCTGAGAACCCCATCATCCGCGCCATCCTCATCCCCTCCGGAGGATTGGGCACGCTGGCCATCGTCGACTACCTCATGGCCAGCCTGTAAGCCCGCGCGCCGCTCCGGAACCCGGGCGGGGGTCGCCTCCTCGCGACAAGGATGGCGTCAGGGTTACTCGCTCGACGTCGGCACCGGCCAGACGTCGAGGACCTCGAACTTACCGCTCGCCCGATTGATCTTGAAGGAGAGCTTGGCGACGTCGGCGTTGTTCGCGGCACTGGGGTCGTTGTAGTCGAACTTGTACACGCACACGTTGTCTCTCAGGAACTTGAACATCACAGCCGCGCCGGCGTGCGGTCCGTTGTGGAGCCGCACGTAGACCATGTGGTCCTTGTCGTCCAGGATGTCCGAGAAAAACCTGCTCAAGTTCTTCTGGCCGAAGTGGATCTCGAGAAGCGTGTTCAAGTTGCCGCCCGAGTCCGGATTCGTGTCGAGGTACGCATAAGCGTCATCGTCGACCCAATCGAACTCGACGGCGAAGTGATACATCTCCGCGGAATGCAGCGTACAGTCGTGGTTTGTGTACGACGTCATCAAAGCCTTCGCTGCCACCGTGCGATCGCTGAGGTAATTGACGGTGAAGGCCACCGGCAGGCCCGGGCTGCTGAATGACCAATCAGCGGCGTTCTTGTTGGCGATGTAGTCCTTGACGTTCTGGAATACCTTGTCGAGCGTTTGACCCTGCATCGCTTGCAGCGCCAGATCGGCCGGACCGCCCCGAACCACATACGTGATGCTCGTGTTCTGCATCACGTCCTCGTACGTGACCCCCGCCCTGACCTCGCCCTTGGTCACCACCCCGTAGTCGGCCTTCAACGTTGCCTGCACGTCCAGCGACGAGTAGGCCGACTTGAGTACCAGGAATACCTGCCGACCGTACTTGACGCTCGAGATGTACAGCGGCGGATTGCCCGCCCCGATCTGGTTCTCCGGATCATCAAAGTTCTCGCCGTCGCGGAATACCGACGTCTGTAACACGGGCGTCTCGAAATCGACGGTGTAGTAGACCTGCGTGAAGTACACGACCGTAATGCTCTGGGACGCCGATCGATTCGTGTCCACCTCCGACTTGACGCTGCCGCTCAGGAACGACACGTCGACGCCGAGATTGACCGCCAACTCTTCCGACGTCTCCGCCGAGTACATCTGAACACTGCCGCACGCGGCCGTGCCCGTGATCTGGTTGTCACGCAGAATGCTCGAGATGGCATCACTGATGCCCGTCGGCGCGACCTCGGGAACCGTGCGACCCCAGCTTCCCGATTTGCCGAACAGCCCGGAAAGAAGGATGCTCCCCCCCGCTCGAGGAATGGTGATCGGTACGAACTGGCCGGCATCGAAGTACTGCCCCCGAATGAGCTGGCCAGGATAGGTCGAGTCGATCATACACACCGACTCCGCCAGTTGGACGACCGTTTGCTCGTCGACCGTGCTCTCCTCGCACACACTGTAGGTGGGATGGCCCCCATCCACGTCGTTCGGGCAGTCTATCTGCTTGCCGCCTCCGTCGTAGCACTTGCTGCTCGTCGGCCCGCCCGTCGTCGATTGACCCCCCGAGGCCAGACGCGAACCCGCCGCCGCTTTCAGGTGCGCCATGCCGTTGGGCAGCGTCCCCGTGCCCTGCCACGTCCGCTTCTGCTTCTCGATCGCCGCCTGGATCTCCGCCATCACCGTGGTGTCGATCGTCTCGATCGGCTGAAGCGGCACGACCTCGCTGTTGGGATCGCAAGTCGGCTGCTGGACCCGCCGCGCGCTCCACGCCCCCTGAGTCACAGGCTGCGTCGCGACGAGTACGTCGTCGCTGGCCAGGACGGCCTCGATGCTCGCCCCATTGTTGTTGGCGATCACCACGAAACCCTCGTCGACCACCACCGCGTACCCAAGGAACTTCCCTGAGCAGGCCCCCGTGATCTCGTATTCATCCGGCGTCTCCGCGTCGGCGATCCGCTGAAGTCGCCAGAAGTCCACCGTCGCCCTCTGGTCGGCCATCGCCTCGCCGTACTGGATCGCCTCCCGATAGACGTTCGTCGGCATCCAGTACCCTTCGAGCGAAGGCTTGGCCGTGGCCGCGGGAATCGTGTCCTGCCACAACCTGCACAGGCCGATGCAGCCCGCCACACCAAGGACCACAACGAGACAGCCCACGATCAACGCGATCTTCCTGGTCATTTGATGGCTCCAAATGGGTTCTGGGTATGATTATCGGAACGACCGACCCCTCGCTGAATCGAGATCTCCTGAACTGCCTCTCTAATCTGTCCGATTGGTCGGGCTCCCCAAGGTCTGTTCGGGACGAACACCCCCGCCACTACGTCCAAGGAGCACGACATCATTCAACTCACTCATTCAAGCAGTCTTACGGCTAGTCACCAGAACGCGTACATTTTCCTAACAATGTGGTTGCGTTTGGTAAATATACGGGATACACTTCTGTTGGAGACAAGGGCGGTTCCACGCAAAACGGAGGCGGAGGAGATCCCGTGCTAGCAGGCGAGGCGCCCCGGGCGGACTGCATAGGCCATCACGGCCGAAGCGAGTCCCGCCACGCGCCGGGCGCCCTCCCAGGTCCCCGGACGATCGCTCACGTAGACCTCGACGCCTTCTTCGCCTCGGTCGAGCAGCTCCTCGATCCAGACCTGGTCGGCAAACCGGTCATCGTCGGCGGCAATCCCCGGGGGCGGGGCGTCGTTTCGTCGGCCTCGTATGAGGCCAGGGCCTTCGGCGTCCGATCGGCCATGCCCTGTCGACACGCCCATCGTCTTTGTCCGCAGGCCCGATTCGTTCGCGGACACTTCGACCGCTACGAGGAATTCTCCGAGCGCGTCTTCGAGATCTGCCGCGAATTCACGCCGATCCTCCAGCCGGCCAGCATCGATGAAGGCTATCTCGACCTGACCGGCACCCACTGGGCACACTTCCCTTCAAGCCTGGCAGGCGCGCCGGCGGCGATCCCTGATGATTGGCCAGTGATCGTCGCCGAGCGCCTCCGCCGGCGCGTGCGCAGTCGGGCGGGCCTGACCGTCTCGGTCGGCCTGGCCGCCAACAAGCTGATGGCCAAGATCGCGACCAACCATGCCAAGCCCGACGGCGTCTGCTTCGTTCGACCCGGGACCGAACGGGCCTACCTGGCGCCGATGCCATTGCGGGTCATCCCGGGACTTGGCCGACAAACCGAAGAAAGTCTTTCTGCAGAAGGACTTACGAGGGTCGGCGACCTGCTTGAGGTCTCCAGAGAACAGCTCATCAAGTGGGTCGGACCGGCCGCCGCCGAGAGCCTCCGCCAAAAGGCCAACGGCCGGTGCGAGGCGAGAGTCCAGACGGATGACGACCGCGACAGCATCTCCCACGAGACGACGTTCGAAGTCGACACGTCGGACCGCAACTTCCTCCGCGCAACCCTCGATCACCTGACGCGGCGTGCGTGCTGGAAGCTCCGCGCCGAGGGCCGCGCCGCGCGAACGGTGACCGTCAAGCTCAGGTACCGGGACTTCAAAACCGTCACCCATGCCCGGCGCCTGGAGGATCCCACGGACCACGACGCCGAAGTCTCCGCAACGGCCGGCGCGCTGCTCGACCGCGTGTACGCCCGTCCGTTGCCAGTGCGCCTGGTCGGCGTGCGGCTTTCGGGTTTGACCGAGGCAGGCCCTCGGCAGTTGCGGCTCTGGACGGAACGGCGTCGAGCCAAACACAGCCGCATCTACGCCGTTAGTGATGAGATTCGCCGGCGGTTCGGCTTCAACGCCCTGGCCAGCGGACGCAGCCTGGAATTGATCTCCCGGCGGAAGGCGAGCCGGTAGCGGCGCGACCTTCGTCCTTCGCCGGTTGATGGATCAACTCGCGCGGGCGACGGCGCGGCGCCATTCCTCGATTCGGTCGGCCGCCTCGTCTCGCGAGATAACGGGCTCGAAGACACGGTCGGTCTGCCACGTGGCGGCGACCTCCTTGATGGATTGGTGCAGGCCGACGCCGAGAGCCGCAAGCAGGGCGGCGCCCACACCCGTGGTCTCCAGTACGGGTCCGCGCTCGACCGGGACGCCCAGCAGGTCGGCCTGCATCTGCATGAGCAGGTCGTTGGCGGCTGCGCCGCCGTCGGCGCGGATGATCTCGATCGGGTGGCTGACGTCCTTGGCCATCGCCTCGACCACCTCGGCGACCTGGAACGCGATGCCCTCGAGCGTGGCGCGGGCGATGTGCGCGCGAGTAGTGCCCCTCGTCAGCCCGACGATCGTTCCGCGCGCGTCCGGGTTCCAGTAGGGCGCGCCCAAGCCGACGAAGGCCGGTACGAACACAACCCCGCCGCTATCGGGGACCTGGGCCGCAAGTGCCTCCACCTCCGGAGCGCGCTCGATAAACTTCAGCCCATCGCGGAGCCACTGGACGGCCGCCCCGGCAATGAAGACGCTGCCCTCCAGGGCATAGGTGGTGACCTCGGACGTCTCCCACGCCATCGTGCTCAGGAGGCGGCTGGAACTGCTGACGGGGGCGTCGCCCGCGTTGAGCAGGAGGAACGCGCCGGTGCCGTAGGTGCACTTGGCCTGGCCGGTCGCGACGCAGCAGTCGCCAAACAGGGCGGCCTGCTGGTCGCCGGCCACGCCGCCGATCGGGATGCCGTCGGGCAACCAGCCCAGGCCGGCGGTGTGGCCGAAGAGGCCCGCGCTCGGACGAATCTCCGGCAGGATCAAACGGGGCACGTCCAGCGCCTCCAGGCACCAGTCGTCCCACGTCCGATCCTTGAGGCTCATGAGGAGCGTCCGCGAGGCGTTGGTGACGTCGGTCACGTGGGCGGCGCCGCCCGTAAGCCTGGCGATCAGGTACGTGTCGATCGTACCGGCCGCGAGATGCCCGTCGCCGGCTCGATCCCGCGCGCCGGGACGATGATCGAGCAGCCAGTTCAGCTTCGTGCCGCTGAAGTACGGGTCCAGGAGCAGACCCGTTCGCCGCGTGAACTGCGTCTCGAGGCCGTCCGCGCGGAGCTCATGACACTGCGGCGCGGTTCGCCGGCACTGCCAGACAATGGCGTTGCCCAGCGGCTCGAGGTCGTCCCGGCTCCACAGGGCAACCGTCTCTCGCTGGTTGGTGATGCCGATCGCACGAATGTCGGCCACGCCGACGCCGTCGCAGGCGGCCAGTACGGCCTCGACGGCTTGGCGGACCGAGGTCCAGATCTCATGCAGGTCGTGCTCGACCCAACCGGGCTGCGGATAATGCTGCGGGAACTCGACGGTCTTGCGCGACAGGATTCGACCCGCCGAGTCGGTGAGTAGCGCGGTCGATCCCGTGGTGCCCTGATCGATACTGAGTATGACGTCGGCCATGTTCGTCCTCGCTCAACGGCGGATGTGCCGGAAACGGAGCATGAGTCTATCGCGAGCGTCGAACTTGGCCAAGCGGTCGGGGCGCTAGCAAGAGGTGAGCGGACATGTCGGCGCAATCGCACCTACCGCCTTGCGCCGAACGTTGCGGAGGGCGCGGGCATCGGCTTAGAATCTCCGCTCCAACGCGGTATTGCACAGGAGGAACGCGACCATGAAGTGCGGCATTCTACTGACAACGATCATGATCGGTCTGGCGGGTCTTTGGCTCAGCCACCCCGCGCTTGGGGCAGAAGGTTCTGCTAGGCCCGAGCGACCGGTCCGGCTGATCTTTGACACCGATATGGGTAACGACATCGACGACGCGCTGGCGCTCGGCGTCATCCACGCCTTGCAGAGCCGGGGCGAGTGCCAGCTCCTTGCAGTGACCAGCTCGAAGGACAACGAGTGGAGCGCCCCCTACATCGACCTGGTCAACACCTTCTACGGCCGAGGCGACATTCCGGTCGGCGCCGTGCGCGACGGCAAAGAGCGCGAGCCCGGCAAATACATTCAGCCGCCCTGCGTGGCGATGGACGGCGGCAAGCCTCGGTATCCGCGCAAGCTCCAATCCGGCAAGGACGCGCCGGAGGCCGTCGGGCTGCTCCGCAAGGTCCTGGCCGCCCAGCCGGACGGCAGCGTGGTGATTGCCGTCGTCGGCTTCTCGACCAACGTCGCACGGCTGCTCGACTCGAAGCCGGACGACGCCTCGCCGCTGCCGGGCAAGGAACTCGTCGCCAAGAAGTGTCGGCTCCTCTCAATCATGGCGGGCAGCTTCCGGCTGGGCAAGCTGCACAAGGAATACAACGTCGTCAAGGACCTGCCGGCCGCGACCAAGGTCTTCGCCGAGTGGCCCACCCCCATCGCCACCAGCGGCTTCGAGATCGGCCTGGCCATCAAGTACCCGGCCGTGAGCATCCAGCGCGACTACGCCTACGTGAAGCACCACCCGCTTCGCGAGGGCTACGAGCTCTACATGAAGATGCCCTATGACCGCCCGACGTGGGACCTGACGAGCGTCCTGTACGCCGTCCGTCCCGACCGGGCCTACTTCGGCCTGTCCGAGCCGGGCAAGATCCGCGTCACCGAGGAGGGGTACATGCAGTTCACGCCGACGACCGGCGGCAAGGACCGCTACCTCACCGTCAACCATGACCAGATCACCCGCGTCCGTGAGGCGCTGGTCATGCTCTCCAGCCAGCCGCCGGATGACGTGCGGCTGCGCGGCCAGTAGAGACGTCGTGGAGAGATGCTCGCCCCCAAAGGGGCAGGACGGGAATCTCACCGCCATCCTGTTGCCTGAGTAGTCATTCCCGCGAAGGTTGCGAGGCGGCGTCTTCGCCCGTTGGCGCCTGGCGGAGGGCCGCGTCCCACGCGCCCGTCAATCCAACCCGCCAATTGGACAGATCCGCGATCATCGCTCACCCGCCTTCCCCGACGACGCTCCAGTCGATGCCCCTTCCTCGGCCAACCCCTGAAGCCGACGGACGTCCTCGGCGCTGAGCCGCTCGGATTTGATGAGTTCGGCGATGAGGGCAAAGGAGGACCCGCCGCAGAACATCTCGGCCAGTCAACGCGTCATGTTCTTGAACGCTTTGGGGGCGGTGCTCTTGGCGCGGTAGTAGTAGGCCTTACCCTTCTTGCGTCGGGTCACGTGCCCCTTCTCCATCAGGACGCGAAGAACGCTCCGCAGCGCCGCGTTGCTCATGGGACGGTCAAGCTGCACCAGGATCTCGGCGGGCTTGAGCGAACCGTGCTGCCACAGGACCTGGATGACCTCCAGCTCCCCTGGTGTGAACAACGTCATGGCGGGCCTCCCTCTGAGAGTGATATGAAGACAAGACCACACATCGTTCATGGCGACAAGGCAAGACTGAAGCTCTTTCTTCATACCATTCCCGGATATTCGGCCGGCCGCGGCGGTCGCGCGATGAACCAAGATCTAGAACTGATCGGGTCAAAACGATTACAATGACTCTGCCGTCGGGTCGAGAGGTCGGCGACGCGCGCCGTTCGGTGTCGCGGCGCCACAGACAAAGAGCCCGTCATCAGGGGGGGCTATCCCCCCGGGGTCGACGAGACACATCGCATGCTCCTGGAGCACGATCTTCAACGGTTCAGTTGTCCCCGCCGGTACGTTTATGCAACTGCCGGGTCCACGGAGGCATTGGACGAGCCGCGTGGTTGATCGAGCACATACGGACCCCGTGACGACGGTTGCTTGAGACCGTAGCGTATGGTGAACCTTCTCCACAGCAGACGAATGATTCTTGTCTGCGCCGGCTTGGTCGCCTTGACCGGGATGATTCTGGTCCTCGTCTTCGGGCCTTCCCCCACCACGCGACAACCGATCAAGATCGGACTGGCCACGACGCTGAGCGGCCCTGCCTCGACGACCGGCGTCCACGCCAGGAATGGGGCCATGCTTGCCGTGGAGGAGGTGAGCGCCAAGGGGGGAGTGAGGGGCCGGCCCGTCGAGTTGGTCATCAAGGACGACAAGGCGGACACCGAAGAAGCACTTCGGGTGGACCAAGCGTTGATCGACGAAGGGGTCGTGGCGATTCTCGGGCACTACCTGAGCACGCTTGCGGTCGCGACGGTTCCGCTGATGAACGAACGGGGCATTCTGATGATAGGCCTTGGTTCGATCACGTCGGCGTTGACGGGGCTGGATGACCAGTTCATGCGTGTCGAGATCCCGGTGGATCGCGAGGCCCCGATGATGGCCGCGTTGGCCTATGACCGGCTGGGGCTACGAGACATGGTCGTGGTGTACGATGCCTCGAACCCGAAGATCGCCGACTCGTGGTATACGCATTTCGGCAAGGAGTTCGGCAATCGGGGCGGGCGTGTGTCCGACGTCGTTTCCTTCGATTCTCGGAAGAGTTTCTCCGCGCCGGATCTTGCACGGTCGATCATCAAGACCCGCGCGGAGGGCATGTTCCTGGTGACCAGCGGAATGCACGGCGCGCTCATTTGCCAGCATTTGAGGCGCCTGGGCTCGACGATCACAGTCGTCGCGAGCGGGTGGACGTTTCCGAGTCCGGACTTCCTCTCGAACGGCGGTCTGGCCGTGGAAGGAACGGTTTCCGTCAGTGGGTTCGAGGAAGTGCCTTCCAGCAAGCGCGCGGTGGCGTTCAGGCAGGCCTACGAACGGCGGTTTGGGACCAAGCCCACCGAGCCCTCTCAGAACGGCTATGAGGCGGCCCATATTCTGCTTGAAGCGCTAGCGGTGACGGATGATCCCGGAAGGCTCAAGGAGATCATTCTCAAGAAGAAGGTCTTCCAGGGAATCGGCGGTCAGATCGTCTTCGACGAATACGGCGATCCGATCAGGCCCGCGTACATTGTGGAGATACGGAATCGGCACATCGCGACGCTGGGTAAGGCCGAGCCGGCGAAGCCGTAGCGCACGACCGATATGAAAGCCAAGAGCCTCAGACACGTTCTAGCGGTCAGTTTCGTCCTGGTGGCCGCGCTGCCGGTGCTGGCCGTGGGCCTGCTGGGCCTGCGCAGTTTGAGCACCAGCTTGGAGAGGGAAATCACCAACAAGAACTACCTGCTCGCCAGGTCGCTCGTCGGCGAACTGGAGCGGTTTCTCAACGAGCCGATGAATCTCCTGGTTCAGATACGAGACATGACCGAAAGCGAGTCCATCGTTTCCTCGTCCGGTCTTGACGCGTATCTCGCAGCGCTGCTCTCACATTACGAGTTCTTCGACATGATCTGCATTCTCGACCGCCAGGGAGTGGTCACCCATTTGGCCCCCTTCGACGAGAACATCCTCGGACTGGATATGTCAAATCAGACGTACTACCGAGTGGCGCGTGAAACGGACAAGCCGTGCTGGTCCCATACGTTCATCTCTCCCCAAACGCGGCGACCGACGCTGACCCTGACGCTGCCCACCCCTGGAGGCATGGTGGTGGGACATCTGAACCTCGCCGATTTGAATCACGTGATCGACAAGGTGAGGATCGGGACCAACGGATACGCGGCCATCGCCGACGGAGACGCCACGACGATCGCGCACCCGAATCGGACGTTTGTCGCACAGCGATACAACATTCGAGGTCTTGCCCCCGCGCGGAAGGGCCTGGCGGGCAAGGAGGGGACGTTTCACTACGAGTTCCAGGGCGTCGAGAAGCTAGGCAGCGTGGCGATTGTCCCACAGACCCGGTGGCTGGTCATCGTGACGCAGCCGGTGGAAGAAGCGCTGCGCCCGGTGCAGCGCGTCAGGAACATCATTCTGGGGGGCTGTCTTGCCGCGATCGCGCTGGCCGTGATGGCGGCCGTGATCACCCTGCGAAGAGCGCTCAGGCCGCTGTCGCACCTGGAGGAGGACGCCAGACGAATCGCGGGCGGCGACTACACCTGCGAGCCGCCGGTCGAGTCCTATGCGGAGATCGAAAGCCTCAACGGTAGTTTCAGGGCGATGATCGACGCCGTTCGGACGCGCGAAGAGGCCCTCCGTGACAGCCAGCGCACCCTGGCCACACTCATGGGGAACCTGCCCGGAATGGCCTATCGCTTTCCGGGCGGGGGGCGCGGAGCCATGGAGTTTGTCAGTCAGGGCTGCGCGAATCTGACGGGATACGATCCGGACGACCTCGTGAAGGATCGGCCAACGTACCGGGATCTGATTCATCCGGACGATCGCGAGCGGGTCTTGCAGGAGGTACGCGGCGCCTTGGAGCAACGCGAGCCGTACGCGATGGTCTACCGCATTCGGACGGCTTCCGGTGGCGAGAAGTGGGTTTGGGAACAGGGATGTGGGGTATTCGCGCCCGACAACGAGATACTGTCCGTGGAGGGATTCGTCACCGATATCACGGGGCAGAAGCGAGCTGAGGAGGAGCGCAGCGCGCTCCAAGCCCAACTCCGGCAGTCGCAGAAGCTGGAGGCCATCGGCCAATTGGCCAGTGGCGTAGCGCACGATTTCAACAACATCCTGACCGCGATTCTCGGCAACGTCGAGTTGAGCATGGGCGAGCTGCGCGACGCGGCGGAAGCGAACCCGTTCTTGATCAGCGCCATGGAGCAGATCGAGCGGAGCGCACAACGAGCCACGGCCCTGACGCGACAATTGCTGGCCTTCAGCCGGCGGCAAATCAGCCAGCCCCAGATCCTGAATCTCAACCGCTTACTCGCGGACTTGGACAAGATGCTCCGCAGACTCATCACCGAGAATATCGTGCTCGAGACGATTACGGAATCCGAGCTGAGGCCGGTGCTGGCCGACGCCGGGCATCTCGAGCAGGTCGTCGTGAATCTGGTTGTCAACGGCGCCGACGCCATGCCCGACGGCGGTCGGTTGACGATCGAGACGAGCAACGTCGAGCTGGACGAAGGCTACCTCGCGACGCATGCGGAGGTCGCGGCGGGCTCCTACGTGCTGTTGACGGTCAGCGACACAGGCTGCGGAATGACGCCCGAGACGTGCGAGCGCATCTTCGAGCCGTTCTTCACGACGAAACCTCGCGGCAAGGGCACGGGCCTGGGACTCGCCACGGCCTACGGTATCGTCAAGCAATCCGGCGGGCACATCGCCGTATACAGCGAGCCGGGGCGCGGCACGACGTTCAAGATCTACCTTCCCGTTACGGAAGGCCTGTCGGTCGCCGCGGACCGAGCGCCGATAGTGGCCGAACCGTTGGGCGGCAATGAGACACTGCTGCTGGTGGAGGACGATCGGTCGGTGGGCGAACTGGCGGCACAGGTACTGCGATCGGTGGGATACACCGTGCTCACGGCCTCCGGTGGCAAGGAGGCGCTCCTGGAAGTCGCCAGGCATCGCGAACCAATCGGTATGCTGATCACCGACGTGATCATGCCGGACATGAACGGACGGCAACTATCCCAAGCCCTCTTGATCGAACGTCCGGGGTTAGCGGTTCTGTTCATCTCGGGCTACACCTCGAACGTGATCGCGCACCACGGCGTACTGGACGAGGGCGTGGAGCTCCTGGAGAAGCCGTTCACAAGACATCAGTTGCTCGCGCGGGTCCGCGCGGTGCTCGACAAGGCGCGGCCGGCGTCAACGGAGTCGTGACGTCGTCGGCAGCGAGTTCGCAGTGCGCTGGATTGGACGGCGATGTCCTGAGACGTGCCCTGGGGGCTAGCGGGTCACCACGCGAGCAATGAGGTAGCAGAATCCAAGGATCCCCCAGATCCATATGCCGATGACCGGTCCAGGGCTGCTCCAGAAGGTCTGCCCACCGAGTTCGACGAATACCCCAAGCAATGCCGCTTGGCTAAACGCCAGTACCATGACGCCAGTGATTCGAAACCGTGATGCGCGACCCCAGGCAATGAGAGGAAACACCGCCAGCATGCTCAGTCCGGCAACGAGCCAACTGTTCTCCCCATCAAGTCTGATGCGTGCCAAAGTGTGTGGGGCGCTCACCGCCTGCAGCACGGCAACGAAATCCGCGAGTAATGCGATCGTCAGACCGAGGGGCAGATACGCCACGTGCGGACGGGCTGAGGCGGTCGCTTTCTGTTTGGTTTGGATCTGTGACATGGTGGTTGCGCCCCGGAGTAGCGCGAGTTCATGCGCTTGCTCGCGAAGACGAAGCCTCGCATCCATGCTCGGCACTGTCAACCGTGATGCGACGTTTGGCCGCTCGGAAAAGGTTCGTCTCCGCTTGCCCGACTGCGCGAGACACTCTCAAAGGATTCTCGAACGAGAAACTCATGATGCCCACGTCACCTCGATGAATGAAGAGGCGTGGCACGGTGGTTTGCGGGCAGGGAGGTCCCCCACACCTTCTTCCGCCCGGGCTTCACGAGGGATGGGCCACCCGATCGGTTCGTCTTCTGAGCAGGACGCGCGCTTCGCTGAGCGAGAGACATCAATACGCTTACCTCCGGGGGGCATCCGATGGATCGACGTATCCTGCGAGGGAGACCGAGCCGGGGGGAACTAGGCTGCCGAGGAGCAGCGACTTCCCGGCTCGGGTCAGGACGTTGCCGACGAGAGCAATGTCGCGCGTCTGAGGACCACGCACTTCCAGAAAGACCTTCGTGTCTTTCGGCGCCACACAGCCACGAACGAGAGCGTCCGTTACGTTAACCAGGCGCAGGAGCGGGTCGCCTTCCTCGGAGGAGCGGCACCGCAGACCGTCGATGCGGAGGTCGCTCACGTCGTCGCACACGAGCGCGGGGCCGGTGCGACCTGGTTTGGAGGGGGTGGGCACGCCGCTCGGCGTGATCCATTCGGTCTTCTTCGAGTCTTCCGCGGTCAGCCGCCAGTAACCGTCCTCGAAGAGCAACTGCACGTTCGAGAGCGTCAGGCCGGCGACGTGGCGGCAGTAGAGGCCGTATGCCGGCAGCGCGTCGAACATCCGGGCGCAGGGGTACTTGTCGGCGACCTCGAGGACCGGCTGGTCGGATGGACGGAACGGCCCCCCGCCCTTGTAGGTGACGCGTACGTTCGAGAGCGTAACGCCCTCGACGGGGTGGCCGGAGATACCGGTGATGCTGCAGGTCAGTGACGCGCTCGTCGCCACGACGTTGCTGATGTTGACGTTTTCGAGCGAGCCGGGCTCCGGCCTGGCCATATCCCGGCAACGATTGCCCAACCGAATGAAGATGGGCGCTCGCACGTCGACCATGGTGACGTTCGAGACGACGACGCCGTCGAGTTCCCCGCCGTCCACACTTTCCAGGGCGATGCCGCTGATCGCGGGTCGGTGGCCCTTCAGTCCCGCCATGACGCAGTTGCTCACGGCGATCCGCTTGAATCCGCCGCCCGATTCCGTCCCGAGCTTGAAGGCGTTGCAGGCCGTCTCCAGGTAGCAGTTCGTCACGGCGACGTTCTCGCACGCGCGCCGCTTGCCGAGTGAGAAGCTGGCCTTGGGCACGATGGCATCGTCCCACGACTCGATGTGGCAGTTCGAGATTCGGACATTACGGCAGGAGTCCGGATCGATACCGTCGCAGTGGGCGCTCAGGATCGTGACGCCCTCGATGTTCACGTAGTCGGTTCCCAGCATGCTGATGGCATAGTTGGGCGCGTTGACGATGCGGACGCCACGAATCTCAACGAACCGGCACCGCTTCAGCGCGATCGGCTTTGGCCCGCCTCGACTCGCGCGATTGCCATCGATCGTGCCCCGCCCGACGATGGCGACGCGCTCGACGTCCTCGCCCCAGATGAGCGCGTGATGAAAGTACGTCGTCTCTCGGTCGGCGTCGTTCTTGAAGTCGAGCCTCTCGTATGGGTCATAGTCGTCCTTGTCGGGGCAGCCCTTGATCGTCGCGCCCGCGTCGAGCCATAGCGTCACGCCGCTCTTGAGGTGGAGGCTGCCGCAGAGGTACGTACCCGGGGCGAAGCGGACCGTTCCCCCTCCGCCGAGCGCGCAGGCGTCAATGGCAGCCTGCACGGTCGTCGTGTCCTTGGAAATGCAGTCTCCTCGGGCGCCGAATGCGCGAACGTCGTACGGAGAGCCGGGCCCGGCAGGTTCAGCGTGAGCCTGGCCCGACGCAAGAACGAAGGCAAGTGAGAGAAACGCCGAGCGTTGCAGGGAGATCGTTCGCGTCGCCCATGGGGTCATCTTCGAGGCCCTCCCTTCATACCCGCCCACGCGGAAATGATGGTGCCGCCACTCATGGATTCTGAACGTCTTCCGCCTGCGCGTCATTGGGCGCGCTCACGCCTTCTCGATCTTGAAGCCGAGCGCGACAACGGCCTTGAGCGCCTCGGCCACCGCATCTCGCTCGAACTGCTGCTCGGCCGGGTGCAACTCGGCGTAGGGGATGAGGTTGGGGTGCCTCTTGGTCGTATCGTCGCGCCTTGACCCGTACGTCCAGCCGTGCTCGATGCGGCGCGCGGCCCAGACGTCATGAACGTGCTCGGCGAGCCGTTCGGTCAGGCCGAGAAGGTCGTCCGGCAGCTTGGCCTTGGACGTATTCAGAGGTTTCGGTTGGTAGGTCACGATCCTCCCCCTTGCGTGTAGCGCACACTCCGGGCCTCTCGATTCCGCTCGGGTGTGCGTCTGACAGGTTGGCTCGATCGGGGGCACATGTCAAGTCCTTGCGGCCCATAATTCTACTCATGGTACCCGGCCGCTAGTTTGGCGGTCTGCATCCATTGCCGATAGGCAGGCGTATCATGAGTTGCCCCCTTGCCGCAACGGAGGCGATGGGTTAAGACTGACGAATCATCAGCTCCGAGTGAGATCCATGGCAGACCTATCCGATCACCGCTCGCTAGCCGACCTCGACGGGGCGTTCCGCGCGGGCCGGCCGCTGATCTACCTCCAGTCCCCCGAGGAGCAGCGGGCCGTCCGGCTGATCACTTCGGCGGTACAGTCGATGCCGGGCGGGTCTCGACCCGTCTTCGTCTGGCGGACGACCGACGGCCTGAGCCGTGACGGACAACGAGTCGACGATCAACTCACGGCGCCCCGAGCCGTCCTTGACTGGATCATCGCGCGGGACGAACCCACTGTGCTCGTCGTCTGCGATTTGCACGACCAGATCGAGCACTCGCCGGAGATCCGCCGGCGCCTCCGCGACGCGTACTCCGCGTGCCTGGACACCGGCAAGTTCGTCATCGTCTGTTCGCCCGTTCGCGTCGTTCCGGAGGAGCTCAGCCGCGAGATCGTCTTCATCAAGTTGACACTGCCCACCCAGTCCGAGCTCAAGGAACTGCTCGACGGGGAGGTCGAGCGGGTCCGCTCGACCGGCGGATGCGTCGAGCTCGACGAGGCATCGTCCCTGCAGCTCGCCCAGTCGATGCAGGGAATGACCGTCAACGAGGCGCGGCACGCCCTGCGCCGGGCGGTTTCGATCCGAGGCAACCGGCTCGACGTGGGAGCCACCGGCCCGATCCTGGAGGAAAAGCGCCAGCTCGTCCGGCAGTCGGGCTTGCTCGAGTTCGTGCCGGAGACGGCGACGATCGATCAGGTCGGCGGGGCCGAGAGCCTCAAGAAGTGGCTGCTCCAGCGTAAACGGCTCTTCATCGATCGCGACAGCCTCGACGCCGAGATCGTGCCCAAGGGCATTCTGATGATGGGCGTCAGCGGCTGCGGCAAGAGCCTCTCGGCCCGGACGGTCGCGAACGTCTTCGGTCTGCCGCTGTATCGCATGGAGATGGTTCAGGTCTTCCGCGACGGCCTGGATCACGCCGAGGGCCTGTTCGCCGACGCCTGCCGTCTGATGGAGGAGATCGCCCCGGCCGTCGTCTGGTTCGACGAGATCGAGATGGGCATCAGCCATCATCAGCAGGACGCCAGCGGGACGCTCGACCGCATCTTCGCGTACTTCCTGACGTGGATGCAGGAGAAGCCGCCGGGCCTGTTCATCGCGGCGACCGCCAACCGAATCGACCTGCTGCCGGCCGAGATGATCCGCAAGGGACGGTTCGACCAGATCTTCTTCTTCGACCTGCCCGAGGCCCCGGAGCGGAGCGAGATCTTCCGGATTCACCTCGGCAAGCGCGGCATGGACCCGTTGGCGATCCCGCTCGACCTGATCACCGAGCGGACGGAGGGCTGGACCGGCGCCGAGATCGAGCAATGCGTCATCGCGGCGATCGTTGCGGCCCGCCTGGCCGACCGACCCGTGACCGACCGCGACCTCCTTGGCGGGTTGAACGAGATCGTTCCGCTGAGCAAGACGATGAAAGAGCAAGTCAACTACATCCGCGGCTGGGCGTTCGAACGAGCCGTCCGCGTCACGCCCAGGCGACGGTAGCAGTCGTAGGCCCGGGGCTTCCGTCATGAAGCGCGGGCGGCCTGCCCCGTTGGGGCTCGACGCCGCTTTTTGTCCCCGCGGAGCGGGCATCTGCCGACGCCCTTTGTCGCGAGTTTGAAAACACTCGGACGCTGCAGTCTGTTGGTGACAAAGAGAACAAAGCGGCATCGAGCCGCCGGCAGTCCGAGAGTGGCGAGTCTTGAGGTTTCTTTTGCGGTGATGCCCGGAATGGGATGAACTAGGCTGAAGTAGTTCAGCGCGTCTTGGCCCCCTCGTCGGAGGAACGCTGTGTTGCCGTACCTTCAGCCGCCGCACGTGCAGCTTGGGTTCTACTGGCATGACGTGTCAGACGTGGATGCCTATCGGCGTCTGTTGCGCTGGCTTGTGTGCCAGGGGTATGAGATCTCTCCACAGGTGTTGGCTATCCGTGCAGAGGCTGGTCGCCTGCCACGCTTCAGCCACTTGGCGCTGCTTTGCATGGGAGGGCCTGACACGGAAACGCGCAGGTTTGACGATTGGGATATCAAACGGGCGCTGACGGCAACGGATTGGCTTCCCGTCGAGATCCGACTGTTGCCGAAACACGCTGAGAACGTGGAGGCAGACCTGACGTACGGAAAGGCGTCCGAAGGAGTTCTGCCCACCCCAGACCCACACGTGATTGAGATCGTTGCCAGCGCGCACGACATGGAACTTGTGCAGTATCCTGATACGATCACCCCGGGTTCCCAAATCACTGAGAGCGCTCGGAAGACCAAGACGTGGTGCGACGCAACCTTCATGGCGGTTTGCGACGAACTAGGCCCAGACTACGCCAAGCACGATTGGGAGGAGTCGCTGGAACCCCCCGGACCACTGATGGATAGTATCTACGATACGGACTACTGGCATCTGTATCTGTCCGAGGAGCGTTTCGGTCCTGCGAGGGAGATCGAAACCGCCGGTGCTCTGGCCTCATGGCGGAGACAACGATTCGCACACGGGCTATACTTGCAGCCGGGACAGGAGGGCAGACGAGACATGGAGGAGCCCGGGATCGCGTTCCTTCGAGAACTGTTCCGGAAGGCGTTCCGAGGGTGATTCCGGATCCGGGTGGCTTCGAGGAAGCGGTGCTTGTCTCAGCGACGTGCTCGCTCCGCGGGCAGTCCAAGGCAGCGTCAAGCCGCCGGCCGTCTGCGCGAGGCAATGCCGCCCTGGGTTCCTTACACGCCGAGGATTCTGCTAGAATGCACTTGGACGATCCCAGCATCGGGGACTGATCCCGGGGTTCTCGCAAGTGGAAAGCGCAATCTCGGTCAATGGCGTGCCTATCCGGTTGACTGCGGAGCGGTGGATGCACATCGTGGAGGCGCGGGATGAGTTGGCCGGTCGTATGATGGAAGTCCTGTCCGCGATCGAAGAGCCAGACTGGGTCGCGCGGGGATATGCCGGCGCGTTGGTCGCTTGGAAGGGGATGGGCAGGAAGCGATACCTGGTCGTCGTCTACCGAGAGATCAACAGATCCGACGGGTTCGTCATTACCGCCTTCTTGAGCTCAAAGGCGAAGAAGAGAAACGTACTATGGCCATAGCCGAGTTGAAGCCTAAGGACATCTCGCGGTTGCTGAAGGCCGTGCCCAGACTCGTGGATCTGCCGACGTCCCGCATGTCGATCGACTATGACGCCGAAGCCGATGTCTTGTACATCAGCTTCCAGCGACCGCAACGTGCCAAGGACAGCGAGATGCGGGACGACGGAATCATCATCCACCGGCGCGACAAGCGAATCGTCGGCGTGACCATCCTGGAAGCGTCAACGCGCTAAGCCCCGACGGCCCGGGCCGCCCGCACGCCGGGCGGCCGTCGAGAATCCCACCTCCCGCCCCACTCATCCCCCGAGGAATAACGCGTGCTTGTAGCTCGGCGTGATCTTTGGCCCGCCGCCAACCGCCTCGCAAGGACGGACCTCCCCGCTCGGCCAGTCGATGTATGCGACGCACCATAGATCGTACTTCGTCAGGGAAACGCCGGCTGCCTCGTAGACAAGCCTGCCGTCCACGTAGATCCGAACCGTGGCAGTGGAATTACCGTGTCCGTGATCGTCCCAATAGTGGACCGCCACGCGGTACGACTTGCCTGATTCCGGCGCGTCCAGATTGACGTTCTCCGGCCCAACGCCGTCCGTATCGTCACGGTCGAGGCTCGGGTCGTTTGCCCCACCGAGAATGCCCCAGTCCGGATGCGGGTTGAACCAGTAGCAGTCGTAGGGCTGATCGAAGTATGGGTCAGGCAGGCCGTCCCTGTCGAGGTCGGGGGCCGTGGCGCTGCCGGGGGCGCTGGGGTGCATGAAGTGCAGATCCATGTCCGCCCCGGCGAACGGGCCGATGTCGGTCTCGTTCGGATCCGTCAGATTCGGATCCTCGTCGTCGGGCAGATTGGCGTCGTTCGGCTCCTCCCCGTCAGACTGATTGGGTTCGTTCGCGTCGCCGTTGGTCGTGTTGGGCTCATCGTGCCCCGCAGTGTTCGAATCAACGAAGTTCGCGTCATTGGGTTCGGACGCCGGTGTGCAGCACCCTGCTGTCCCAACCATCAGAACGAGACCTCCGATCAACAGCACCCCAACCATCTCCATGACGAAGCCATCTCTCGGTACCATGGTCTACTTCTCCTAAACGCGTGCGATACAGCCTTGCCCTGTCAGTCCTCTTGACCGGCGGTGGCGTCACTGCCGGCGACCCAGGAACCCCCTTTCACTTCGCCATCGAGTAAAGAATTCTGTCAACTCTTGCCGACGACGATAATGAATATCGCCATTGAGCCGCGAGACGGGGTTGTCACCTCCTGCGGAAGTGCGGGAGAAAGCATCGTTCAGCTCCCACGGGGCGGGGCACCGCGATGCTTGTCGACGCCGTCGGCCTTCAGCGAGTAGAGTGATGGCAGGCGAGCACGCCCGGAGGAGATCGATCATGACACGTCTTGCCGCAGCACTCTGCGCCGTCGTACTAGGGGCCGTCCTGCAGGCGGAGGCGGCGCAGCAGGCGCCTGGCGAACTGTCTCTTCACAACTATCAGAACGTCTTTCCCGGCGCGCGCACGGTGACGTTGCCCGTAAAGGTCGAGGACCTCAAGCACGCGACGGTATACAAGACCGACAAGGGCCCGAAGTGGAGCTGCTGGACGAGCGCGTGGCTGACGCCGGAGGGTCACATCCGCGTCGGCTTCGTCGATATGAGCGGGGCACCGGCCGATCCGAAACCGAGCTACGGGTATGAGTACGCCCACGCGGACGTCCTCCGCAAGCAGGGCATCAAGCGATGTTGGCGCTGGTGCGAGTCGCGTGACGGCGGGGCGACCTGGCGGCCGATCCGCGAGATCGATGCGTCGGACACGTTGGCCCCGCAGATGCAGCAGTATCTGCTGCTGAAAGACCGATCTCTCTTGGGCATCGGCGGCGTCTGGCACGAGTGGGACTTCACCAAGAACACCTACATCTGCTACGGCCACACCATGGCATGGCTGTCGAAGGACAACGGGACGTCATGGTCCAAGAGCGTCTCGCTGAACGATCCGAGCAAGACCGAGTCGTTCTGCTGCCGTCCGAAGCAACTGTCCGACGGGACGATCGTGGTACCGGCCTACGGGACGCTCGACCGCCAGGGAAAGGGCAAAGGCCTGAAGCTAAACACGGACGCGTGGTTGTATCTCTCGAAGGACGGCGGCAAGAGCTGGTCCGAGCCGCTGGTGCTGGCCCGAGGCCAGGAGAACCGGAGCAACGACGAGCCCGATCTGGTCGAGCTGGCCGGCGGCGACCTGCTGGTCATCCTTCGCCACGCGAACCCCAAGGCCAAGGGTGGCCTTGTCTACCTCAACTGCGGCCAGATCATCGTCAACAAGACGCCAGAAGGATGGCGCGTCGGACCGGTCACGCCGACGAAGCTGGCCTTTCGCGGCTTCCCGTCCGTCCTGCGGACGCGCGAAGGGGTTCTGATCTGCGCCGGGTCGGGGAACCAGTTCAACTTCAGCGTCGACGAGGGAAAGACCTGGAGCGACACGGCCACGATCCTCGACCCCGCCGTTGCGCGCCCGAACCATTATCCCGCCCTGCTGGAGCTACCTGACGGACGGATCCTGTCGGTGTACCACGTCGGCAACCACTGGCCGTACCCCCCGCCGCAAGACGAATGGATCCACGCCACGTCGTTCCGCGTGAAACGGTGATTGGGTCGCGACCTCGAGATTCCCTAACGAGTAGTACCGACGCTCACGTCTGCTTCCACGGACTCGATGAGGCATCCCGCCGCGTCGATGGCGTTGGCCGTTGAGCGGAAACGGACGTAGCACACCCCCGGACTCGGCGCCTTGGACATGGGCAACGTGCAGGCCGGCTTGCCGTCAACGACTACGTTGCATGCCGCTTTGTCGAGATCCCAGTTCAGATCGAGCGCATGCCATCGACCCGGCACAAGCTTACCCTCGCCGGGCAGAGCGCCGTCACGGCCTAGCGGCAGCGTGACGAGGACCTTCTTCTCGCCCACATTGTCATTCGGCTGGATGAAACGATCGGCCAGGGCGATGCTGCCGCCGCCGAAGCCCGGCTGCAGCCTAAGGCGAACGGTCAGCTTGCCCTGCCGTCCGAGCGGGAAGTTCCAGACCGCGCCGTCACCGTCCTTCTCGTCGGGCCGGCGGATGTGCAGCACCTTCGCGCCCGGCCTGTCGGGGTGATCGACGAGACGAGGGCCGACGGTACGGTCGCGCCACCACCCCTTGGGTCGTCCGAAGGCCTTGAACACGCACCACCCGTCGAGTCCGCCGCTGAAGTCGTCCTGGCAGCGGGTCTGGCAGAGCCACTCCGGATCGACCAGCAAGATGGACCTGCGTCCCTGGCCCTGGCCGGTGACGACGAGGACCTTGTTGTCCTTGGTCGCCACGGCGTAGGGGTAGGCGGTGCCGCGGTCACCGCGTTTGGGCGGCGACTCGTTCCGCAGCGGGTCGCGGCAGACCTCGCGGTAGCCGCGCCAGGTCTTGCCCTCGTCGGACGAGATCGCGGCGTGGAGGGCGTCGCGGTTGGTGTAGACGCCCTGGCCGTCGATCCGCGAGGTGTTCTCGCAGTTGTTCCAGAACAGGACGATCCGCCCGTCCGGCAGACGGACGAGCCAGGCGGGGGAGTCGGACGAGCAGAAGCGCGACGGCTTCGGCTCCGACCAGTCGGCGCCGTCGGGCGAGAACGACTCGTAGAGGCATCCGGTCTGCGTTCGGATGAGCATCCAGACTCGTCCGTCCTTCAGCTCGATGATCGTCGGCTCGACCGCGCCGTAGTTCGAGCCGTTGTAGTTCTCGTAGCAGGGGGCGGTGAGCTTGGCCGGCGACTGCTTCCACGTCTTGCCGCCATCGTCGGAGTAGACGGTGATCGTGATATTGGCGCCCGTCGGCGGGGCCTCGGGCCTGCCGCCCACCCAGTACGCGAACGGGAGCACGATTCGCCCGCCGCGGAGCTGCGTCATCCCGTTGATGGAGCCGACGTAGCCCTCGAAGATCCGCTGGGGTTTGGTCCAGACGCTCTGGCCGGTGCTGGAGTGTGCTTGCCAGACGTCGATGAAGTAGTCGACCGCGGGTTTGCGGCGCGCTCCCCGCGCAACCATCCAGAAGAATTGGAGTTCGCCGCTTTTCGTCAGGAGCGGCAGCGGCGCGCCCCAGCCCGGCCCGGGAAGCTTCAGCACGGATTCCGGCTGGGACCAGGATCGCCCGTGATCGGTCGTCCGCTTGCGCGCGACCTCGCGCGCGTCCCCGGACGCTTGCGCGAAGATCATCTCGACACCCCCGTCGGGCGAGTTCACCAGGAACGCCCCGCCGATGGGCGACACGACGGTCGGCGGTTGGGCGCCTGTGGTTTCGAGTGCCACGGTCGGTTCAGCGGAGACGAGCAGCGGAAGCAGAAATCCTGCGGAGCTGTACGGTCGGGACAACCGGGGTGGGTTGTGGCGTTTCACGTTCGTGGACTCCTTTCGACGCCCCACAAGCGGGGGGGCCGGCAAGCGGATGAGGCGGATCATTGAGGGGCCCGCAACGATGCGTATTCTCGCCGAACCGAATGGCGCAAGCCAGTCGCATGTGGCATGCGATTCTCCTTGATGCCGTGGGGCCCGATCCGCGACCATGTAGGCGATCACATCGGTGTCGGCCGTGTGACCCACCGACGTGCTCTCTGTCTCCAAGGAGTCTCGAGCATGCAAGGCGTTGATCTGTCTCGGCGCGGATTCCTGCAGTCCGTGGGAGCGGGCGCCATCGGCGGCGCCGCCGTCGCTCTCTGCCCGTCATCGTCTGACGCGGAGACGACCGATTCCGTTACTGGCTTGACGGAGCACGTGCTGGTCTATCGCGGGTCGATCAACGTCGGAATCGTTCGCGACGGCGGCAGGTGTCTGCTGATCGACTGCGGGGACGGCAGCGTGGCCGGCGCGCTGGGCGGGTTGGGAGTTGCTTCGGTTGATCAGATTCTCTTTACGCACCACCACCGCGACCAGGCCTGCGGCGCGTATCGGTTCACGGACCGGGGCGTGAAGCTCGGGGTTCCCGCGGGGGAGCGGGACTGGTTCGAGAAGGTGTCCGCGTACTGGAGCGATCCCAAGCATCGGTGGCACATCTACTGCTTTCATCCGCACCACCTGATGCTCGCCGAACCGGTTCGGGTGGACATGGGGGTAAAGGACGGAGATGTCCTGAGCTGGGGACCCGCCAAGATCAGGGCCCTGGCCACGCCGGGCCACACCGACGGCTCGGTGAGTTACGTGGTCGAGGCGGACGGCAAGAGGATCGTCTTCTCGGGCGACGTGATCTTCGACCAGGGGCAGGTATGGGACATTCACAGCCTGCAGAAGGGGTTCGCCAAGGGGGGGCAGCGGATTGGCGACTACCACGGCTTCTTGGGGGCCGTTCCGGAGCTTATTAGGAGCCTGACGAGGCTCAAGGAGGTTGGCGCGGACGTCCTGGTGCCCTCTCACGGGCGCGTCATGACCAAGCCGCCCGAGGCCATCGACGCGCTAACGCGGCGCCTCGACGTCTGCTACGACCAGTACGTTGCGATCTCGGCCTTGCGGCACTACTTCCCCAGGCTCTTCAGTGAGTTCGAGGGCCGCAAAGGCCACATGCCCTTTGCGCCAACGAAGCCCGCCCCCTCGTGCCTTCGGCACATCGGCACGAGTTGGGTGATCATCTCGAGGGACAAGGCCGCTTTCGTGATCGACTGCGGCAGCGCCAATGTAATTCGGGCGCTCGAGCAGCTCATCGAGAAGGGGGAGCTTCGGTCGGTCGAGGCGTTGTGGGTGACGCACTACCACGACGACCACGTCGAGGCCATCGTCGAGTTCCAGAAGGTTTTCGACTGCCCGTGCATCACGGATCGGTCGGTCGCGCGCGTCATTACGGACCCGCCGGCATGGCGGCTCCCGTGCATCTCGCCGAACCAGGCGCGCGTGGACCGTGCAACGAAGGACGGGCAGTCGTGGCAGTGGCGCGAGTTCAAAATGACCGCGTATCACCTGCCGGGTCAAACGCTCTATCACTCGGGCCTGCTGATCGAGGCCGAGGAGAGGCGGATGTTCTTCATTGGCGATTCCTTCACGCCGTCGGGGATCGACGACTACTGCGCGCAGAACCGCGTCTGGCTCGGGCGTGACGTTGGCTTCGATCGCTGCATCGCCCTTGTCGAGCAGCTCGAGCCCACGCACCTGTTCAACTGCCACGTGGACCCGTCCTGGGAGTTCACGCCGGCCCAGTGCCGGTTCATGCGCGAGAATCTCGCCCGGCGCGAGACCCTGTTCGGGCAGCTCGTGGCTTGGGACCACGCCAACTATGCCACGGACGATTCCTGGGTTCGATGCGACCCTTACGAGCAACAGGCACAAGCCGGCGGAAAGGCGACGTTCGACGTCGTGGTGACGAATCACTCGGCTGAGCAGAGGGCGTTCGCCTGTCGGGCGGTGTTGCCCCGCGCTTGGATGAAGGCCGCTGCGGACAAAGCGAACAAAGGCGCGCGTTCACTCGATTGGACGGAATCGAGCGTCCCGGCCAAGAAGGAGGGGAAGGTCTCGGTCGCCATCTCGATTCCAAAGGAGGTCTCGTCGGGGCGCTACGTCGTTCCAATCGACGTGCGATATGGCTCCTGGACGCTACCGCAGTTCGCGGAGGCGATTGTCGTGATTTGAGGCCTGTGCTGGGTATGCTGCCAGTGAGCTTATTCGCTCCCGGCGCAGGGAATCTGAAAACAGCGTTAAGCTGCCGCATCCTGAAAGACGGGTCGCCCGACGAGGCGGACGACGGCCAGTAGGATGAGGATGCCGATGGCCAGGACCACCCAGAGGCCGTAAACCCGATCTGGGCAGGCCGGTCGGCTGCTGACGCCGAACGGCGCCGGCTTGGGCTGCGCGGCTTGGGCACTCGTGCAGAAAGTCCCGACGTCGCGCGAAACCCGATCCCCTCCCAACCTAACCCCATCGGCAAGCACCGGAACAAGCAAGACGACGAAGATTGCCATGCCGACGCGACGAGCGCAGGGCGCATCAGCGCCCTCAACAAGTCGACGGCGCGATCGAGGGCGCGAAACACGCGCCGAAGGTTCACAGGCCTGGGGATTCGCGCCAGGCCCATCGAGGAACCCTGTTATCGGACATGGACGGCCGCGGCAGGCAGGCGGGGTGGGGCGCGGCTTGAGGAGGCTTGACGCCCTGGTGGGTCGTCGAACGATATTCCATTGCTCACCAAGAACTAAGAAGAGATGCGATCTCTGTCTCTCCGCAGCCAGGGCCTGCTCCGCCCGAGGTTTGCACGGAATGTCGCGGACGGATCGCGTCCTGACTCATGCGGCGTCCGGTGGTTAACGATGATAGAGAGTGGGGATACCGGTGCGCCCATCCTTCAGGGGGCATCGGGCGTCCGTGGGAAATGGGTGAGCCCTGCTGCTGAGCAGGCGTCCCGACAATCGCGCGACTACTCCGGGGCGCGAGATTGCGTCGAGACGCTGTCGTCGGATCGCTTGCGTCGTTCGAAGCGGCGATCTGACCGTGTCGCGGATTCCTCTTGGAGGCCGTTCATGCCGCTCCTGATGCCGTGCGCAGAGCTGAAACCCGGGATGCGCCTGGTGGAGCCCTTCATCTGGCACGAACGGCTCATGATTGCCGCCGACACGGTGCTGGACGGATCGGACATCCGAAGCCTGCAGGGGCGGTTCCCCGAGGAGAGGTTCCGGGTGGCGGACCCGGACCTCGACGAGGTCGTTGAGTTCGAGGACGACACGCACGAGCGCGAGGTGGCGTTCGCGGCGCAACGACGGATCAGCGAGTGCATGACCGACGTTCAGACGCGTTTCAGCACGAACGCGACGCTGGGCCGCGCGGCAATGGCGACGATTCACTCGGCGGTGCAGGACGTCATCAGGTTCCTGGAGGAGAATCCCGTCTCGGCCGCGCTGATCGAAAACCTGATGGGGAATCGCGGATATCTCAGTCAGCGCGCGGGCAACGTATTTTACCTGAGCATGCTCCTGGGCACGAGCTCGCATCAGTATGTGGCCAGCGAGCGCAAGCGGATGTCGACGGCTCGCGATCTCGACACCAGCATGGCCAAAAACCTGGTTCCCTTGGGGCTGGGGGCGATGCTGCTGGATTTGGGGATGCTCCCTCTCGAATACCTGTTCGAGGAGCCCCAGCCCTTGACGCCGGAGATCTGGGAACAGATCCGCGATCACCCGATTGCTGGAGCCCGGATGCTCCCCGACGACGCCACCGCGGTGGTCAAGATGATCGTGAAGACTCATCACGAGAACTTCGACGGGACAGGGTACCCGGCGGGGATTCCCGGCGAAAAGCTGCACATCTTCACCCGGATCGTCCGCATCGCGGACGCCTTCGACGCGGCGACGTCCGCTCGCGTCTATCGGGACGGCAAGTCGGCCTCCCGCGCGTTGTGGGAGATGACGATCGGGCCGTTTAAGAAGTACTACGACCCGGAGCTGACGAAGACGTTTGCCCGTCTGATCCAACCCTTCCCCATCGGGTCCAAGATCCGTCTGCGCAACGGCCAGTACGCGGTCGTCGTCAAGTACAACCGGGAGAACCCGTTTGAGCCTCTGGTGATCGTGGCGTTCGACAGCCGAAACCGCAGAATCCCCAAACGAGAGCTGGTTCCGCCGATGCGCCTCGGGGTGCATCCCGACCTCCGGGCGGCCTCATTCTGTGGTGAAGACCTGACATTCCTCTACGAACCCCCGGCGGAAGACCCCAAACGTTCGCGAATCGGCGTTTGGCCGAACCTGTTCGAGGCCGCATTCCCATAAGCCGATTGCCGCACAAACGACTTCACCCCGCGCTTTGCTCATGAACCGGGACCTCCGGAACGATAAAGAGACAGGGCGACTCGGGCTGTTGGGCATCGCACCGGCGGCCACGAGAAGTGTCCGGAGGGGTCCCTTCCCCGCCGGACGAGAGGAGCCGCGTCAGACGCGTCGTCGACGCCACTGTAACCGCGGCCCCGAGACGTGCGGAGAGGTCATGTATCGGACCATGATCTCTTTGGAGTCCGTATATGCCGCTCTTGATGGATTGCAGCAGGCTGCAGCCCGGAATGCGCCTGGCCGAAGCCTTCATCTGGAACGATCGGGTGATGATGACGGGCGATACGGTCCTGACAGGGGCCGACGTCCGCGCGCTGCAGACTCGCTTTCCCAAGCAGCGGTTCCGGATCAAGGACGACGTCCTGGACGGGCGGGTCGATTTCGAGGACGACTCGTACGAGCGCGAGGTGGCCCAGTCGGCCCAGCGCAAGATCGCCCGGGCCATGTCGAGGGTACAGGAACGAATCAGCCAGAACGCTACGCTAGACGACGTGAGCGTCTCGATTATCCGGTCCGCAATCAATGACGTGGTCAAATACCTGGAGGGCCACCCGGTCGAAGCCGCCCTCATCGACAACTTCATGGGCGGAAACGGATACCTGAGCGAGCGGGCGGGGAACGTCTTCTACCTGGCCATGATGCTGGGCACGGCCGCGCACGACTACGTCGCCGAGGAGCGAAAGCGACAGACCGCCCCGAACCCCGACCCCCGGGTCATCCGCAACCTCGTTCCGCTCGGCGTGGGAGCCATGCTGATGGACGTGGGCATGGTCCCCCTGAAGCATTTGTACGAAGAGGACACGCCGCTAACGCCGCAGGTCTGGAGGCAGATCCGCCAGCACCCGGCCGACGGGGCGAAAATGCTGCCGAAGACGATCTCGTCCGCCGCGAGGAACATCGTCCGAACCCACCATGAGAACATCGACGGAAGCGGCTATCCGGAGGCGATCCCCGGAGACAAGCTGCACGTGTTCACTCGGATCGCCCGAATCGTGGACGCGTACGACGCGGCCACGGCGACACGGGTCTACGACGAGGCGAAGTCCCCGGTCCGGGTCCTCTGGGAGATGACCGTGGGGCCGTACAGCCACTACTACGATCAGGCGCTGATGAAGGTGTTCTCTCGGCTGATTCAGCCGTTTCCGATCGGGGCGAAAATCCGACTGGAGGCCGGACAGTACGCCGTGGTCGTCCGCTACAATCGGGAGAACCCGCTCGCGCCGCTGGTGATCGTGGCCTTCGACGAGAAGGACCGTCGGCTGCCGGACAAGGCCCTGAGCCTGCCGTTCCATTTGGGGTCCCGGCCCGATCTTCGAGCCGCCAGCTTCGCCGGCGAGGACATCTCCTTCATCTACGACGAGTTTGAAGACGTCGGCAAGCAGTCACGCGTCGGCTTCTGGCCCACGCTATTCGAAGCCGCCTTTCCGTAATCCGCCGATGCCCCTGGAGAACGTCGGTTTCGTCGCGACCCCGAATCGTTCGTTGTGGTAGACGGCCCAGGTCCAGCCGGACATTCCGCAGTAACCGAATACGCGGCTCAGGGAGTAGGTGTTTCCGCCGGCGTCCATGATGCGCGGATCGGGGTGGTAGTCCGGCCTCCGGCTGTGTGCGAGCACCCACTCGGGTCCATTCCGAGGCCAGTCGTCCTTCAAGCGATACGACAGCTTCTTGCCGGCGGGTAGGTACCGGGCGTAGAAGTCCAGGACCATCGCGTTGCGAAAGTCATGGTCGCTTCCGACTTCGATTGTCGAACCGGAGGTCTCGCTGGCCATATGAAGAACCGCCTCGCGGTACCCACCCCGGCCTAAGTGGAACAGCCGCGCCAACCTCGGGACGTTCCCCGCGGTGAAGAGGCAGACGAGCGCAACGGCCGCGACCCTGCCGGGCTTCGATCCCTGATAGAGACCCGCGATTGCCTGCCCGAACAGCAGGTAGGCGAAGGGGAAACACACGAGGAAGAAGCGGACGTACAACAACGGAGGGCGCGTCAATATCACGACGCAGGCCGGGGCCAGCAGAAGAACCGAGCCGTGCGGGATCCACTCATCGGACCCGCTCTTCCATAGCAGATATAGGCCGCGGGCACAGAGAGCCGCCCCCAAGAGAACGCACACGATGGCCAGTGGCCCCTCGGTCGGCGCGCCGATCGCAAGATCCATCGCGTTGGCCACGACGCGCCACGTCGCATACGCCGGGCCCCCGCCCGTGTGCATCCGACGCGTGTGGAACAGATAGATTGGCATCAGTATCAGCAGCGGTACGGCGTAGCACTTGGCCAACTCCACATAGGCGCCACGTCTCCCCGTGGATCGCCGCGCTGCGCGCAAGAATGACCACAACGCAAGCGACAGGATCACGTACGCCACGGTTGCGTGGAACAGGAAGCCCGCCACGAGGCTCACCCAGAACAGCGGCAACATCCAGGCGCGCGGATGCTCGCTGTACTCCTTGAGAAGGACGAAGGCGGCGACGGAGAAGAACACGGCCGGGGCGTACCCTCGGGCCTCCGACGAATACAGGACGAGCGGATAGGACACCGCCGCCAACCAAGCCGTGAGGAGCGCCTGACCAGGACGCCCCCGACCGACCGCGCGAGCCAGCAGGGGAATCGTCGCCGTCCCCAGTATCGCCGAGGGGAGGCGATACCACAGGCAGTCCGTCCGATTGCCGATCAGGTACATGTACAAGGTGTTCAGCGGATGGCTGTTGTTGTTCAGGATCTCGGTCAGCACCTCCCACGGATAGGTCATGCGCCGCGCGAAGTAGAGCGACCAGATCTCGTCCACCCAGAAATCGTTCCGGCCGGCCGCCCAGAAACGCAGAACTCCCGCAACGACCACGCAGGCGGTCAGAACCGGGAGTCTCCACCGCCCGACGATGCCCGAACCGGATTGAACGGATACTGTCTTCATCTCAATCGTGGATCAAACGGAGGCAACCGACGGTTACCTTAGTCGAGGCGAGGCGATAGGCACAAGCGGGGCGGCGGCACGGGACACGGAATGTTCCGTGCCCGGAGCCGGGCTCACCATCTGGGCTCGTAGCCCAGCTCCCGCTGGGCCTTGGCGGACGTGATCCGACTCCAGTCCTTGCCCGTGATGTTGTACACGCCGTACTTGATGTCCGAGTTCAACGCCAGGCGGAAGGCCTCGATCACGTCCCAGACGGCGACCTTGCCCTCGCCGAGCGGACCGGTCAGATCCTCCTGGGCCTTCCAAATGATGCAGTGCGGGCGGAGACAGATGACGGAGATGCCGTGCTGCTGGGAGTACGCCCGACCCAACTCCTCTCCGAAGAGCTTGCTCACGCCGTAGATGTCCTGACATCGCCCGGGATGCCGCTCGTCCATCGGCAGATACTCCGGCTCGGGGGGCTCGCCGATACCGGCGTCCAACAGGATCGCCAGGCTGCTGGCGAAGAGGATCTTCTTGACCCGCGCCCGCGCGACGGCGCGAAAGACGTTGAACGTCCCGCGGACGTTCGTGCCGAACATGCTGATGTCGTCGCCGTTGTAGGCGGGGATGGCGCCGAGGTGACACACCACGTCCGCGCCGGCGCAGACCTTCTCGACGAACGGGTAATTCGTGAGATCGCCGACGAACGTCTCCTCGCCGGCCGGCTCGCGGTCGTAGCCGCGGACGTTGTGCCCGTCCGCGGCCAGGGCCTCGACGAGGCACCGACCGAGCCTGCCGGCCGAGCCGGTCACGACGATCCGCAAGGGCCTCTGGCTGCCGGTTACATCCTCTGACACTGCCGTGCTCTCCGTCTGTGTGGTCCGCAACCTGCGCCGCGGCCGAGGATATGCTCCCTCACGGTCGCGCCCGTGAGGCGACCCCTTCGCCTCAACGCTTCGAGTGGTTCAGCTCCCGGTCGAGCCAGGCATATACCTGCTCGCGGACGTCGTCGGGGAAATCATGCCCGCAGTCGGGATGAACCACCTTGATCGCGTCCGGCGCTCCCAACAGGCGATATACGGGCCGGGCCGCCTCGAACGCCTCGGTCACGCCCCGCACCTCGAAGTTGGCGTCCTTCAGCGGGGCGTTCACAAAGAACGGCCTCGGGGCCAATGCCGCCACGACCTCGTGGAAGTCGAAGGGCATGCCTCGCCAGCCGCCATAGCTCGGGATCTTCGGCATGTAGCCCTGATGCGACCAGCCGGTCAGGTCGCCCTTCATGTACCGCCGAAACGCGTTGAACCCGCAACTGCTGACGATGGCCTTGATCCGCGGATCGAACACGGCCACGAACATGCTGTTGTGCCCCCCGAGCGAGTGCCCGATCGTGGCGATCCGCTCGGCGTCGACCTGCGGCAAGGAACACAACAGGTCGACCGCCCGCATGTGGTCCCAGATGCCCTTCATCGTCGCGCTGACGTAGCCGTGGGCGTACGGATCCCACTTGTACTCGGCGAACCGCACATAGTCTGGCGCGAGGGTCACGTAGCCGCGCTCGGCCAGGTGCAGCGCATAGTGCCGCGAGTAGGGTCCGCCAAGCCCCGCGGGGCGCCCCTTGCCGATGTCCGACGTCGGATGCGGGCACAAGATCGCCGGCGCCTTGCCCCGCGCGCCCTTCGGCAAAAACAGATACGCCGGTACGCGGCAGTCCCTCTCCGTCGCGAAGCTGATCTTCTTCCGGGTGAACTTCGGCGCTTCGAAGATGCCCTCGACGCGAACGTCCAACGGCACCTTACGCGAGGGCGGCGGCAGCGGACCCATGACCTCCCGCATGCCGGCCAGGATGTCCGCCCGACGCTTGGCCCAGTCGGCCGGCGTCTTGACCGGGTGCGCCTTGCCCGAGGCGTCCACCCACACCATCAGCTTCGAGTGATCCGGATACCGCGGCGCCTTGACGCCCTCGGTCGTAGTCGTGCCCTCAGCCATGACCACACCCGCCGCGATCGCGATAACCAGCCCGCTCACCCATGGTCGCACCCACATGCGCATCGACCTCCGATTCGGTCATCGGACGAAGACTGTACCGCGCTGTCCCGACAAGTGGTAGGGCCCTCACCCCCTCCCTCGATGCGGTGAGGGAAGCACGAAGGACGAAACCTGCCACCGGCGAGAAGAGGGATTCTCGCGCCGTGACATTCTGTTTATGATGGTTCGCCTCTGATAGCAGCACGGTCCCTGTTTGCCGAGGATGCCCCCATGCCACGAAGCCCAATCAACCCCGACGACGTCACGCTCCACCTCATCGGCAACGCCCACCTCGACCCCGTCTGGCTCTGGCGGTGGCAGGAGGGATTCGCCGAGACAAAAGCAACGTTCCGGTCCGCCCTCGACCGCATGAACGAAACCCCCGGCTTCGTCTTCACCTGCGCGGCCGCGGCAATCTACGAATGGATCGAGCAGAGCGACCCGAAAATGTTCGCCGAGATCCGCCGGCGCGTCCGCCAGGGGCGATGGGTCGTCACCGGCGGATGGTGGATCCAGCCCGACTGCAATATCCCATCGGGCGAGTCGTTCGTCCGGCACGGGCTCTACTCGCAGCGATACTTCGAGCGAGCCCTCGGCAGGCGGGCGCGTGTCGGCTACTGCGTCGACTCCTTCGGCCACGCCGCCACGCTGCCCAAGCTCCTGGCAGGCTGCGACCTGCGCGGCTACGTCTGGATGCGCCCGGGGCGCCATGAAAACGACGACATCCCCTGGCCGGTCTTCTGGTGGGAGACGCCCGACGGTAGCCGCGTCCTGTCGATGCGAATCATGACGGGCTACACGGCCGGGAGCGCCGCCGAAGCGCTGGCCCGTTTCGAGGAGATCCCCCGCGAGCACATGCGCCCGCCGCTGACGACGGCGTCGATGTGCTTCTACGGCGTGGGCAACCACGGCGGCGGCCCCACCAAGGCCCAACTCGCCGCGATCGAGCAATGGCGCAAGGACCGCAAGCGACCCAAGCTCGTCTACAGCTCGCCGGACGCCTTCCACGACGTGGTCGTCAGCCAGGTCGGCGACAAGCTGCCCCGATACAAGGGCGAGCTGCAGCACCACGCCTCCGGCTGTTACGCCGCCGTCAGTTTGATCAAGGCCCTCAACCGCCGCGCCGAGGAGACGCTCCTGGCGGCCGAGCGGTGGGCTAGCATCGCGCGCATGACCCTCGGCCGGGCGGCGCCGACCGAGGCACTGGCCCGGGCGTGGAAGCACGTCCTGTTCAACCAGTTCCACGACATCATGGCCGGCACGAGCGTCGAGGAGGCCTACGTCGACGCACGCGACCAGATGGGCGCGGCCCTGCACGAGGCCGGGTTCGCCCTGAACAACGCCCAGCAGATGGTGAGCTGGAACGTCGACACCCGCGGCGAGGGCACGCCCGTCTTCGTCTTCAACAACCAGGCCCACCCGTTCGAGGGCGTCGTCGAGACCGAGGACATCAGCTACGACCTCGCCGGTGGGAAGCGAACCTTCACCGACAACGACGGCAACCCGATCCCGTTCCAGATCGTGGCCCAGCACACGCGAACGAACAAGAGCCGGGCGGTCCTGCACGTGGACCTGCCGGCCATCGGGCACCGCCTGCTCCGCCTGCGGGAGGGCAAGGCGCCTTCATCGCGGAAACTCCTGGGCAAGCGGGCCGTCCGCGCGGGCGCCAAATCCCCCCGCACCGGCCCGTGGAGGCTCGAGAACGACCGGCTCCGGCTCGAGGTCGACCGCAAGGGGCTGATCCAGATCCGCGACAAGCGAGCCGGCCGGCGCGTCTTCAGCACACCGGCCGGTGAGGCCCTCGTCATGCGCGACAAGTCCGACACGTGGAGCCACGACGTCTTCCGGTTCGATAAGGTCATCGGCCGGTTCAAGGCCACGTCGGTCAGGCTCATCGAGGAAGGCCCCGTCCGCGGCGGCATCCGCGTCAAGAGCCGCTACGGCGACTCGATCTTGACGCTCGACTACCTGCTCGGCGCCGGCGAGGGCCACGTCGAGGTCCGCGGAGAGATCGACTGGCGCGACGCGTGGAAGGTCGTCAAGTACGCCCTGCCCGTCGCCGTCAAGGCCGATACGTGCACCGTTGAGATCCCCTACGGAACGATCAAACGCCCCACCGACGGCGAGGAAGAGCCCATGCAGCAGTGGGTCGACGTCAGCGATCGCCGCGGCGGCCTGGCGGTCGCCAACAACAACCGCTACAGCCATAGCGCGGGCGGCAGCGAGATCCGAATCACGCTGCTTCGCAGCCCGGCCTACGCGTTTCACGACCCGTTCCCGATCGACTACGACGGCGACCATCGGATCACGGATCGCGGCCCCCAACCGTTCCGCTTGCTGCTTATCCCCCACAAGGGCGATTGGCGCAACTCCGACGTCATCGCCAAGGCACGGCAGCTCAATCTCCCGCCCAACGTCCTGTTCGAGACGTATCACCCGGGCCCGCTGAAGCCCGAGCTCACCGGCGCGGCGTGCGATGCGCCGGGCGTCGAGGTGAGCGTGATCAAGCAGGCCGAGGACGGCAGGGCCCTCGTCGTCCGCGCCTGCGAATGGCTCGGGCGCAAGACGCGAGCCAAGCTGTCGCTGCCACCAGCCAAGCGCCGCTGGCAGGCGACGTTCGCCCCGGGCCAGGTCAAGACGTTCGTGGTCCCAGATCGGCGCGGGGCGGCGGTTCGCGAAGTGAATATGCTGGAGGAGTGAGAAGGAGGCGTGAACTTCGGATCTCAGGCTCCGGGCGCCACTCAGAGGCGCCGCAAGGCAAAACGTCGAGGCCGCTGTTCTTCCTTCATTCTTCTCACTTCCCCTTTCCGCCTGATCGCGCCCGTGCTCGGCCATGGCGGAGGGCGGCGCTGGTTTCACGTTTTGGCGTCGTACGCGATGATCGGGAGGGGGCATCCGAGAAAATCCTCAGGCGGGCGCGGAGGAGATGGCGTGAATTGCAGCTTAACTTCTTGTCCAAAAAAAGCTTAAAAAAGTTGGGCCCGGCCAGGTAAAAGAAGTTGTCAGACCGAATCGGTTCGCGTAGACTTATAATGAGAGTTAGTGGGGACTAGCCGAAGCCGGCATATCGTATATCGTCTTCGGTTGCCTCTCGCACTTCCCCGGAGTGGGAACGATCGAATAACGCAGATCAGGTCCTGCAAGGCGGCGGGGGCCGTTCGGCTCTTGGCCGTTCTTCTGCCAGAGGACGAAAGGAGTTGCCATGCGTGCCCGTGCTTCTTCCCGCAAGTCGCGTCGGTGGGGCTTCACCCTTATCGAGCTGTTGGTCGTGGTGGCCATCATCGCCCTGCTGATCTCGATCCTGCTGCCGTCGCTGAGCAAGGCTCGCGAGCAGGCCAGGACGACGCTGTGCGCGTCGCGGATCGCGCAGCTCTGCAAGGCGATCATGTTTTACGCGGATGATTATGACGGCGCGCCGCCCTTCTTGGGTGTCGGGTTCGAGAATCTTGACGAACTCGACGGTACGTTCGACGGCCATCCGCTCTCGTGGTGGGCCGAACAGGAAGACTGGCTCATCCCGCACATCCCCACCATCTGGAACCAGCCCGAGAGCCAGTGGGAGCCACTCACGGTGGGGACCGGACGGGTGAGCCACGTCCGCAACGGCGATCTGTTCGCCTACACGCGGTTCGAGAACCTTTACAAGTGTCCGGACTTCGAGCGGACTGCCAACAAGGAGCAGAACCAGTTCAACTTCACCCGCAGCGTCATGGGACGCAGGGTGTTGTCTCAGTTCGTTGGCGATGACACGACGTCTCAACTCGCCCCCGGGCCGATCGTGAAGTTGAGCGCCGTCTATTCTCCCGCCGCCATGTTCATGGTGCTGGATGAGCAATGGGACTTCCACGTTGCAGGGAACTACGGTGGTGGTCCGACGGAAGGCATCTTCGCTGGCGACTTCTCTGGATATTGGATGGGGGCGGATTCCATACATGGCGTGGTCGGCGACTGTATCGGCGACTACCATGGCGTCAAGAAGAAGGTCGTCGAGCTCGACATGATGCGAGCCAGCAAGAGGGGCAACATCGCCCACTACGACGGACACGTCGAGTTGGTGCAGGACCCCATGCCGGGCCGCGTGGTGAACATCAATCTTAGTGAGCTCACGTCGCTCCTCGGCGAGGCCGAGAAGGTGCTAGGCATCATCCTCCAGCAGATCTACGCCCAGCGCGGGCTGAACACGACGCTGACCGATGCGCTACAGTGGCTGCTGTAGCACACTGATCGAACAACGTACTGAGTGAAGTCCAAACGGGCGGCGCCGGGGACAACGATCCCGGCACCGCCCGTCTTCGTCTTTTCGGCATTCCGCGTACGCGTGCGCTCATGCAGCCAGCGGCGCTGGTGATATTGGCCCAGCCGGGGCTACCCATGCCGGTTCCGGCTTCTCGTCGTGGCGATACCCAGGGCCACTGCGGTAATCGCAACCATCAACAGAAAGACTTCGTCTTCACCGGCACACGCGAAGGCTGCGCCCACGCGAGTGTCGTACTCGATGAGAAACTGAGTGGGGTTGTTCGTGTCCTCGACGGCGTAGTTCCTGTCGTCCGGATAGCGAGGGTCGTAGATGACCCAGCCCAGAAACTCCTTGCCTTCTGAAGGAGTAGCGGTCAGCGTGACATAGGACCCTTCTGCGTAGCGTGGGAGGTTTGGCTCGCGCTCGATTGTTCCCCATCCTCCGTGGCCCGCGCCTTCGTTGAATGTGGCGAGCGTATACGTGTCCGGCGTTCCCGCTACGACGGCGTATCGCAGGCAGTTCCAGGTCTGATCGTAGTAGGCGAGCGCAGGCATCCCGTTGGGATCCGTGGCGAGGCTATTGTAGAGCCCCTTGTCGCATTCGCCCAGCACGGCACGACCATCAACCTCGCTGAACTGCCACACCCCATCGGGCTCATCGGGGTTTGTGTCGTTGGCGTCGTTTGGATCGAGCCAAGCATACATCAGGGGCGCGATGCCGCCAACGGTATCCCCCCGGTAGCTGATCCCAGGGTTATCGTCGTGACCGAAACGGTAGTGCAAGCACAGATCGGGATGGTGATCCGCGCCGCGACCCACATCGCCGGTGATTGGGCTCAATTCCCAAGAGCCCAGGCCATTCCGCACGATCCAAACGATAGAGCTATCACCGGCGTTCGCCCCATCCAAGAGGTACGACGCGATCGTGGGCCTCCCCAAACCGTCAAAGCGTAGCGACGGGGAGAAGCAGCGAGTATCGAAGACCTCGTCCTCATGCACGACTTCTCTCGGCCAGAAGTCGAACCCATTCGGCCCGGGATTGTAGGGGTCACATGTGGCATAGAACAACTGCTGGTTGGCCCCCTCCGAGTTGCCATAGACGACCTTGGGATACCCGTCCGGCCCAATAACGAAGTCCGGATCCGGGTCGCGGGCAAGAGGATGAATCCACGTGTCGACGAGACTATGCCAGTTCGGGTCCGACGATAGGATCCCGTAGTTGACCCCCGCCCATGTCCCGAGGAACCCCAGTTCGGCTCGCCAACCATAGACAACACAGGTTGCGCCTGCCGGATCAAAGTCGAGCCTGATCCTTCCCCGGACAGTGGGAAAGAACATCCAGCTCTCCGGTGTCCGGACGAGGGACCACCCCTCCCCAGAACGCGTGGCAACAACCACTTCCATCGGAAGCGGGTCCTCATTGGGGTCGTTGCAGAAGGAGTAGGCAACGACTGGATCGCCAGTAGGGCCAAAGCCGAGGGCGAGTCGGCCTGCCTGGAGACCGCCCACGGGCACAGGGACGGTGTCCCTGACCCAGCTTCCGTCGATGCCATTGGCATCGTCCGGATTCGGTTGGGCAAGGACTAGATCGCCTTCGCCATCCCCATAGGCTATCGCTGGCTTCCCGTTGGGGTCAAAGGCTAGCGCGCACCACTTCCCACAAGTGTCTCCCCCGGAATCGACGATGACCCTATGCCATTGGACCGGATCAGCCTGCGCCCAATCTCCCGCCAATAATGCGACAAACAGCACTGTCGAGACAGAACATCTCATCTGGTTCATGCTCAGGCCCTCCGGCAGAGATGTGTGTAGGAATACCCGATGGGACCCGCCGACCGCGCCGACGCATAGTACCCATGCAGGGCTTATCGGACTCAATTATACAATACAAACGACCCAATGACATTAAGGTGTCTTCCCTAGCCTCCCTAGCCTTGCGATTCCTTGTGGCGTAAGCCCTCACAATCCGGGCCCAACGCCGTGAGGCGAGGACCGGTTGAATAGTTCTTGAACACTGAGAGAGGTAGGCGAATGTCAGCGCGCCCCAGTGCCGATAATCCCCATGGATAAATAGGGCCTTGGCGGCGGATCGGATTCCGCATAGGATTTGGATGGAGGGAGCGGCCCACGAGCCCTCCCGACGCCGTGCCCTCGGCCAGGTCGCCGGGGGCGGGCAAGTCCGATCCGTTCGATGCACCGGCGAGCGAAGCGACCACTAACAAGTCAAGGCGCGTTCGCGGACCGTAGGACAACTCGACACATCGCTTGCGAGAGGTGATATCATGCACGTCCACGCCATACCTCGCCGTCGGAAGCCGTACGGGTTCACGCTTATTGAATTGTTGGTGGTCGTCGCGATCATCGCACTCCTCATCTCGATCCTGCTGCCGTCGCTGAGCAAGGCCCGGGAGCAGGCCAGGACAAGCCTCTGCCTTTCGCGGATCTCCCAGTTGAACAAGGCAATGCTCCTCTACGCCGACGACTTCGACGAATCCCCGCCCTTCCTGGCGCAAGGGCACCGCAACATGGATGAGATTGCGAATAAGTACCACGGCAATCCGAAGGACTCGCACGACGAGTTGTGGTATTGGTACCAGGAGACATGGTGCGTACCCAATCTGCCCGATATCTGCTACGTTCCGGATTGGACGGCCCTGGATCCCACGCCAACTTCCAGGGACGGCTCCCTCTTCTCGTACACCCGCTTCGAGAATCTCTACCGCTGTCCCGAGTTCGAACGGATCGCAGTCGGCCAAACCGGCTACCTGGGCGAGCCCAAGACCCAGAACGTCTTCAACTACACGCGATCCGTCCTCGGGCGGAAGCTCCTCTCGAACGTTCTGGACGACGACGGGGCCGACGACGAGCTCTGCCCCGGACCCACCCTCAAGGTCAGCCAAGCCTATGCCCCAGCCGGGCTCTTCATGATCATTGACGAGCAGTGGGATTTTCACTGCGCGGGCAACTACGACGGCGACGGGGCGATCCCGTTCAGGGGTTTTCCCATGGCCGCCGAGACCGTCAATACGTTGATAGCCGATGCCATCGGCTCGTATCACGGTGTATCGGGGAAGATCGTCGACTACGACTTCATCATCCCATCCAAGAGCGGCAGCATCGCCTACTACGACGGACATGCGGCCCTGTATCAGGACCCGTGGCCGTGGCGCAACGTGATGCCCGGCAGCGCTTCGATCGACCTCCTGACCACGCTGGTCAATGACTTCATGGCCGTCCCACAGGGGCCCGCGGCCAAGGCGCTTGACCCGCTCTTGTTGTCGATCTATGCCCAGCGAGGAATCGGCTTGACGCCTAACCTTGTCGCCGCTCTCTTGGGGCTGATGTGAGGCGGCGCCTATGTGACGGCACGAACAGAGGGCTTGGCAACGGCGTCGGTTCATCGTACGATGAACTTAGGGACAGTTGACTTGTCCTCGCCGTCTTGTTGGCTCGCCCCCGGGACGACTGCTGGAGCGTGGGCAGGCACGATTCTGACGTCAACCCATCGCCCATGCCGTTCACTTCTTGGAGTCGTGCGGGCCGGCGCCGGGATGCAGCGAAAATGCACGTCGTTGTGAGGTGGAATCGTGAGCAGACAATTCGCACGTCGTCAGAACAAATCCGTAGGCTTTACGCTGATCGAGCTGCTGGTGGTGGTGGCGATCATCGCCCTGCTGATCTCGATCCTGTTGCCGTCGCTGAGCAAGGCGAGGGCGCAGGCCAGGACGACGCTTTGCGCGTCGCGGGTCAGCCAGCTCGCCAAGGCGATTCTGATGTACGCTGACGACTACGACGGAACACCACCGTTCCTGAACCCGGCCCAAGATGATTGGGACGAGATGCTGCCGGGCGTCAACAAGCCGGATCGCTCCAGTGTGAAGACCTACGCGGAGTGGGCCATGCTCGAGGACTGGCTCATGGCGGAGATGCCGGTCCTCTGGGCGGAATACGACGGGGGCGTGGGTCCGCCCGACGTCGCGCTCAACCACCTTCGCCGCGGCAGTCTCTACAGCTATACCCGGTATGAATACCTCTATCGATGCCCGGAGTTCGAGCGCCAGCCGACCCAGGGCGGACAGCGAATCTTCAACTACACGCGAACCTGGCTCGGGCGGAGGTTTCTGACCGGACTGCTCGGGGACAGTGATGACTTCACCAGCGTGCCCTTGGAGGCGAACCTCACCAGCAGGGGCTTCAGGGCGGGACGGATCGTCAAGCTCAGTCAGGCCTACGCCCCGTCCGCCTACTGGATGATGCTGGACGAACGGTATGACCGCCATTGCGGGGCGGACCCGCCCCTCGGCTTCAGCCCGCCGACGCGGAATGGAAGCGGCGTCATCAGCAGCATCGCGGGCATGCCCATGTGCGCCGATCCCGTCCATACGATCCTGGGCGACGAGATCGGTCAGTACCACGGCTCGAAGGGGCGGGTCGTCAATACCGCCGCCGTCGCCGATCAGATCCCGCTCACACAGCAGGGGAGCATCGCCTACTACGACGGGCACGTCGGGCTCTACCGAGACCCCCTACCCGACCGTGCCATCGAGGGGGGCGGGTTCGAAGCCCTTATGGCCGAAATCCAAATGGTCGCGGACCTGCTCAGCGAGCAGCTCTATGCGCAGAGAGGCCTTGCCCTGAGTATCGACGTAACAAGCTTATAAAGCTCGCCAGAGCAGGCAATCCCCCACAAGTAGGCCGTGGATAACGCCAGGAATGGCCTTGTCATCGGTCCGCTGTTAGTCAATAATAACTAGTGGAGAGACGGGTCACCGGGCGGCGGTCCTTGGGGATGGGACATTTCGCTGACCGCCCCCGCGAATGCGCGTCTGCATGAGAGGGTCGTGAGGGACAATTCACCGCGGGCGAGCCCAAGCCTTGCGGCAACGTCGAGCGCGGGTGTGCGCTGGACGGGTCGGTAACCATCTTAATGCACGCGCGATTCGGACATCGGTCTAGGTTTGTCGTGACATGTAAGTATGTGTAAGCCGCGAGGAGCCCCACCTCCTCGGAATCTCGGTCGTCACCGGCAAGCGATCGCAGCTCGCGCTAAGGAGTCAGACATCATGCCAAGACGCACCCCTGGGAAAGAAGCGTTCACGTTGATCGAACTGCTGGTCGTGGTGGCCATCATCGCTTTGCTCATCTCGATCCTCCTGCCGTCGCTGAGCAAGGCGCGGGAACAGGCCCGCGCCACCCTCTGCGCCTCGCGGATCGGCCAACTCGCCAAGGCGATGCTCATCTACTCCGACGACTACGAGGAAACCCCGCCGTTCGTGGCCACCGGCTACGGCCGGATTACAGATGACGTGACGTACGACAAGTTGGGCCCTCCCGGCAAGAACACGACGCGTTACTTCGCCCGGAACGAGGACTGGCTCGTCCAAGGCGAACGCTACATCGACGAGGGCTGGGCCACGCGCGAGGAGCAATGGCCCGACGACATCACGGCGCGCGAGGGGACGCTCTTCACCTACACCCGGTACGAGAACCTTTACCGCTGCCCCGACTTCGAGCGGGTTGCGCTCGGCACGCCGGGCCGCAACAACTCGCCGAAATACCAAGGAGTCTTCAACTACACGCGGAGCATCCTGGGCCGGAAGATCCTCTCGAGCATCGTCCAAGATGCCGAGGCCGGCGGCGAGGAGCTCGCCCCCGGTCAGATCCTCAAGACCAGCTCCGTCTACGCCCCCGGCGCCATGGTCATGATGCTCGACGAACAGTGGGACTTCCACTGCGCCGCGAACTACAACGACGGCGGCTCCGTCAACATCGACTGGATGTGGATGTGCGCCGAACCGGTCAACTGCCTCGTCGGAGACATGATCGGTAGCTATCACGGGTCCGAGGGCAAGGTCTTCGACTGGCCCGAGCTGATGAAAGCCAAGCAGGGCAACCTGGCGTACTACGACGGGCACGTGGCGCTCTACAGAGATGCGTGGCCCTATCGATCTTGCCCGGGCGACAACTGGATGCCCCTCGTGGGAAAGATCGCGGCCGATCCCCCGACCGCCTTGAGGATCGCCGGTCTTCTGTTTGAGGGCATCTACGCCCAGCGCGGCATCGATTTCGGCGTCGACGCGGCGATCGCCCTGCTCATGGAGAAGCTGAAATAGCGCCCGTTGACCAGGACGGTCTCGCGACGCCCTGGACACGTCCCCCGGCCCGACTTCCGCGCGGGCCGGGATCTCTAGGTGTGGGCGGGCGACTGGCCCGCCCGACAAGAAGGGGCTATCCGCCTGAAGGCCGTCCGGCCCGACGACGACGGGCGACCACGCCGCAGGGAGGTGTACCCGTGGAGGTCGACAGACGTCAGTGTACGCGCCCAGGCGGCGGCTTCACCCTCATCGAGCTGCTCGTCGTCGTCGCCATCATCGCACTGCTCATATCCATCCTCCTGCCCAGCCTGAGCAAGGCGCGAGAGCAGGCCCGCGCCACCCTGTGCGCCTCGCGAATCGGCCAGCTCGTCAAGGCGATGATGGTCTACGCCGACGACTATGAAGAGTGTCCCCCCTTCCTCGGCGCGGGCTACGGACGAATCACCGATGCGGTGGATTACCCCCACCTCGGTTCCGACAGCCAGACCTTGGCCCGCCTCGAGTCCTGGCTGATGCCGGGCGATTACATCATGGACGGCTTCGACGGGTTTCCGCGGCTGTGGGACTCGGACCCCTGGCCCGCCGAGGCGCAGGCCCTCGTCAGGGAAGGCACGATCTACTCCTACACCCGCTTCGAGAGCATGTACCGCTGCCCGGAATTCGAGCGCCTCCCCGTCGGAACGCCGGGGCGGAACAACGCGCCGAAAACCCAGAACGTCTTCAACTACTCCCGCAGCATCCTAGGCCGAAAGCTCCTGACGAGCATGGTCCAAGACGCCGATGCGGGAACCAACGTCATGTGGCCCGGGCCGGTCGCCAAGCTCAGCTCCGTCTATTCCCCGGCCGCGCTGATCATGATGCTCGACGAGCAGTGGGACTTTCACTGCGCCGGCAACTACAACGACGGCGGGCCCCTTAACATCGACTGGCAGTGGATGTCCGCCGAGACCATCAACTGCCTGGTGGGCGATACGGTCGGTAGCTACCACGGGAGCGTCGGCACAGTGCTCCCGGCGGATTGGGAACTGGTGATACCCTCCAAGCAGGGCAACTTGGGTTACTACGACGGCCACGCGGCCCTCTACCGTGACGCTTGGCCCTGGCGGAATACCCTGCGGGACGGCCAAGTCCTCCAGTTGATCGCCAAGGTGTTTGGGGAGGAGGATCTGAAGTACGTTACGGTGGTCGGCGGGCTGCTGTTCGAGAGTCTCTACGCGCAGCGCGGCATCAACTTCACGCTGCAGATGGCCGTCGATCTAGCGCAGCAGTATCTCTGATGCGGTAGCGAAGGATGGATCGCGACCCCTCGCCGCTTGCTCACTTCTTCCGGCGGGGGCCACGGGTCGTTACGACGAGAAGGGTTCATATCGCTCCGACTCGCGGAGGCACACACCTGAAAAAGGGGTAAAGCCATGAAGACAGACCGAGCAAGAGGCGCTCGTGGCAGCGCCGCCTTCACGCTGATCGAGCTGTTGGTCGTCGTCGCCATCATTGCCCTGCTGATCTCCATCCTGCTGCCGAGCCTGAGCAAGGCGAGAGCTCAAGCGCGAGCGACCGTCTGCGGCTCCCGGATCGGACAACTTCATCGGGCCCTCAATCTGTACTCCGAGGACTACAGCGAGACGCCGCCCTTCATGGGGCTGGGCTACGAGAACCTGGGCCTGCACATGAACCGATCCTGGCCGGACGGCTCGAGCACGACGCGTGAATACTACGCCCGACTCGAGGACTGGCTGATCCCCCACGTTCCCGACGTCTGGAACCTGCCGGAAGAAGATTGGGAAGCGGCGACCGCGCATCATCCGTTCCCAGCCAAGGTCCGCAACGGGCGCCTCTTCTCCTACGCCCGGTTCGAGTCGTTGTACCGCTGCCCGGACTTCGAGCGAATTGCCAACAAGGAGCAGAACGCGTTCAACTACACGCGGACCATTCTGGGCCGCAAGCCGCTCTCCGGCGGAATCCCCGGCGACCCCGTGACCGTCGAGCAGCAGAACCGGCTCGAGCCCGGACCGATCTTCAAGCTCAGCACTATACACGCGCCCGCGTCGATGTTTATGCTCATGGACGAGCAGTGGGACTTCCACGTCGCGGGCAACTACAACGGCGACGCACCGCTTGGCGGCGTCATCCACCTGCACGATCAGTGGCTTTGGATGGGGGCGGACCCGATCCATGCGCTGATCGGCGACATGATCGGCAGCTACCATGGCGTGGAGGGCAAGGACGTCGACATCGACCTGATTCTTCCCGCCAAGAAGGGCAATATCGCCTACTACGACGGCCACGTCGAGCTCGTCCGCGACCCCTTGCCCTACCGGTATCTGGAAGCGGATCCCGCCGCCATATTCACCAATCCCAACCTGATCCAGGACGCGATTCGACTGCTGTCGCCGTTCATCCGACAGATCTTCGCCGCGCGGGGCATCAACCTGGACATCCTCGAGGCGGTCACCTGGTTCCTGCCCTAGATGCTCGGACTTGACGGATGACGCGCCTCCGGGCGACCCTATGGCCTACCACCGAGCCGGCCTGCCCTCGGGCCGGTTTCGTTTGCGTAAGATCCTTGGCATTTCACCAAGCGGATCGCTTTCCTGGAGGCTTGGCGTGCTCAGACTGACCGACCGGCAGATCGCGGACTACTTCCACCGAAGCTACAAGACCGTCGACGGACTCTGGTTCATGAAAGTCGAAGGGCGGTACGGCTTCGATACCGCCCTCGACGTCGACGACGACGTCTGGCGGGTCATGCCAAAGATCCAGGCCCGAAAGCTCAAGGAGTTCGCGGAGGCCACCAAGGGCATCGACGCGCTGCTCGAGTGTTTCACCACGAAGCTCACGCTCGAAGGCTTCGAGTACACATACGAGCGGCGGGCCGAGGGCGACGGATTCGAGGTCACCGTGACGAGCTGTCCCTGGCAGGAGCTGCTGGTCAAGGCAAACCGGCAGCACCTCGGCGAGAAGATCGGCACGCGGATCTGCAACACGGAGTACGCCGCGTGGGCGTCGGAGTTCGGCGACGACATCGTCTTCGAGCTTCGCCAGCAGCTCTGTAAAGGCTGCGAGACGTGCGTCTTGCGGTTCAAGCAGCGCGTGGCGGGCCGATAGCCGATCCGGCAAGGGGTCCTCCTCTCGCCCGAGGACGCGATGCTCGATCTGCTGTTACTCTTCCTCCAAGGTGCTTGGGCGGTCATCGAGTTGTTTGGGGCGAACATGGGGGAGCGGTTGAAGCCCGGGCCGGTTCCGGCCAAGATATGACGTCTGCGGCGCCGGTTGGACCCGAGTGCGGGCGCCCTGTCGACACCAATCCGATTCTTGGGAGCCAGTCACATGAAACGTCTCCTCCGCATCCTGTCCGGTCTTGCCCTGGGCGTCATCGTCGGCGCGTCCGGTTGGGGTTGTCAGGCCGAGCCACAGACCGGTCCGACGCAGAAGCCCGAGGCGAAGGTCCACGCCTCGGCCGCCAAGCCGGCTCCGAAATCGGAGGCCCCGAAGGCGACGGCCACGCCCACCGTCGAGGCGCGGAAGGCCCCGCGAGACGTTGCCTGGTTCCTCAAGCGAATGGTGGACGTGCAGTGGCTCGCGTATCACGAGCCAGGTGTTCGCTGCCGGCAGTTCAGCAGCTACGACCGCCGCAGCAAGATCGTCGACGGCAAGCAGGTCGGTTGGGACGCCAACGGCGACGCCGGCAACTACCTCCGAGAGAACAAGGAAGAAGGCAACGTGATGGCCGAGATGGACGGACCCGGCTGCATCACGCAGTTCTGGAGCGCCAACCCGGCCGGGACGATCCGAATCTGGCTCGACGGCGAGGAGAGGCCCTCCATCGAGATGCCGATGGCCGAGCTGCTCAGCGACCAGGGCAAGGCGCCCTTCAAGGAGCCGTTCTGCTACCAGGTCCGCCCCGTCGAGACCAACCAGACGGCCAGTAACTGCTACTTCCCGATTCCGTACGCCAAGCGCTGCAAAGTGGCCGTCGTCGGGGCAAAGATGTACTACAACATCGACTACATCACGTATCCCGCCGGTACGTCCGTCGTCACGTTCAAGCTGCCGCTGACGCCGGAGCAGCGAAAGGTCGCGGCCGAAGTGTCCGAGCAGTTGCACAAGAAGATGTCCCCTGATCTCGCTGAAACGGCAGACCTGAAGCTGGTCCCGAAGACGATCGAGCCCGGCAAGGAGGTCGAGCTGGGCCGGATCAGTGTGACCGGCAACGGGTCCGAGTGGTCCGGTTTCGTCCGGAAGATCACGATGAAGGCACGAACGTCGGACAAGTACGGCCTGCGGAAGGCCGTCATGAAGATCTACTACGACGGCAGCAAGCAGCCCGGTGCCGTCGCGCCGCTCGTGGATTTCTTCGGCACCGGCTGGATGCCCACGCCGTATGCGTCCACGATGAGCGCGATCGGCAAGGACGGCACGATGGTGTCGCGCTGGCCGATGCCGTTCAAGCAATCGCTGCTCATTTCCGTGGAGAATCACGGCAATCAACCGCTATCGGTAGGCGTGGCGATTCACACCGGCAAGGGCAGGGACAGGTGCGAGTGCAAGCCGATGTACTTCCACGCCATGTACCGCCGTGAGAAGCTCAGCACGACGTTCGACTACCCGTTCTGCAAGGACGTCGCCGGCCCGGGTCGCCTCGTCGGCAACCTGCTGAACATCGACAACCCCAAGCCCGGCTGGTGGGGCGAGGGCGACGAGAAGGTCTGGGTCGACGACGAGGCGTTCCCGAGCTGGTGGGGCACGGGCAGCGAGGACTACTACAACGACGCGTGGGGCATGCACCTGCACGCGCGATTCCAGGAAGGCTGCCCTCTGCTCCAGGGCCCAAGCCTCAGCAACAAAACCAGTATGTATCGCTGGCACATCCTCGACAGCATCCCCTTCGAGAAGCGGCTGACGATGACGATCGAGAACTACTACGAGACCGGGCGAGGCGTGCGGAGCGACTACTCGTCGGTCTGCTACTACTACAACATGGCCCCGGCCGGGTCGGACTTCTACAAGCCTCTGGCGCTGGCCGACCTGCTGCCGTGCAACTTCCGCCCGGAGGGCACGACCGAGGCCGAGACGCTCGCGCTGCCCGATGCACGGAAGCGGACGATGGAGCAGCTCGCCGCGATCGGTCTGGCAAGCGAGGCGAGCGGCCAGGGCGCCGTGGAGCTGGCGCTATCGCCCGGCAAGACAACGGAGATCCCCCTCGGCGAACTGAAGCCCGGCGTCTACCGAGTCCATCTGTACTTGCTTGCCGAGAAGGATCTACCCGGCCTGAAGGTGAGCGGTCCGGCAAAGCAGGACGGCGTCGTGTTCAAGCCGGCCGCGCTTCCCGACAAGCTCGCCACGGGCTCGTCGTCGCAGATCGCCGGGATGTTGTTCCTCGGCGGCGACAAGCCGCGGGCGGTCTCGCTGGGCCTGGGCACGAAGGCATCGGACGGCTGCAGAGTCTACCTGGACGCCGTCCGCCTCGAGACGGCGCCCCGGCACGGCATGGAGGCCGAGTCGCTCGAATGGACGAGCCCTGACCACTTGGTGACCTTCAAGACCGAACTGGGCGATACCGCACTGAGCGGCTGGGGCAAGGTCACGATGACCACGCTCAGCGTCGGCGGGCTCGCCGCGATCCCGGTTGAGCTCAAGCCGGGCTTCTACGAGGTCCGCGGCCGGCTGGCGTCCGGCCCGGACGTGGGTCAGCTTCGCGTTCGGCTCGATCTGTGGCCGGCGCTGCTGACCACATACGAAGGATACGCGGACAAGCCCGGTCTCCGCGATCACTGCTTCGGGCGGTTCCAGGTGCCCGACGGCAAGACGCTCAAGTCGTTGGAGTTCATGATCTGCGGCAAGAACCCCAAGAGCAAGGACACGAAGGCGACCGTGGATTACCTAGAGATCCGCCCGTGCAAGGGCCTGACCGGCTACGAGGGCGAGGAGATGCCCGTGATCCGAGTGGACCACGGCGGCATCAGCGTGCAGGTCCTCGGCCCAGCCTTCTCCCAGGGCAAACAGAAGTTCATCACCTTCGGCGGCAAGGACGGACGAGTCCAGCTCGGCTTCGACGTGCCCAAGGCCGGCACCTATGAAATCGAGATGGGTTTCTGCAAGAGCAACGACTACGCTACGCTCGACACGTACGTCGACGGTAAGAAGATTGGCCCAAGGCTGGACAACTACAGCCCGACCATCGTCCACACCGGCCCGGTCCGGTTCGGCAAGGTTGAGCTCAAGGCCGGCCCGCACGTGCTAGAGTTCCGTGTGGTCGGCAGGAATAAGCAGTCGCAAGGATACTACATGGGCTTCGACTACCTGGAGCTCAAGCCGGTGAAGTAACTGTCCAAGGAATTCTGAGAGCAAGAGAAGGAGTCTGACATGACAGCCCGTTCATCCCTATCGCTGGCAACCTTGACGGCCGTGCTTCTGGGCAGCATCGGCTGCTCGTCGCTGATGGTCAGCCCGGCCCAGGCGGCCGAGGGCGGCAAGATCAAGACGCTGCTGCTCGTCGGCGGCTCGATCCATGACTGGAAGAACATCGGCAACGTCGTCGAGGAGGTGCTGAAGAAATCGGGCAAGTTCGACGTGACGCGCGTCGACAATGACCTGAACGCCCTGCTGCCGGATCGGATCAAGCCGTTCAAGCTCGTCGTGTTCTATTGGACGGTCGGCAAGATCACCGACGCCCAACGCGACGGACTAACGAACCATATCGCCGAGGGCAACGGGCTCGTGACGTTCCACTCGGGGGCCGACTCGTTCCGCGACGACGACAAGTACCGCAAGTTCATCGGCGGGTACTTCACAACGCATCCTCACTACCGCACGTATCAGGTCAGCATCACGGAGGTCAAGCACCCGATCACGGAGGGCATTCAGGAGTTCATGACGACGGACGAGCAGTACATCCTCAACTACGACAAGGACAACATCACGATCCTCGGCAATGGCCTGTGGAAGGGCAATCTGATGCCCGCCCTGTGGGTCAAGGAGATCGGCAAGGGCCGGCTGTTCTACAACTCCGGCGGGCACGACCCCAAGGCGGTTGAGCAGCCGATGTTCCAGAAGCTGCTGATCCGCGGCTGCCTCTGGGCCGCGGGCTGTGAGGTCAAGGACAAGTAGCCTGTCCAATGCTGGGTATCCTCGCGCTCATCGTGGCGATCCTCGGCGTGGGCTGGATCGGCGTGGTCCTGTTCAAGGAGATGCCGCGCTGGCAGCTCGGCGTCGGGGCCCTCATGGTGGCGGTCGGCGTGATCGTCATGGCCGACACCGCCCGGCGCGAGGCCTCCAAACCGAGCGTCAGGCCGCTGCCCAAGGTCATCCCCCGGGTCGCGGTCGAGATGATGCCGGCGGATCGGACGTACGCCGAGATCGAGTTCGAGGACGACGACGAGGAGCCCAAGGCGTCGGACGAATGGAAACAAGCCACCACCGAGGCCCTGACGAAGATCCTCGGCGAGCCGGATGACCGGATGTTCATGTCGATGCATCCCCTGGCCAAGGGGGGAGGCTCCCACGTGCTGGTCTTCCGGAACCACATCAAAGGCGTCGTCTACGCCACGCACGAGCTCATCGGCAGCGGGCTGCAGGTCAGGAACGCGCTGGGCAACTACGAGTTGATGATCTGCCATCGGGCCGAGAGCAGTTGGGGCCCGGGCATCGTCAGCATCCTGGCCCAGGAGCTGCTCGAATCTCCCGTCAAGCCATGGGGCATGAAGAATGCCGCGCGACACGTCCCGTCGAACTCCACGCTGACGAGCTTCCTCTTCATCCCCTATGCCGAGTTTGCCGTGCGCGACCGGCCCGGCGCGGTGCTCCTCGTCGTGGGCGTCACCGAGGACGAAATGGAGGCCTGCATCGCCGGCAGGACGGAGGAGGTCGTCAAGCGGCTCGGCGAGGCGGGAGTCCTGCCGTATACCGACTTCAACCGCGAATCGGTGCTCAAGGGGTCGTGATCGTCCTCGCTCAACGAGGAACCGCACTGCCGCGGGGGCGGTCGGCGCGGGGCGAGCGTGCCCGGATCAGCTACGGCTCGGCGCGAAGAAGAAACGCGCCGACTGCTGCAGGCGCAGCGCCAGCGGGATCTTGGCCCCGTAGAGCCGCCGGTGCATGTTGACGCCGTAGTAGAGCCGATAGACGAAATCGAGCGCCCTGTTCAGCCAAGGCGTCTTATACAGCAGCGGCAGCAGGGCCTTGAGTCGCGGGTGATCCACCATCATCGGGAACATCTTGTGGATGACGTAGATCACCTGCTTGAACCGCTCCTCGAAGTTGAGCACCGTCGACGTGTACTGCCCGCCGAATGATTCCGTGCTCTCATCCAAAAACCCCTCCTTGCGGCAGTACTCATTGATCCGCGTGCCGGGGTAGGGCTGGAGGATCGACGCCTCGGCGTAATCGACGCCGGCGATCTGGTTCAGCTCGACCGTGCGAAGAAGGTCCTCCTCCTTCTCGCCCGGCAGGCCGAGCATGTTGTACGTCCCGATGCGGATGCCCTGCCCCTTGAGGTGCTCGCAGCCGACCCGGATCTGCTCGTTACTGATGTGGCGATTCGCGACCGTCCTGCGGAGCTGCTCGTTCGAGCATTCCACCGCCATGAGCACGGCATGGCAACCGGAACGCTTGAGCTGCCGGCAGTAGTCCTCCGATAGGATGTTCGGCCTGGCCTGGCACGTGAACGGCAGTCCGATCTCCTTCGGATAGCGCTGGGCGAACTCCTCCAGCCATTCCGCGTCGAGACCGAACGTGTCGTCCATGATCCGAATGAGACCCAGAGGATACCGCTGCTTGACGTGCTTGATCTCCTCCAGGAAGCTCGAGACGCCCCGCCGACGCACGACCGTTCCCTTGCCCTGATACATCGCTTTGTAGGCGTGGTTGAAGCAGTACGAGCAGCTATATGGGCAGCCCCGTCCCGAGAAGAAGCCCTTGATGGGCGTCTTGGCCAGAAAGCGGCTCTTGGAGTAGAGCAGCTCGCGGTCCATCATCGGGACGCTGTCCAGATCGGTCACAAGATCCGCCAGCGGATTGACTCGAGCCGGTTCGCCGTCGCCCTGGAAGGCGAAGTTCGACGTCTCGTACATCCGGTCCGTGCCGAAGTGCTCGAGGAACACCGGGAGCGTCACGTCGGCCTCGCCTCGGCAGATGGCATCGACGCCCTCGTTCTCGACGTACTTCGGGAAGAACGTCGGGTGCGGCCCGCCGAAAAGCGAGAAGAACTCCAGCTCCGCCTTGAGCCGCGCGTTGATCTCGAGATACCGGCTGCTCTCGTTCGACGAGACCGAGTAGCCGACGATATCCGGCTTGAAGGCGGCGATCTGCTTGATCGCCCTGCGCGGCGACGGCCCGAACTCGAAAAGCTCCGTGTGGTGCCCGAGCGACCGGGCGATGCCGGAGATAATCGGCAGCGAGTAGACCTCCTGGAACCCGATCCAGTCGATCACCAATGCGATCCGAAGCCTTCTCATGACGCTCCCCTACCCGGCGACCACCGGCCGGGCTCTGTCCATGATCGTCTCATTCGGCGTATCCCCCGCCTGCCGCGCGCCTCGCCGCCGAAGCCGCGTCCGCAGCCAGTACGCATAGTTCTTGGCGTACGTGAAGGCGTCCCGGTCGTGCCGGCGGAACAACATCATGACGTCCAGGAACCGGATCAGAACGTCCGACGGCAGATACGGCAACAGTCGGAAAAGCTTCCGCCTGATCAGGAACCGGCACGCTCGCGCCGGCAGGAACGGGATCAGCCGGAACAGGAACCGGTAGCCCAAGAAGAACCGCAGCTTCACCGGATCCTTGCCGATCGAGCCCGTCGAGAGATAGTGGTTGTGCTGGCCGCTCTCGAGCGCCCCGACGTCCTCCGGCGTGATCTCACCATGCGCCAGCCCGTGCTTGACGATGTCCAGCTTCGGCAGATACTCCAGCAGGAACGGCGATACGCGGTAACACATCTTCCGCTGCAGGAAGAACTCGGCGGCCTCGAGCAACTCGGTCTCCGTCTGCGTCGGGATGCCCAGGATGTAGTCGATCGAGTACGGAAGCCCCGCCTCGTCCATCGCGTCGCACGTCCGCGTGACCTCGGCGTTCGTCTCGTGCCGGTTCAGGATCGCCTTGCGGACCTCCTCGCTGTACGACTCCACGCCAAGCTGAATGCCGAAGCAGCCCGCCCCTTTCAGAGCGAAAGCCATCTCACGGTCCATCGTCGACGGATGAGCGAACGCCTTGAACGGCAACCCAAGCTCCGCCTTGTACAGCTCCAGGAACCGCATCACCCATTTCTTGTTCGCCGTGAACGTGTTGTTGCGGAAGTCGACCCACTCGAAGCCGTACTTGGCGCGTGCGGCCTTCAACTCGGCCACGACCGACTCGGGCGACCGCTCCCGCAGCCGCTTCCCGCCGAGCTTGGCGATCTGCTTGGCCTGGAACGACAGCGAGCAGTACGTGCACGCGTACGGACAACCGCGAGACGTCACAGCAAGGTAGTAGTTCTTGATGGGAACGTGCGGCGCGAACAACTCCTTGTCCGGCCAGGGCAGCGTGTCCAGGTCCGCCACCAGCGGGCGCTGCTCGTTCTGGATGACCGCGCTACCGCTCTTGAACCAGATGTTCCTGATCGACGTGTCCATCTCTCCGCGATCGATCGAGTCGCACAGCTCCGCCAATGCGTAGTCGCCCTCGCCGACGCAGACCATGTCCACGCAGTCGTTGGTGATCGTCTGCTCCGGCAGCGTCGTGGGATGCATCCCGCCGAAGATGATGGGCACGTCAATCCGACGCTTGATCCGCGCCGCTATGTCCAGCGCCCATGTCAGCGTCGGCGTCATCACCGAGAAACCCACTAGGTCCGGCTTGCTCGCCACGACGTCGTCGACGACCTTCTCGCGCTGGTCGAACAGTCTCGCGATCCGCGGCATGAAAAGGTAGTTCTTGTCGTCGAACAGGCCCTGGTCATAGGCCAGCTCCGTCTCGTGCCCGTGCTGCTTGAGCATGGCCGAGAGAACCTCCAGCGAGATGTTCTCGGCGCCGATGGCTACGAACGTGCATTTCATGGTGTCTCTGCGCTGCCTTTCCTAAACGAGCGTCTCGGCCAGGTTCGGGTGCCGCTCCCATCGCTGGGGAAGCTGCCGCGCCTCGTACGTTGGCTTGATGTACTGCTCGATGAACTGCTTGTCCTCCCCCGCCAGGCACACCTGGTTGTACTGCGTGAATCGGTCGAGCCTGAGCATCCGGCTCCGGATGGCCCCGAGCGATTCCTCCTTCACGTTCCCGAACGAGATGTGGATGAACGGGCACGGGATCACGTCGCCGTACGGCGTGATGTAGAGCTTCTCCGTCCCGGCCGAGCACCCGAGCTTCGAGTAGTTCGAGTGGAAGTCGCGCCGGAGCTGAGGATACCGCATCTGCAACTCGAGGAAGTACGCGCGGTCTTCATCGTCCAGCGACTCGTCGAAGTTGCCCTGCCACATCCCCACCGGACACGGCACCGAGATCACCACGGGGACGTGCTTGCCCTTGCAGAACTCGAGCAGGTCCGTCGTCTCGCGTGTTCGGATGGTGCTGTGCGTCAGCGTCGTGCAAAAGATGACCCGCAGCCCCTTGGCCAACGCGCGATCCACGTTGTGGATCGTCGTCTCGTACGCTCCGGGCATCCGACGGAAGTGGTCGTGTCGCTCCGGGTCACCCGAATCGAGGCTGACCTGGATGCTGTCCAGACCGGCCCTGTAGAGCGAGTCGATCCGCGCGTCGTCCAGCAGCACGGCGTTGGTCTGCAGCCCGATCAGGCACTCCCGCGGATGGAAGAGCTGGATCGTGTCCTCGAGATCCTTGTTCAACAGGGGCTCGCCCCCGGTGAAAGCGAAGTAGATCGCGCCGAGCGCCACGGCCTCGTCGGCCAGGCGAGCGTGGTCGTCCGACGTCATCGGTGTCCCGCCCTTCTGCTTCATCAACTCGCACGAGCAGTGCTCGCACCTCATGTTGCAGGCGTACGACAGGGCGACGTCGACGTTTCGCAACGGCCGACGGCGAACGTCGCGGACCAGACGGTGTCTCGCCATCGACGACGCCACGCGCGGCATCAGCATGGGCTTGCGCTTCGGCTGGCAGACGAACCGCAGGTTGTCCTTGAAGCGTTCGAGCATCGCTACGAGATCCCTCCCGATTCACGGTCCGGCGACACCGCGTCCTTCTCGAAAACGAACTCCACGAGTGAGGTTCGGGACACCAGCATCTGAACAAGATTGATCGGCAGCGCCAGCAGGAGCAGCGGCGTGAAGAGCCAGTTCCGCCCGTTCCGCAGCCTCGGCCTGCCCAAGGCGTCCTGAAGAAGGTTCTGCATGGACAGCGCCCAGTGGGCTGGTTGCAGCAGGCTCGAGATCGATCGGACGCGGAACCCCGCCTTCTCCGCCAGCAATGGCAAGTTGTCGTCACTGAAGAGGTAGAGGTGTCGCGGCGTGTGATACCCGCCCCAGTCACGGCGGAACAGGGCGTAGTCCCAGCTATCCACGTTCGGCGTCTCGCCAACGATCACCCCGCCGGGGCGAAGCAGCCGCCGACAGTGCTCGAGCACACCCACCGGATCATGGACGTGCTCGATGAAGTTGGTCATGACGATCATGTCCAAGCTCTCGTCCTCGAATCCGGCCGAGGTCAGTTCTCCCTGGACAACGTCTAGTCCGTGCCCGCGCGCCGCCTCGACGACGCGCGCATTGAAGTCGAGCCCCTGCACGTTGCCGTACCCGAGGCGCTTCAGCTCGACCAGCAGATCGCCGAACGCGCACCCGGCGTCGAGGATGCGGGCATCGGGCTTGACGTATCGGGCGCACCGCTGCGCCTTCTTCCGCCAGTACCGTCGCTTCATGATTCGCGCCAGCGCGTTGGCGTGGGGCTGGTACGCGTGATACGTATCGGGATAGGCCAGCCCGAGCGTGTGGTCGTCCGGCACCGGGTCAATGTTCAGCAGGCCGCATGTGCCGCACCGCCAGTACGTGTACGCCCCGGGCGAGCGATACTCGAAATCGAGCACTGCCCGATCGGCTTGCGTCAACTCTGCGGATGGGCACAGCCTGCACGTGACCATGGCTTACTCCGCCGGGGCCAGGACGCCGTGGCGCCTGAGCGCCGAAGGCCGAACGAGAATCATGTCCGCCTCGCGCGTGTCTTCGGCCGAAACGGTCGTTCGGGACGGGTCGATCGCCTCGAACCTCCTCCGATGCCCGCCGGACGTGATCTGGTCGATCACGTAGGCCGGGCGCTTCTTGACCTCGTCATAGATCCGAACCACATACTCTCCGATGATGCCGACCCCCAGCAGGTTGACCCCGCCGAAGAACGTGATCGTCACGAACTGCGACATCCACGCCTTGATCGCTTCGCCCGTGATGAACTTCCCGTAGCAGGCGTAGCTGATCAGCGCCACGGAGAAGACGACCGCGATGGCGCCGAGCATTCGGAACAACGTCAGCGGCGCGTGGGAGAACGAGAAGATCGCGTTATTGGCCAGCTTGAGCAGGCCTCGGTATCCCACGCGGGTCGAATCGTCGTAGCGGGACCGACGCGGAACCGGTACACCGACCTGCCGAAAGCCTACCCAGGCCCGAAGCCCCGGCAGGTACCGACTGCGCTCGGGCAGGGCCGAGAGCTGGTTGATTACGCGCCGATCCATCAACGAGAAATTGCCGGCGTCCTGGGGGATCTGGACCTCCGAGACGTGGCTCATAACTCGGTAGAAGGCCTTGAAAAGCAGCGGGACGCCGTATCGCTCCTGGCGAGATGTTCTCACGGCGTAGACCACGTCGTAGCCTTCGATCCATTTTTGCAGGAACGGACCGAAGGCAGCGGGGTCGTCCTGAAGATCGCCGTCCATGACGATGACTGCGTCGCCCTTGGCCAGATCGAGCCCCGCTCGGACAGCCTGGGAATGACCGAAATTCCTCGCAAGATGCACGACCTTGATGTGCTCCGGAAACGCATGGGCGATCGCGTCCAGCTTCTCGGCGCTGCCGTCGGTGCTGCCGTCGTTGACGAGGATGACCTCGTAGCGCCCCGGGAAGTCCAAGCCGGCAAACGTCTGGCGGACCTCGCTCACGAGCGTCTCGATGACGTCGAGCTCGTTGTAGATCGGCACGACCACCGTGAGCAGCGTCTCGAAATCGATCTTCCGCATCACGACAACTCCTAGTCCTTCTCGAGAACGGCCGCGAAGGACAGGCCCAGGCGCAAATTCACTCGTCGGCAGAGCCGGCTCTCCAGCCGCCCCGCCCACTTCAAACAGGTGTTGACCGCCGCCGGAACCGCCGGGAACTCGGCGAACGTCTGCCGCGAGCCGAAAAGGCGATCCCGCGTTCGTAGCAAGACCGCCGGGACGAAACTAACCAGGTTCCAGGCCGTGATCCGCAACGGACGAAGACCAGCCGCTCGGGCGGCCGCGGCGAGTTGTCCCCGAGCGTATCGGCGCCGATGCCCCACCAACCGGTCCCACTCAGAGAAGAGCCCTTGGTGCGCCGGAACCGTGGCGATCAGGACGCCGCCGTCGCGCAGAACGCGACGCGCCTCGGCAAGCGCCCTCGCGTCCTCGTCCAAATGCTCCAGCACGTCCAGCATCAGCACGGCGTCGAAGCTCGCGGCCGCCAGAGGCCACGCGCGCGACGCGTCGAAGACCATCGCGTCCAAGGCGCCTCGTTCCCGGGCGAACCGAACCGCATCGTAGCTGATGTCAGCGGCCACCTGACGCCGGCCCTCCTTGACCAACGCGGCCGACAAATACCCGCCCCCGCAGCCCACCTCCAGAACCGCGCCCCCCGGTCCCACGCAACCCCCCAGGAGTTCCATCACGATGCGACGCTTGTTGACGTGCCACCAGTAAGACGACTCCTTCTCGTGCAGCTCGATCAGATGCTTTCGATCCATCGGCTCGACCGGCCTCGTCGAAGCGGATTCGTCGCGAGGCTCGGAGTCGCCGTCAGCCATACGATCGGTTGTATGGGATCGTGGCGCGGCCAACCCCTCGGCCAGAATGGTCCACAAGGGTCTCAAACCCGGCCAGCCCCAGTGTGACGACGATTCGATGTCGACAATCATGGCGCTCATGGGCCCTGCCCCCCCGCGACGGCTGTTCCGTCGCCGAGCGGCTTCACCTGGAAGACCACCATGCCGCCCGATCGAAAGACCTCTGTCAGGAACGAGTCGTACCCCGAGCTGTCCGGAAGCCCCGCCTCCGCAACGACATAATCCGCACCGTACCGATCGACGATGTCTCGCGCGCAACGCGGTGCGATCCCCCCCCCGTAGAAAGCCTGCAGGTCCGCCAGCATTAGCGCGGTGTCATCGTAAACCGGCCTCCAGATGCGTGCGCCATCGAGGACCGTCCGGCGCTGCGTAATCCCTGCCGCCCCCATCCATCCCTCAAGGAACCGCGGTTGCATGACGACGGCATCTCGAGGAGTCGACGACTCGATGTATCTGAAGCAGCGATAGAGATCCACGTCCATCACGTCGCAGTGGTACGGCAAAGGCCCAAACACTTTCCGCCCGAGGGCATAGGCGTTGCCGGCAAAGGCCAGCGCCAAGAGAGCCGTTCCCGCGATGAAGGCGCGTCTCTTGCACGTGGCCAATCGCCGCATCAGATCGCAGAGCACCGGGCCGAGCAGGCCAAACAGTATCGCGTAGACCAGAGCCCAGAGGTGGAACGACACGTTCAAAACCATGCCCTTCTGAACAGGGAAGATCACGAAGCCCACGAAGCACAACAGAAGAACCAACAGCACCAGAAGATCGAAGTGCTCGAGCCGAGGTCGACGCCTGCCAAACCCGCAGCGAACCACGGCGTATACGCCGATGATGAACCCCACGTGAAACGTGTGGGCCATGCAGGTGACGAAAACCACCGGCCACCTCAGAATCCGCGGAAAGCCGTTCACAGTCCGTCGGAAGACGTCAACTGCATGCGAGGGCATCTCGCCCGGGAGGCTCAACTTGCACCACAGATCGTTCAGGAACGCCCCAGGAGCCATCACGAACGTCGTGCCGAAATCCGCCCCCCACATGCTGAGCTGGTGGACGCCGACGATCAGCCCCTGGGCCGCTAGGCAGGCGAAGAGCCATCGAACGTCATGCGCTCGGATCAACACCACCGCGCTGAAGATCGCAACCGCCGGAACCACCACCAACGCGAAATTGGCCTTGTGCCACAGCAGAAGCGCCGACAGGACGGCCGTCAGCATCAACGTCCCGCGAAGGTGCCCTCGGTCCAGCATGGATGCGTAGTAGAGAATGAGGAAGAAGCCGCAGAGCCCAAACGGAGTCGGGTAGCTCTCATGCAGGAAACTCAACAGCCAGTTCGTCAACAGGATCCAACTGTACGGATAGCCGACGACCATCAACATGCACGCAGCACCCGCAAGGGCCCCGACCCGACCGAACCGACGCAACAATGCCAGGTAGCAGCCAAGGGTCAAGAAGACATAACGCAGGGGCAGCGCCAAGAAGAAGTAAGCATCTCGCGCGTCCGTCCCCACCATCCGGCGAATCATGTCGCACCACACGTCAGGCATGTAGTGGTACGCCCACTTCGTTGGCCCGGCAATGAACGGAATCGCTTCCGCCGGAATGCCCCTGGACAACTCCGCAACCAGCGTGGTGTGCACCAGATGGTCAACGTGCTGGAGGATCGTCACCTGTCCCTCGCGGATCGTCTCGAACGGAACCAGACGCCAGCTCCACAGGATTGCCAGGATGATCGCCAGCCACAGCACCGGCGCATCGGCCGGCGTCACCAGTCCCTTCATGCGGACGCCAATCCGACGATGCCATCCGTATCTGACGGGAACCGCCGCTGCCAGAAGGACCATCCCCGGGTAGAAGACGGCCGAGAGTCCGGCACAACAGAGGGCGTACCAGAGAAACGGTGTCAATAACGCCCCGAGAAGCAATGACGAAGCCAGCGTCTCAAACGGCAAGGTCGCCCGGATCCCCAGTACGCGCACTTGGATGAAGTATCCAGGAACAACGCAAAGAACGTAAAGAGCGGCGATCGCCTTGACCCCCACGAGCAGGGGCAGGCCGTAGTGGATCGCAAAGAAGCTGATCAGAAGCGTCGGACACCCAATCAGAGACGCCAGCCCCGCATAGGCGTGCCACCCGCTACGAAGACGCTCAAATAGGATCTCCCTCGTGGTGGAGCGACCCTCCCCGAGGCACGCGGCGCCTCCTGCACCAATGGACAATCCGTTCATCCGGTGGCCCTCTTCGACCGGCACAGCGCGGCCTCCACGCCATGCCCCGTAGATAACGTTATCGGCTGTCCTATCTTCACTGTTTTGCCGAAACTACCCATAATAACGGACTCTGTGGAGTCCGGTGGCAGAACAGGCTGATATGGCGCGTGCACTGAGCGGCAGGCGCGATCCCGCTTGGCCAGTATTATCGGACCTGAATCCGATTCGCCTGTCCCCCGAGACTTGATCCACCCGCTATGAGAGGTCCCTACTGCCCCGGGCCTGCGCATGGCGGCCTGTCAGGAAGCGGAAGGAGCATTTCCCAGACAGGTGGGCGTCGATCCCATCCTCAGCGCATCCGCCCAATCACTGCCCCCCCTTGCGGATCGCGGTGAAGACAGCCGTCTGGCCGCTTCGGAAGTCCTCGCGTAGGAAAGCGCCATACCGCATACGCTTCAGAAAGGCTCTGTCCGCAACCACGTGCGTGACGTCATAACGCTGGAGGATGTCGTGGGCTCCGCCCGGCTCCGTTCCAGCGTAGAAGCCCCGGAGATCCGCCACGATCCGGCTTGTGTCACAGCACGTCGCCCACACGCACGCCCACTCGATCGCGACCCGGCGCTGCGTGAGCATCGCCGCCGTCATGAGACCGTTCTCGAACTCAGGTCGAAGGACAACCGCATCGGGGGGAGCCGTCGCCTCGATGTGGCGGAGGCAGTCATACTCGCCCCTGCCGATGACCTCTTGGACGTCGGAAACGGGCCCAAAAGCCTTGCGGGCCAGCTCGTAACCGTTCGCCACGAAGAGAGCGACCAGAACCACTGCGACCACGCCGCCGCGAAGCGGTGTCTGGCCCCGGAGGCGTTCGTAAACGTCACATAGAACCGGCCCCATCAGCGCGAACAACAACGCATAAACCACCGCGAACACGTGCTTCGGGACGTTCCAGACCAGCGCGTCATGGACCGGAAAGAAGATGAACCCCAGACCGCAGAAAGCGAGGACCAACAGAAAGAGTAGATCCAGCGAACGCGCTTGTGGCCTCAGGCGTCCGAACCCGCAACGAACACGGGCGTATATGGCGACCGCAATCCCCATGTGGAACAAGAAGACCATGCAAAGGACGAACATGGTCGGCCATCGCAACACGCCAGGCAGCACATCGACGTGATACCGTATCTTGCTCAGGAGTTCCACGGGAACCGAAAGCACGCCGGAAGCCGCCAGATCCCGCAGCCAGACACCCCCCTCCCACCAGAGGAAGCCGATGAAGCGGAACGGCTCGAAGACCAGCTTGGCCCCGAAGTCGGCCGAGGACACGTCGATCATGCGAACGGCGAACAACGCCGCTTGCGCCGCTAGGCAGACGCCGATCCAGGCGAAGCGCCGGCGACGCGCCAAGACGATGACGCACCAGACGGCCACGGCCGGCGCGACGGCCAGCGCGAAGTTGGCCTTGTACCACAGGAGCAGCACCGACAAGATCGAAGCGATTAGCGTGACCTGCCGCGTCCGCCCGACCTCCGCCATCGAGGCGTAGTAGCAGATCAAGAAGAGGCCCATCAACCCGAAGGCCGCCGGAGTGTTCCAGTAGAGATACGTCAGCAGCCAGTTCGTCCCAATGTACTGGCTCTGCGAGTACCCCACGAACCCCAGCACGCAAACGGCGCCCAGAATCGCCGCCCGGTTGCCGAATCGTCGGACGAGCCCCAGGTAGCACGCAGAGGTCAGCAGGGCATACCGCAACGGCAGGGCCAGGTGGAAATAGGCGTCCCGCGCGTCCAGACCCGCCACCCGGCGAATCATGTCGCACCACACGTTCGGCATCTGGTGATAAGCCCACTTGTTTGCGAAGGCGATGAAGGGCACCGTGGCCGGCGGCACGCCTCGCGCCAGCTCGGCAACCATCGACGTATGCACCATGTGATCGTTGTGCGGCAAGATGACCACCTGGTCACCCGCGATCGCGACGAGATCCAGTTTCCAGCTCCACAGCACCGCCAGTCCAAGCCCCAACCAGAGCAGAGGCGCCTCCTCCGGCGCCACGAGCCGCTTGAGGCGCCCGACGAGGTCGTGATGTCGGCCGCAATTCAGCAGCGCGATCACGGCCGCCGTTAGCGCTAGCGGATAGAACGCCATGCCCAGACCAAGCACACAGAGCGTATACCAGATGAGCGGCGTAAAGAACGTCCCGAGCAGGAGCGAAGACAACATGCCCTGCAGGGGTGTGGCCGGTCGGAGGTCTAGGACATATCGCTGGAGAAGATGCCCCGGCACGACGCCCAGCGCATAGAGGGCCACCACGGTCCGGACGACCGCCAAAGCCGAAACGCCATAACGAACCGCGAGAAAGGTGATCAGCCCCGAGGTGCAGGCAAGCAGCGAACCGAAACCAGACCACTCGCGTGCCGCCGAGACTATGGTGTCGATGTATGCGGAACGAGCGCAAGATCCGCCGCGCGCACGCGACCGGACATCCACTGCCCCGCCGCAAGCCCCGTCCAGGGCCGCCGCCTGTCCTAACGTCATCGCCATATGCCGAAAAGCCTCGTGCAGCGGGACTCGTCGCTCTCGCCTCGTATTCCGCTGGAAAGGTTATCGGCACCAGCGCTTGGGGACTTATCTTAGTTCGCCGGGCCCGATCGGCACGGCGTCCCACCGGGGAGATCACCGGCCAGGACACGCACCATGTGTCTCGGCGTACGGGCCGCGCGCGGAATATCCGCCCAGAACCATTTGTCACCTGAACAGTTACGACGACAACCCACGTCTAGGGGGAGATGGCGGGGTGCGGCCGGAGGTGGGGTCGGGACCGACTCCCGACCCTAGCAGGCGACTTGACTGGCCCACTCGAAGACGGCCTGGACGGTCGTCGTCCCGCCGTCGGTGGTCCCGGCACCGGTGACAATGGCCGTAACGGCCGTCGTCAGCAGGCTGGTCAGGGCCGTTACCACGCCCACGGCAGCGGTTTCGATCCCGGTCAGCCAGACGTCTCGGACCTCTGGGTCGCAACTGTCCAGTAGCATCAGGACTGAACAGGCGCAACTTGCCGTCGCGAGCTTCGTCAACGTCAGTCGTGCGCGAGTTCGCAGCATCACTTCGCTCCACTGAGCCCGTGACTAGTCCCCGACCGCCGCGAATGGGTGGCCGGCTCGGTCAACCCAATTATATAGGCCAACTCGCCCCGGGTTGCAACCCTACTCCCGCAAGCCTTTCGCGCATCACGGGTATTTCGGGCACCTCCTCCGCTGACACTGGAAAAGGTCCCCTCAGCCCCCCCGGACAGCCGCATGCCGCTTTGCTCTCGCCCGCGTATCGCCAATCCCCCGAGTTCGGTAGCATGTTGTCTCGGCGCCGGCGGACACGCCCCTCAATGAGACGAACCAGGCGCCAGCGAGACTGTATCTATTCAAGGAGGACACCATGCCCGAGACGCTCGAAGTGATCAATCCGGCCACCGAGGAGACCTTCAAACGGATCGATCTGCACTCCGCCGATGAGATCGAGGAACGTCTCGTCCGGGCGAGCAGCGCCGCTCGCCAATGGCGCGGCGTGCCGATGGCCGAGCGCATCGCCGTGACGCATCGTTTCGTCGAAGCCTTCACCGGCAAGGCCGACGAGATCGCCGCGGAGCTCACCGCGCAGATGGGCAAGCCGATCACGCAAGCCCGCAACGAGATCAAGACCATGGCCGCTCGGGCCCGCTACATGGCCGAGATCGCCGAGGCCTCACTGGCCGACGTGCGGATCTCCGAAGGACCCGACGAGTTCAAACGAATCGTCCGAGACCCCCTCGGCGTGATCCTCGACATCGCCGCGTGGAACTACCCCCTACTCATCGCCGTCAACGTCGTGACCCCGGGAATCCTGGCCGGCAACGCCGTTGTCCTGAAGCACTCCAGCCTCACCCCGCTGTGCGGGCTGCGCTTCGAGGAGGCCTACCGATCGGCCGGTCTGCCCGACGGCGTGATGACGGCCATCGTCGCCGATCGTACCCGCGCCGAGGCCGTCCTCGGCTCGCCCCACGTTGACGCGGTGTTCTTCACCGGATCCGTCGAGGGCGGCCGCCGCGTCTATCAGACCGCCTGTGGCGGGCTAATCGACGTCGGTCTCGAGCTGGGGGGCAAGGATCCCGCCTACGTCCGAGCCGACGCCGATCTGGCCAAGGTCGTGCCCAATGTCGCCGACGCCTGCTTCTACAACGCCGGTCAGAGCTGCTGCGCCGTCGAGCGCGTCTACGTCCATCGATCCGCCTACGATGCCTTCCTCGAGGCAATGCTCCGAGAGGTCCGCGGCTACCGGATGGGCGACCCCACCGACCCCGACACCTACCTCGGCCCGGTCGCAATGGCCAAGACCATCGAAACCATGGACCGCCAGCTCGCCGAGGTCGTCGACCGCGGCGCGCGTCTGCTATGCGGCGGCAAGCCCGCGTCGGTCGGCGGGCACGGCAGATACTACGAGGCCACCGTCGTGGCCGACTGCGCCAACGACATGGCGATCATGCAAGAGGAGAACTTCGGCCCGCTCGTCGGCGTGATGCCCGTCGCCGACGATGACGAAGCGATCCGGCTGATGAACGACAGCCGCTACGGGCTGTCGGCGTCGATCTGGACACGCGACGTCGACGAGGGCCGGCGGCTCGCCGAGGCCGTCGAGGCCGGAACCGTCTTCGTCAACCGAGCGGACTTCCTCGACCCCGCCCTGGCGTGGGTGGGCGTCAAGGACAGCGGCAAAGGCTGCACGCTCTCCCAACTGGGCTACAACTACCTCACGCGCCCAAAGAGCTACTACGCCCGATCGCTGTAGATCGTTCGCAAGACAGTCGAGCAGAAGAATCGTATGGGTAGGGTGGCCCACCTCTTCGGTGGTGGGGAACGCGAATTCGAACGTAGACGTCCGCCCCCATAGCGGGGGTGGCCCATGGCTTCAGCCGTGGGGGACACGAATCCAAACGGGAATTCACGTCCCGCGGTGAGTCGGGAGGGTCAGACATGAATCAATCTTGGAGCCTTGCGGCCGCGATGGTGGTCCTCGCCGCAGTGTCCGGCAGGAGCAGCCTCGCCGAATCGAACACCGCGCGCCAAACCGGCGAGGTGACGCAGATCGCCAAAGGCGTGTGGAAGATCCGCTTCGCCGAGCCCGAGCCCTTTGTGCCGACCGCCTTTCAACAGCGACCCCCAATGATCGAAGAGATCAACGCGCTGCCGGAACCCGGCAAGCCGCCCTTCGCGCCCGCCGACGTTTGCTTCCGCCGCGCCTCCGGACGGCTCGTGGTGTACGTGCCCTGCGACGAGCCCGGCCATCAGATCTACGGCTTCGGCCTCGACCCGGGAGCATACGAGCAGAAAGGCCTGCGCAAGTACCTGACCGTCAGCGCCCAAACGTGGGACAAGACCGGTGCAAGCCACGGACCGGTCCCCTTCTACGTCAGCACGAAAGGCTACGGCCTCTACGTCGACACCGCCCGCGTGCCCTTCGTCCACGTGGCCCGCCTGGCGCCAAAGGTCGCGGCTCGGGCAAGCGGCGAAAAGGGCAAACGCATCGAAACATCCGAAGCGGCCTTGTACGCGGCGCGCAAGGCCGCCGGCAGACCAGAGGTCGTGTTCGACGTCCCCGCCGCCCAGGGCGCGGACGTCTACGTCTTCGGCGGGCCGACGATCCGCCAGGCAGTGCAGCGCTATACCCTCTTCTCCGGCGGGGGCTGCGTCCCGCCGATGTGGGGACTGGGGCTGAAGTACCGCGCCTACACGAAAGCCGACCACAACGCGGTAATGAAAGTCGCCGAGGCCCTCCGCCAATTCAAAATCCCGTGCGACATGCTGGGCCTCGAGCCCGGATGGCAGACCAAGGCCTACTCCTGCTCACTCGTCTGGTCGGACGAACGATTCCCGAATCATCAAGCCTTCACCGACAAGCTCGTCGGCATGGGCTACCGGATGAACCTCTGGGAGCACGCCTACATCCACCCGACCTCGCCGCTGTTCGATCCGCTGAGGGACCGCAGCGGCGACTATCTGGTCTGGGGAGGGCTCGTGGTCGACTTCGTCGATCCAGAGGCGTCCCGCACGTTCGCGGACTACCACGATACGACGTTCGTCCAGAAGGGCATCGCCGGCTTCAAGCTCGACGAGTGCGACCGGCAGACCATCTCCGACACCACGCCCTTCAACTACCCCTACGTCACCGCCTTCCCCTCCGGAATCGACGGCGACCAGATGACGCAGCTCTACGGATACCTCTACCAAAGGTCGCTCTACTCGGTCTTCCGAAAGCACAACCGGCGAACCTGGGGCGACGTGCGAGCCACGACCGCCCTGGCCGCACCGCTGCCCTTCAACCTGTACAGCGACGCGTACGGCTTCGATCAGTACCTGCGACAACTGGTCAACGCCTCGTTCGCGGGCCTGCTGTGGTCGCCTGAGGTCCGCAACGCCGGATCGTTCGCCGAGCTGATCAACCGCGTGGCGATGTCGGCCTATGCCCCGCAGATGTGCCTGAACCTCTGGTTCATGCCTAACCCGATCTGGATGCACTACGACCGCGCCAATAACGAGGCCGGCAAGTTCCTGCCCGAGGCCGAGCAACACCGCGTCGCCGACACCCTCCGGAAGATCGTCAACCAGCGAATGAGCCTCCTGCCCTACTACTACGCCGCGTTCCACCGCTACCGCACCGAAGGCCTGCCGCCAACGCGGGCGCTCGTCCTCGAGTACCCGGACGACAGGAACATGCGCTCCGTCGACAACGCCTTCATGTTCGGCGATAACCTGCTCGTCGCCCCCTTCATGGGCCAAGACTGCTCGCGAAAGGTCCACTTTCCCCGCGGAGACAACTGGATCGACCTGCAGACGAACACCCGCTACGCCGGAGGTGAGAAACACGCTTTCAAAGGCACCCCGGGCGACGTGCCCGTCTTCGTGAAGGAGGGCACGCTGCTGCCGCTCGCCGAGCCGGTCGAGTACGTGGCGAGCGATACCGTGTTCAACGTGACCGTGCGGGTCTACGGCGATGCCCCGCCCCCCTTCACGCTGTACGAGGACGACGGCGAGACGTTCGACTTCGAGAAGGGCGCGCTGAACCGAGTCACGCTGTCATGGAAGGACGGCAGGGTGGCCGTCGAGCGCGCGGGCAACTACGCTGGCCGGCAATATCGAATCGCGCAATGGGAGAAGGTCGGCATCCGCGCGCCCGAGGACGCCAATCAGCGAGCGACGCCCGGCGACCCCGCCAAACGATCCGACATGCGCCGAATCTCCGACGGCGCAACGTACACGACCAGCTCCGTCTTCGAGCCGCAGCCCGGCGACGGCAAGCTCCTCGACCCGAACGAGACCGGCGAGCCCTTCGCGTTCCACACGCTGGAAGAGAACGGTGCCCACGTCCTGATCGACCTCAAGTCGACCAAGAACGTCACCGGCGTCGTGATCGTCAACCGCCAGGACGACCGCGACGAGATCGTCGAGCGCGCCGCATCGCTGGCGGTCTGGGTCTCGAACGACGGCACTCAGTGGGATCGAATCTGGCAAGCCCCCTCGGCCCAAGCCGAATGGCGCTTCTTGCTGAAAGAACCCACCAAGGCGAGATACGTCAAGATCGGCCTCCAAGCCAAAAGCTTCCTGCACCTCAAGCGGGTGTTCCTGTACGGGCCATAGCCCGCTACCGCCTCGCCGCCACGACAGCGAACCCTCCCCGCACATCGTCCGCTTGAGTCAACACGGTTGACCCGCCGCCAGCCTGCCTTAGAATCCACATCCGTGCGAATCAACTACCGCTCCTTAGCCTACAAGACCATCCCCCTCACAGGGGTCTCCCAACGGAGAACCGTCATGCACGACGTGTCAAACGGACAACAGACTCGGGCCTCGCGGCAATCCGCGGTGCTAGTGCTCCTATCGGGCAGACGGTTTCGGGCTGGGTGGCATGGGTCCGCGGCGAAA
>JAFGLZ010000205.1 GCA_016927755.1 Phycisphaerae bacterium
GGATGCCCACGGCGAACAACGTCGAGATCGCCAGCACCCGCCGCGTCGTCATCCGTCCCTGTTGATCGATGAACCCGACGATGAGCGGGATGCTCGCCAGGTGGCACGGGCTCAGCAGGATGCTCAGAACCCCCCAAACGAAGGACGCCGCGACGGCGAGCGCGGGCGTGCCGTCCACCGCATGCGTCAGGTTGGTGAAGAGCCAGTCCATGGACTACCTGCCGTCGGTCTTCGTGGTGGCCCCGCCGATCTCGACGCCCAGCTCCTTCCACTTGGCCAGGATGTCTTCCTTCGAGAAGAACCCTTCGTGGCGGAACCGCTCCTTGCCGTCGGCGTCGTAGAAGATCTGTGTGGGAATGACGCGGATGCCGTACTTCTCGCCGGCCTGCTTGTCCTTCCAAACGTCGATGAAGAGGACCTCGAACTTGTCCCGGTGCGTCTTGCCGAGCTCTTCGAGGATCGGCGCCATCATCTTGCAGGGGACGCACTTGTCGGCCCCCAGGTCCACCAGCCGGGGCAGCGGCCCCGCGTTGGCGGATGCCTGCGTGGCCGGTCCGGACGACGCGGCGGGCTGGGGCTGCCCCGCTGTCGGGGCAGCGGTGACCGGACAGCACGAGTCTCCCGATCGTTTCTGCGCCTTCATGTAGACGACGCCGAAGACGGCGAATGCCAGGGCCGCCACGATCGCGACTTTCACGCCGCTGCCGGTTCCGCCCCTCCGCTCAGGCGAATGAGATTCCTCGTTCATGGGTTTCTCTCCAATCGCCGCTGGCGGTCGTTGACGCGATATGCGGACGAAGGATGCCAAGGGGCGCGTCAGGCAATCATGCCCTTGATCTCGTCCACGCTCGGCACCTTGCCGACGACCTTCACCTGCCCGTCGACGGCCAGCGCCGGCGTCATCATCACGCCGAACTTCGTGATCTCGTTGATCTGCGTCACCTTCTCCAGCTCATACTCGATGCCCAGGTCCTTGGCGGCCGCCTCCGTATTCTCCGCCAGCTTGGCGCACTTGGCACAGCCCGTGCCGAGGATTTGCAGCTTCTTGGCCACGGTAGGCCTCCTTTCGTCAATCTGTCCTCACGGGCAGATCCATCCGAAGATCAGCCCCGACAGCGTTGCGACCACAACGACCAGCACGACGTACACCAGCGTCTTGCCCGTCCCCATCACGCTACGGATCACCAACAGGTTCGGCAGCGAGACCGCCGGTCCCGCCAGGAGCAGCGCCAAAGCGGGACCCTTGCCCATTCCGTTGCCGATCAGCCCCTGCAGGATCGGCACCTCCGTGAGCGTCGCGAAATACATGAAGGCCCCGGCCACCGCGGCGAAGAGATTCGCTCCTAGCGAGTTGCCGCCCACCGAACCGCCGATCCACGATGACGGGATCAGCCCTTCGTGCCCGGGCCGGCCGAGCAACGCGCCGGCGATCAGGACGCCGACCAAGAGCAAAGGCATGATCTGCTTGGCGAATCCCCACGAGGCGGCGAACCACTCCGACGCCTCCCCCCCCGTCGTGCTCGTCACGGCGGACAGCCCGACGACCGCCACGGCGAACGGGATCATGGGTTCGTGGGACGCCATGACCCCGGCGATCAGCGTCGCCAGGGCGACCAAGACCACCTTCCACCACTTCAGCCCGAACCATGCGATCAGGATGATCCCGAACGCGGTGGCGAGGACCGCGGTCAGCACCCACTTGCCCGAATAGATCGCATGCCAGAGCCCGGAGGATTCGGACGGCCTGCCCCAGTTGGCCAGCACGAGAATGCCCACCATGGCGGCGAAGTAGACGGCGTTCTTCCAGAGGGGACGGGCCGCCTCAGTCTCGGGCATCACCGCCTGCGCGTCGGCCTTGGCGAGCTCCTCCTTCCGATAGATCAGATGCATCGCCAGCCCGATGATCACGCTGAAGACCACCGCGCCCACGCCCCGCGCCACGCCGAGCTCCAGGCCCAGCACGCGCGCGGTCAAGATGACCGCGAGAATGTTGATCGCCGGTCCGCTGTAGAGAAACGTCGTCGCCGGACCCAGACCCGCGCCCATCCGGTAGATCCCCGCGAACAGCGGCAGGATCGTGCACGAGCAGACCGCCAGGATCCCGCCGGATACGGACGCTACCCCGTACGCCAGGACCTTGTTGGCGCGGGGGCCCAGGTATTTCATGACAGAGGCCTGGCTCACAAAGACCGCGATCGCTCCGGCGATGAAGAACGCGGGCACCAGGCATAGCAGCACGTGTTCGCGCGCGTACCATTTGACTAGGTGCAGCGATTCGGCCATGGCCGTATCGAATCGGGGCGTTCCCACGGGTAGGTAGAAGCACCCCAGAAACACGGCCACGATCAGCAGCAGCGGTTTGTATTCCTTCTTCCAGTCCATGGTCTCCGCCTGCCGGCGATCCCGGACACCCCGCCGTCACAGCGGCGATCTACCGCGCCAGCGCCAACTGCTCCTTCGCCGTCGTCTCGAGCACGGACTCGACGCAGCCGAAGAAGCTCATGATGCACGGCACGCGAAGCGTGTAATACACCTGAGCGCCCTGCTTGTCGTCTCGAATGATCCCGGCGTTTCTGAGCACGGACAGGTGCTTGGAGACCGTCGACATGTCCGCGCCGATCATCTCCGTGAGCTCACACACGCATCGCCGGCCTCGCGAAAGCTCATCCACGATGAACAGTCGCGTCGGGTGGCCCAAGGCCTTGATGATCCTGGCCCGGACCTCGAATCGTGCTTGCAGTCTCGTGTCCATCTCGCATGGCCCTCATGGTATTTGGCTATTTGGCAATATAGCAAAATAACCAAGTCGCGTCAAGTCGCACCGTGCGTTCGAGCCCGGAATTGCCGTATCCTTATGCTAAGGAATAGATTGAGTTAGACGTCCCGGGAGAACCGGTCATCCGCTTCCTTCTGGGACGACGAGGCATGGTCCAGCCAGCCGCTCCGCCGGACCTCAAAGCAGTCGAAGCGGCGGGCGTACGGCTTGATGTCGAGCAGTGGCGTCCCGTCCAGGACGTCGATGTCCCCCACGCGCATCACGTTCTCGCGGACCTCCAGCAGCCGCACCGGCGACATGCCGATCGGGTTCGGCCGGCACGGCGCGCGCGTCGCGAACACGCCCCGCTCACAGTCGTCCAGGTACGGCACGACGCACAGACGAGGTCCGCTCGCGCGATGGAACGAGTAGACCAGCCAGATCCGGTCGAAGCCGTCCAAGTCCTTCAACCCGGTCTGATACTGGGGATAGATCTCCACGCGCCCCTCCGCCCCCTTGGCGAAAACGGGCTGAATCGGCATCCCCCGCGTCTCCTTGAAGGGCGTATGGATGATGCCAATCGGTTCCATGACGATCGACGCGGTCATCAGATCGCTCCCGACGCTACTTCGGCAAGAGTGTGACCAGCTCACGGTGGGGTCGTGGAATCACGTGCGTGGCGATCAGCTTGCCGACGCGCTGCGCCGCCTCGCCCCCCGCCTCCACCGCCGCCTTCACCGCCGCGACGTCCCCCTTGACCATGATCGTGACGTACGCCGCGCCGATCTTCTCCTTGCCCACCAGCGTCACGTCCGCCGCCTTCAACGCCGCGTCCGCCGCCTCGATCACACCCGTCAACCCCTGCGTCTCGATCAGCCCCAGCGCGAATTCAGCCTCGTTCGCCATGTCACCTGCTCCGCTATGCCTCTTGTCGCCTATCTTGATGTCGACTTGTCGACTTGTCGATTCGTCGACTTGTCGTACGTTCGGGTCCCCGTGCCGATCCTCCTCCGTCTCCCCAGGCAGCATGTGGTCGCCCCCCTGGATCAGCGCGATGTACTGCTGCCTCGAATAGATCAGCTCCTCGGCCTGGTCGTGATATCGCGGGCGAATCGTATCGCCCAGATGGGCGTGCAACTGCTCGGCCACCCGCCTGCCCGCCGCGACCGCCGCCTCGACGTCGCCGACCGAGCCGACCACCTTCATGAGCATCCCGCCCAGGTGATTCAGCTCCATCCCCGTCAGCCGAACGTCGGATGCCTTGGCCATCGCATCGGCCACGACGAGAGAGGGACCCAGGCCCATCACCTCCACCACGCCAACGCACGCCCTCATACCGCCCCCTGCTGACGCAGCCGGCTCAGGACGCTGCTGACGATCCGCTCGATCTCCACCCGGTCCACCTCAAGTCGGGCCGGTTGCCGGGTCGGACACCCGCCCGGCGGCTCCTCCACCAACCCGTGCTCGCTGATAAGACATTGAAGGTGCGTGCGAAGCGATTGCCGATCGCACCGCTGCGACGGTGACAGAGGCATCCGCCCGCGACCCATCCGAAAGCCCCGGATCTCCAGACCCGCGCGACACCCCTCGGGGAAGTCCGTCCCGAAGATCAGGCTCTTGATGAGCTGCAGGACCTTGTACTGGATCTCAACGGCCTCGGTGAGCTGGCCCTGCTTCGTCAGATGATACATCCGCATGATCACCTCGGGCACGATCCCGCTCGTGGCGATCGTCCCCCCGTCGCCCCCCATGACCAGCGAGGGCACGAGCATCTCCTCGCAGCCAAGCAGGAAGACGAAGTCCGGCCGGAGCGGCGAGATCTCGTTCATCAGATTCAGGAAGAACGGCAGATCGCGGCTGGAGTCCTTGAGTCCGATGATCCGAGGGTGCTCGCTCAGCCGCTTGATGCAGTCGAGCGAGATCGGGTTGGCGAACTGCGGGATGTTGTACAGCGTGATATCCACCGGCGTGTTGCGGGCAATCTCATCGAAGTAGGCGTAAACGCTCTCGTCGCTGATCTTGTAGTAGAACGGCGAGACGATCGCAACGGCGTCCACCCCGAGCGAGGCGTAGTACTCGCACGCCTGGATGGTGGTCCGTACGTTGGCCTCGGCCGCGCCCGCCAGGATCTGGACCCGGCCGCCGGCCTGCTCCGACATGATCCGAACGATCTCCTTGCGCTCCTCGAAGCTGAACCGTGTGAACTCGCCCGTGCTCCCGTTCGGATAGAGCCCGCTGATCCCGTTGGCGATCAACCACTCGGTGTAGCGTCGGAGTTCGGGTTCGTTGATGCGATCGTTCTCGTCGAGCGGCACCATGTTCGGCGTGAAGATGCCGCTCAGCTTCTTCCTCGTGGGACCCGTCATACGTTCAAGCTCCTCCGGTGCGCGACGTCACCGACGCCTTCGCCCCGCTCGTCCAAGGTGGGCAGGGCATTGCCAGACTCAGATCCTAGCCGCTTATGTCGCAGGACATCAATGGCGCGAGAGATCAAATCCTCGCCGCCATGGATTGCAGCAAGGAATGCGGCGGCTTGACGCCGATTCGGATTGCCCGCCAAGCGGGCCTGGAATGGGCAAGCAGGCGGAAGCCGGCCTCGAACCCAGCCGCTCCCGTCCTTCCCTGCCCTCCGCCCCGTTTCGTTCTCCGTGTTTCGCGCGTCTCCGCTACGCTGACCCCCTTATCCGCAAGACCGGCGTGAGGACCCGTGGCGAAACTCGGCCCGAGGACGTCACGCCAGGAACACCAAGGCCAACTAGGGTCAATGGCGATAGGACTTGGTGGCTACTGCCATGAGTACGACTACTGATACTACGGTAAGCATCCATGGCTCACCAGGCGGACGGGGCCGCACGCGGCATGAACCTCCAGGATTGCGGCATTTTGCGGCATTCCGAAGCACCAGCCGTTCTGGTCGGCCCGTGTCCCTGCCACGGCACCGGGAACAGGTCATCTCAAAGTGTTCAAAGGCGTCCAACATCCGAATCGCCATTGACCTCAGCGTCCCATCTGAGTTGCGGCATCCCGCGGCATCCCGCGGTATTCTGGGACATTTCGGGACATTACGGGACATTCCCCGCTATTCAAATACGTACCGCCATGAAGAACAATAGCTTATGTCACATGCGGGCCATCTGGCGTCGCGGCGGACCCAGAGGGCCCAGGATGCCGAGAGACTGTGGAGGGATGATGAAGGCGACACGCGCCGAGGTGGGACGGTCCAAGCCACATTCTCGGACCCGAGTGTTCAGCAAGTAGGTTTTCGTTTCCTCCAAAGACTGGATCAGTTGAGTATTAGTACGGGAGGCAATCTCCTGAAATAAGTAGGATTGCTTATCGTGGCCCGTCCAGAGTAGTAAAAAGGCACTAGGTACAACTTTGGAGGCCAAGCGAAGCCGATGCTCAGCCGAATACCCTTGCGTATGGCCGACATTTAGGGTTTGCCGTGGGTTGGGTCTGCGGCAGCCCGTTGGCGGACGCTTCGATGAAATGCACGAGGGACTCGCCAGCCGCCCACCGTCTCGGGGCCATGGCCGGGTTCTTGTCGGTTACAGGAGAGTCAGAAATATGACAATGCGTGGCAAGTTAGTTGTCTTCATGTCGACCATTGGCATCGTCGGTGCCGCTGTCTTCTCGATCTTCAACTACACCCAGCTTCACGACGTCGTCGACAAGTACGTCGACGAGACAGCATCCAATCTCATCAGCCGGTCGGTGGAGATGTTCATGGTCTCCACGCGGCGGTATCACGACGCCTATACGGCCGCCAAGACCGACGACGAGAAGAAGACCGTTACGCAGGACTGGAAGCGAAGCATCGAGGCCGTGGACCTCGCCGTCATCCATGACTTCGGCCCGGATCAGCCTCGCGCCCGGCTAATCGGTGACGAGAAGATCTTTGGATACAAGCCCGAGGGCAGGGACACCATCAAGGTCGAGATCCCCTTCGAGCGATATGCCGCCGAGGAGCTCAAGAAGGGCAAGGAGATGGTCCGCGAGGTCAAGGACGGCTATCTTCGGGTTGCCATTCCGCTCTACAGCGATACGCATCCGGGCTGCGCCGAGTGTCACGGGGTGCCCGTGAAGGATCATGCCCTCCTGGGGACGCTGAATGCATACATCCCGTTGACGGCTCACCAGACGCAGGCGAACTCCAAGTCGATCTGGGCGATCGTGTTCGTCGGGGGTCTCCTGGCCGTCATGACGGCCACGATCGCCTGGTTCATCACCAGAAACGTGATCAAACCGATCAACCGGATCATTGGCGGTCTCAACGAAGGTGCCGAGCAGGTTGACGACGCGGCCAAGCAGGTATCCAGGGCCAGTCAACAGCTCGCTGAGGGCGCGTCCGGGCAGGCTAGCAGTCTGGAACAGACGACCGCGGCGTTCCAGATCCTCGACGAAATGGCCCAGAACAACGCCGAGCACGCCAAGCAGGCCAACGAGTCGATGTCCGAGGCCAACCAGATCATCACCGAGTCCAGCGGAATCATGCAGGAGTCGTCCAAGTCGATGCAGGAGATCTCCGAGGCCAGCGATCAGATCAGCAAGATCATCAAGGTGATCGAGGAGATCGCCTTCCAGACGAACTTGCTTGCCCTGAACGCCGCCGTGGAGGCCGCCCGTGCCGGCGAGCACGGCAAGGGATTCGCCGTCGTGGCCGACGAGGTCCGGAACCTGGCCCAACGCGCCGGCCAAGCCGCTCGAGAAACGGGCTCCCTCATTGAGCAGACCGTCAGTCGCGTCGCGCGAGGCGTCGAGTTGAACCAATCAACGACGGAGAGCTTCGGCAGGATCGGTGAATCGGCCACCAAGGTCAGCGAGCTCGTCTCGCAGATCGCCAGCGCCTCATCCGACCAGACCATGGGCATCCAGCAGGTCAATACCGCGATGGCCGAGGTCGACCGCGTCACCCAGTCCAACGCGGCCAATGCCGAGGAGTCGGCCAGCGCGTCGGAGGAGCTCTCGGCCCAGTCGCAGCACGTGCGGTCGATGGTCGACGAGTTGGTCGCGCTGGTCGGGACGCGGTCGGGCAAGTGAGCGGCCCCGCGGAACCGCGCCGGTGGGGTGGACGACGCCGAAGTCATCGCCGCCCATCGAGCCGCTTCCGCGATCGGCGGCTCACGAGAACGTGTGCATCGTGACAGTCGTCCCGCCGCCGCACGCGGCGCGAGCGACTTCGAGAACGGGCCGGCCCCACGTGAATGGAGTCAGCGACTCCCCATACGGCGTCGAATCGCCAATCCCGTGTGGCCGAAACGACTATCGTGAAATGTCAGGTACAGTGGTAAACACAATCTACCTCAACAACGCCGCCAGCGCCTCACCGAGGGCCGAAGGTGTTGCCGAATGCGTTGCCCAGGCACTAGAGAGTCTGCCTCTGCATCCTGGGAGGGCGCACACCGCCGGTGAGGATGCTCAGACCGAATGCCGGCGGCGACTTGCTCGTCTGCTCGGTGTCGAGCATTCGGATCGAATCGTCCTGTCCACGAACGCCACCCACGCCCTGAACTTGGCGATGCTCGGCGCGCCGCTCGGTCCGGGCTCGCTTGTGGTCACGACCGTGACCGAGCACAACTCCGTGCTCCGTCCGTTGCACCACCTGAAGGAGCGCGTCGGCATCGAGATCGAGATCATCGGACTGGACGAGCGCCTCGCCGTCGATCGGGCCGCTTTCGACCAGGCGCTCCGCGATCGTCCGAGTCTTGTTGTTGTCAACCATGCATCCAACGTCACCGGTCGAGTTAACGACGTTGCCACGCTCCTGGCCAAGGCCAAGGATGCCGGCGCCGTGACGTTGCTGGATGCCTCGCAATCGCTGGGTCACGTCCCGGTAAGGCCGACGGACCTTGGCGCCGACCTCGTTGCTTTCACGGGTCACAAGGCCCTCCACGGCCCGCCCGGGACCGGTGGCCTGTACGTTTCTCCAGAAATCACTCTTGCTCAAGTCTTTGTGGGTGGCACGGGCGTCCGAAGCGACCTGGTCCTTCATCCGCCGGAGATGCCCGTCCGCCTCGAGGCGGGAACGCCCGACATGCCGGCGCTGGCGGGATTGGCCGCGGCCTTGAGATGGTTTGAGCAGCACGGAGAGGCGTCCGCTCGGAGAGCCCAAGCCGCGGCGCTGCGGCTGAGGGACGGGCTGCGACGCATCTCGGGGGTCCTTCTCTACGACGATGTGGAGGACGTGGAGCGAACCGGCGTCGTGTCTTTCGCGATCGCCGGCTGGCCCGTGGAAGAAATCGGGTATATACTTGGTGAAAGCTTCAATGTCGTCTGTCGAACCGGCCTTCATTGCGCCCCGCTGATCCACGCGGCGATCGGCAGCGCGCCGGAAGGCACGATTCGGTTCAGCACGTCGGGGTTCAACACCGAGCAGGAAGTCGAGGCGGCCCTTCGGGCCGTGAGCACCGTTTCGACATGCGGATCCTCGAAATCAAGAAGGTCGAAGACTGCTTCGACGGAAGCAGCGTCTACAGCTATCGGTTCGACGTAGCCTGGACGCGAGAGTCGATTCGTCGTCTCGACTCGCTCGGCGAACTCGAGTACTTCCCGGATTTCCCGCGACCGTTCTTTCGGCTGCTCGGGTCCGGCGGATTGCAGGTCAAGGGCGTTGAGGGAGAGACCAGTTGTCGGGTCATCTTCCCAAGAAAGGACATGACAGAGATCAAGCAGGCGTTCGAGGAGAGTTTCCCGTAGCAGTGCCTCCTCCTTGGCCGCTTTTGGCAGACTGACGTTCGTCATGGGACAACGCAAGACGGAGGATCCCCGATGGGACAGAAACTGGTTCAGATGTACGAGTTCGTCAAACAGAATGGGGGGCTGCCCGCGCAAATGCGGGTGGCCATGAAGACGGGGCTGCCGTCCGAGAAGGCGGCGGCGGCGCCCGATGCCCCGGACATGATCGCGAAGTTTCGCGGCGCCGTCAAAGAGATTTGTGGCAAAGAGCCCCCGGCCTAGAAAGGAGAGACCCTTATGGCAGTCATCAAGAAGACCGAGATCGTACTCGATCACAAGTTCGATCCCAAAGCGTGCCGTCATAGCCTTGGCGGGGCCACCTATGTCCTGCATTGCCATCACTACGCGACGCTCTACACGCAGCTTGCCGACGATTGCGGGATGCTCGACGGCAAGAAGCTGCTCGCTGAGGTGTCGGGGGACGTCTTCGGCCGGGAGCTGTCGCGGTACTACGAATGCCACGGCATTGAGGATATCGCGGACCGGATCGCCATCGCCGAGCAGTACTACGCGGTGGCGGGGTTGGGGCAAATGAAAGTCATCTGCGCCGGGCCTGAGGGCGGCGAGGTCGAGTTGCTGCATTCGCACGTCGACGAGGGATGGATCAAGAAATGGGGCAAGCGGGACAAGCCCGTCAACTTCATTACTTGTGGGTACATCGCGGGCGTGTTCGCCGCCGTGTTCGATCGGGATCCCCGAACGTACCAGGTTGGCGAGACCGACAGCATCGTCACCGGCGCCGATCGATCCAAGTTCCAGGTGGTCGCAAGATAGCAGGAGACTTCGAGTCATGGCTATAGATCGAGCACGTATCATCGACGCAATGTCGAAGGTTCAGGTCATCGGGAACGAAGAGGGCCTCATTCCCGCCTTCAACGTCTTCGTAACGCAGCTCCCAGGCGATTTCTGGAACGCCTTTGCCGAGCGGCTGACTCGCAGCGTCGACCCGGACACGCTTGAAGCGGCCGAGTGGCTGCTCGTCAACGCCGCCCACGAGTGCGGCTATCACACCGGCTACGGCATCATCACGTCCGAGGAGTGGAAGGCCGTCGTCGGGCCGATGATCGAGAAGGCCCCGGAGGATATCCTGCACGGAGCCTTCGCCGTCTTCACCGCTTGGGGCTGGGCCAAGAGCGAGATCGTCGAGATCGTTCCGAACAAGAAGATGGTCGTTCGGGCGTACGACTACTACGAGTCGGACGTCGTCCGCTACGGCAAGTCGAGCAAGCCCAGCGCGTACATGATCCGCGGCGTCTGCGGCGCCTTCATGGATCTGGGCTACGGCGGAGAGTACGACCCGACCGGAAAGACCGGTCTGCGCACCTTCCAATGCGCGCAGACCAAGGGCATCGAGTGCGGCGACGAGTACGGCGAGTTCGTCGTTACGAAAGCGGCTTGAGAGATCGGCCGATCGTCGAATCACTGTCGCTTGCGGTGTGAGGAATGTGCGGGGCGCCGTCGAGCGCGCGCCCCGCACGTTCCGCGCCGACGCGCTGCGGACAACGCGGCATCTCGTGACCTGGCGCCCGAAGTGTGATTCGCTTGTCGAAGAACGTGAGTCGCCTTGGCCGCCTGCTTCACGCGCCGCTCGCGTTGTGTCGATACGTGATGACGCGGACCTTCTCCAGCGTTACAAGACCCTCCTTGATCATCTCGTCCAGATCCGGCAGGAGCCCCGCGATCCGCTCGGGCTCGTCGACGATCTCGACGACGATCGGCAGATCCTCCGAGAGCCGGAGAATCTTGGCCGAATGCAGACGGCTGTTCGCGCCGTATCCGAGAACGCCGCGCAGGACCGTGGCCCCGGCCATGCCGTGCTCGCGGGCCTTCTCGACGATGGCTTGATGCAGCGGTCGGCCGCCGCACTTGTCGCTCTCGCCGATGAAGATTCGAAGGAGTTCCGCCTCGGACGGGAGCTTCATCGCGCTGCTCCTTAGATCCAACGCCCCAGGGCCAAGCCGACGAACAGCGCCACGAGGCCGACGACGTTCTGAAGGGCCATATTGCCCAGGGCCTTGGCCCATTCGGCATCGCGCATCAGCGCGCTGGTTTCCAGGAGGTAGGTGGAGAAGGTCGTAAAGGCGCCCATGAAGCCGACCAGGATGATCGTTCGTGTCTCGCCGCTGACGCTGACGCGATCCTCGGCGAAGGTCCAGAAGACGCCGGCGAGAAAACAGCCGGCGATGTTGACGACCAGCGTGCCCACGGGGAAGGCGCCGCCGCCCAACCGTTGGGCCACCCCGGCTAGCCCGTAGCGGCTGAGCGCCCCGGCGGCCCCTGCCAGCCCCAACCATACGAGCTTCTGGAACATGTCGATCGTCCCTTGCCTCCGCGGGACGTAAGACGGTTCCGCCCCGGGCCAGACCGAGTCAATGCTTGGGAAGACGCCGGGGAGTCTGCCCCGGCTCAAGGAGCCTGAGTATAGCGGCCGGTCGGTTCGCCCGCAAAACGACGACCGATACCATGCCGGCAGCGACTACGGATGGCTTCGTGAGTCGAATGGGTCCGTGCCTGCCCCGCTCTCCTGTGCATCGGAGCACCCGTCACAGTCCGAGTCGGTCACCGGGCCGGTGCAGTCGTCCAGTTCGCCGATGAGCGTCGTCAGGTAGCTGGCGTTGGTGCCCGCGCAGGCCTTGACCCGCGTCTGGCCGTCGAGCGTGCAGGTGCCCGTCCACAGACCCGAGGCGACGTCCTGCGAGTTGTACACGGACTCGAAGGAGGTCCCGAAGATCTTGAAAACGTTGTCCGCATCGAAGTACGACCGGTACTTGCTCAGCTCGGACAGGTCGAGGTTGTCCTGGGCGTCGAGGATCCGAAGCAGCCATCTCCGCGGATCGCCGAGCTGCCAGGGCTGCCCGGGCGCCGCATGGTCCTCATTCTCGACGCCGTAGTAGTTGACGTATTCGTCCGAGAAGATGATCTCGTTGATTGGGCGGTTGTCCCTGCCGGGGTTCGTGAACGGGTAGCCCGTTCGCGGCGTGTTGTAGTAACGCCACCACAGCCACTTGGCCACGTCCGTCTCCGAGGGATTCGCCCTCAGGGCCTCGTGCTCCCAGTACATCAGGGCGGAGTGGACGGCGTTTTCGATGCTCTGCCTGCGCGTGGCGTCCGTCTCCCGTTCCCACCACGCCAGCAGGAGATCGATGATCCCGTCCTCGCCGCTCACGAATGCGGGCGGCTCCTTGTGACGACCCCAGGCGGGCTCGTTGGTGAGGTAGTGATACTGCTGGCACCACCCGCGGTTGCCGTAGGCGGCGTGGCGGTCGAGGAGATAGTCGATATTCAGCCGAACCGCATCGCGGTATTGGCTCGAGCCGGTGGCCTCATAGAGCTCCATCAGGAAGAGAATGGCTTGCTGCATGGTGAAGTCGTTGACCGTCTTGTGGACGTAGTAATGCTCGCCGGGCGTACCGTCCTCGCCCGTGAAGACGATCCCCATTGCCACGTCAAGCGGCATGACCTGCGGGATGCCCCCGTTGCGGTAAGGGTACTGACCGCTGGCGGAATCGCGAACGTCCTTCAAGTTGACCAGCAGGTTGCCGAATCGCTTGGCGCCGTCGAGGTACTTCGTCTTGCCGCTGACCTGGTGCAGACGGAGCAGGAACAAGGCGGCGGCCTGGCTGATCCCGTCGTCGAGCGTTACGGCGCCGTGTAGCATGCCCAGGAACGAGTCAGTGGTGTAGTCACGGCGGAGATCCTGCCAGACCATGACCGCGCGCCACTCGCCGTTCTCGAAGATCATGTCATAGTGCCAGCCGCCGTTCCAGGCGTCCTGGATAGTCAGCAGCGTGTCGCCCGTCTCCTCGGCGAGCGCCAAGTAGTGTTTGTTCCCCGTGGCGTCGAAGGCGTGCAGGTAAACCTGCCCGATTGACGACGTGGCCGGAGGCTGCATGCCGATCATGGGGCCCGCCTTGGCCCAGGTGCCCGCCTCGTTGGCGTACCATTGCGTGCCGGAATCGACGGTCCTCGATTCGGCCCAACCGAGGTATGCGCCGCCTTGACCGTCCGGGAATCTGACGGCGTAGTCATAATGTCCGAGCGCCGCTAGATGGATTCTCTTCAGCACGCTTTGCCGGGTGAACGTGACGGTGATACCGACCGTGTCGGTGGCCGTGGCTCCGGATACGTTGTCCGTCACTGTCAGACGGAACGTCAGCGAATACGTCGTCGTCGTCGAGCCCTGCGGAGCGGTGAACTTGGGTTTGGCCGTCGTCGGGTTGGTCAGCGCGATGCTCGGGCCGTCGATCTGCGCCCATTGATAGGAGAGATTGGCGCCTCCCTGTCCGTCCAGACTGCCGGAGCCGTCCAGGAACACGGTCGTTCCCAGTCCCGCGGTCTGATCCGGCCCGGCGTTCGCGCAGAATGCCCCCGTGGAAGAGGCCCTGACGAAATCCTGGCCGGTCAGGTCGTCCTGGATGGCGGTGTACGTGCGGCATGCCGGACTGAAGACGATCTCCGGATGCTGAGGCCTCAACTCGAAGGAGTAGTTGAAGGCGGCGTTCACCTCGTAGAATCCGCTGGCATCGCTCAGGCAGGTGCTTCCGAAAGAACTGGCACTGACGGTGACGCCGGCGATGCCGTTGCCGGCCTCGTCGCGGACGTGGCCGGATACCCTCGGCAAGACGATCACGATCGCCTGGAATTCCCCGCTCTCGCCAACCGGAACGGGAGTGGCTCCTTCGGCCCCATCGGTTTCGACACTGAGCTCGATCGTGTGGATACCTGGGGTGGTGAACTGATGTGTCCACTCGCAGTGAGTCGAGATCGGCCCCGATTCCACCTCGTCGTCAAGCTGCCAGTAACAGGTTCCTTCCGGTAGCGGATCTCCGTCAACGTGATAGAGCGTGCAGGTGACGGCCAGAGGCCTGCCTCCCATTATCGGCGACCGGTTGAACCTGAGTCCAGGATCGCACGCGTTGATCGTTGCGGCGACCAGGGGGATGAGCGAGAGAGAATACAGTCTCATACAACACTCCAGAACGGGCTCGCCCGGCGGGTGCGGCACCGGGGTTATCGGTCGACTTGGCGTTGGCGCTCACACCCTCTTGGTGCGGAAATGACGCGCGCCAACCCGCTCAACCGGGATCGCGCGTACACCGCCCCATCGAGGATTGCCTGATGGCTTAACTGCCCTGTAAGTAGCTAGTTAGCCTGGGCTGTGTCCGCGCGGGACGGCCCGATAATCCCTGACCACTTCAGCCCGTATTTAGTATCTTTTTGGGTGGCCAAAGGACGACGCAGCACGGTTTGGCGTGGTTTCCCCTCGCCCAAGCGGCAGGCCACCAACACACTGCTTTATAGGACGGGACCAAGTGTCTAATCCAGTACCTTTGCTTGGACAGCGTCCGGGAAAAACGGCGAAAACTCGCCCTGGTTGCTGTTGCCGGAATCTGTTCGGCCTGACTTTAGCCTAACTGGGAGCTAATGAAGTCTGGCGGACATGCCGGAGGGGCGTTGGGCGGGAGAGCGATTCGTGATTCCGGAGAGCGCGCGGAGTCGATCTCGCGAATAAGATGGTGTTATGGCCGGGATGCGGATGCCAGAACGCTTCGACGAACCGGGCCGGGGAACCGGTTCCGACGGTGGTGCCAAGGCTCCCGAGGAAGACGGTTGGTGGCCCGCCGCGGCCGATGACATGCTGACCCCCTTGTACAGGTATGTCCGCTGGCGGGTTCCCGAGGGAATCGTTGATGACCTCGTTCAGGAGACGTTCGCATCGGCCAGCGGGCGGCTCGCTCAGTTCGACCCGAAACGCGGAACCGTCTGGCAGTGGGTCTTGGGCATTGCGCGAAATAAGATCGCACAACATTTCCGAGACACCGGACGGAGGGCGACCGGCGGTTGCACTGTGGATGTCCCGCTGAGTGAGGCCCTCGACTGGCTTGCGGCGGGTGACGCGCAGGTTCAGCGGGCGATGACGTCGGAGTCACCCTTGCCGGAGGAGATCTGTCATCGCCGGGAATTCCGCTGCCTGGCTCGCGCCGCGCTGAGCGAGTTGGAGCCCAGACACCGCGAGTGTCTTGTGGGCAGGTACTACGAGGATTTGTCGCTGGACGAGCTTGCGCAGCGATTGAGTATTTCGTCTTCAGCAGTGAACTCCCTCTTGTATCGGGCCCGACGGGAGTTGCGTGAGGCGTTTCTGTCTCTGATGAACCAGGCAACTCAACCGAAGGAGAATAGGCGATGATCGAATCAGGAGAGACGTTCTACAAGCAGCTTGTCACGGCCGGTATGAATGACGACCTGCCGAGTGCTGTCCTTCGCCATCGCGTTCACCAAGCCGTTTCGAAAGCACCGGGAATGGCCGGCACAGGCCGAAGGCGGATCCGGCTGTGGCAGGCGGGTGCGATCGCGGCTGCGTTCGGCGCGATTGTCCTGGGCGGACTTGGCGTCTGGAGCAGAGACGGCGTCAGGCCCGACAGCAAGGGAAAGTGGTGGCTGGGGCCTCCGGCGGCGTGGGCCCAGGAGATCGATGTCGCTATCGCTAGGGCCAAGGCGGTCGCGTGTCGGGAGCAGTTCATCAACATCGACACGGGCGGCCAGCGTCAAACGTCGAGCACCTGGAACCTTCACACCGTGGGTCGAGACAGTTACCGCCGTGACATCTACGACGGCGACAAGCTACGAGAGATCCAATGGTATACGCCGGAGCGCGAGGGTATGCTCCAGACCGCCGTCTGTTTCGACGTATCGTGCTACTGCGTCCTCAGGCACGGGGGCGGCTTTGACGTCAAGGATCCCGTCAAGAGGATGAGGGAACTCGTGCGGCTTGCCGCCAAGGCGGGGCGCAAGCTCGACCTCGAGGTCGTCGAAGGTCGGGAGTGCATCGGGTTCGAGATCCCCCCCGATCAGTTGAAGCCCAATCCCGACAGACTGCTTTGCCGAATCTGGGTCGATGTCGAAAGCCGGCTCCCCCTCCGTATCGAATGGGAACCGCCGGCTGAGGGCATGCCTGTCGGCAAGGCGTGGATCCTCGTTCAGGACCGGTTTGACTATGAGCCGGTTTTGAACGCCGATACGTTCGAGCCCAACATTCCCGCGGGCTTCGTCAAGGTCGGCCACCCGGATGAGCTTCGCAGAAAGTAGGTCTCGGTACCCTCGATCGACTAAGGCAGCCCGGCCGGGCGCCGATAGCCTGCGACGCCGATCTTCTCCACCGGAATCGGCTCAAAACCAAGTTCGTAAGCCGGCGAGGCGGGGTGCAACCGGTAGTCGTTGTTGGCTGCATCGACAAACAACGGATCAAGAACGAGCGACGTCGTGTCGTAGCCGGCCTCACGCCACTTGGCCAGGGAGCCAAGTGGCGTGACGGCCGCGTTGCTCGCGCGGAGATCGCCGTCGACCTGCCAGTAGAGGTTGTTCTCGCACACGGCCAGGATCTTGTCGTGCCAGCGGTTGGTCTTGTGGATCGTGCCGGTTCGGTAGACCACGATGTTCCGGGCGAAGACGTTGTTGGCCATGAAGTCGTGGCCGTTATACTCGGCCTGCTGGTTCCGACCGTCGACGAAGATGTTGTTCATGACGACGTTGTTGCGTCCCAGATGTATGTGCAAACCGCCGCGGTAGTTCCGTGCGACGATGTTGCTGTAGATCGTCGTGCCGCTCGAATAATCGTCGAGGTAGATACCCCACGTATAGAAGGGCGTCATCATCTCGCCCGTGGGGCTGGTTTTGAGCCCCACGGCGTCGAGGATCAGGTTGTAGCGAATGACGTTGCCCGAGTCCTCGCGGTCCCGGCCGAGGGTCTCGATTGCCCCGGTGTCGTTTGTCTCCATGTTGGTTCGGACGATCCGGTTGTACTCGACGATGTTGTCGTGTGAGGCTTGGCCCCTGCCGAACGTTTTGAGCGATATACCGTAGCGAGGCACGTCGGTGATCGCGTTGTGGGCGATGCGATTGCCGCCCCCGGTGGTAACGTAGATACCGGCGACGTGTTTCCAGATCCTCCCGCAATGGTGGATCAGGTTACCGGCGACGAGATTGTTCCGAGGCTGCGTGGCCGAGTCGTAGCCGATCATGAGGATGCCGCCTTGCCCCGCCTCGACCACGGCGTTGTGCAGGATCGCGTTATCGTGAGCGTGTGTCTGTAGCCTGACGGCGTACCCGCCGACGCCCTCGAACGTGCAGTCCTCGATGACGCAGTGCCGCGCGCGGCGCAGCCAGATCGCCCCGTCGTCGGGTGAGTAGACCGAACCCATCTCGAGCGAATAGGTCGTGTGGCGGAACGTCATCCCGCGAATGACGATGTGCTCGGCGTACCTTGTTCCGGCCTGGGACGTTGAGTCGGCGGCGGCGGTCTTGTCATGGACGCCGCTCGGTCGGTCGCCGGGTTCGTCGCCGGCGATGTCGATGATGCGGTCGAGGACGGGGGCGACGACGCCTTCGACGGCGAAGCGGAGGCTCTTGGGCCGGTAGTAGAGCTTGCCCTCCCCGCGATCGAGAAACCACTCGCCCGGCGTGTCGAGCGCCTCGTAGACGTTCTCGATGAAGTAGCGATTGCCGGGGCGGAGTTCCTGCGTGCAGTTCCGGTTCGTCACATAAGCGATTCGCTTCTCGTGATCGACCTTGGCTAGGCTTAGGATGGCGTTGACCCAACCCCAAGCGGGGAAGATGTGGATCTCCGGCTCGGGCGATCGCGGCCACGGCTTGATGTCGCCCTGGCGAAATGTGAACCGGTCCTTGTGATAGACCGGTCCTGGCTTGTTGACGCGGAACTCCTTGGCCTTTGCGGTGGTGAACGTCTCGGCCTGGACGAGGATCAGATGCGAGCCCTTCGGCGGCGCGGCGATCTTGGTTCCGCCGGGGGCGTATTCGGGCGCATCCGTGAGCAGCAGGGTGTCGAGGTTGAGCCCGCCGCCCTGGACGTTCGTCCAGCGGAGTCGTCGCTTGCCGTTGGTGAGTTCAACCGAGGCGGTCTTGGCCCATTTGAACGTTCCCCAGCCGGCGGTGTCGGGCAGGTTCTGGAGGACGACGGGATCCCCTCCGTCGATTTGGATCTGCGTTCGCCCCGCCATCGTCTTCCGGCCGAACGGTTCGTTCTTCGCGCCGTAGTAGAGCCAGAGGGCGTACTGGCCGTCGGCGGGGACGTCGATGTACCACTCGAACGTGTCGCCCGGCGTGTGGATGTTGACGAGCGTCTCGCCGAATCGGCCCTTCCCCTTGACCGGTTCTTCGAAGGGCTGCACGAAGGACCAGCCTCCGGTGATGGGTTGATTCGGATCGAAGTTGGGCGTCCTCGCTCGGGTCCGTCGCTCGCCGCCCACGAAGAGCTGACGGAAGTCCCAGCCGTCATTGCCCTTGGCCCTCGGCACGTCGGCGACCCAGATGTCACCTTCATTCTTGCGCCAGCCGGTGATCGGCCTGCCGCCGGACAGGACGACCCGCTCGCCTGGATAGGCCCGGTAGATGATGGGGCACCTGGGCGTACCGGAATCCTCGGGTCCGAGCGTCAGCGGCTCGGAGATGAAGAATGTTCCGCCGCGAACCATGACGACGATCGGCCCGTCGTGATTGCCCAGGCCCTTGAGCTCGCGGACTGCGTCTCGCGCCCGCTGAAGCGTGGCGAACGCGCCGTCCGTCTTGAGGGCATTCGCGGCGGGGAGCTTGCCCGACCATGCGTCGTTGCCGTTAGGTGCGACATAGAAGTCCGCCTTGGCTCCCGGATGTGCGCAGCCGGACGCCAGCATCGAGATGATGCCTAGAGTCGAAGCCACGCTGCACGTGCCGAACCAATTCCAGCTCTTCCGGGGCATGTCCTTCCTCCAGATCACCGACTCATGGACACGTGTCGCATGCGCCCTGCGACCGTCCACCGGCCATGTCGGCGCGCAAGAAAGCGTATGTTGGATTTCGAAGAATAGTATGGGCACGTCCCGCGGAGCGAAAGCCTATTTCACCCCCAACTGGATCGTGTAGCTGAAGCACCACGGCACGGGCTCGTCGCCTAGCGTCCGTTGGGCTTCAGCCCGCAACCTGTCCAGGCCGAGGGCCTGCTCGGAGACGCCCCTTCGGAGCAACGTCGATACGCTGCCTTGACTCAAGGCGAGCTGTACCAGTCGCTCGGCGTTTCCGGATTCGATGCCATGGACGGAGAGCTTCCTGACGTAGCGAAAGCGTCCGCTGGCTTCCATGCGCTCAAGATGCCCTTTCTTCTTCCACCGCTTGACATCGTCATAGATGCGATGCTCGTCCTCGATCATCCTGACTCGATTGAGAAACGCCCGATAGGCCGCTTCGGCTTGCCAGTTCATCGTTGGTGGCCAATCGCAATCGTAGGCGGCCAGGAGCCCCCCCGTTCTGAGAATGCGAACTGCCTCGGCGAACGTCGGCTCGGGCTCCATCCAGTGCATCGCTTGTGAGGCCGTCACGATGTCGGCGCATCCGTCAGTCAACCCGGTCTGAGTGGAGAGTCCGTCGCGATAACGCACGTTCTCTGAGGCGCGCGGACTGTTCTCCGCCAGGTTTCGCATGTCTTGGTTGGGCTCGACCCCGATGACCTCTTCGGCGCGATCGGCCCAGATCCGCGTGGATAGCCCCGTGCCGCTGCCGAGATCGACAACCAGCTTGGGTCTCTCCACCCCGGCGATCTGCGTGAGGATGTCGATGATGACGCTCGGCGGGGTGGGGCGGTGGGCATCGTAGCATTCGGCGACACCGTCGAAACGACCGACATTGGCGGAGAGGTCTGACGTCATGCAACACCTATCTCGGACCGATCCCTGGGTCACTGGTCCTTCTTGCCGGCGCGGCCGAAATGTTGCTTGATGAATTCGAACTTGCTCGTCCGCCTGTCGGTTGCGCCGCCAGGATACTGCACGATGCACTCGATGCCCAGCGCGTCCATTTCTTCCTTGAGCGCCAGGCCGAACTTGGGATGGTGTACGAGCTCACCCATCGACGTGCTCTCGGTGACGGGTTTGTTGGCCACGCCATAGTCCATCAGTACCGGCGGGTCATCTTTCGAGAGGTGTTTGATCGGCGAGGCCTGGTCGTACAGCCTGTATGCCTTTGGCGTGTCGAGCTCTTCTTGTTTGAGCCCGTAGAAGGGGAGGAAGGATTGGTGCCTGCTGAGGCCCTTGAGCCCGATCTTCTCGGCGAAGCGCGGGTCGTAGGACGACTGTGCGCCGCTGACGGCGACGCAGGTCAGGCGCGTGGACTCCCGGGCGATCGGGTCCTGGCTCTTGGGATCGGCCAGGTCGTCGTGAAAGGCCAGCCAGAGCGAGATGCCCCCGCCGGCCGACCCGCCGGTCGAGGCGATCCGCTTCGGGTCGAGGTTCCACTTCTTGGCGTTGTGCCGGATGAACTGCACGGCCCGGGCGCAATCGTCCATCGGCACGGGGAACTTGATCTCAGGGATCAGCCGGTAATTGATCGCCGCGACGGAGAGGCCGCCGGCAAGGCACTCGTCGAGGAACGGCTTGGCGAGGATCCGCTTGTCGCCGCCACGGAATCCGCCGCCATGGATGAACAGCACGATCGGCGTAGGCTTGTCTGACTTCGCTTGCCAGAGGTCGAAGACCTGGAGGCGGTGTGGCCCGTAGTGGACGTCGGCGATGGTTGGAGGGGGCAGGGGGGCTCCGGCGCCCTTGCGTCCGGGGCGGCTGGTCTGCGTTCGACGAAGGAAGGCTCGCGCCTCCTGTATCGTCAGGACGCCGTCTCCGTTGGCGTCGGCCCGTGGATTCCGCTCGAGCGCCTTCTTCAACCGGGGGTCGTTCTCTGAGCTTCGCGTTTCGGCCCAGGCCGTTGAGGACAAGACGCAGAGCATCAACGCGCCGGCAGACTCACGTGTCATTCGCATCAATCGTTTCCCCACTGATTTCGAGAACCTACAAGGCTCAGGCAGAAGTCTCGGCGATTCCGATCTGACCGAGGATCCAGCTCCATCGATGTACAACGCTGGCGGGCCGGCGGCATTGCCGTAAGGGGGGCATATGCCGAAGGAAGGCGAACAGCGTCAGGGGCCCTGCGCCGGCCGCGATCCAGCCGATCCATGCGCCTGCCTTTCGACACCTGGCAGCGCCATCTCGAGCATGGGACACGGCGGTACCTTCGGCATAGTCTCCAAGAGGTGCCGAAAGGCCGGCTCTAGCCCGGCCTTGTCGGCGACGTCCTTGGGGAATCCGGGCGATTCCGGCGATATGCCCAGGACGTTGTCGCGGAACGTCATCCACTCTTGTTTGCTCTGGTTGTATCGGATCGGCGCTCCCGCCGTGTCGTAGATGACGTTGCCCTCTACCGTGAAGGCCTTGCTGCCCTGGTCGAAGAAGATCCCGTTGTTCGGTGCCCGCCCGGCGAACTTGCTGCGACGGACGGCGTGGATGTGGTTACCTCGGATGGTTGTTCCGGGCTGCAGGCCGAGCGTGTAGATGCCGCCGCCGTCGGCCAGGAGCATCATGGCGTCGTGAATGTGATTGTACTCGATGAGGTTCTGGCGGCATGACGTCGGCTTGTCGTTCCAGCTCCAGCCGACCGAGACAGTTGAGTAGAGGAATCTCCGCACGACGTTGTGAGTGATCCGTGTTCGCGCGGCGATGCCGACCCAGATCCCGTGCGCCGAGAAGTGGACCAGTCCGCCGTCCGAGATGACGTTGTTGGCCACGACGTTTCCCGCGGGCAGGACGTGCTCGGGCACGTCGTTGGCGCTGCGAGCGCTCAGGCCGACCATGATCCCGCCTCCGCCGAGATCGAACACTCGGCACCCGACCACGGCATTGTGCCGGCAGCCGGGGCCTAGCCTGACAGCATAGGCGCCGAGGTGCGCGAGCGTACACGACTCGAGGCCGCACCAGCGGGCGCCTTCCGCCTCGATCGCCGCGGGCAGGTCGACCATGCCCTGGGCCGAGCTGTAGCCCTTTTCGGGGAGATTCCAGGACGTGTGGCAGAACGTGATGCCCCGGAACATCACATGCTCGACGAACCGTTTGCGCTTCACGTCACCGGCCAGGCGGACCAGGTTCTCCAGGCGCGGCGCAACCACCGTGGCGCGTGTCATATCCTCGCCCTGAGCCGGTCGGTAGCTCAACGTTCCGGTCGGTCGGTTGAGGTACCACTCACCGGGGTTGCCGAAGGCCTCCTTGACGTTCTCGGCGTAGTACGGGTTCCGGCCGTCCTTCCACCAGTGACCGATGCGGTAGACGGGGTACCCGGTGAACTTGACGACGTGCTTGTCCATGTCGAGCTTGGCGATGCGGAGCCTGGACGCGCTCCAATCGTGCAAGGCGACGATCTCGACGTCATCGAGATTATGCCATCGCTCGATATCGCCGGGGCAGAATCGGAACTCGTCCTGGCTCTGGCGGTGTCGCTGCGGGTTCTTGAAGACGGGAGCGTTCGTCAGTCCGGCGATCACGAACGCGCCCTTGCTAGGGCGGTAGCGGCGTTGATAGTCCGGCTGTCCCTGACGCCTAACGAAGAGTTGCCGAAAGTCGAGCCTCCCCGCTTTGACCTCGGGCAGCGTCGTGCCCCACGTGCCATGGCCGTCCTGCTCCCATCCCGTGATCACCACGCCTCCGCTGATCACGGGCGTTTCGTCCTTGTACGCTGCGTAGGTTACGGGGCACTCGGGGGAGCCCGAGTCCTCCGGCGTCAGCGTCAACGGTTGATCCAGTCGGTAGGTCCCGCCTCGCAGGCACACGGTTACGGGGCGAGTCAGCACGCTGCCGCGGGCGCGCTTGATCTGGCGGACGGCATCTCGCGCCCGGTGCAACGTCGCGAACGGCCCGTCGGTTCCGCGCGCGTTCGGGGAGGCCAGTCCGCCCGACCAGGCGTCTCTTCCGTTTGGCGCGACGTAGAACACCGTTTCCGCGGCTTGACCCGTTGCGGCCCAGGTGATCGTTGTCACCAGCATCAACACGTGCGTCGTCACTTGTCTCATTCTCCGGTCTTGCCTTGTGTCGTGGCGTGTTCGCTTGCCAGCAGCTCGACGATCTTCATCGCAAGGCTGGCCGAGTGGTACGCGGCGACACGGCGAAACTGCCGCATGTCCTGTCTGGCCTGCTCGTCAGCCCGGTCGCTGAGGCCGCGGATCACGAGGCAGGGGACGTCTTGCTGGAAGCATATCTGCGCGACGGCCGCGCCTTCCATCTCGACGGCGTCTGCCCGGAAGGCCTTCTGGATCTCGAGCCGTTTTGCGGTCACGGCGACGAACGAGTCCCCGGAGGCGATCACGCCTTGGTGAAAGCGTGGCGGACGCTTGCCATCTTCCCAGGTCAGCGGCTCCAGTTGGAGCTGTGTGCCGGCGGCTTTCGCGATCGCCAGTAATCGCTTGTCGGCGGGAATGAAACGGGGGTTCCGGACGGCGTTGAGGGGGTTCCTGACGGCGATGTGATGATTACCCTCGGCCGTCATGATGCGGAGATCGTGCTGTGTGGTCTCGGCGCCGATGACGAGGTCGCCCGGTCGCAGTTCCGGGTTCGCGCTGCCGGCGATCCCCGTGAAGATCACTTCCGAGGGGCGGTAGTGGTCGAGCAGCAGCGTGGTCGTCATCGCGGCGTTGACCTTGCCCACGCCGGTGTCGGCGACGACGACCTTCCGCCCCTTCAGTCGTCCGATCGTGAACGTGATGTTCAGGTGGTGCTCGTACCGCTTTGGCTCGATCGCCTCGAGCAGCGGCGTTGTCTCGATCTCCATCGCGCCGAGAATCGCGGTGACGCACTCGGCGCGTGAGTCCGCGCCGGTGACGGCGGGGGCGGGCAGGAGGATGCAACACGCGGCGACGGCGATCGGTGTTAACGGCTTCATTCGCGTGGTTCTCCAGACGGCGATGAGGTCATGACTTGCCGCGCTCACGATACGCCGCGGCGAGACCGCCCGAGGCGGTCTCGCGATAGAGCGATGGCAGGTCATGTCCCGTCTGCCGCATGACGGTCACGACCTCGTCGAAGGGGATGCGGTGGGAACCGTCGGACAGCAAGGCGTACTGGGCGCAGGTCATGGCCCTTGCGGCCGCGAAGGCGTTTCGCTCGATGCAGGGGATCTGGACCAAACCGGCGACCGGGTCGCACGTCAGGCCCATGTGGTGCTCCAGGGCCATCTCGGCGGCATACTCGGCCTGCCTGGCCGCCCCGCCCAGGAGTTGCACGGCCGCCCCGGCGGCCATCGCGCAGGCGGTGCCGATTTCGCCTTGACACCCCACCTCCGCACCGGAGATCGAGGCGTTGTGCTTGACGAGATTGCCGATGAGACCGGCTGTCGCCAGTCCGCGGAGGATCGAGCCCTCTCCACAATCGACGGTCTCCTTCAGGAAGCGGAGCACCGACGGGACCACGCCGCACGAACCGCACGTCGGTGCCGTGACGATCAGGCCCCCGGCGGCATTCTCCTCGGCGGCGGCCAGGGCATAAGCCGAGAGCAGGCCCGTTCGCCTCAGGTGCGTCCCGGCCTCGTGCGCCTTTCGATAGAACGACCAGGCTTTGCGGGCCAGGCCGAGACCGCCCGGCAGGACGCCCTCGGCGTGAATACCTCGTTCCACCGACGCCTGCATCACGTGCCAGACGTCGCGGAGAAACGACCGGATCTCTGTACCCTCGCGCAGTTCGACGTATTCCCACAGGGCCTGGCCCGTCTCCTCGGACCAGGCAAGGATGTCCTTCATTGCATTCAGGTCGTAGGCGCTGGTCTTGGGCGTGGGCGTCTCACCCTCGCCCCGCAGACTGCCGCCGCCGATGCTGTAGCCCTGCCACGACGCGAGCATGGCGCCAGCGGCGTCGAGCGCCTCGAATCGCAGGCCGTTTGGGTGGCCCGGCAGCTCTTCGTTGGGCTTCCAGACGAACTCGACGGGTGCAGGGGACAGTGCCTCGGCCACGACGACGTCGGTCAGGTGTCCCTTGCCCGTGGCCGCCAGGCTGCCGTAGAGGGTCACGCGGAATCGCGAGGTGTCAGCATGCTTGCCACCGAATTGCTCGGCCGCTTTGCGCGGCCCCATCGTGTGACTGCTGGAGGGTCCGGTGCCGATGCGGTAGAGCTCTCGTATGGATTCCATTGGCACGTCTCGGGTGGCCACGAAACCAGTATTATGGCAGCGGAACGTGATCGGGGCAAAGGAGACGGGCGCCTCCCGACTACCGGGGCCCAGGTCCGTGAGGCACCGCGTTCATCTCCGATCACTTCAGGCACGGTTCGCCGTAAACGACGGTCGAGTCGCCCTGATAGAACCACGTGACGGGCAGCACCTGCAGCCGCCAGGAGTAGGCATTCTTCATGGTGAGCGACTTGCTGTAGGTCACGACGGCCCACTTGTCCTCGACGCAGCAGACGTTTGCCATGGTGATCTTACCGCCGAAGTCGAACGCTCCGTCAAGATGCCTCAAGTTCGCCCATGATCGGCCTTCGTCCCTCGAGATGAGCGAGGAGATGAAATTGCGGGGGAACGGGCCGGAGATCTCGTCTTGCGGTGCCCAGTTGTAGATGAGCAGGAGATCGCCCGTTGGCAGGCGTTTGAGCGTCACCATCGAGCCGGGCGAGGGGATGCCGCTCGATTCCGGCTTCGACCAAGTCGCGCCTTTGTCGGCGGAGAAGCTCCGATAGATCCAACCCAGGTAGTCCCGCATGAACATCAGGAGCCGGCCGTCCTTCAGTTCGATGACGGCGGGTTCCTCCGCGGCCGGGTCGGTCTTGCGCCCGCTCGAGCCCTTCGGCGTCGAGATGAGCTCGGTTCTCTTCCAGGTCTTGCCGCGGTCGTCGGAGTAGAGGACGTAGGCGTGAGACGATGCGAGCCGGTCCATGCTGACCCAGGAGGGGAGGATGATCCGTCCGGTCGAGAGCTGGATCGCTCGATCGCAGGACGACCCGCCGTAGCCCACGTACGGTAGTTTGGTTGGGTCGCTCCACGTCTTACCGTTGTCGATGGAGCTTCGCATCCATGAACCGCAGTCGTCGAAGCTGTTCTTGACGGCAAAGAAGCAGAGCAGGTCGCCGGTATCGAGTCGAAGCAGGGAGGGCGACATGACGTTCTGCTTGCCGATATTCTCCTGGAAGACCTTGGCCTTGTCCTGGGGCGTCCAAGTGACTCCGCCATCGATCGATTCGAACCCCAGGATCGTCGCGGTGCTGTTGTCGTGTCCCCCGTGGCCGAAGGCGGTGACAAGCATTAGCAGGTGTTTCTTGCCGTCGAGAGCGATCGTCGTGCCCTCGGACCATCGATAGACGCCCCGCGGACTCGGGTCGTGCGGAAAGAGGACCTTGTCGACGAGCTTCTCAACCGCGATTGCGGATGGGCACCACGCCAGGGGAAAGTAAGTGATCATCGCTGCAGACAACTTGATGCGTTCCGCCCTACTCATCATGCTTCTCCTTCATCGCATTCGGCAACCACACTCCCGCAGCCGGTTCGAACACCCATCGTAACGCAGGGGGCGTTCCCGCTGCTCCCGAATGCTCCGCCTCGTTCCACCGGTCGGATTGGCCAAAGGTCCTATGCCAGCGGTCCGTCGCGTTCTGCCTGATCTTGGATTGCCTTTAGGTATACGCCGACGGTTCGCTCCGCGATGGCTTCGTTGCTGTATTCGCGACGGGCCTTAGCGCGGCCCTCTCTTCCCATCGAGCAACGCATGCCATCGTTGCTCAGCAGCTTCATGACCTGCTCGGCGAATCCCGTCACGTCATCCAGCTCTGCCAGCAGTCCTGTTCGCCCATCATCAACCATGTAAGGAATCCCGCAGATGCGCGTTGCGACAACTGGCTTGCCGGCCGCCATCGCTTCGCCGATGACGCAGGGCGCCGTCTCCTGGCGAGTCATGAGGACGAGCACGGAACATCGCCGGTATTCTTCACAGAGCTGGTCTACGTCGGCCTTTCCGACGAAGTCCACGTTGGCCTCGAGTTGAGCCGTTGCCACGTATTGCCTGACCGTATCGAGGTACGGACTCGGGTTCGCGCTGCCGACAAGGCGAAGCCTCACGTTCGGAAAACGCCCACGGACGACATCCACGACGCGCAGCAGCTCGAGCGTGGCCTTGCGAGGGCCTACGTGGCCTACGAATAACAGGCGTTCGGGTTCTCCCTGACGGTCCTCTATCTCGAAGAAGCGATCATCGACTACATTGGGAATCGATTCGATCTGACCATCCGTTAGGCTGCCGAGTTCCCGTTCGGCGTAGGGGCTGATCGAGATCAGGTACCGGGCCTCTCGGATAGCTTTCCGGTAGTAGTGCCAGTGAAAGCGATCGTTCAGCCTGGAGACTATGCCACGCCTAAACTGGGCTTCCTTGTGAAACAGGCCGTGTACGGTGAGCACGCAGGGAACGCCGGTGGCGCGGACCTGCCACGCGTAGACGGGCTCTTGGGCGTGAATGACATCCGGTCGCACGGCGTCAATGATTCGGACGACGTCTCGCTTGCGGAGGGTGACGCTCTGAACGGCGGCGGGGATGCGCCAGTCGCGGACGGTGTGTACCGCGAGACCGTCGAGTTCGACGGTCTCCGTCCTGGGGATTCCGAAGTTCTGTGCGATGACGTGGACCTCGTGGCCTAGCTGGCGGGCGAGAACACGAGCGAGCAGGCAGGTGACCTTCTCCTGCCCTCCCGTGATGACATCGCGGACCGGATAGTATCCGATCAAGGCTATGCGCATGGAACAGCCCTGCCTTCTTGTATGGTGTCAATCGTGGCCGACGGGCACCAACGCATCGCCAGCATCGGCGCCGGCGACTCAGCGATTCCTTGGTATCGCGCTCTGCCTACTGTCACCATGTTCCTTCTCCGTCTGATCGGCTGGTTGTTCCCGTTTGACACGAATTAGCCGGCTTCATATAGTGCGCCCGCGCATCGAGGATGCTCCTTTCATCGCATCCGTCGGAGGTCAAGCATGATCATATCACGTACGCCGCTTCGGGCCAGCTTCGCGGGCGGGGGAACGGATCTGGCGGAGTTCTATAGCCAGGAGGCCGGGGCCGTCTGCAGCACCGCTATCGACAAGTACATGTACATCACCGTGAATCGCCGCTTCGACGAGACGATCCGCGTGAGCTATTCCAAGACCGAGATCGTCAACAACATTGAGGAGTTGCAGCACGAGCTCGTTCGCGAGGCGCTTCGGGTCACCGGCGTGACCAAGCAGATCGAGATCACGTCCATCGCCGACATCCCCGCCGGAACGGGCATGGGCTCGTCGAGCACGTTCACCGTGGGGCTGCTCAACGCCTTGTACGCCTATCAGGGCCAGTACGTCTCGGACGAGCAACTTGCGGCCGAAGCCTGCCAGATCGAGATCGACGAGGTGGGCGAGCCGATCGGCAAGCAGGACCAGTACATCGCCGCCTACGGTGGGCTCAAGTATATCCAGTTCAACCCGGACGAGACGGTGTTCGTCGACCCGGTCATCTGCACGCAGGAGGCCAAACAGGAACTCGGCGCCAATCTGATGATGTTCTACACGGGCACCACGCGCAAGGCCTCAGACATCCTGACGCAGCAAAAGGAAGACACCGGCAAGAAGCTCGATGTCCTTAAGAAGATGCGGGACCTGGCCGGGGAGATTCGCAAGGTTCTGATTCGAGGAACTCACCTGGCTGAGTTCGGCGAGATCTTGAATGAGGGTTGGCTGCTCAAGAAGAGCCTCGTGGCCACGATTGCCAACACGGAAATCGATGATTGGTACGATGCGGCCCGCGACGCCGGCGCGCTAGGCGGCAAGCTTCTCGGCGCCGGCGGCGGCGGCTTCCTTCTTCTCTATGTCGAGCGACAGAACCAGGACCGTGTCCGTGAGGCGCTTTCGCAGCTCAAGGAGTTGCCGTTTCACCTGGAGCCGCAGGGGACGAAGATCATCTACGTGGGGGGGTGAAGGTCGCTTGCCCGGCCGTCACCGGGCGTCGTTCGATAGAATCAAGTCAACTGCCGCGCTCAGGTCGGGCACGAGGTGGTCGGGCGCCACATCGTACTTCCCATCCAAGCATCCGTACCCCGTTTGAACGCCGATCGTGGCGCAGCCGGCGTTTCGTCCAGTCTGGATATCGCTAGTTGTGTCGCCGACGATGGCGCATCGTTTGAGCGATAGACGCAGGTCCGCGCAAGCCTGTTCGAGCATACCGATGCCGGGCTTGCGGCACCGACAGGGGATTCGGTAGGCGGGGTTCCCGTCCTTGTGGTGAGTCTCCGGATGGTGCGGGCAGAAGTAGACGGCGTCCAGCGCCGCGCCGGCGCGATCCCGGAGCATCTCCCGCAAGCGTTCGTGGATCTCGCGGACGTCATCTTCCGTGCACAGGTTCCTCGCGACGACCGGTTGATTGGTGACGACGATCACGGGCAACCGCGCGTCGTTGAGTCGCCGAATCGCCTCGGCCGCGCCCGGAATCAGCTCGAGCTGATCGGGCCGGTGGAGAAGATCGACCTCCTCGTTCACGACGCCGTCACGATCGAGAAATACGCCCTCTACCTTCATTCCGCATCCCTTGAAGGTCGCTGAGGACACGATTGTACCGTTCGACCGTGCCCAAGTCCTTGAGGTATTCATCGCTGACGTAGCCGACGAGCTTCCGGCCCGAGGCGATCATTCTCGGAAAGACGTCCTTTCCGAAGTCGGAGGGTTCGTCGCGAGGGATGTAGTCCAGACATTCCCTTCGCAGCACGTATAGCGCCGCGTTGGTCAGGTTAACGAATTCTTGCCCGGGTTTCGGCTTGCCGAGGAAGGCTTCGACGTCGCAGGTCTCCGGGTTCATCTTGACGATGTCGCTGTCGTAGGGGTGCTCCGACCCGTGTAGCAGCAACGTGCCCAAACCACCTTTGGCCTGATGAAACTCGACCATGCGCGTCACATCGACGTCGACGTAAACGTCGCCGTACAGCAGCAAGAAGTCGTCGGCCAGGTCGAACGGGATCTGCGTCAGCGCCCCGGCCGTCCCAAGGGCTTTGGGTTCGCGAGCGTGCCGAATCTGGAGGCCGAATCGAGCGCCGTCGCCGAAGTAGTTCTCAATCTGGTCGCCGAGGTGGCCGCTGGCCATGATGACGTCGTTCACGGCGTGATCGCGAAGCAGTTCGACCAGATGTTCCAGGAGCGGTTTGCCTAGGACGTCCACCATCGGCTTGGGGATGTCCTGCGCGATATCCCGGAGTCGCGTGCCTTTGCCGCCGCAGAGTACGATCGCCTGCATGTCTCTCGCCCGTCTTCCAAGTAATCGGCTCTGCCGGCTACGTACAGAGCCGTTCGACCAACTGCTTCACCGCGAACTCGACGGCCTGCCGACTGGTGAGTCGGGCCTTCCAACCGAGCTTGGCCATCTTCTCGGGCGAGAGCCGTACTTGGGGCACGTCACCTTTCCAGCCCCGTTTGCCGCCCGTGTAGCTGAACGTTACGCCCGACAGCCCCATGGCCTTTACGACGATTTCCGCGATGGAGGCGACATCCAGGGCGTCCAGAACAGCCAGGTTGAAGTAGTTCACTTCATCGTCGGCATGCGCCAGACCATAGAGCATGCCGTCCACGCAGTCGTCGACGTGGAGGTAGGGCTTGGCCTGCTTGCCGTCGCCGAGAATCTTCAGGGCGGTCGGGTCTTTCTGGAGCTTTCGGATGAAATCAAGGATGACGCCGTGCGTGCCGTTCTCACCGACGATGTTGCCGAACCGGTAGACCCACGCCTGCATCTGGAAGTTGTGGCAGAACGCCGAGGTCAGCCCCTCACACGCCAGCTTGCTGGCGCCATAGAAGGAAATCGGCAGGAGGGGCCCGTAATCCTCCTCCGTCGGCATCTGCTTGGATTCGCCGTAGACCACGGAACTCGACGCGAAGACAATCTTCTTGATGTCGTTCTTGCGCATGGCGTCGAGCGTGTTGAACGTGGCCAGCGTGCCCTGACGGAGGTCATGCGCGGTGTCTCGAACCCCTTGCATGATGTCGGAATTGGCGGCCATGTGGAAGATGATGTCGTGACCGGCCATGGCCTTGTCGAGGGTCTCGGTGTCGAGCAGGTCTTCTTGCAGGAAGCGGCAGCGGTTGTCGTCGAGATGCGATTCGAGAAAGGCTTTCTGCCCTAGCGACAGGTTGTCATAGATAGTCGTCGAGTGGCCTTCCGCCATAAGCCGATCGACGATGACGCTGCCCACCAAACCGGCGCCGCCCGTGACGAATGCCTTCATTGCCTTACCTCAACTGCCTCGGAGCCCGCCTCGACGGCCTTGCGATAGACGTTGATCGTCTGCTCGACGATGACGTCGTTATTGTACTCCCGCAGGGCCTTGGCGCGACCTTCCCGTCCCATGGAAAGACGGAGGTCGTCATCCTCCAGGAGCTTCATGATCCGGTCGGCGAAGCCCTCGACGTCGTCCTTGGCTACCAAAAGCCCCGTCTTCCCGTCGTCGACCATGTATGGAACCCCGCAGATGCCTGATGCCACGACGGGCTTCCCGACGGCCATCGCCTCGGCGATGACGCCGGGGGCCGTCTCCTGGCGGCTCATGAGCAGCAGGATCGAGCACCGCCGAAACTCTTCGTGGAGTTGATCTTCGTCGACCTTCCCGACGAAGTCGACGTTTCGTTCCATTCCCGCGTCCTTCGCGAATGCCTTGACCTGCTCGACGTACGATCCGCCCTTGTCCTTGCCCACGAGTCGGAGCCTTACGTCGGGAAACCGTCGCCGCACGATCTCGATGGCTCGCACGATCTCGAACGTGCATTTGCGGGGCATGAGAGTCCCGACGCAAAGCAACCGGCCGGCTTCCTCCTCGACATCCTCACCCATCCGGAAGAATTCCTCGCCCACGGGGTTGGGGATATGGACGAACTCGGCGCTGGTGAATCGTGACAGTTCCTGTTCGACGTACGGACTAATCGAAATGATATACCGTGCGGTTCTGAGCCCCTTCTCGAAGTAGTGCAGGTGAACGCGATCGACCATCCACTGCATCAAGCCTTCATGCAGCAGGTATTCGAGGTGGAACATTCCGTGTACCGTGAGCACGCACGGAATGCCCGTGCGGGCGACCTGCAGGGCAGACATCATCTCCTGGGCGTGAATCACATCGGGGCTGATTGCCTCAATAGCCTTCAGCGTGTCGCGTTGGCGTACCGTGAAGTACTGGAGAACCGCCGGGACCCCGTAGTCTCTTATCGCATGGATCGTCAGCCCGTTCTTGTGGAGCGTTTCAGTGCGCGGAATCATCGGCGTCTGGGCGATCAGGTGGAGGTCGATATCGTCCCGACGCTTCAGACCGTGAGCGAGCAGATAGGTAATCTTCTCCTGTCCACCCGTGATCACATCCTGAACCGGGTAAAGGCCGATGAGAGCTACTCGCATGTTGCAGTCCATCCTCGTCTGCGGCCAACCACGCAGGCTCGGCGATCAAGCCTTATCGATCCGCTCCCGAAGCGCCTGGGTGATCATATGCTCCAGAATCAGGTGAAGGTCTTCCACGTGCCCATAGTTCCTGCTCGATGCGACGACGGCGTGATCGACCATCGGCTGAAGCTTGCCGCCGCCGAACCCAATCAGCCCGATCGTCCGAGCGCCGAATGACTTGGCCAGCTCGATTGCCTTGAGGATATTCGGTGAGTTGCCCGAGGCCGTGATTCCGATGACCAGATCGCCCTTGTTGACGAGATTCTCGAGTTGGGCACTGAAGAGGTCGTCATAGGAGAGATCGTTGCCGATCGCCGTCATCAGCGAAACGTTGTCGGTCAGACTGATGACGCGGAACCTGCGTTTGCCCTCGACGCTGGCGCCCTTGCCGAGGTCGCAGGCGAAGTGCGACGCCGTCGCGGCGCTTCCCCCGTTACCGATGATGAAGATTTGCCTGTCCTTCTCGTAAGCCTGATGAATCATCGAGGCGACTCCGTCGATCGCCGCGAGATCCAACTCGTTCAGGGCGTCTTTGAGCCCCCCGATGTACCTGCTAAAGAAGTCTTGCGACATCGCGCCTCCTCGCATGGCTATCGCTCGCCGTGGACTATAGTGGGTGACATTCGACACCCGCCCCGATGGTTGTTATCGGGCTCGACTCGTCGGCTCTCTTTCGGCGATGCGCCCACCTCCAGTGCTACGACGGTGCCTTCTAAAGGGTTCGCGGGTCAACCGGTCAGTCCGTCGACCTTCTGGGTCAGATCCGTCACGAAGCTTCGGCCTTTCTTCGCCTCCGCGAGGATCTGCGGCAGACTGCCGTCACCTCGGGCCACCGTCTCGATCACGAGGGGGCCTCGCAGGAAGCCCCCCTTTTTCAATCGGGCCATCACGGCCAAGAAATCAACCATCCCGGTTCCCGGCGTTACCCAGACATCCTTCGGGTGCTTGTAGTCCTTGACGCACATGCCCGTGACGA
>JAFGLZ010000206.1 GCA_016927755.1 Phycisphaerae bacterium
ACGCCACCCCGAGACCCGACACCCAGAAATCCACGCATTCCGGTGCATTCCCGTGGATTCCGGGGTATTCTGGGACATTCCGAGACATCGCCGCCCCGCCCCGCCCCGCCACCGCGGAAACCCGCCCCCTCTTTTCGAACTTCCCTCTTCCCTCTTCCCTCTTCTTCCTTCGCCCGAAGGGCGCTTGACCCGCCGCGCCGGGTCGGTACCATGACCGAACACTTGTAAGCCCTTATCTACGGAGAGACTTCCATGGCTACGACTGAAGCGATGAAGCAGGCGCTGGGAAGGCCAATCTACCTCGCCCCGAATACCTACCTCCACTTCTACAACGGCGGAAAGCTCAGGGCCCAGTTCATGGGCGAGCCCGACCCCAAGGACGATTTTCGCAGCGAGGAGTGGATCCTCTCGACCAACCGGGCCATCACCCCTGGACGCGATAACCCCCCGGACAAGGGCTTCAGTCGGGCCGAGCTGCCCAATGGCGAGGTCATCGTCCTCCAGGAGCTCCTCGAGGCCTTCCCCGCCGAGACCCTCGGCCGGAAGCACCACGACAAGTTCGGCCCGAACCTCGGCATCCTGGTCAAGATCTTCGACGTCGGTGACGACGCGCACATCCCCGTCCACTGGCACCCCTCGCCCGAGTTCGCCCAGAAGCACCTGAACAACCCCAACGGCAAGAACGAGGCCTGGGTCGTCATCGGCACCCGCCCCGGAGCCAAGGCCTGGGTGGGATGGAAGGAGGACGTCGACCCGAAGGAGTTCCGCAAGTGGATGGACGCCCAGGACGTCGACGCGATGCGGGCCCACCTCCACGAGATCGATCCCAAGGTCGGCGACGTCATCTTCCTCCGGGATAGCTACGTCCATTCCCTCGGCAGCGGCCTCTGCATCCTCGAACCACAGGAGCCGACCGACTGGAACATCCTGGCCGAGTGGGAGGGTTTCCCCTACGGCAGGGAAGACGGCACCTGCGGCCTCGGATGGGACGTCGCCATGGAGGCCGCCGACTTCTCCGCGATGCCGCTTGACTACCTGAACGATTACGTGATGCGGACGCCACAGGTCGCCCGCCAGGAGCCCGGCGGAAAGGAGCTCGACCTCGTCCCGCCCGAGGCCCATCAGTTCTTCAACGTCCAGCGCCTCATCGTGGAAAAGAAGCTCTCGATGCCCGGCGACCGCGGCTTCTACTGCGCGATCCCCGTCGGCGACGGTCAGGGCAAGATGGTCGGCGCCTTCGGAGAGGTCCCCATCAAGCGAAGTCGCCACGTCTTCATCCCCGCCGGGATGGGCCCCTACGACATCGTAAACACCGGCACCGGCCCGCTGGAGGTGATCTGCTGCTATCCGCCGAAGCTGGACTAGCGAGCGCCTTGTATGAGTAACGCAGGCTTCCAGCCTGCACCCCCGGTGCGAGAATCCCCCCTCGCACCCGGACACAAGAAGGCACGAAACCAACAGGAGATCGACGCCAATGGCCAAAAAGCTCTCCATCGGAACCTGGGCGTACGCCTTCGGGCCCTATCAGGACAACCCAATCCCATTCGACGCCGTCGTTCGCGGCGTCTCCAAGCTCGGCTACGACGGAGTCGAGGTCGGCGGATTCAAGCCCCACGTCCACCCCGACGACTACCCCATGAAGGCCGATCGCGACCTGCTTTGCGCCCTGATCAAGGCCAACCAGCTCCAGGTCAGCGGCCTCGCCGCCGACTTCTGGTCCGCCCCGGGCCCGGGCACCGACGCCGCCCAGGAGGGCGACGCCTACGTCAAGCTCTTCAAGAAGAACCTGCAGCTCTGCGTCGACCTCGGCTCCCCCGCGATTCGAGTCGACACCGTCGACGGCCCCGACGGGCCCAAGGGCGTTGACCGCAAGCTGGCGTGCAAGCGGATCGCCTCCCTCTGGAACGAGTGCGCCCAGATCGCCGAGGAGGTCGGCATCCGCCTCGTCTGGGAGTTCGAGCCCGGCTTCTTCCTCAACAAGCCCTCCGAGGTCGTCAAGATGGTCAGTGACGTCGACCACCCGAACTTCTCGGTCATGCTGGATACCTGCCACGCACACATGTGCGCGGTCGTCGGTGCCCGGCAGCCCGGCAAGAAGGAAACGCTTAAGGGCGGCGTGCTCGAGTTCGTCGAGAAGCTAAAGGGCAAGATCGGGCACCTGCACCTGATCGACTCCGACGGCACGCTCCACGGCGACGAGACCAGCACCCACGCCCCGTTCGGTAAGGGCGTGATCGACTTCGACCAGGTCATCCCCGCCATTCACGAAGCCGGCTACGTCGGCCAGTGGTGGACCGTCGACCTGTGCTTCTGGCCCGAAGCGTGGGACGTCACCGCCGACGCCAAGGCGTTTCTGAGCAAGTATATCGACCGGTTCTGACCTCGGCGTGGCGCCCGACGATCGAGCCCCTCGAATCACGGTGCTGGGATATCGGAATAACGGTATTACAGAATCCTGTAACCGAAGGATAGACCGAACCTTCGCATGAGGGACAGTCCATGCTCCTGGCCGACGCGATGCTCCGCACCGTGGACCTGATCGTCCTCGGCGCCTACGTCCTCTTGGTCGTCGGACTCGGCGTCTACCTCATGCGGAAAAGCGGCAGCGTCGAGGCCTTCACCCTCGCCGGACGCTCCCTGCCCGGCTGGGCCGTCGGGCTCAGCATCCTCGGTACCTACCTCAGCAGCATCTCGTTCCTGGCCCTGCCCGGAAAGGCCTACGGCGGCAACTGGAACGCCTTCGTCTTCAGCCTCACCCTCCCCCCGGCGGCCTGGATCGCTATCAAGCTCTTCCTCCCGCTCTACAGGCGGGCCGGGCTGATCTCCGCCTACCAGTATCTCGAGGAGCGGTTCGGTCCTTGGGCGCGGGTCTACGCGGGCGCGAGCTTCATCCTCATCCAACTCGGCAGGATCGGTGCGATCCTCTACCTCGTCGCCCTGGTCCTCTCCCCGCTCACCGGGCTCAACGTGCCCTTGATCATCATCATCACCGGCATCGTCGTGACCCTCTATACCACCATGGGCGGCATCGAGGCTGTCATCTGGACCGATGTCCTGCAGGTAATCATTCTCATGGCCGGCGCCCTGATCGCCACGATCATCTTACTCTTCGACATCCCGGGCGGACCCGCCCAGACCTTCGACCTGGCCTGGACGGCCGGAAAGTTCAGCCTGGGAAGTTGGAGCGTGACCGACTGGGTGGCCCCGACCGTGCTGGTCGTCTTCATCTACGGAATGAACGAAAACCTCAAGAACTTCGGGATCGATCAGAACTACATCCAACGATATAACACCGCCAAGAGCAAACGGGCCGCCGCTCGTAGCGTCTGGCTCGGCGCGCTGACGTATATCCCCGTCTCCGCCGTCTTCCTCTTCATCGGGACAGCCCTGTACGCCTACTATCAGACCGCGCACGACCCCCTGCCCCTGACCGTCACGAAGCCCGATGAGGTCTTCCCCCACTTCATCGTCACCAAGCTCCCCGTGGGCGTCGCCGGCCTCGTCATCGCCGCGCTCTTCGCCGCCGCCATGAGCAGCGTCGACAGCAGCCTCAACTGCGTCGCCACCATCTGCCTGGAGGACGTCTACAAGCGATTCATCAACCCCGACGCCGACGACGCAAGAGGCCTCAGCCTCCTCCGCTGGTTCACGATCGGCTGGGGCGTCCTCGGTACCGCCGCCGGACTGCTGTTCTTCGCACTCGTCACAGTCCTCAAGCACGACGCCCTGGATCTCTGGTGGACCATTGCCGGCATCTTCGGCGCAGGCATGCTCGGACCCTTCCTGCTCGGTGCTTTCCTTCAAAGGGTCAGCAACAAAGGTGCGATCGCCGGCGTCATCGCCAGTCTCGTCTACATAGCCTGGGCAACGCTGGCTCGGGACCTGCCTCAACACATGCAGTGGCTCGAGTGCAATCTCAACAAGCTACTGATCGGCGTGGCCGGCGCCGGCGTCCTGCTGGTGGTGGGCATCCTGGCCTCGGTCATCTGGCCGCCCCCAAAGGACCGCCCCGCCCCGTTGACCATCTGGTCCCATCGACAAGAGGAATAGCGAACGATAACAAGTCAAAAGAGATTCTTTAATACCGAAGTTTCTGCGCCCCCTGTCCCCAAACGGGCGGACTCTACCCGAATGCAACCTTGGCATCGTAAACATTTGCCAATACCATGGTTACGAGACGTGATCGGACGCGAAATGGTCGCTAGGCGGGTTTCTCCGTCCCGGGAGTAGGAGGCGCCTGTCCGCTCGGCGGCTCAGCCGGCGGTCCGCCACCGCCCTGCGCCTGCATACTGAACGCCCAACGGAGTCGGCTAAGCAATGACTTGAGGACCTCCCCCTCCTCCTTGCTCAGGTTGCCCTTCGTCTTCGCCTCGAGATCGGCAATCATGTCGATGAACAGCCTCGCCGCCTGCGGGTTGCCCGGCAGTGTCCGCCCGTCGGCCGTCTGAACGCCCCCCAGTGCAAGAACGACCTGTTGCGTCAGCATGTCGAGCAGTTGGAGAAACGGCGTGACCTCCCCCCCAGCCTCGCCCGCACCGGCCTGCTCCTTCTGGGCCTCTTGCGCAAGCTTCTCCTTCTCGCGGCGGGCCTCCGCCTTCCAGTCGTCGTCCACGATGATCTTGGGTTGTTCGTCGTCAGGCATATCCATCTCCTCGACGTTGAGTTCGGCTCCAAAACCCTAATCCTAACGCACGGGCCCCCGGAGTCAATGTCGGGCCTCGCGGGACGATCGCCAAGTCACCCCCGCGGCCGAGCAGGCGCCTCGTATCGTCGAGGCTCCTGCCGTCCGGCCAGCACCGCGATCGCCCCCCTCGCCATCGCCGTCATCTCCAGCGACCCGGGGAACACGACGAACGGCGCCAGACGTCCGACGAGCCGCTCGAGCCCGCTCACCACGAACTTGCTGTGCGCCAGACCTCCCGTCAAGACGATCGCGTCCACCTGCCCCGCACCGGCCGCGACGACCATCGCGCCGATCTCCTTGGCGATCTGATACACCATGGCCTCGGATACTACTCGGGCCTTCTCGTCGCCTGCGGCGATCCGCTCCTCGATGACTTCCATTCGATGCTCGCCGAGGTACGCGCAGAGCCCCGCCCGCGTGGTGAGTTCCTCGGCCAGCTCATCCCGGGTGAAACGCCCGGAATAGCACAGCTCCATTACCGCGCTCACGTCGAGATGACCGACGCGCCTCGGCGTGAACGGCCCGCCCCCCAACAGCGCGATGTTGTTGTCGACCATCTTGCCGCGTCTAACGGCCGCGACCGTGATCCCGCCCCCCATGTGCGCGACGACGAAACTCGCCGTATCGAACGAACGCCCGATCTGCTCCGCCGCCTGGCGCGCCGCGGCATGAACACTCAGCGCGTGTGCGGTGCTTCGCCTGACGATCGAGGGGTAGCCTGAGATCTCAGCCTCCACCGGGAACTCGTCGACGACGACGGGGTCCACCACGAACGCCGGCACCTGAAGCTGCACCGCTAGGGACGCGGCGACCGGGATGCCGAGATTGCTCGCGTGGTCCATCTCGGGATCCTCGAGGACCCCCGCAACGATGCCCTCGTCCACGACGATCTTGCCGCCCAAACGTTCAGCGACGATGTACGTCCCCGCCGCCAGCTTGCCCACCGGTCGCCGCAGGAACCCCCCGCGGCTGACGATCGCGTCCACGCGATCGATCCCGCTGACCGCAAGCATCTCCAGGACCATTCGCATGCGATGCTCGATCTGGGCCTTGCGGGCCTCCAGCGAGGCGATGCTGGGCACCTCGTGCGTGACCTCGGTGTCGTGGAGGCAACGGTCCTGCTCGAAGAGCGCCACCTTCGTCGACATCGACCCCGGGTTGATCGTGAGGATCCGGTAAGCGAGGATCTCCTCGGCGTCTCCCGACAGACGCGGGTCTTGGCGGAGCGGGCTGTCTTTGCGCTTGGTGGACATCGCTTCCTCCTGTGTTCGAGACCGCGCTGCTATGGACTTGATGCTCGGCGGCGTCCCCGCGTTCGAGCCGGCGATATGATACTGCCGCGATCGCCGTGTTGGCCAGCGGCTTCCTTCGATGGGGGAGCGTTGGGGCAAGGATGAATTGTCGGAAGCTTCCGACCGCCGATATAATGCGAGCACCGTCGCACTGGGGGGTGCAGGAGCATATCCGATGACGCGTATCGCTGGGGCCTTCCTCTCGTTTCTGATCCTTCTGGCCAGCTCGGCGGCCTGTCTGGCCGACCGACTGTATCTCCGTGGCGGCGAGGTCAAGGTCGGCAAGGTGGTCAAGAAGGACGCGGATTCCGTCCACTTCCGGATCACCATGCAGGGTGGCAAGCTGACGCTCGTGAAGCGCTACCGCGCGGCCGACATCGTCAAGATAGAAGAAGGTGACCAGACCGAGGTCGAGACCGGCACATCGAAGAAAGAACCGGCCGAAACATCCGGAAAGAGCGAGGACGACTCAACGGAGAGCGAGTCGAAGGCGAGCCTCGACGACAAGCCTGCGTTTCTGGAAGAGGCCCTCGACAAGGTCAAGACCGGCAAGATCGCTCCGGGCCTGCGGGACCTGACCCGACTGGTTTACGCCTGTAGCGACAAGGAAGACGAACTTGCCGAGCTCAGCGGGTTGTGCAAGAAACGGACGGGGCAAGCCCTGGACGAGTTCCTGGCCAAGACCCGATTGGAGGAGGTCCTGGAGAAGTCCAAGGGCCGCTCGATCAGGCTGTCGATCACGAAGTACGAACGCGGCGCGATGTCCAAGGAACTCCGTGCCGTGATCCAGGAACACTGCGCCAAGAAGATCGGCGGCACGACCATCGACGACGAGATCGCCGCCCCCGACAAGTATCGCGCCGAGCCCGAGGACGCCAAGGAGTTCTACAAGCACGTTACGCAAACGCTCGCGTACACCCGTGAACTGGTCAAGCTGGAGCCCTCTCAGGGAGCCGAATCGAAGGCGACCCGAGGGCGACGCTCGGACAAAGCAGACGGCGACCGAACGCAAACGGACCAGCCGGACGAAGGCAAGAAGGATGCAGGCAGGAAGTCATCGGCCAAGACCCGCGACGCCGTTGGCGGGGAGGGTTATCCAACGGGCAAACAGGACGGCGCGGGGCACGCCGCCACTCAAACTGCGTCCCTCCCGGCGAAGGAGCTTCAGGCCAAGCTTATCGAGTTGCAGAAGGCCGCCCGGGCCGTCAGCCGCGGCCAGATCAAGACCGAGACGAAGCGGTATGGAGACAAGGACGACACCGAGGGCGACCAGAAGCAGGGAAGGGGCGGTCGCAAGGCGCCGGACTTCGAGTTGCGGGACCTGGCGGGACGCCCGGTCCGGCTGTCGGAGTTTAAGGGCAGCTTCGTCCTATTGGATTTCTGGGCCACGTGGTGTCAGCCCTGCGTGCAGGAGCTGCCGAGTCTCGTGGACGTCTTTCGAAGCTTCGGCCGCGACCGGCGGTTCGTCATGATCAGCCTGAGTCTGGACCGAGACCCCGAAACGCTCAGGCAGTTCGTCGGGCAGCACCAACTGGAATGGATTCAGGTGTACCTGGAAGGCAAAGCCGGCGACGCCGTCAAACAGGATTACGGCGTCAAGGCGATCCCGTCGATCTTCCTGATCGATCCCGAAGGGAACATTCTCGAGCAGGGCCTCCGTGGTCGAGAGATCAAAGCTGCCGTGGGCGACGCCCTGACCAACTGGCGGCCGTCGCCCGACCAGGCCGACGACGAGCGTGATCCAAGAGCGCGGCGCCGTGAAGGGCACGACCAAGAGGAACTCGACAACGAGCAGAGGCCGGACGACCGGCGCAATCGGTCCCGCCGCAGAGGCCAGCGCCAAGGCCCGCCCCCCGATGATCGAGATGATCGAGGCGACGACGAAGAACGTCGCTAGGGCCCTACCTGGGCAACGTCTCGCCCCTCGGCGCAACCCAGGCAGGGCCGAGCAGACCGCGGCACCCGTGGATTCTTCAGGCAAGCGCCTCATCAAGCATGGTCAGGTAGTTTTCGACGGGAATGTAGCTCGGAATCGAGTTGCCGCTGCCGAGCGCGTAGCGGCCGCCGGGCGCGCACGTATTGATCGTTGCGCGGACGACGCGACGGACCTCATCAGGCGTGCCGCGGGTGAGAACGTCAACATCGATGCCGCCGAGAATGCCGATCTGGCAACCGTAGCGTCGCTTCATCTCGGTTACGGGCGTAATGGCGTCCTCGAAGCTGTGCTTGGCGTCAATGCCGACGTCGTCGATGAGATCGTCCATGATGGCCTCGAGCTGGCCGCACGAGTGCAGGAAGTACGGCCGCCCGGCCTCGTGGGCGAGCCGGGCGAAGCGCTTGTGCCACGGGAGGAAGTACCGGCGCAGGTGCTCCGGGGAGATGAGCGTGCCGCTACGGAAACCCATGTCGTCGCCCTGAAAGATCGCCACGAGCGGATCGAGATCGAGAAGGCGCCGATGGTACGCCAGGATTCGCTGGCCCACGGCGTCGACGACGTCCTGAACCAACTGAGGATCGTCATAGAGCGCGGTGCAGAGCCCGACGTATCCGAAAAGCTTGGTAACGTGCTCGAGGATCCCGCCGGCGTGGCATGAGATGAAGCCCATGCCCTCCGGCAGGCGGTCGCAGATGTACTCGAGCGGAAAGAAGTCGACATCGACGGGCTCCGGCCAGGGGTAGGCCCTAAAGTCGCTGCGACTGACGATCGGACCGGCATCGGTCTCTGCCCAGCTTCGCACCGCGCCTGGGTCGGCTTGCTCGGCCGTGTCCAGGCTGTTGCGAGCGCCGGCGGGGAATGGCATGGCGATTTCCATGCGAACGAAGTCATAGCCACAGATTCGCCAGAACTCGATGAAGTTGTCGAGGTACGCCTTCTGCTGGTCGAAATCGCCACCGGGAGGGACCCAGCTTCGGCCGTCCGCCGCCAGGATTGGGCGTCGGACGACGTCATCGACGAGGTACTCGGCCAGCGGAGGCCGATCGGGCTTCGCCCGGCCCGTTACGGCAGCGATGAATGCTGTGACGTCGGGTCGTGGGCAATCCAACGGAACGCGGAATACAGTCACGTCATACCTCCGGGGGGAGCACATCTTGTTTCGGATCCGCCCGGACCGCCTCCGCTCCCCGCGCCAGGCCTACCACCGTATCCTTGTGGAAAACGCCAGCAAGCGCTTCTCGGTGGGCGCACCGTCGGTTCCCGGTCCCGCTCGCACAGCCAGCGTCATTGCAGATCTCCCGTCGCCAAACGGAACTCACAAGAAGACCCTGAGGAGACGCAACTGTCAAGTAGATGCGAACGAACGATCGTAACGGGGAAGCGGTGCCAGACCGCTCGGGCGCGAATCCGGCCTTTCACCGCCAGAGCGATGGCCACCAAACAGTGTGAGATCAGGCGATGAACATGGAGGAGGCACCGGAAGGATTGGACGGCAGCAGCAGACCACGATCAAGATACTTCTGCCAAGGGGGTGAGGAATCCGGCGCGTTGATTCAGTCCTTGCCTCTGCCGACGCCGAGGGCGGCGATCTTCTCTTGGAGACTGAGGATGCGGAGGACACGGAGGCCGAAATTCTCCCCGACTTTGACGGCTTGGCCGTAACCGACGATCTCGTTGTTGATCATCAGGTCCAACTCGGCATCGGCCGCCTTGTCGAACTCGATGATTGATCCGCTAGCGAGCTGCATCACCTCTCTGACCCGCATCGCCCTATGCGCTAATCTGACGATGACGGGGACCTCGATCCGAAGGATGCGTTGCACGTCGGACCGGGTCACGTTGCGGCGTCTCCGGGCGACGCCTTCACTTGGCCTTGGGCGTGGGGCCGGGGGGGCAGGCTGCGGCGCGGCATCCTCCTCGAGCGCGGAGTCCGGGTACTCGGGTGGCGGGGCCCCCAAGGTCTCCTCCGCTTCCGCGAGGATGGCGTCGATCTCGCCCTGGCTGGTCATGCAGACAGATTCCAGGCGCACAGCCCCAACGACAAGGTGTGACGCTATCCCTGTTATCGGCCTTGCGGATTGCCGACTTGAGGTCGCTTACTCGAAGCGTCTGGCGATGATGACGGCGTTGTGCCCGCCGAAACCGAAGGAGTTGTTGACGACGACGTCAATGCGTAACTCCCTCGCTTTCAATGGAGTATAGTCCAGATCGCATTCGGGGTCGGGGGTGTTGAGGTTGAGCGTCGGCGGGACGATGCCATCCTGGATGGCCTTGATGCATACGATCAGCTCCACGCCGCCGCCCGCTCCGAGCAGGTGGCCGATCGAACTCTTTGTGCCCGTGATCGGAATCTGACGCGCGTTGGGTCCGAAGACCCTCTTGATGGCCTTGGTCTCGGAGATGTCCCCAAGCGAGGTGCCGGTTCCGTGGGCGCTGATCATGTCGACCTGATCGGGGTTGACCTGGGCCATCCGCAGGGCCGAACTTATGGCTCGCGCGGCCATCTCACCTTCCGGATGGGGCTGAACGATGTCGTAGCTGTCGGCGCTGACGCCGTAACCAACGAGTTCGGCGTGGATTCTGGCCCCGCGTTTCTTGGCGTGCTCGAGTTCCTCGATGACGAGGACACCGGCCCCTTCGCCCATGACGAAGCCGTCGCGATTGGCGTCAAAGGGACGGCTGGCACCCGGCGGGTCGTCATTTCGCAGTGACAAGGCCTTCATTGCGGCAAAGGCGGAGATGCCAAGTGCACTCAGTGCGTCTTCGGTGCCGCCCGTGAAGGCGATGTCGATGTCGCCCCTTCGGATATAGCCCATCGCCTCGCCAATGGCATTGTTGCTGCTGGCGCAGGCGGTCGCGATGGAGAGCACGGGCCCTTGAACGTTATGGTCCATTGAGATGTGGCCGCTGGCGGCATTGAGCATGAGGCGGGCGGTCGTGAAGGCCGACACGCGATTCACGCCCTTCTCGATGAGGCGGAGATGCTGCTCCTCGATCGTGGTGAGCCCGCCGATGCCGGAGCCCAAGATGACGCAGGCGCGACGGGGATCGGTCTTGGCGAAGTCGATGCCGCTGTCCTGGGCGGCCATTTGGGCAGCCGCCACGGCCAACTGCGCGCACCGGTCCAATCGCTTGATCCGGCGAGCATCGATGTATTGCAGGGGATCGAATTCGTGACATTCGCCCCCGATTTGAACAGGGAACTGCTTGTCGACGAATTCCTGAATCTTGCGGATGCCGCTTTCGCCGCTGACGAGGCGTCGCCAGAAGACATCAAGCCCATTGCCCAGGGGGGTCACCCCCCCCATGCCCGTGACGACAACCCGTCGGCCGCTCATTCGGCGAAATCCATCCTGCAGGTTACTTCTGCAACTTGGCGGCGTGCTCGACGATGTAGTCGATGGCCTGACCGACGGTCTGGATCTTCTCAGCCTCTTCGTCCGGGATACTCATCTCGAACTCATCCTCGAGCTCCATGACCAGTTCGACGGTGTCGAGGCTGTCGGCATTGAGGTCATTGATGAAGGACGTATCGCGGCTGATTTCGGACTTCTCGATGTTCATCTGGTCTGCGATGATCGAGATGACCTTTTCCTGAATTTCTTGCTCTGTGAGCACGAGCTTCCTCCTTCGAACGTCGCCCAGACGCTTCGGCTATGCTGGGAACGGGCGGTTACTATACCCGCCGGGGTCCGAAGCGTGCAAGGCCTGTTGTACCGTCACCTGCTTGCCGCATTGGCCTTCGCCGACATCGCGAGGCCTGCGTGCAACTCGTAGGCCGCTCGGGCGACGCGCCCGCTGGCTACATAACTACGCTATTTCCGCCGGCCGCACAACACGCAAACCCGGCCGGGGCAAACGACTCACGTATTCAGCCCGCCGTCGACCACGATCACCTGCCCGGTAATGTAGCTGGAGCCCTCACCGGCCAGAAACGCCACGACGGCCGCGACCTCCTCGGGCTTGCCAAACCTCTGCATGGCGATCAACGGCTTGACGGCCTGCTTCAACTGGTCGGGCAGGCCCTGGGTCATGTCCGTATCGATGAAGCCCGGGGCGACGGCATTGACCGTGATCCCCCGCTTGCCGATCTCCTTGGCCAGGGACTTGGTTAGCGCGATGACGCCGGCCTTACTGGCGGCGTAGTTGGCCTGCCCTGGGTTCCCGCTGATGCCGCCGACGCTTGCGATGTTGATGATCCGCCCCCGACGTGCCGAGAGCATCACCTTCGTGACGGCACGGCAGGTCAGGAAGACCGAACGGAGGTTGGTGGCCAAGACACGATCGAATTGCTCGTCCTTCATGGACAGGAGGAGCGTGTCGTCGGTAATCCCGGCGTTATTCACGAGGATGTCGATCTTCTCGTGCTCGGACTGAATGCGGTCGACCAATTCGCGAATCGCCGCACCGTCAGTGACGTCCAGGCGGGCGGGGATGACTTGGCCGTCCAGTGACGAGGCCTCGGCCGCGACCGCATCGAGCTTGTCCTCGCTACGAGCACACCCGTAGACGATGGCCCCCAGTCGCGCGAGCTCGATGCAGATGGCCCGCCCGATGCCCTGGCTTGCCCCTGTGACGATGCCGATCTGTCCGGCAAGGCTCATGATCAGTCCTTACTAGTCTAACTCGCTGCGGCTCGGCGGCTCAGGCGTGACGGTGGTCACTAGGGCCACCGTCCTCCGGACTTCCAGAACCTAAAGCTTCTCGATCTGGCCCGGCAAGTCAACCACGGAAACATTGATTGACCGATCCACCCGACGGATGATCGTCCGCTGAGACGATCCCGGACCGACAGCTAGCATATGGCGACACCCATCGGCCGCCAGCCGCTGGATCGACCGCGCCCACTCCACCGGCCTGACCACCTGCCGCGTCAGCAACGACCGCGTCCGGCTCGGGGCATCATGATACCCAGCCGTCACGTTGCTGACTACGGGAATCTCGGGAGTCTTGACCTCGATACCGTCGAGCACGGGCGTGAGTCCCTCGGCGGCCGAAGACATGAGCGGCGAGTGAAACGCCCCCGCGACGTCCAGGGGGTTGACGCGAGCCGACGCCTGCTCGGCCAATTCGCACGCGCGATCCACGGCCTCTGTCTGACCCGATATCACGATCAGGTCGTCCGCGAGGTGGTTGGCCACCACGAGGACCTGCTCCTCTCGGGCCTTGGCAACGATTTCCTCGACGGCAGGGCGGTCCAGCCCGATGATCGTGGCCATGCCGCTGGGGACCGCCTGGGAGGCCGCCTGCATGAGCCGACCCCGCTGCTGCACGGCCCGAAGTCCGTCAGCGAGCGAAATGCTGCCAGCGACGTACAAGGCCACGTACTCGCCGAGACTCAAGCCACCGGCCGCCGCCACCTGGGCCACTTCAGGCCTAGCGGCGCGGAGCGCTTCCCAGATGGCCACGCTTGTGGCAAAGATGGCAGGCTGCTGCAGGTCGGTCTCGGACAGACGTTCTGGCGGGCCGTTGAAGCAGAGATCGCGCAGGTCGAAGCCGAGCACGTCGTTGGCCTGCTCAAAGACGGCGGCCGCAGGTTCGTGGGCTTCGGCCATCTCGCGCCCCATGCCGACAACCTGAGCGCCCTGGCCCGGAAAAATGACAGCTACCTTGTCCATTTGTCTTGGTCCGCCCTCGCGCCGAGTCCGCAGGGACTCTCCTGCTCGATCGCTGCCCCGGTTGAGGCCCGGGGCCCTCGCGCCTAGGTCATGCCGTCACCTCGTGCGACCGTGCGATGGCTTCCGATATCGTAGCATTCAGATTCTTGTGGATGTACCGTTCGGCAACCCGGACCGCGTTACGGATTGCCCTGGCGTCACTCGATCCGTGACAGATAATGCACACGCCGTTGACGCCCAAGAGCGGTGCCCCGCCATGCTCACTGTAGTCGTATCGCTCCCAGATGCGTTGGACGACGGGCTTGAACCGGTGCATGATGTCAGGGGCCTCACGGGCCAACTCCTGACCGATGGTGCGAATGAGGCCTTCCGCGACGCTTTCGACCATCTTGAGGACGACGTTGCCGACGAACCCGTCTGAAACCACGACGTCGACGGTTCCGTTGAACAGGTCCCTCCCTTCGACGTTGCCGACGAAATTCACCTGCGGTTCGGCTTTTAGCAGTTCCGCGGCGGCTTTGACCAGGTCCGTGCCTTTGATGTCCTCCTCGCCGATGCTGATGATGCCGACGCGAGGATTCTCGACGCCGAGGATTACCCGGCTGTAGACGCTGGCCATGACCCCGTACTGATACAGATGGTCCGATCGGGGGGAGATGTTGGCTCCGACGTCGCACATCACGAGCCACCCGTGAAAGGTCGGCAAGATGACGGCGATGCCCGCGCGTTTGATGCCCGGCAGCTTCTTCATTTTGAGCTGACAGGCTCCGGCGCAGGCCCCGGTGTTCCCGGCGGAGATGCAAGCCTGGACCTCGCCAGCCTCCGCCAGTTTGGCCATGCGGACGATGGAGGAGTCTTTCTTGCGGCGGACCCCATCGATGGGAGACTCGTCCATTTCGATGACTTCGCTGGCGTGGACGATCTGGACACGGCCCTGCCAGCCGTCGTACTTCTCGAGCTCGGTGCGAATGGCATCCTCGCGGCCCACCAACACCACTTCGGCGTCGGTGGTCACTCCGAGCCCTTCGATCGCGCCCTTGACGATCTCGGCAGGTGCGTGGTCGCCCCCCATCGCGTCGACGGCGATCCGCATCTCGCTCAGGACTCCTTTTGCTTCTGAGGTAGCATCACCTTGCTGCTGACGTAACCGCAATTGCCGCATGCCGCATGCGGCAGGCGAGGCATGTTGCACTTCGGACAGAGGGCCCGCGAGGGGGCTCGAAGCGCGTGGTGGGCTCGCCTCGTCCGTGTACGGCTCTTGCTTGTCTTTTTTGTCGGGAGCATACCCGTCACCTAATCAATACGACGTTCAAGTCCGGACTAATAACGATCGAATCTCACGGGCTGTCGGCCCGAGGTCGATACCGCACATTCGGCCCACTCCCCCCGACAGCCCGTCGGGCGTGAGGCACGAAACCGTCAGTTTAAGCGTCGCACGATGTCTGTGTCAACCGCAAAGGCGAAGCCACTGGCCCGATCCGCCGCGGCGGTGTCACTCGGAGGGCGCCAGGACCTTCGGCAGAACCTGGCCGGCGGCCTTACCGAGGGATCGAGCGTCCTTGGCCTGATAGGCGAATACAAACACCGGCGGCGCCGATAGTTCGTGGCGTTTGCCGGGCGCCAGGCGACAGCCCACGGTGAGACGCAGGTCGGAATGGACGCCTCCAGCCTTGTTGAGCCAGTAGTTGCAGGTGTAGTCGTCGCCGACGGGGTAGGTCGCGCCGATGCCAAGGCCGGCAGCCCGGTCGGCCCAGCCGGAGGCGGAAAGATAGTAGTTCGGAACGTCCGGGCCGTCCGGCGCGTCGCCAGCCAGGTCGCCGCCGACCCGCGGGGCGACCCAATGGAAGACCTCGAGGACGTCCCAGGGCTCGTCGTCAGCGTTCTCGATCCACAGACACTGGCTGGCGAGAAACGGTGTGTCTCCGGGTTCGGCGGGTACTCGGATCCGCCAGCCGGCCTTGTATCGATGCGGATGCTGCCGGGGGTGGGCGGCTTGCCCTGTCTGCTCATTCACGCGGGTCATCGGCTTGGCGCTGCCGATGTAGCTCAGCTCCAAATCGATGACCGTGCCGGACAGATCGCTGCAGGCCTTGATCAGCTTGGCATGATCGGCCAGGACCCATAGATGCTGGCCTGTTTGCTGGTGAATCAGGCACGTCAGCCCGCCTAGCTCGCGACCGGCCAACTCAATGCGGCAGGCCTCTCCGGCTTGGGGCGGACCGGGCACGAAGGATAGGCGGAGGTCGGCGACTCGGATCTCATGCGGGGTCGAAGGCACTCGAGCCTGGGCGGTCGGATCGACCGTGAACCATGGGCGGAGTCTGCGTGGCTGGGCCGCCAAGACCTTGCCGGCCAGGTGGAGTTCGAAGACTCGGGCGTTCAGACGCCGGCAGGCCTCGGTCAGGAGCTTGTACGGCTGGCCCTTTACGTTGACGAGCCCGTAGTTGCTGTCCTCGGGGAAGGTGCTGCTGATGCCCTCGGCGGGTTCGTCGGCCCACATGAAGTAATTGCTGCCGACCATGAAGGGCAGGCTGAATAGGAGCCGCTGGTAGTGCTCGAAGCACTTGGTCTTCTGGGCCTGCGTGTCGACGCGCATGCCGGCGCCGTGCTTGCTGGGCAGCCCCGCGTCCAGGGCCGGGAAGCTCCATTCCGTGAGCATCATCGGGCGGCGACACTTGGCGTGGCAGTCCTCGAGGAACTTGATATAGCCGGGCGGCACACCCCGATCGACATCGATGCGGGGATAGGTATTGAGCGAGACGATGTCGCAGTACTTGCCGGCGACGTCCCAGATGTCGGGCGCATCGCCGGCGAATCGGCAGCCGAGGACGAGGTGGTTCGGATCGTGACGGCGGATCGCCTCGGCGGCGATCTTGAAGTATCGATCGGCCACGAGGCGGAGGAAATCGTTGGCGACGGCCTTGGCTTCGTCGCACGCCGGTTCGGTGGGCGCGGTGTGTTTGGCTAGGTCGTCGAAGCTCGCGAGCTTCGTGCCCCAGTGCTTGTTGAAGGTGTCGACGTCCTTGACCTTCTCGCGGACAAAGGTGACCCACGCTTGCTTTGCCGAATGCTCGGCCGGCTTCTTCCATGCCTCGACAAAGACGCCCCATGGACGGTGGATCTTGCCGTACCACTCGAGCTCGTTGTCGATGAAGTAGCCGATCAGCCATGGGTCATTGCGGTTCGGCGCGCACTGCCGGCGGGCCCGCTTGTCGCAGTTGCGGGCCCACTTGGGGCTGAAGACGTTGGGCACGCCGGTCCACGTCGTCTTCGGGACGATGTCGTCCAAGGGCGAGAAGAGGGTTCCCCAGGCGAGGAACTCGATGTGGGCGAAGCTCCGGTAGCGAAGCAGCCGCGAATGATTCGCGGGCAGGGCATTGAATCCCCACGCATCGAGACGTTGGGCTGTCTCGTCGGCCCAGGCGGCCTCGGAACCGTGCTGGGCGACCATGTTCTTGTGATACGGGGCGTAGCCGAGCTTTTCGCACCAGTGGACGTAGTAGCTGGCGTGATCAGTTCCGACGAGGTAGACCCCCCGTCCCTTCGGATCGATCAGCCACCACTTGCCGTCGATCTGCTTCGGGTAGAAGAAACCGGTGGCCTCGGCGCGGACGGCGTCGAAGGCCTTGATGTCATAGGGTTTCGTAGCGGCCTTGGGCTCTTCCGGCGCGGGGAGCTTGTCGTCGACGGTGGCGACGAAATCGTCGAACCTTGCGACGAACTCGCCGCAGTCGAGGCCGGGCTGGCCCGAGGTGACGGCCTTGTTGTCGAACTTAAAGGCGAGCTTGCCGCGGACGGTCCCGTCCATTTCCGTGACGGAGCCCGAAATGCCCTGGGGCGTGAGGGCGATCCTGAGGCGATACGGCCTGCCGTATTGCCAGTTGAAGTCGCCGCCCTGCCGCTCGGTGGCCGTCAGCTTGGTGTCGGGCATGCCGACGGCGGGCCAGGCGCCGTCGTACTGCTCTTGTAGCTCGACGAAGTGCTTGCCTTCCGGCGACTCGACGAGGGCGAGGTGCCAGTGGTTTCCGGCGTCGCGACGAACGGCCACGCCGGCGATGGCCCAGTTGTTGCCCTTGTGGCGCTCAAGCGTGACGGTGGCTTCGACGGTGACGCGGCGGCCGTGCGGGGCGTTTTGGAGCAGAACGAACGTTCGGTCGCCGCCCGCAGCGGTCATCGCGTGGTCGCGGACTTCCCAACTGACCGTCTCGGCGAACCATGCGGGTTCGCCCTCGGTGCCGTCGGGATAGTCGAAGGCGTCGCGGTGCTCGAAGGCGCCGAGGGTGACGCAGGCCGAGAGGAGCATCGTCCACATGGTCTTCTCCTGTCAGAATGGATTCCGCGCAGGGGTAGGTTACCTGGTAATCAACTTTGCCACCATGGGAGGCCGAGGGGGCAGGGATGAGGAGTCTCACTCGGCCGTTGTCGCGGGGTGGGGGAGGCTCTATAATCGCAGACTGGTGTATTAGGCGCTGTGCCTGCCAATCAGTGGGCGCCGGGTCGGAAGGTCGCCGCCCGCTTCCTGAGCCAGCGAAAACGAGACGAACGTGTCATCAGCGGAAGGAGAGGTATCGTGCTAGGGAATACCTTCGGGCGTGTCTTTCGGATCACCACCTGCGGCGAGTCTTACGGCGGCGGGATGGCGGCGATCGTCGACGGCGTGCCCCCAGGCATCAAGTTGAACGTGGAACACGTCCAGGCGGAGCTGGACAAGCGGAAGCCGGGACAGTCGAAGCTGGATTCGCCCCGGCTCGAGACGGACAAGGTGGAGCTGTTCGCGGGGGTGGGTGTTCGTGACGGGATCACGACCGGGGCTCCGGTGGGGCTGATCATCTACAACGTCGACCGACAGAAGGTTCACGTCGATCAGTACCACGACGTGAAGGACCTGATCCGACCCGGGCACGCGGAGTACACGTTCTTCCTCAAGTACGGCGAGTATGCCGATTGGTGCGGCGCGGGTCGCGCCAGCGGGCGGGAGACCGTCGGTCGCGTCGCGGGCGGGGCGGTGGCCAAGCAGATCCTCGCGCGCGAGGGGATCGAGGTGCTCGGGCACATCATCGAATCGCACGGGATCAAGACTCGCGAGTTGACGTTCGAGGAGGTGGCCGAGAACTACCGCAAGAACCACCTGAACTGCTGCGACCTCGAGGTGGCGGAGAAGATGATCCAAGACATCATCAAGGTTCGCGAGCAGGGCGACACGGTGGGCGGGACGATCGAGATCATCGTGCGTGGGGTACCTGGCGGGCTTGGTGAGCCGGTATTCGACAAGCTGCGCGCGACGATCGCGCATGGCATCATGAGCATCGGGGCGACGACGGCCATCGAGTTCGGGGCGGGCTGGCAGGGAGCCCGGATGCTGGGCAGCGAATGGAATGACCCGCCTTACATGGACGACGGCGGCCAGGTTCGGTTCCGGACGAACCACGGCGGAGGCTTCGCCGGCGGGATCAGCAACGGGGAGGAGCTTCGGTTCCGGTTCTGCTGCAAGCCGACGCCGACGATCAGCATCGCGCAGGATTCGATCAACATGAAGACGATGACGCCGGGGACTCTTTCGGCGGTGACACGTCGCGACATCACGATCTGCCCTCGGATCTTCCCGGTCGGCGAGGCGATGACGGCGTGCTGCATTCTTGACGCGCTGTACATGGCCAAGGGATACGAGCACTTCGCGCACGTGGACGAGAAGTTCAAGAAGATCGCGGCGCCGCGCGGCAAGAGCGATCCGGAAGAGATCATCCAGCGGGCGTTCCGGAAGCCGGCGGCCGTGGCGGGCAGCGAGCTGACGGAGAAGGACCTTCGGGAGATGGGGAGCATTCACTGAGGGGGTAGGGTCTAGGGTCTAGGTGGGAGGGGGATGCGGGGCTCGGGGGGCGCGCGGAGGTGGCGCGTCGGCCGGTTGGCTTGGGCGGGGTGCATGGCGCGCTTCGTGAGGGAGGCGCGTCATGCGGCGAAGGCCGGTCGGTGTCCCGGGATGTCACGCTTCTTCGGTTTTGTTCGGTGAGGGTTCTCTTCGTTCCTTCCTTCCCTCCTTTCTCTCTCGCTCGGTGCTGCAAGCCTATCTGATACCCAATCTAGTGAGAGGATGTGCCGCACGTGCGGCGGGTGCGTGAGCGGAATTGGGGCTCGTGAGCCGTTGTGGTTTCCGCGTGGCATCCTCACAGGGGCCGAGGTTGGTCGCGACCTTTGGTCTCGGCTTCATATGCATAAGGGGACCGGTGTGCTGTTTGGCGGGGTGTTTGGGTGAGCAGCGCCCTTGGGGGGAGGAGGAAGAGGGAAGAGGGAAAGGGGGGGGCGATGTCCCGGAATGTCTTGCGGAAAAGTCGAAACGTCGACATGTCGACACGTCGAAATCGGAGAGGGGTGGGAGCGATGTCTCGGAATGTCCCAGAATGTCCCAGAATGTCCCGGAATCCACGGGAATGCACCGGAATGCACCGGAATGCGCGGATTTCTGGGTGTCGGGTCTCGGGGTGGCGTTGGGGGGCGGTGTCTCGAAATGTCCCGAAATGTCCCGGAATGTCTCGGAATGCGCTGGAATGCGCCGGAATGCCACGGGATTCGACGTTGTTCTGCGCGGGGCCCCAGGAGAATTCGTGTTCCCCGCCGCTGAAGCGACGGGCCACCCGGGGAATGGGGTGCCTGGGTAGGGGGTCGCCGGAACGGAGTATCCGGCGATGGGGTGGTCGAGTGATGTCTCGAAATGTCCCGAAATGTCCCGAAATGTCCCGGAATGTCTCGGAATGCGCTGGAATGCGCCGGAATGCCGCGGGATGCGACGTTGTTCCGCGCGGGGCCCCAGGAGAATTCGTGTTCCCCGCCGCTGAAGCGACGGGCCACCCGGGGGATGGGGCGCCTGGGTACGGGGTCCGCGGGAACGGAGTATCCGGCGATGGGGTGGTCGAGTGATGTCCCGGAATGTCCCGGAATGTCTCGGAATGTCCCGAGATGTCGCGGAACTTCCCGGAATGCACCAGCTCTTGCCCAGTGCGGATGTGGGTTGGTGGTGTTTGAATGGGGCGGCTGTCGCTCATGCCGATCGCGTGGGGGTGTGCGGTCAGCTTGGGAGGCTCGTTGGTGGGATGACGGCTGGTTGGGGTAGGCGTCTTGAGCATGTCATTCTCCGGGCGAATGTGGCCGTGATGTTTCCAATGTTCGATCTTGTGGATAAGGGGGGCGGCGATCTGGGACTGGCTGGTCGGGGTGACTCAGGTGGGCACGGTCTTGAGGAGGGTCGGGGAGGTCGGCGGTGCATAAAATAGGGACTGTCCCTATTTATGATGCGGCTTGGATGTCCAGATTACCCAGGTGAACGGTGTGATGGGGTGGCTATCGAGCTTGGCTCCCAGCCTCGCAAGGAAGGGCCGAAGCTCGGCGATACGGGCGAAATGTTCCCGCTCTAGCCAACTGTAGGTTCTCAAGGCGGCCTGTTCATCTTGTTCGTCCTCAAACATGAGGTCGCCTACGACCCACACGCCGCCGGGACTGAGCACGCGAAACATCTCCTGGAGGGACGCCTCCTTGTGGTCAGGTCGTACATGGTGGTAGGCGTATGTGCTGGCTATCGCATCGAAAGACTCGTCGCGAAAAGGGATCCTTAGAAACGGATCCGATGCGCGGACCAGTTGTAGGTTCGAACGAGGGCTCAGCTTGGCGTTTGCCTTTGCCAGCATTGCCTCCGAAGGATCGAGCCCAACCACCTTAGCGCCGCGATGCAGAAGCCGTTGAGTAAGATTCCCTGTTCCGACGCCGATGTCCAACACTCGGCCGCTGGCGTGAGATCCGATTCTGTCCACTACAAGATCGAGCACTGTTTCGTACCGTGCGAACACGCCTCGAGCAGAGTCGACACTCTTGTCGTAAGTGGTAGCCCATCGGTCGAAGATCGGCATGTGAGTCTGTCTCGAGTCCATATTCTCCCGGTCTCCTTTTCCTACGGTAGGGATAAATAGGGTCTGTCCCTATTTATGAGGTCGCCGGTGATCTGTTGGGGGAAGAGGACGGAGACCGACTCGATGCGAACATCGCCCTTGGCGGGGAGCCTGCCACCGAGCGCTCGTGCGTGGTTGACCTTCGTTGCCAGGCCTGCGTTCGTCACGTTGCCCCACAGCAGTCCAGGCGGCTCGGGCGCCTTCATCGTCGCCAGCTCCGGATCGGTCGGGCCGTCGTAGAACGTGTGGCGGTCCAGCGTTAGGGTTCCGGCCTTGGTTTGGATGTTGATCTTGCCGCTTCCGTGCTCGGATCGCATGTGGGGGCAGTCGTGCAGCATCTTGGGCGGGTGCGGGCGTGGTGTTCCGTTAATCAGGATGCTCATCTTGTCCACGTGGACGTCGACGCGGTCGCCGTCGGTCGTCAGGCCGGAGACCACGCCGTTGTTCATGGTTGGTATGGAGAGGGCATGGGCGAACGCGGCTTCGCTTTTGTAGGTGTCGAGATCGGAGATCTGGAGAACGTGGTACGAGTCGGGGAGCGGCATGTGGGCGCAGAGCCCCTTGCCGACTCGGTACACGTTCCATGGCCCGAAGGGCTTGGAGGTTACCCCGCCATCCTCGAAGAGCGTTCCTTGGCCGAGGAGCCAGTTCTTGTGCTGGACGAGCCGCCCGCGGGCCTCGTGCCGCCGTTTGTCGGGGGGGACTCCCGGGAGGATGATCTCGACCCTGAGATTCCGCGACGGGTCGGACGCGAACATCACGTTGTGGTAACGCGACTGGCAACAGTAGCCGGAGGAGTGGAGTGAGCCCATCGAGATATGGGGCGTGTTGTAGTAGTAGAGCGCGCCGGGCATCCATTTCTGCGTCGTCCAGAAGCTCTCGGAGGGCCAGCCGAGATGGCGGCGGCCGGAGTAGGCGAAGGGCTTCCAGGTTCGGGCCTCTTCGGCGAGCGCGACCAGGATGGGGTGGGGCTTGATTGAACTGCAGGCGAAGAACATGCCCTCGTCCTGCTTGAGTCTCGGTTCGTTCCCGCTGGCGTACTCGATGGTCGCGGGCTCCAGGCCTTTGACGCGGGCGGTGGCGAAGTCGAAGCGGGGCTCACCGAGGCCGAATGCCAGCCAGACGGTGGGGAGGAATCCGTCGTAGCGGTTGTCCTCGAGGTAGGCGACCTTGCGCGCGGTCGGCGAGTTGTTGGCGTCGGCGGTCCGGCAGCGGAACGCGGGCCCGCCGAGGTAGCCGTTTACGCCGAGGACGATTCGTTCTGCGAAGAGGAGGTTCAGCAGGTCCGTCGCGCCGCGGCGGAGCTTCTCGGAGGGGGCGTGGTCGGCCAGGACGATGAGGGGATTCGAGTAGTGGAACTGGTAACAGGGCGAGTTCCACTCGACCCAGCCGCGCTCGAATCGCCAGGCGAGGGCCTTGCCGATCTGGTCGACGTGGTCGGAGACGTCCTCGCCGGCGGCCTGTTTGCCGAACATGCCGATCGTCAGGTTCATGAGGTCGTGGTTCTCTGTGTGCCAGGCGGGCCAGCGCGCGATGGTGCTCTTGTCGGTCTTTGGCCATGACGTGAGGATATTCGTTAGATATCGTCTGGCCTGGTCGGAGAGGCGGGTCGAATCGCGGAAGTCGAGCAGCGACTTCAGAGCTCGGATGAAGCAGATGTCGCTGTCGCGCGTCAGCACGAACGACTCGAAGTAGGCGTTGGCCTTTGGGAGATCGCGGTTCAGGAGGAGGCGGGCGTGGTTGAGGGCCCATCGGCGTCCGTCCTTGGGGTGCATGGAGGGTTCGAGGGCGCCGAAGGTATCGATGATCCAGTTGACGTAGGCGCTTCGTCGTTGGGCGAGCCGCGCCTCGTAATCATCCTGCGACGCGGCATCGGCGGCGACCGAGGTTAGCATGATCGCTGCCATGGCGGCCCTGGCGAGATGAGCTGTCAGTCGGCTCGTTTGGTTTGTTTGGCTGGCCATTTGATGATTCCCTTTGGGCGGCCATCGTGGTTCCGCGCTTCGCAGAACGTGGGATGTCGGACGTCTGCAACGGCTTTTAGGGCTCGGAAGGGTAGTTTGGCGGTGACGGTGGGGGTTCGCAAGGCCTCGGTGGGGACCTCGACGAAACGGCGTTCTCGCGGCTTCAGCGATGGATTCGCGGGGCGCTCGGGGGTCGTGGATGAGCACACCCCCTCGAAGGCCTCTGTGGCGAACCGGTGGACGGACGGACTGGGCCGAGATGTATCGTCGTGCGAAGGCCCTGGTGAAGCCGGCTCGTCAGGGTGTCAGGGATCGCCGATTCCGTATGCTTCCTGCGGTTGGGGCGGTAGTCGTGATGGCGATGGCGTTCATGCTCGATGAGGACGCGTTCGATCCGTTTCGGGATGTTCTGTCTCTTGCTCTTGGAGGGTGTTCGCTGGCGGAGTCCGGACGGGGTGAGTTTCGGCCACGTGGGTGGCGGGGAGAGGTGCGGTCCGGTTGGGAGCTTGTCGGTGGGGTGGCGGGGGGTTGGGGTTGGTGTGCCGGGCGTGTCATGGTCCGGGCGAGGTGATCGTGATGCTTCTTGGTACGGTCTGGTTGTAAGGGGGGTCGGCGATCTGGGACTGGACGTCCCGGGAGAATCAGGTGGACATGGTTCTGACGAGGGTCGGAAATGGGTGACTGTCCCCCATTTAAGCGGGTTTGCCAGTGCCGGCCGGAGAATCCACTGGCAGATCTCGTTCCCGGTGTCCGTCAGAGGAGGGAGCCGATGACGAAGGGCAACGCGATTCCAGTCAGGCTCAGCATGGCAAGCATCAGGGCGGTCAGCCGGTTGGCAGGGAGCAGTCTGCCTGCGCGATCGAGTGATTGTAGTCGCCCCCAGATCATCACGTTCGTGACGACCCAGAGAGTGCCTGAAAGAACGAGAGATACCATCGCAAGTGTCTCAGCCGGCCCGAGCCACCGCGAAGACTCGGGTAACAAAAGCGGCAACCCGACCGGCAACACAACAGGCAGCCAGAGCCAAACGGCCAGGCCCGTCGGGGATATCAGGTGGAGCAAAGCCGTCCGGGCTGATCGACCAAAGCTACTCAGTCCTTGCCTTCTGCCCGAACGCCTCATCAACCAAGACAGAAGAACCCGACAAGGCAGATAGCCGCCGCCGATGAAAACCACAAGCGGCGTGCAAGCCATCAGGAAGGAGATGAAATCCGGCTGAGGGGGCGGATCGAAACGCAGTCTTCTCAGAGTCGGCTCGCGAACCTTCACCCAGTGGGCAGGGATCCACGAGAACAAGCCGAAATCCAGGTGGAGATTGAATGTGCACAAGCGATCTTCCTCGTGCTCCATCGTGGTTTTCAAGGGCTTACGCTGTGGGTCCTTGTTGCTGTAGTACCAGACCTTGACGTCGTATTCGGCGACGAAGCAATTGGCCACAGCAGCAAGGACAAAGGCCAGAATTGCCGGCAGCCAGAGGGCCAGGAACAGGCGCTTCCGGCCGAGCCCCCGCAGCGATTTGTCGTCGACAGCGTAGAGAACCTCCACGGGAATGGTTCCGGACGAGCGCAGGAACCAGAACCACGGTCTCGAACTCGCCAGCCATTCACGAGCCTCCTGCACCGCGTCAACGGAGCCGCTTACGTGCCCGCATTCGGGGCACGGACGCGGCAGGTCCAGGCCATGGAGGTCGTAGCCGCAGCCGAAACAGAATGGGTGTGGTTCCTGCGAAATGAGATAGACCTCCCGAGTCACTCCTGACGGCGGTTTGTCACTGATAGGAGATTTGATTCCGGGTCGGGCGGCGGCGCGGCATCGGCGAGAGAGGTTGGCGTGATCGCCGCCATGGCGGGCCTCGCGAGATGAGCGGTCAGTAGGCTCGTCTGGTTCGCCATTGGGTGATTCCCTTTGGGCGTCCGTCGTGATTCCGCCCGTGGCACGATCTGGGGCGTCCGCGGCGGTTTTTGCGGCTCGCAGGGGTAGTTTGGCGGTGATGGCTGGGGTTCGCAAGGGCTGGATGATGATGTCGATGGGAGGATGGGAGGGCGTCGGTCTCGGCAGGGCGTCGGGGACGGGCGGGTGGTTGTGTTTCTTCGGATAGCCGGGGTCTGTCCCCACGTGTCCTATCCGGTCTCCTACTGCAACGGTAGCGATAAATGGGGTCTGTCCCTATTTAGTTGACAACGAGCCGGGGCGTGATATACTGTACTAGTACGAGTGGTACAGTTGGGAGTTGAGCTTGGCCCTCGAGTTTCGAATCACGGCCGGCAGTTCGACGCCGATCTACCGGCAGATCATCGATGAGATCCGCCACGGCGTCGCCGGGGGCAGGCTCCGCCCGGGCGATGTGCTGCCCAGCATCCGGGCACTGGCGGAGCAGCTCGTGATCAACCCGAATACGGTGGCTAAGGCGTACAACGAACTCGTCCGCGACGGTGTCATCGAAGCCCGCCAGGGCCGCGGCTACTTCGTCGCCGACCGTCGTCAGGTCTATTCGGATGCCGAGCGCAATCGCCGGCTGGATGAGGCGCTCCGGTCGTTTCTCAGCGAAGCCCTGGTCCTGGACTTCTCCGTGGATGAGATCCGCTCGACGATTGACCGAGGGCTTGCCGGCTTGCAGCCCAAGGGCCCCAAGCGAGGGAAGAGCGATGGCTGATCCGGTGCTCGAAGCGCGAGGCTTGACCCGCTACTTCGGCCGCAAGTGCGCGGTGAATGACCTGAAGATCACGGTCGAGCGAGGCTGCGTCTTCGGCTTCCTCGGGCGGAACGGTTCCGGCAAGACCACGACGATTCGCATGCTGCTCGGGCTGCTCGAACCCACGCGCGGCTCGTGCAGCATTCTGGGACATGACAGCGCCGACCTGCCGCCGGAGGTCCGGGCCCGCATCGGGTACCTGGCCGAAGGACACAACCTCTACGGTTGGATGCGGGTTCGCGAATGCGGGGAGTTCCAGGCGAGTTTCTTCAAGCAGTGGAATCACGACGTATTTCGCGCGGTTACCGAGTACTTCCAGCTCGATCCGGGGGCGCGGGCGGGCAGTCTGTCCAAAGGCGAGCGAGCGGGGCTTTGTCTGGCCCTTACGCTGGCGCCCGAACCGGAGCTGCTGATCCTCGATGACCCGGCGCTCGGACTGGACCCCGTGGCTCGGCGGGCGCTGCTGGAGGCGATGGTGTACGTCACTCGGCGGCAGGATCGGACGGTCTTCTTCTCGTCGCACCTACTGAGCGACGTCGAACGCGTGGCCGATCGGATTGCGGTCCTCGATCGCGGGCAGCTTCGTGCGTGCTGTGGGTTGGAGTTCTTCCGCGAACACGTCCGCCGGTTTGTGTTGCGGTTTCCGTATCATCCTCCGGAGCTGCCGTCGATCCCGGGGCTACTGGATAGTGCGCGCACCGAGAATGAGGTGGCCGTGACGTTCGTGGGCGATGACGGGGGGGCGGTCGAGGAGCGGTTGCGTGGCCTGGGGGCCCGGCAGATCGAGGAGGCGCCGATCGATCTGGAGGAGGCGTTCATCAGCTACGTCGGCAATCGGGGCAGTCGCAGCTTTCTCTTGCCGGCTTCGGGAGGCCCGTCATGAGAGCGATCATCTGGAAGGAGATCCGCGAGAACCTGAAGTGGGGCGTCCTGTTGATGCTGGCTGTGTCGGTTGGCATGACGCTTGTGCTCTATCCGATGAGCAGGTCTGGATGGAACGGATCGCTGCTTGCGGGCAACTTCCAGAAGATCACGACTTACGGCGCGGCCATTGGCGCCGGCTTGCTGGGTCTGCTCCAGACCGTGCCGGAACTGCTGCAGCATCAGTGGGCGTTCCTGATCCACCGTCCACTCACGCGGAAGAGGCTGTTTTTCGGCAAGGTTGTGGCGGGTCTGGCGTTGTATGCCGGGGCGATGCTGTTGCCTTTTCTCGTGGCGGTCATTTGGGTAGCGACGCCCGGTCACATCGCGGTTCCTTTCCACTGGCAGATGCTCCTGCCGACCTTCGCCGACGTCATGGGCGGCGTCGGTTTCTACTTTGCCGGGCTGCTCACCGGGATCCGCCAGGCCCGCTGGTATGGCAGCCGGGTTCTGCCGTTTGGCTTGCCGATCCTGTGCGAGGCGTACGTCGTGATGGCGACTGAGTTCTGGCAGGCGATGGTGGCGGCGGTTCTGTGTGCGAGTGTCCTTGCGCTTGCGGCCTGGGGCAGCTTCGCGGCATCCGGGCAATACCGCTCGCAGCCCGCGGGGACGAGGGCCGCGCTCGGCGTGGTCCTGCTTGTCGGCATCCTGTGCGTTGGGGGCCTGGGCGCGACGATCGTGGCGGATTCGCTGAGACGTCAGCAGGGCGTAGCTACGTGGGAGCAGTACGGTGTCGACAAGGAAGGCCGGGTCTTGCATTTCAGCGTCGGGTCATATGGCGGGCGCATCCGCAGCGTGACGGATCTGGCCGGTCGTCCCGTGGGTTCCTACAAGGGAGAAGACTTCAACGAGTTCACCCAGACGGTGCTGCTGCAGTTCCGGGGCATTCAGACGCGTTGGCCTACCTTCTTCAGATACTCCTACCGCCACACCGAACGATGCTTTCGATTCGTGGACATGACCGGGCAGCTCATATGGTGCTATGACTTTCCGGAACGACTGGTTGTCGGATACGATCGGGCGACGAATCGCCGCATCGGCAGCATCGGTCCCGACGGGTTCAGTGCAATCGGCGCATCGGTGGGCCAGACGTTCCCTGAGGGATTGTTCCCCTGTTTTGGGCCTGAGCGGCATCTCCTGGCCTTTCCATCGGCGGTCTATCGTGTCGACTACCTCGGCCGCCAGGTCAAGTTGCTTTTCGCCGCCGCATCCGATCAGCCAGTCGTGGGCTTTGGCGAGGTGCGGATCTCCCCCGGGGAGCATCCGACCCGTTTCAACGTAGTCGCTACAACCAGCCATATCCATCTGTTCTCCACATCGCTGCAACCGGTCCGATCCTTCGCTCGCCAGTACACGGCAGATGAATACCCGAACATCACTCTGGCCGGCATGCCGAACGGGGGCTACGCCATTTGGTATTACTCTCTTAGGAGACAAGGCGCGACTCCGGCGGAGTGTGATCACGTTGTGATGTTCTCCGCGAACGGGACGGTGCTGAGTCAGTACGACGTGCCGACGGTGCCTCGCGTGGTCGCAGATCCTGCCTGGCAGTGGGTGCCGCTGGCGTGGGCAGTGCCGATGGGGGGCCTCGTGGTCTGGGAGGCCTATTTCGTGGCGGCGCGCCGGCTGGATGATGTGGACGGCGGTCAGGAGCCAAGCGACCCGCTGCGCGCGCTATCGGGCGGGCAAGCACGATTTTGGGCTATTGGGGGGGTGGTGCTCGTCGTCGGCGCTGCTGTCTGCGCATTGGTGGTGCTCGGCATTGCGCGCCGGTACGCGTTCACCCGGCGCCAGACTTGGGGATGGGCCATCGCGGGCTTCGTGCTTGGGCCTGCCGGGGTGCTGACGCTGCTGGCCTTGCGCGAGTGGCCGGCCCGGATTGCCTGTGTCTCGTGTGGTTGCATGCGCGTCGTGGATCAGGAACAGTGTGGGCGGTGCGGGGCGGCGTTTCCACCACCGGCACCGACGGGGACGGAGCTGTTCGACGAGGCGGGCATGCGTGCGACAGCCGTTGGCATTTGACCGAGTTGAGTTGCCTCCATGAAGGGCTGGACAGTCCGTGGGAAGGAACTTGTATCTGGGCGCCGCACGGCTCTGGCCTTGGGAGACGCGAATTCCCGATCGAATTCGTGTCCCCCACCTCTGAAGAGGTGGGCCACCCACCTGCCGCCAACTGTCCAAGTATTCCTGCAACCAGCTCAGTGCGGTTTCCGGTTCGCCAGTTTCGTTGGAGGCGCAACAAGAGAGCGCGGGCGTCGCGCCCGCGTGACAGCGGGCAGGATGCCCGCCCCCAATGACAGCGAAGGCCTCCGACCGAGGACGGCGCTAGATGGTTCGGCGGGCGGCACTTCATTCAATCATCTCTGAACGGGCGCCCAGGCTCGGGTATGATTCACAGGGGCATCAGTCGAGTGGTGTAGCGATTACGACTGTGCCCGAGCATTCGTAGACCGTTCGTGACGACCGGATCCTCGGGGGCGAGCTCATCGCTAGGGAGACCGGGACCCGGGTCCGCCTTTGGGCGGTCGGTTGGCATGTTCTCGCTCGGATAAATAGGGTCTGTCCCTATTAATCCGTCTTGATCGTCACACCACTCGGCATCATTTCGTCAGGCGGTGGGGCGCCGTGTTGCTGGCGGTACTGCTTTCTTTTGCATTCGGACATCTGTTGGCCTCGGCAGTACTTGGCGATGAAGCCCTTGCAGGCCAGATCACTGGATGACCGGTACTTCTTGAAGAAACCACAACTGTCGAGCAATGCACAGGTTTCAGGCATCGTGGCCATCTCCTTGTATCCAAAGTATCTTGTACTGTGCAAGATAGTCTAGACCTGATATCGTCTACGCATGTTCTTAAGAGTGTGGTGTATATCCCGCTTTTCTGAAGGTACTTACGTGCCCAATGACCCTCGATTTCCTGGTGAGGTTTTAGGGAATCCACGCTTTCGGGGAACGTGCGGTTGGGCGCGTTGCGTGAATTCGTGTACCCCGCCAGCGCTTTCTGATCAGACAATCCCCGGAGCTCAGACAATCCCCGGAGCAGTCTCAGTTGAGTGATCGCTTCGCGAGGTTTCGGGGGGGCCGGTGGCGGCTTTTTCGTTCGTTGGGGGGGCTGCGTTGGCCAAGCTGCTTAGGTCGGTCTGTTGGGCTACTCTGGTGGCTAGAAACTGGTTGAAGTTGGGGGAGTAGTGGACGTTGTCGATGACGGCTTTGCGGCGGGGGCCCCATTGTTCGAGGAGGTTCGTGAGGTTGATGTAGCCTTGCCTGGCTCTCAGTTGCGCGTAGAAGTCGGTTTTTCGCCTTCTCAGGTCGGGCCAGTGGGTGGGGGGCTGGGAGCGGTAGAGGTCCATGGGGTAGTTGAGCCAGGGGTCGGGCTGGAGGCAGAACATTGGCCGGACGCCGTAGAGGGCGCAGACGGCGTTGGAGATGGCTCGGTTCTGCTCGAATCGGTTGACGAGGTGGCGTACGCGCTGGTCGGCGGCGACGTCGGCGTAGGGGTTGTGCGTTTCGGCGGGGTCGAGGTTAAGCCGGGATCTGATCGAGTCGGCGAGGCGGACTAAAGGGATGCGGCTGAGGGCGGCCATCAGGGGGACTTCGTCTCGGTGCTGGGCTCGGGTGAGCGCTCGCTCGAAGTCGGCGGTGAAGAAGGGCACGTCGGGGTAGGTGCCCCCGTTGATGCCGTCCATGAAGATGACGAGACTGGGGCGGTGTCCGCTTCGCAAGAGGTCCTGGAGCAGGGCGGTCTCCTGACTTGGGTCGTAGTAGGTTCGGCCGTAGTTGGTGACGACGACGGGGGCGTCGATGCCGAGGGCCTGGGCCTTGTCGTTGAGGATGTTTGAGAGGTGGCTGGGCCAGGTGTGCTCGTGGGAGACGTGGTAGCCGAAGGTGGTGCTTCCGCCGAGGGTGAAGATTTGGATGGCGGGGGGCGGGGTGGATTCCTGGGCGGATTCGGGTTGGCCACTGCTGACGGGATAGGGCACTCGATCTTCGTCATGGGTCACGGGCAAGATGCCCTTGCTACGCGTGGGATGGGGTGGTTGGATGGTTCGGCGGAGGCGATCGACGATCGGTTGGCGCGTTTGGGGGTCGCCGACGGCTTGGTTCGGGTGGCGCGGAGGGGCGGCGTGGGTGTCGTATCCTCCGGACGGGATGCGTAAGGCCTGACGGGACGTCGCTGATGATGGTTCCTCACACGCGGGCGTCGATGAAACGGCCCACGGTCGCCGTCCGGCCGGTGTCGATCGACGCCATCCGCGACGGCGTCAGGAGCGATGACTTGCCGCTCGGGGCTTCGGCGATGATGTCTTCGGCGTTTGGGGGCGTCGCGTCGGGTCGGTCGGGAGAGGGTTCCTGGTGGCCGGTGTCGGACGATGCGGACGGATTGTCTTGGGTCGTCGGTGTGTCGGCGTCTTGCGAGGTCTGTGAGTCGCCGTCTGGGTTCTGGGCCTCGTCGGCGCGCTGTTGGGCCATTTCGGCGCGGGCCTGCTGCTCGATCGAGGCGGCCTTTGCGGCGACCTGTCGATCTTGCGAGGAGGGGTCGGCGGGGGCTAGGGCGGCGCGGCGGACCTGCTGCATCTTGGTGATGGTGGCCTGGGGATCGCCTGGGACCTCGGAGAGGTCGATCTGGACCTCGCCCTCGACGGCGTAGCGTTTGCCGTCGGGGCCTTGCTCGTAGCTGTAGGACGGGGCGCCACGAGAATAGGCGCCGGCGGCGGCTTTGTGGGCTTGTTCGTGTTGGCGGACGCTGGCGTCGCGGTCTCGGAGCTCTTGGATCTGGCGGAGGTCCTCCTCGGTGAGCTCGGTCTTTCCGACGGGGTTGGCGGCGGATGCGGGGTCGACTGGGGCGTTCTGGGCAGCGCCCTCGGGTTGGTCCGGGCGTCGGGCGGCGGCGACGCGCGGATTGGCTACGGCCGCCAGGAAGCGGTTCATCGTCATGGCCGGACTGGTCACGCCCGATATCATCATCCTTGCGACCCTTGCGCGCAGAGCCATACGGTAGCTCCGCATTGCAATCATCGGCAAGTGGGAGGGGTCGGTTTAGGGCTTGTCGGTGCCGGCAGGTAGGGGCTTGCTTCCGATAACCGTTAACGTCCGAGAAGAAGACGATTGGCGGCCCGGGGAGGGCGGGACGCGGTCCGGCGGGGCATGTGAGGGGGGGTGGGGTACGCGAGCGAGGGTCGCGGGGGAGGGGAGTTGGTTCCGAGAACCTGGTCCACCTGACGGTGCGGTCGGGCGCGAGCGTCATGGCTAGGCGAACAGCACGGCGGCGTTTTGCCAGGCGATGCGCTCTCGCTGACGTTGATCGACGGGTAGGTGCTGGAAGCGGAGGAGGGCGACCTCGGGGGGCTTGTGGAGCATGGCGGTGCCGAAGAGGAGACGGTCGATGCCGACGGCGTCGACGAGGGATCGGCCCTGGTCGTTGAAGACGACGGGCTCGCGGGCGAGGTCGAAGTAGACGGTGGCGCCGAGCTGGTCGCGGAGGGCTCGGAAGGCTTCTGGGGGGCCGCCGCGATGGTCGAGCACGACGTATCGGCCTTGGGGGCAGGCGCGGACGGCCTGGGCGATCTCGTCGAGGGTGAGCATGCGGTCGACGTCGAGGGGATGCATCTGACGCGGATCGACCACGCGGATGGGGATCTGGACGGGGAGCTCGAGCTCGGCGGCGGCTTGGAGGAGGTCCAGGCCGGTGCCGGCGTGCATCTCGTAGCGGTGATAGAGGGGGAAGAGGCGGAGGGCTCGGAACCCTCGCTCTTCGACGCAACACTTCAGGTCGTCCCGCCAGCAGACGTACTCGGGATTGAGCGTGGCGACGGGGATCAGTCGGTCGCGGTGGTGCAGCGTGTCGCGGGCCAGCTCCTCGTTGGCCTGGTGGACGTCCTTGTAGAAGAGGCCGTGGAGGCAGCAGACGCAGGCCTGCTCGATACCGGCCTTGTCCATCTGGGCGAGGAGGTCGTCGACGGTGCGGTAGGGGAGGGAGCGGAAGGGCCAGTGGCCGACGGAGGCGTTGACGTCGATGAGCTTCATATCCGCCTCCGATCCAGCAGCGAGCGAGCTGTCCGCCAGAAGACGTCTTCGCGCTGCTCGTCGGTAAGGTTGGCGGCCAGGATCTTGCCGACGCCTTCCTCGTAGCTCATGTCGGTTCCGAAGACGAGGCGCTCGTGTCCGAGCTGGCGGACGCAGCGGTCGATGCAGCCCTCGTCGACGACGGATCCGCTGGTGTCGAGCCAGACGTTGGGGACGTCGCGGATGGCCTTGAGGGACCACTCCCAGTCGCCGCCGCCGCAGATGTGGCCCTCGATGAGGATGGCCTCGGGGTAGCGACGGGCGAGGTCGGCGAAGTGCAGGCCGTTGCTGATGCGGGGCTGGGTCTTGATGCCGTCGGGATGGCACTGCTTGCCGGCATGTCCGATGATGGGGACCTGCCATTCGATGCAGCGCTGGACGATGGGGAAGAGGACGGGTTCGTTGTAGAAGTACTGGTTGTAGAGCTTGACGCCGATCAGGCCGCCGTCGCGGATGCAGCGGTCCATCTCGTCGAGGGACTCTCGCTGGTATCCGGGATTGAGGAAGCACCATCCGGCGATGCGGTCGGGGAATTGCCGGGTCGCGGCGAGCACCTCGTCGTTGGCGGCGCGAACTGTCTCGATGTCAGGGTTTCCGCGCGTGATGTCGGCGTGTCCGGCGGTGCCGAAGGCGCAGCAGAAGAGATCAATGCCGAGTTCGTCGCCGGCGCGGAGGATGGCGTCGTTGTCCTGGCGGACGTGGTTGTGGATGTCGATCTTCACGCGGCGCGGCTCCTGGCGCGAGGGTGTGTTATCCGGCCTTCCTCGTGGCGGGTTGTGATGCGGCCTGCTCGCGGGCTGGTGCCTTCCTTGGGGGGATGATCTTGAAGTCTTCCTCCGTGAAATTCGGCGCGGTGTTCATGTCGGCATAGAGGTACATGGAGTCGAGCTCGCCCTGCTGGTTCCAGAGATAGGCCCCGGCGGGTATTTGCAGCTTGACGTCGATGTAGAGATCCTGCTTGCCGTGGGGGTAGTCCCTGTGGCTTGGGTTCGTGATCTGGATGTGATGGACGACCTGTCCGGTGACCTCGAGCTTGGCGATGCCCTTGTAGACGATGATCTGCCCGGGGATGTTGTTCTCTCGGGTGTAGGCGATTTTCTTGAGGGTGCGCTCGAGCATGCGCTGGGGGCCGAAGTCGGTGATACGGTTCTTGGCCTTTTGGAAGGTGATGCTCCACTGGACGGGGAAGGTGCCGACGGTGGGGGGGAGGCCGAGGAGGCCGTGACGGGGGAGGACCTGTAGCTTGTCCTTGTCGACGGACTCCATGTAGAGCGACTGGGCGTATTGGCTGGTTTCGTCGGGCAGGTCGAACTTGATGCTCAGGGGGGAGCGTCGCCACTTGGCGAAGATTCGCTCGAGGGGGTTTAGGACGGGCACGAGTCCGAGTCGTTCCTGCCGGTAGAAGGTGCAGGCGAACTCATCGATCTTGATGCATCGGTCGAGGCAGGATTCGAGGTATGCCACGGGGTCGCTGCGGATCCGGTCGGCGATCCGGTCCGTCTCGGGCTTGACCTGTCCGGTGGCCTGGGTGGTGGGTGTCTTGACCTCCGGTTGCTGGCAGCCGGCCAGCGTGGCCAGGCTCAGCGACAGGGCGGAGCCGATGATTGCGAGCGTTTGGTTTGACGTCCGTCTCACGGTGTGACCTCCTTGTGTGGTCGTGGGGAGACGCGTGGCGTCATTTCCCCGGAACGGCGGGAGTCTGTCCTCCCAACCTTCTTAGCCTATCCTTGGCCTCTCCCAGCAGGGGGCTGTCCGGGTAGAGTTGGATGAGCACCTGTAGCACACGCCGGGCCTGATCCTTCTGGTTGAGCGCGGCGTGGGCATCGGCCGCCAGCAAGCCCATTTCCATTCCGTACACGTTGGGTGGAAATGCGGCGCCGGAGGCTGACTGTATCCTACCCGTGGCGGGGTCGATTTTATACAGCTCGGGGAGCTTGGCGGGGTCGACGGACAGGTAGATCACGTCGACGGGGTCGGTGGGTTTGGCGCCTTCCACGACGACCATCGGGAAGTGCTCGATGATTCGCGTGACGTGGGCATACTTCTGCCGGCGCTCGTAGAGGCGGGCCTTAAGGAGGGTGCTGTACCCTCGGAGCTTCTCTAGGGGGTACTCCCACTCCCAGCGGTCGAGCCACTCGGCGGCCGATTCGAATTCCTTTCGCCGGACGTAGTCCTCGACGGCCTGGGCGTAGCTTCCGACGCGGATGCCGCGTTTGGCGGCGTCGCCGAGGACGCCGGCTTGCTCGTAGGCCGATTTGGCCTGGCGGTATCGTCCGGTCCGCAGGTAGACGTCGCCCAGGCCGATCCTGGCGCGGCGGATCTCGGGGGCGCGTGTTCGGTCGCCGAATTCCCGGATCACGCGTTCGAATCGGTCCTCCGCCTGTTTCAAGTCGCCGAGCTCGTCCAAGTAGGCTCGTCCGGCGAGGACGGCGGCGGCGGCCTTGACGCGCATCTGGCTTGCCGCGGCGGCGATCTGGTCGAACAGGTGGGCGGCGCGCCGCGGCTGATTGAGATCGCTTACGAGCAGGGCATAGACGTCGGGGAGGGTCTCGGCGGCGCCGCGGTCGGCCAGGTCGTTCATTCGGCTGGGCAGCGCGTCGATGGCGGCCAGGCATGCCTTGGTCTGCTGGCCGCGCTTGAGCAGCCAGAGGGCCGATGCCAGTTCGGCGGGTGACAGATTGGGGAAATCGTAGGTGGAGACGATCTTGGCGTGCATTTCGAGCGGTTCGATCTTGGGCTCGGTGACGCGGTTCCAGTCGCGGGTGACGGCGAGGCGGTTGCTGATGGTCGAGGAGATCCCGCCTCGTTTGGCCGTCAGCGTGACGGTTCGCATGCCGGGGGTCAGGTAGACGTGTTGGACGTCCTGTCCCTGGGCCTTGACGCCGTCGCCGAAATCCCATTCGAAGGATGCCTTGGCGGCGCTTGCGCCTTCGAGCCGGCCTTTGAACAGGTAGCGAAAGGTGTAGCGATTTTCGAAGAAGGTCTCGCCAGGGCCTTCCACGCTGAAATCCGCCTGGGCACGACCGTAGCGGTCGAGGTCGCCACAGGTGCCTCGGGCGATGGGGGCGAACGCGTCGGGGGGAATGACGACGGGTCGAGGGCCTCCCGGTGGCTGCCATGCCGCGACGGCCCGACCGTCGGGTCCGATGGAGACGTGGTAGTACGTCAGCTTGTGCAGTCCTTGGTCGAGCTGGATCGCTCCGGTGTATCGTGCGTCGTGGACGGGGCCGTGGCGCCCGGGCCACGAGACCACCTCCTTGTCGTCAAGTAAGAGGAAGGAGGCGTCCTTGCTCGTCGTGGTGAATGCGTATCGACCGGCGGCGGGGCAGATCAGCCAGCCGGTGTACTTGTGGCAGTAGTGCGAGGGCGGGCCGAAGGGATCGAGTCCGATGAAGACGTTGGGGACGAAGGTCCTTCCGTTGGGCTCGCCGGCCTTCTGGAACGTCTGCTCGGTCAGCTTGAAGCTGTCGATGGAACCGCCGCGGTAGGTCCATCCCTCGAGGAGGACGCCTCGTTTGGGGCGCCAAGTATCTGGGGCAGGCTGTTTCTGTGCTTCCGGGTTGCCGTAGTAGATGAAGTACCTGTTGCCTCGACCGACGAGGGCGAAGCAGACTCGGGCGCGATCGTCCGGTCCGGTCTGCATGACGAAGTGGTCGACGAGCTTGCCGGTCGACGTCATGACGCGGATGTCGGCGCCCCCGGGTTTGACGGCGCCGTGGGTGAGGAACTCGACCCAAGCGGCGTCGGCGCCCTCGAGATGCGTCTGGGGCGGGGAGACGAGGACGGCTCTCCTGAAGGGCCAGCGCTGGTCCCACCATGCGGCCGAATCGGCTCGAAGCCCCTGCGACGGAAGGGACAGGATCAGTGCCAGGATTACCGAGCCGAGTGCCGTCTTCGGTCGGACCGTTTCGTGTGAGGAAGGCATGGTTGCGTGCTTTCTGGGCAGGGAGGAAGCCTGCGTTACGACGGCACGAAGCTCGCTCACCGAAAGGAGGGCTAGCGGGCGCCTTGGGCGCGGTATCGGAGAGCGGCGTCCGATCATGGTGGGATTATAGGTCCCGCACGTCCCGGTCACAATCGAACCGGGACGCCGCCGATGTGATTCAGGCGTTATCATAGGGGCCAAACGACGCGGACCGATGGGCATTGCGGGGTTTGCCGGTCCGGGGGTGGGCTTGAAATCGACTAGTCGAGTTGAAAGGATATGTGGCGTCGATCCGGAGAGAGGTCGATTTGGAACTCGGACAGGAGGCTGGAGCCGATGCGGATTGTGACGGGCACGACGAACGAACGGCTGGCTCGAGCGGGCATCATGACGCTGGCGCTACTGGCCTTTGCGGTGTGGTTCGCCGTGGACGGGCTGTATCGGTATCCGCGGAAGGCGCTCGAGCCGTTCATGGTGGACCTCAAGTTGACGGAGCTTCCGGTTCCGCATCCGAAGTTGGGTTACGCGTATCCGGAGGAGCCGAAGAAGAAATACGAGCAGGGGGCCAAGGAGGGGCTGACGAAGTCGGAGGTCCTCGCCGATCTCGGGGAGCCGCTGAAGGTGGAGCACGACGTGGCGACCAAGAACGATTTCTGGCACTACGTGGGGCGATACGGGCGATTGTCGCTCGAGGTGCAGCGGACCGAGGATCCCAACGTCGGGAACGTGATCGCGGCTCAATGGGAGGAGACGTCGTCGGACTACCGTTATGAATCGGTCCGACAGCAGCAGTTCTGGTCCATCGTCTGCGCGGTGGCGGGGCTGGTCGGCGTGGTCTGGACGATCCGGACCTGGCGGACGCGGGTCACCGTGGACGATACCGGGCTCAGTTACGATCGCTTGACGATCCCCTGGGACAGCATGATCGAGCTCGACTCGGACGCGTATCACGAGAAGGGGTGGGTCAAGCTCACGTACGCGTCAGGGCAGTCCGAGCGGAGGATCAAGCTGGATTCGTTCAAGATCGAGGCCTACGACGAGATCATCACGGCGATCTGCGATCGCAAGGGCTTCGCCAACCCGATTCCCATCGACGAATACATCGACGAGACCGAGGCGCCGGACGAGGGGTCGGATGAGTCCGCTCCCGAGTAGTGGGCCTCAGGTCGAGACGGCAGGTTGAGGCGGTTTGCTACCGATCCCGAGTGATGGTCGGTGGCGAGGGGTCGGTTTGCAGTTGGCTTTTGGCCTGCCAGGCGACGAGCCATACGCCGACCAGGATGAGGACCACGCCGATCCACTGGAGCTTGGTCGGGTGCTCGTTGAGGTATAGCCCGGCGACGACCACGATGATTGCGAATCCGACGGTTACCATGATCGGGTAGGCGATGCTGATTGGCAGCTTCGTGAGGGCATAGGTATACAGGACGACGTTCATTGCGAAGCATGCGAGCCCGAGGATGAGCACCCAGTTCGTCAGGAGCGCTGCCAGGGCCGGCCAGATGCCGTCGGCCAGACTGACGCCCGCCGTCTTGAAGCGGACGACCCCGAACTTCATCATGAGGTTGGCCGTCGCGTTGAGCAGTAATGCGGCGACCAAGGCCACGAAATAGCGCATTGGGATGCCCCTGTCTACGGGTTTCGAAGGTCCTCGAAGGCTTTACGATAGCGGAGCAGCGTTGTCAGGTCCAGTACGCGTGGCGTTAGCGCTCGTCGCTGTGGCCCGCCGGCCGAGGAGTGCGGATCCTGGTCGCATTATCGGACGCTCTTGGGCTCTCCGGCCGACCGGCGTCGACTCGGCAGGGGGGCCTCCGAGGTGTTACGGGGACGGGGACGCCGGTTCCCGTGGTCGGTCGTGCCTGCCGGCGCCAGCAAATGAACCCGCTGTGATGGTATGCCGATACCGAGAAGGATGGCGGAAACTGTCTGCGCACATGACGGACGGGGAGCATTACGGGCAGGGCGTGGCCGCGCGCTGACGGCGGTCGTGGCTGTTCTCGCACTCGGTCGCTTCTGCGGGGCGGAGAGCGTCCCGACGTCTCAGACGACGAGGCCCGTCGAGGCGACGAGGCCCGTCGAGGCGACGAGGCCCGTCGAGGCGACGGGGTCCGTCGGGGCGACGGGGTCCGTTTCGGCGACGGGGCCCGTCAAAGCGACGGGTTCCGTCAAAGCGACGGGGTCCGCGGAATCACTGGTGAGCGACGATCAGGGCCGCATCGTGGTCCGCGACGTTCGCAAACTTCTGCAGCAGCGGGTGGTGAAGTGGTTCGACTTCGACGAGCGGAAGCGTGGTAACGTCGAGAGCGTTCCGATGTACTGGCGGAAGCACGTTGCCGAGGGTTTCCCGCACTATTTGGAGGGGCGTTTTGATTTCGAGAAGGGACATGAGGCGCCGCCGTCGTTCTATCTGGGCCTCACGGGCGGCAGCCTAGCGTATACGTATCACGCCCAAGACATTCTGGTCAACGCGCACAGCAATTACATCATCACCGCGTGGGTTCGGCCCGATCGGCTAAACCACGCCCGAGCGTGGGTGAGCACGTTCTACTGTGACCGGAACGGTCAGAAGCTTCCGGGGACGGAGCGTTTCAGTCAGCCGGTGGGCGGGCTCGAGGCCCCGGCAGAGTGGCAGGAGGTCTCGATCCGCTTGCCTGGCGGATACGAGAAGGCTCGGTTCATTGGGCTGACCGTTTGGGCAGTGCAGCCTGCCCGCGAGCCCGACACGCCGGAGACGCGTCATGACATCTACCGGCAGGACATCAACGCCGGGGCCTGGTTCGACGACATTCGCGTCACCCGGCTTCCCCGCGGGTCGCTGACGACGGGTCAGGAGGGCAACGTCTTTGCCGTGGATCAGGAGCCGGCGTTGCACGTGGAAGTGAGCGATCCCGACGGGCGGGACCTCGCCGGACGGCTGGAGGTGTTCGCCGCGGACGGTCGTCGTCTGATGACGCGCCCGGTCGCGGTGGCGTCCGCTGGCGCTGCGGTCGTGGAATCGTTCGCTCTGGCTTCGCTGGCTCCGGGCACGTATACGGCCCGACTCACCATCCACTCGGGGGACTTGGAGTTGTCGGCGTATCAAGTCCGGTTTCTGCGGCTTCCGCCGAGCCTGAACGAACCGGGGTGGCGGAACGAGGGATTCGGCATCGTGCTGGGGCCCGACGACTACGAGCGCCCGCAGGCCACAAGCCGGCTGATCGATCTTCTGCGGGTGGCGCAGGCCAAGGTTCCCGTGGCCACGCCGGGCATTCGCAGTGTCGAGGATCCGTCGACGGTCGCGGCCATCTCCGGTCTGACGGAGCACTTCTGGCAGGATCGCATCGGCGCCGTGGCGGTCCTTGGGGCCTGCGGTTCGAGGAACGACGGGGGGCCCTTGTCGCGGTCGGACGAATCTTGGCAGTCATTCTTGCTGAGCCTTGCCGAACGTCCTGACGCGTGGCGGCCGTACCTGATTCCGCCGCTGGCACGATACGCGAGCTTCGTTCACTGTTGGCAGGCCGGCGCAGACGAGGACGAGTGTCTTGCGTGGAACCCGCGCGTCGCGGGTGGGTTGAAGGTGTTCCGTCAGTCGCTCGATGAGCTGCTGCCGTCGTCGGAGATGGCGATTCCGTGGCCCATTCTGCACCAGTTGCGGGACAAGCTCAGCGAGAGCAAGTTCGTGTCGGTGCACATACCGAATCTGGTCAGATCGGACGTCATCACGCGACGGGTGGGGGATCTGAAGAAGAGCCGAGGGGACGGTCTTTGGGTGACGGTGGAGCCCTTGGAGTCCTCGGGGTATGAGCGGCTGGCGAGGCTCTCGGATCTTGCGAAGCGTCTGATCGGCGCGCAGGCGGCGGGGGTTGAGGCGATCTTCGTTCCGAGCCTGTGGGACGTGTCGAGGCGGTCGGCCGCGCCCGAGGTGGAGCCGCGCGAGGACTACATCGTGTTTCGGACGATCGCCGAGCTGCTGTCCCGGACGCGTCCGACCGGGGCGCTGTACCTGGGCGAGGGGATACACGTGGAGATGTTTTCGAGGGGCAAGTCGGCGATCCTTGCGCTCTGGGACGATAGGGCCCCTCCGGAAGGACGTGTCCTCGAGACGTACCTGGGCGCCGCTCCGGAAGTGGTGGATCTCTGGGGGCGGGCGGAGGCGTTGCCGCGGGTCGGGACCAATCACCGACTCCGGATCGGCCAGGTGCCCACGTTCGTTCGGGGCGCGGAGGTTTGGCACCTGAAGCTGCGGGCGAGTTTCGCGCTGGAGCCGGATCAGGTCGAAAGCAGCATTCGCCTGCACGAGCGAGACGTCCGGTTCGTGAACCCGAGGGGGACGCCGATCAGCGGTCTGCTGCGACTTCAGCCTCCGCCGGGGTGGGAGGTCCGCCCGGTGAGGATTCCGTTCTCGCTGGCAGCGGGGCAGGAGTTCCGGGCCAAGGTGACGCTGCGGTTCTTCACGAACGAGGTCGCGGGCCAGAAGCGACTTCTCGGCGAGTTCCTGATCGATTCGGACCGGACGTACGAGTTCGTGGCGCAGGCGCCCTTCGAGCTGGGTCTGGACGACTTTGAGGTGCATAGCTTCGCGCGGATCGAGGGTAACAACGTGATCGTTCACCAGACGATCACGCACCGGGCCGAGAAGCGAATCGACATCGAGGGGTACGTTCTGGCTCCGGGTCGGGCCCGGATGGTCCGGATGTACCGCCGCATCGAGCCGGGGCAGACGATCAACAAGCAGTACGTTCTGGAGAACGCCAACCTGCTGCGGGGACGGCGGATTCGTGTCGGTCTCAAGGAGATCCACGGCCCTCGGCTGCTAAATCAGATCGTGACTATCCAGTGATGTGATGTAATCGGGCGGATTAGCCGATACCTAGAGATGCCGGAGGTCCTGCATCAAGGCGGAAAGAGCGCGCTCATGACGGTCAATCTGCCAGTACTGGAAATCCTGCAGGGGAGCGAGAACCCATCCGCTGACGAGGCCCTCGTCGAGGGGCTCGCCCGCGCTGAAGCGTCGTGCCACGAGTCTTTCGTGGACGTCCTGCTCGCCCGCCGGTCGAAGAAGGGCCTGAGCGGGTTGATCGCTCACTTCCATCACATGGCTCCGAAGCTTCAATCGAGGATTCTGGAGCACTCCGAGACGCTGTTCGGGGCGCTGCGGGGGTGCATCAAGTCTCGGGATTTGCAGACCCGCCAGAACGCACTGGAGATGGTTCGTCGGACGGGGAGCTACCGTCTGGCGTATCTGCTGAGTCTGGCGCTGCATGATTCGTCCGCCAACGTTCGCCAGCGTGCCGCTGAAGTGCTTCGGGAGTTGGCGGACCGCTACTTCCGGCAGGAGAAGATCACGCTGGAGGTGTTGGCCACGGGCCCGTTTTCGGGGGCGGAGCAGGCGTCGGTCCAGGCGTTTTCGCTGGCTCGTCTGGCGGAGGAACGTACGTTCCTCATCTCGGCGATCGCCGAGGCGGTCAACGACTATGACGTGCATCGCCGACCGGAGGTCGCCGAGACGGTGGTGTGGTTCGCGCGGCATCTCAACGAGACGCTTTGGCGGGCGATCGCGAACCGGTTGAGCAACTGCGGGCGCGCGGTCGTGCAGTTGATCGAGACTCGGAGCGATCCTCGGATGGTTCCGTTCATCTACCAGGCCTTGGGGCATCGCGATCTTCGTCCGGTCGTGGCGCGGATCATCTCGTACGAGGCGAACGACGAGTTCATGACGGAGTTCGTGCGGTGGGCGTTCTTGACGTCTGATCCGCGTGTGCGTCGCGGGATTGCGTCGATTCGGAGCTTGAACTGGCTGGCGCGGCGTGGCCGGGCCATCATGGATTTGCCGGAAGGCCTTCAGTCGCGGGCGGTGGACCTGATCCTGGCCAGCACGATGGCGATCGAGCGGAAGGTGGCGGTGTGCAGAGACCTACTGCTTTCGGGCCAGCGAGTGGCGCAGCGAGCGGGCTTGTGGGGGTTGATCGCGATTGAGGACCCGATGAGCACGCAGCTCATCCGAACGGTCGTTCAGTGGGAGGATCAGGATCTGTCGGCGGTGGCGGTTCGTGAGATGATGCGGCGGTGCCCCGAGGATCTCCCCTCGTTGCTGGCGGAACAGCTTGCCAGCGATTCGCCGTCGCTCCGACAACTGGCCAGCGAGCAGGTTACGGGATACGGATTCGATCAGTACTGGCAGAGCTTCGAGATGCTTTCGGAGGAGGATCGGCGCCGTCTGGGCAAGGCGTTGCTCATGATGGGTCGGGACTTCGTCTCGCAGGTTCGCAACAAGCTCGCGGGTTCGCGGGCGCACGATCGGCTTCGGGCGGTTCAGATCGTCGCGGCGCTCGATCTGCAGGGGCAGCTCGACGAGGAGGTGTATCGGATCGCATACGACCCGGACTCCTACGTCCGGAGTTCGGTGATGTCGCTCCTGGGCCGGCTGCCGGGTCCGACGAGCGAGCGGATCTTGCTGAACGGGCTCAACGACACGGACGAACGAGCTCAGGCGAACGCCATCGAGGCCCTGGAGCGGCTTCGAGCGAGCGACCGGTTCAACCAGATTCGGCAGCACTTGAGCTCCGACGACAACCGGGTCCGCGCGAACGCCGTGAAGGCCTTGCTGTCGTTCCAGTCTCCCGAGGCCGCGGCGATCTTGATCGAGATGCTCGAGCACCGGCGGGCGGAACAGCGGCTCAGCGCGCTGTGGGTGGTGGAAGTGCTGAAGCTCATGTCGGTTTCGGGGCGGGTGCTGAAGCTCGCCAAGTACGACCCGGATCCGAACGTGCGACGGCGCGCGCTTCAGGCGGTGGCCGTGATGAACAACTCTCTGCGCGGCAGCGGCGTTGGCGGCAGACAGGCGCCTGCCGCGGCTTCGGGGACGCGGGTGACCGAGGAGGCGGCTTCATGATCCCGTGGGTGCTGGCGACGATCGGCCGGTCGGAGCGGCTCGACGCCATGCGGCGAGGGTTCACGAGCAAGTCCGAGCCGGGGTCCGGCGCTTGGACGGGCCTGCTGGTCGTACTGATCCTGATCGTGGCGGCCATCCTGATCCTGCTGCTGGTGAACCGATATCAACAGGGGAAGGCGGGAGCACGGCACAGCGGCGCTGCGGGGCTATTCAAGGAGGTTTTGCAGAAGCTGCCTCTCGGCCTTCAAGACCGTGCCCTCTTGCGTCGGTTGGCGAGCGACATGGACCTTCCCAACCCGACGGTGATGCTGCTCACGCCGAAGCTGTTCGCGGAGATCTCGTACACGTACGTGGCGGGCAAACCGGGGGAGACGGGCTCAGACCTGTCGCGACTGGCCTCCATCTGCAAGCTGCTGTTCGGCCACGACATGCCCCGACCCCAGCCGGGCGAGTTCGAGGGGGAGAAGGGGTCTGGCCACTCGTCCGGCGCTCCACGAGAAGATACCGCTTCGAGAACCCGTTTCCAGTAGGTCGCGGTCCCTCTGGTACCGATGCGACCGGCTCATCCCGCCCACTTTCCGCATGCCCGGGTCCGTCTTAACGGGCTTTTCGCGACGGGTGTCAAAGCCTGTTGAAACGGGCTCCGTGTCGGTGGCGAGAACAGGAAGAGCGTGCGTCCTCGGCCAACCAGCCCTAGCAGGGCAGGCCTATCAGCCCGCCTACGGCGGGAAAGCCCCGTGAACGGGGCTGGGGCCGCGCGCAGCGTTTGGCCTTGGCGCCCGCCGATGTTGTCACGGACCCTCGACTCCCGAGGTCCCTACTTCCTTGCCGCGTGGGCGCTCCATCGGTAGTCTGTTCGTACGACAATCGAGGACGACCATGACGGCCTGGGTGGGCAGGGGCGACGGCGGGCGCGCCCGGTCGCGTCATGATGGAGCGAGGCCTGCGATGAAGACAGTGGATGTCCGGACGAAGCGGCGCTGTGAGTTCGTGGACGTGACGCGAGAGGTCGAGGCTATCGCGGGCGAGTCGGGCGTCAAGCAAGGCCTGTGCGTCTGCTTCGTTCCGCACACGACAGCAGGGGTGACGATCCAGGAGAACGCCGATCCGGACGTGACGCGCGACCTGGACTACAAGCTGGGCGAGCTGATCCCGAAAGAGGATCGCGGGTTCCGGCACAACGAGGGCAACAGCGACGCACACCTGAAATCGTCGCTGCTGGGGGCGTCGCAGACGCTCCTGATCCAGAACGGACGGCTCGTTCTGGGCACGTGGCAGGCGATCTACTTCGCGGAGTTTGACGGGCCACGACAACGAAAGATGCACGTCGAGGTGATGGGCGGGGCTTCAGCGTGTTCGTAGTCGTGGGTCGTTCGGGCGGCGCGTCGGGGGGTCCGCGGGCGTCCGGATGACTTCCTGGCATCGTTGGGCAGGCGCGCCTTGCGGTATTGATGATGCGAGTTCTTGCCACCGGCGATTTGCACTACAACATACGTCGAAGCCGCGGACCGACGGAGGCTCTGGCCGAGCGGATCTCTCGGGAAACGGCGGAGGTCCTCCTGCTGCTGGGCGACATCGGGGGGCGTCGTCTGGAGGTCCTGGCGGAGGCGCTTCGACTCTTCGGGGGGTTTGGCGGCAAGAAGATGCTCGTGGCCGGCAATCACGATCTGTGGACGGCGCCTCGGGGCGACAGTCTTCGTCGCTACGAGGTGGAGATCGCGGAGGTTTGCCGAGAGGAGGGGTGGCATTACCTCGACGCGTGTCCCGCGTACGTGGACGAGGTCGCGTTCGTGGGCAACATCGGCTGGTATGACCACAGCTACCGGTTGGCGTCGCTGGGGGTTCCGGTTCGCTTCTATCAGGCGAAGATCGCGCCGGGGGCGGCCGCTCGCCTGTCGGAGCACCGGCATCTGCTGGACGGGATGCGCGACGTTCCGTCCCGCGCCATGGAGATCACGACGCGATGGATGGATGGCCGGCACGTGCGTCTGCCTTACGGGGACGAGGCGTTCTCGGAGCACCTGGCCGAGAAGCTGCGACGGCATCTGAGCGAAGCGGCGGATCGAGCGCGCAAGATCATCGTGGGCATGCATCACCTGCCGTTCGCGGAGATGGTGGTTCGCACGGGCAATCCGGCGTGGGACTTCGCGACGAACTATCTCGGCAGTGAGATCTTCGGCGAGGTCTTGCTGGCCCAACCCAAGGTCACGCACCTGCTGTGCGCGCACAACCACCGCGCTCGAGAGATGCACCGGGGGCACCTGACGTGCCGCAGCGTCGGATCGACTTACACCGACAAGCACGTTGTGGCGATCGAGCTCGCGTGAATGCCGTCAGGCCGGGCGAGACTCAGGGGAGGCCTGCCGGAGGCGGGGTGAGCCGAGGTCGTCGCCTTGCCGTGGCGGAACGCGTCTGACTATATTGAAGTGCGCCTTGGGGCATCCCTTCCGGGGCCGCGACGGAGGCATCATGACGAACGCGGTGGGAGAGACGCACGCAGCCGGTTTCCCGTCAGTCGCGGCAGATCACCAACGCAAGAGGCTGGCACTGGGCTTCGTCGTGGCGTTGATTCCCTTCACATTACTGGTCTATCGATTCGACTGGCTGGTGGATGACGCCTTCATCTCGTTTCGGTACGCCAAGCACCTCGCTCAAGGGCACGGGCTTCGTTTCAACGTCAGCGAGCGTCCTCCGGTGGAGGGGTACAGCAACTTCTTGTGGGTGCTGGTGCTTGCCTCGTTCGAGCGTTTCGGGTTGCCCGCTCCGATCGTCTCCCGTGTGATATCAATCGCTTGCGGCGTGGTTCTGCTATGGCGCGTCCTGCGACTGCTGACGGAGCGATTGAAGCTGCCGCCGCCGGCGTTGTTCGTCTCGGCGGTGTTCCTGTCCACATTGCCCCCTCTGGCGGTGTGGGCGACATCGGGGCTGGCAACGGTACCGTTCGCGCTTCTGGTCTTCGTGGTCTACGAGCTGCTCCTGGCGGATCCGAAGGCTCCTCGAGGTTTGGCGGGGGGCATCGCCTCGGCGTTGGTGATCCTGCTTCGCGTGGACGGAATGGTCTGGGTGGGCGCGCTGATCGGCGTGGCCCTGCTGGGCGCCGTTGTGAAACGTGAGACGGGCGTTCTTGGCCGCCTGGCCGTGTGCGCGGGGATCGCGGGGGCGACGCTGATCGCGCTAACGGTCTTTCGACTTGCGTACTTCGGCTGGCCGCTGCCCAACACGGTGTACGCCAAGGTTGGAATGTCCGCCATGACACTGGCAAGGGGGGGGAAGTACGTGGCGTGCTTTCTGCTGACCTTTCCGCAGTTGATGGTGATCCTAGTCTGGGGGGCGGTGGTGGTTCTGCGAACCGGGCGCGATTGGACGCTGGGCCCTCAGGTCGTCCTGATCCTGCTCTTCGGCTTCGGCTATCCCGCCCTTGCAGGGGGCGATTGGATGGCGATGGGTCGGCTCTTGGTCCCGGCCATGCCGTTCTTGGCGATCCTTTTCGGCATTCTCTTGGGCAAGTTACCCTTCGGATCGACGACGATTCTGGGCTTGGGCGCCGGTTGCGTCGTGTTGTCATTGCTGCCGATGCACGACGTACACGTGATTGGCCAGGGAGTGCGGCAGGCTCTGCACTTCCGGTACAACACGAATCGATTCGCGAGCGAGTACGAGGAGTGGCGAGTGGAGCGAGATCGCGGTCTTTCGCGGGCCTTGCTCGGGCGTACGCTGGCCCGGTACACCCAGCCCGGCGAGAGCATCGTGATGGGCGCCATCGGGGCGGTCGGCTACTACAGCGAGTTGATCATCTATGACACGGCGGGGCTTGTGCATCCCGAGATCGCGCATCGAGACGTTGGGCGGCGGCGGAGCTCGGCGGGGCATGACAAGGGCGTTCCCCCGTCGTTCTTTCTGAAGTATCACCCGACGTACTACCTGGCGTTTCTTCTCGACGTTCCCGAGGAGAGAGCGTCGGCCATGGAGCCGGGGCGGTGGGCTCGCGTGGGTGGTCGCGTCTGTCAGCCCGAGTTCTATCCGCCGAGCGCTGCGGCCCTGTATGATCCCTTGGGGCTGCCGCTTCCGGCGGCGAAGGGATGCGCCGGGGCGAAGCTGTTGATCCTGTTCGTCCAGAAGGATCGAGTTGAGGATCGATTAGCGCAGCGTCCGTGAGCCGGTCGGCATCGGGCGTCATGATCTCGCGGAAGCGTCCGTGATGGGCGGGGGAGTGGATTTGCTTTGACAGTCCCGGTCGCTTGCGTTAGCATTGCGCCGCAACTTGGAGCGGTGTTTCGTTTGTCTTCCGGTTGCAGGTGTCGCATTGGCGGCGGTCGCCATCATCCCAGCCCGTTATCAGTCCAGCCGCTTTCCCGGGAAGCCTCTCGCTAAAGATACCGGCAAGTACCTCGTTCAGTACGTATACGATAACGTTTTGCTGGCCAAGAAGATAGATCGTGTCATTGTCGCCACGGATGACGAGCGGATCCTCAGGGCGGTGCGGGAGTTCGGGGGCGAGGTCCAGATGACGCGGAGCGATCACGTGTGCGGGACCGATCGGATCGCCGAGGTGGCCATCGATCTGGATGACGAGATCATCGTCAACGTGCAAGGCGACGAGCCGGAGATCGACCCGGAGCAGATCGACCAGCTCGTGGGGTTGCTGGAGACCGACCGCGAATGCGAGATGGCGACGCTGGCGTGTCCGTTCGAGAACCCCGCGGACGTGATGTCAGCGAGCACGACGAAGGTCGTGCTCGATCAGTTCGGGCGGGCGCTGTATTTCAGCAAGGGCGTGATCCCGTATCCCCGGGACGATGGCGGCAAGGTTCACAGCGCGGGGAAGTGGTTGCTGCATTTGGGGATCTACGCGTATCGCCGGGACTTCCTGCTGAGGTACTCGAGCATGCCTCCAACGCCGCTGGAGATGGTCGAGAAGCTGGAGCAACTCCGGGCGCTGGAGAACGGGGTTCGGATCGCGGTGGGGATCGTGGACCGGGCGGGGATCGGCGTGGACACGCCTGAGGAATACGCGGCATTTGTCGAGAGGGTCAGGGCCAAGGAGAGCCCGCAAGGTCAGGAGGATTGAGGCATGGATGCGGAACAGCTCCTCTCATCCGTCAGTCAGGCATCCGACGAGACCGAGTTCTATACGCCGATGCCGGCCGGCTACAAGCCGGGCAAGACGAAGTACGTGGTCGTCTTCGGCACGGTCATGAGCGGGTTGGGCAAGGGCATCTTCAGCTCTTCGCTTGCGAAGGTTCTGCAGGACAAGGGCCTGACCGTCGCGCCGATCAAGTTGGAAGGCTACCTCAATCTGGACAGCGGCACGCTCAACCCCTTCCGGCACGGCGAGGTGTTCGTCCTCGACGACGGGATGGAATGCGACATGGACCTGGGGACGTACGAGCGGATGCTCGACCAGGACCTGATGCGGCACAATTTCACCACGAGCGGCCAGATGTACACGCGGGTGCTGGAGAAGGAGCGCCAGGGCAGCTATCTCGGTCGCGACGTTCAGATGATCCCGCACGTGACGGGCGAGGTGAAGTGCAAGCTTCGCGAGCTGGCGGTGACGACCGACGCGGACGTGGTGTTCGTGGAGATCGGGGGCACGGTCGGCGACGTGGAGAACCTGTACTACATCGAGGCGGTGCGCGAGATGGCGTTCGAGGAGGGGCCGGACAGCTTCTGCATGGTCTCGCTGACGTACATCATCGAGCCACCGGCCCTGGGCGAGCAGAAGTCCAAGGCGGCGCAGCTCGGGATCGGCCGGTTGCTGGCCAGCGGGATCCAGCCGCACATCATCGCGTGCCGCGCGCAGTCGCCGGTGACGAAGAAGGTGCGCGAGAAGCTGGCCCTGTACAGCAACGTTCAGTTCGAGAACGTCTTCTCGATGCACGACTGCGAGACGGTGTACGTGATTCCGGAGATGATCCGCGAGGCGGGCATCGACCGGGCGGTGCTGGACATTCTTCGGATCGGCGACCGGGTGGACGAGGCGGCGGAGGCGAGGGCCCGCCGGACGTGGCTGGACTACATCGACCGGTTCCGAGACGCCACTCGACCCGTCGTGATCGGCATCACGGGCAAGTACACGTCTCTTCGAGACAGCTACGCGAGCATCATCAAGGCGTTGGAGCACTGCGGGACTCACCACGGCGTTCGGGTGCACATCGAGTGGATCGACACGAGCGAGTTGAGCGACGAGACGGCGGCGGAGGCGCTGAAGGGGGTGCACGGCATCATCGTGCCGGGGGGCTTCGGAGCGCGGGGCGCCGAGGGCAAGATCAGTTGCATCCGGTACGTCCGAGAGAACAAGATCCCGTATCTGGGCATCTGCTACGGGTTCCAGCTCGCCGTCGTCGAGTTCGCTCGCAGCGTCTGCGGGCTCGATGACGCCAACAGCACGGAGCTCGACCGCGACTGCAAGCATCCGGTGATCGACATCCTGCCGGAGCAGAAGCAGATCGAGGGGCTGGGGGGCAACATGCGGTTGGGGGGGCGGGACATCGTCATCAAGGACGGGACGATGGCCAAGCGGGTGTTCAGCGGCGCCAGCGAGGTCCGGATGCGCTTCCGGCATCGCTACGAGGTTGACCCGCGATACATCGAAGAGCTCGAGAAGGGGGGGATGATCTTCAGCGGACACGCGCCGGACTATCCGATCATGCAGATCCTCGAGCTGCCGCAGGCGATGCACCCGTACTTCGTCGGCACGCAGGCTCACCCGGAGCTGATCAGCCGTCCACTGCGGCCGGAACCACTATTCCTCCACCTGGTCACCGCGGCGATTCAGCGCGCGTATCCGGACGGGCTCGACGGCGAGCCCGCCGCGTCGACGGACTCGGAGACGGTCGAGACGACGACCTGATTCGACTCGCCGGGGACCCCTAAACCGAAAACTCCAGAATCTCAGGGCTCGCCGTGCTTGTGGACGTGATCGGCGCCGCCGAGCTGGTCCTTGCCGGTGAGCTTGGCCTTTGTCTCGGGTCGCAGGTCGATTCCCAGCTCGATGAGCTGGTCGTCGGCGACCTCGGAGGGGGCGTCGGTCAGGGGACAGACGGCCCGCTGGGTCTTTGGGAACGCGATGACGTC
>JAFGLZ010000207.1 GCA_016927755.1 Phycisphaerae bacterium
ACCGGAGAGCCGTATGCGGGAGATCCGCACGTACGGTTCGGAGGGGGGAGGGACCGGGAACTCAACCGGTCCTTCCTACCCCTATCGAGGCCCCGCCCGCTTGCCGCCAACAACCCATCAGGGTACGCTTGAGCATGGAGTGGAGGGGTACCTCCATACTGAAGGACCACTCGAGATGGCTGAAGTCCAAAGCAGAAGGGAACTGTCGCTGGCCGCCGCCATCGGCAACACGCCCATGGTGGAGCTGCGGAACCTGTGGGACCCAGAGACAACCGGCGTCCGCATCCTGTGTAAGCTCGAGGGCAACAACCCCGGCGGGTCGGTCAAGGATCGTCCGGCGCTGTACATGATCGAGCGAGCCGAGGCCTCGGGCGAGCTGACCCACGACCGGATCATCCTGGAGCCGACGTCGGGCAACACGGGCATCGGCATGGCGATGGTGGCTCGGGCCAAGGGCTACCGGATCAAGCTGTGCATGCCGGCCTGCGTCAGCGAGGAGCGACGCGCGATCCTAACGGCGTTCGGGGCCGAGATCGACGTCACCGCCGCCTGCCACCGAACCGACGGGGCGATCCACCGGGCCCACCACATCCTCGAAACCGAGCCCGACTTGTACTTCATGCCCAACCAGTTCGAGAACCCCGCCAATCCGCTGGCCCACTACGAGACGACCGCGCCGGAGATCCTGCGTGACACCGGCGGCGACCTGACCGTGTTCGTGGCCGGCCTGGGCACGAGCGGCACGCTGATGGGCTGCAGTCGTCGCTTCAAGGAGACCAACCCCGCCATCCGCGTGGTCGCCATCGAGCCCACGATCGGACACACGATCCAGGGCCTCAAGAACCTGCAGGAAGCCATCGTCCCGGCCATCCTCGACCGGGGCGCGCTGGACGAGATCCTCACCTGCAAGGATGACGACGCCTTCGAGACGATGCGCGACCTGATGCAGCGGGAAGGAATCTTCTGCGGGTTGAGCAGCGGCGCCGCGGTCTGGGGCGCCATGCGGATCGGTCAAGATCTGCCGAGGGGCTCGACCGTCGTCTGTATTCTGCCCGACCGCGGAGACCGCTATCTGTCCACCGAGGCGTTCCGCTCGATCTGTGCTGAATGCCCGCCCTAGCCTACTTGACGTTACCCGAGTCGTGGACCACCAGAACGTTCCGCAGAAGCAGGAAGTTCTTGCCCCGGTACTCGGTCACCTCGCCGCTGACCTTGAACTTCACCGGCCGCGTCCCATTGGCCGAAGTAATCTCCATCGTCACCAGGTCGCGGTTGGGCAGCAGCTCCATGGGGGGCTCGCGCAATACCTTGCCCTCGCTCTCGAAGACGAACACCCACTTGTCCGACCTGCGAACGAGTCGCCCCACGCGATCGATGAGCATGGCGCCGTCTGGGTGAAGCGGCCGGTCGACGGCCGTGGGGTTCACCGAGGGCTGGCTTGAGATAATCCGCTGCTGACGCGGCTCGTCCGTCGCATCTCGCGGCCGGCTCGGGGGAATCGGACGGACCGCCGGCTTCTTCATGAGCTCCCGCAGAATCTTGTCGGGCGAAGGCGGCGGATCGATTGTCGTCTCGTCCTTGGTCGGCGCCGGCTGCGTGCCGGCGGTTTCGGCCTCGGCCCAGGGCGATGCCCAGAAGCACAGACCGGCCATGAGCATCGCCGCGAACGCGCCCCCAGCCCCGAACCGCCGTGTCATCTTGGCGCGAGTCTCCGTCATGACTGCCAGACCTCCGCTGTGGCCCCCGCCTTCTACTACATCGTCAACACCCGTGCTGATCGCTTGAGGCCGCCGTCGGATTGTCACGGCCCGCACTAGATAGTGTGCGGCATACCCGGGCCGGGATTCAAGCCTGCTGGATTTGGGCACTCCCCGAATGGTCGGTCCGACGCGACCACGAGACGGCTATAAGACTCTTCTCAGGAGCTTGTTACACTCGGACGGAGCCTGTCAAGCCCCGCTCAAACGGCGGGACGAGCCCGGCGGGGACAAATCGTAAAGGATACTCAGTCTCAGGTAGTACATAATACTACGGAAAAGTCTTGTCTGTGGGGTCAAATTGGGTACCGTTGAGGTGCGTGTGGTCCGTGCGCGCGGAGCCGCACGGCACGTCGAGAACCACGGACGAGACGGTCTTGCCTGACGGGACGGGAGCATCGATCGGCTCGTCCGCGCCGATCATGAAGGAGAGTCCCATGAGCGACGGGCTTGGACCGAAGATCCGGTACGTCTGCTTCTCCGACATGCACTTGGGAGAGGCGGACAGTCTTCTGACCCATGTGACAGCCGACGGGAAGGTCGATCCGCTAGACGCCAGTCCCGTCTTGGTCGCGCTGATCAAATGCCTGCGTGACCTGGTTCCGGCGGACGCCACCGACGAAGATCTGCCGACCCTGATCCTCAACGGCGACATCCTGGAACTCGCCCTCGCGCGAACACACCAGGCCGCGATGGTTTTCGAGCGTTTCCTCGAGCGATCGATGTCGCTTCGGCTCTTCCAGCGGGAGATCATCTTCATCCCAGGCAATCACGATCACCATCTCTGGGAGATCGGTCGGGAGAACCAGTACACGAGCTACCTCCAAACGATACCGAATCAGAAGAAGCTCCCGATCGTATTCCACACCACCGGCATGTTTTCCGAGACGAAGGGGCTCCCGCTTCCGCGGAGCACCCTGTTGACGGAGCTCGCCAAGCGAGCCACGAAGCGCGACGACGTGAAAGTCCTCATCGCCTATCCAAACCACGCGGTCCTCTCTGCCGATCGGGAAGCGCGCCGGGGAGTGGTCTTCACGCACGGGCACTACATCGAGTGGCGATATGCCCTTCTCACCAAGCTCTGGGACCTCGTATTCTCTCGCTCGGAACCGCCTCAGACGATCTACCAGTTGGAGGGCGAGAATTTCGCCTGGATCGATTTCATCTGGTCCGCGATCGGGCGGTCCGGCAAGATCGGCCAGGACATTGGCGCGATCTATGACCTTCGTAAGGACCCCGACAAGGCCGAGACCCTCCTGGAACCCCTCGTCAAGCTGCTTGCCAAGCAGTTCGACGTGAAGGTCCTGCTTCCGGGGACGTACTTCGAGGAGAAGCTCTTCAGACGACTGGTCAAGGGACTGGTGCGGTCCGTGACCCGATTCGAGCGTGAGATCGGGTCCGGAGATCCCAACGCAACCCCCGCCGAACAAGCGCTCAGCGGCGAGGGCCTTCAGGGCCTCCGCGCCTACGTGCATACCTATCTGCACGATCAGATCCGCGAAGAGAGAAATCGACTTCTCGATGCCGATGGCTGCGTCACGACGGATCTCGCCTTCGTCTTCGGGCATACGCACAAGCCCTTTGCACGCATGATGTCGCTCTCGAACCGTTTCCGAGCGGACATGCGGGTGTACAACACGGGCGGATGGGTCATTGAGTCCCGAGTTCCCGATCCGGCGTATGGGGCCTGCGTCGCCCTCGTCGACGACGCTCATGACGTCGTGAATCTCTGTCTGTACAGGGATCAAGACGGGCACACACCCCAGGCCGTCGATGCCGGCGCCGACGGTACGGCGCCGACGCGTCTCAGTCGACACGTCCAGGCCATCATTGAGGGCAATCCGACGCCGTGGTCGGAGCTCACTGATACGATCAAGCTGACCCTTCAGGACCGCCGAAGTCTCCTGAAGACCCTGAGTTCCGCGTGACGTCCCGCCGGACGGAAGCCCGTTACCCAGCGGCCCGGCGGTCGATCCTTGGCCCACGACGACGGGTCACGTCCTCTTCTGCACAGCGGCGAGTCCCAACCCGCGCGGCCGGACCGCGGCGGCCCACATGCCGCAGTGACGCAACCGGATCGGATCAACGCCGGATCTTACAGGCAGGCGCTTGTACGCCTCGGCAAGAAGAGCCGATCATTGCGGTCCAGCCCATTCAATCCTGTCGTCAGATCGCCCACGCCGAACGGTGGCGGAGGCGATCTGACGTCGCCAGAAACGGCGTCTCCCCGCCCTGGCGGCGTCTCTACGGGGATCCGCCCCCAATCCCCCCGCGCCCCCGCGGATGCCAAACCCCGCCGAAACCACTAAGATACCCCGACCAACGGTCCCCTCAGCCGTGCCGATGTCGGCGGCTGCCGGGCCCTCACCAACAAGAATCCGACCGCAAGGAGTCGCCCTATGAAGCGGTTCGCAATCGGGATGGTTCTACTGACCGCCCTCGCCTGCTCCCCCACCCACGCCCAGAAACTCTCCGAACCCAAGGACGTCGCCTTCACCGCCAAGTGCGATGGAACGACCCAGCGATACGTCATCATGCTGCCCGAAGGCTTCGACAAGAACCGCCCTCACAGCCTCCTCATCGCCCTCCACGGCCACGGCTCCGACCGGTGGCAATACATCCGTTACGACCGACACTCGCCCCCCGCCGTTCGCGAGATCGCCGCCAAGCACCGCCTTATCCTCGTCGCGCCCGACTACCGCGCCAAGACCTCCTGGATGGGCCCAAAGGCCGAGGCCGACCTCGTCCAGATCATCGAAGACCTCAAACGCCAATACCGCATCGACAAGGTCTTCATCGCCGGCGGGTCGATGGGCGGCTCTTCGTGTCTCACCTTCACCGCGTTGCACCCCGACCTCATCGACGGCGTCGCCTCCTTCAACGGCACCGCCAACCACCTCGAATACGAGAACTTCCAGGAGTTCATCCAGAAATCGTACGGAGGTACCAAGGCCGAGATCCCCCTCGAGTACAAGAAACGCAGCGCCGAGTACTGGCCCGAGCGATTCACGATGCCCGTCGCCATCACGGCAGGGGGGCTGGACAAATCCGTCCCCCCGCACAGCGTCATGCGACTCGTCAACGTCCTGAAGAAGATGAACCGAAAGGTCCTGCTGATCTACCGCGACCAAGGCCCCCACAGCACCACCATCGATGACGCCAAAGCCGCCCTCGAGTTCATCATCACCGGCCAAACCCCCGCAACCTCGCCGTCCAAAGAGACAGCCAAGCAGCAGAGGGGCAACACGTGATCCCAACCACAGAGGCGTGGATCATCGTTTCCGTAGCACGGGCATCTTGCCCGAGGCCTTCATCACGAGTCTCGCCCCACGACCCAGCCGGAACGCCGTCGTGTCGAGGTCAAGAATGAACGCAACAACGATCCTCCTCTGCGTCGTCCTGACGCCACTCTCCACCCGCGCCGCGACCGCTCCCACGAACCTCGCGCCAAACCCAACCTTCGAAACGCCCGACGCGGACAACCCCGCCTTCTGGTCACAACGAACCCCAAGCGACGACCAGCGAACGCTGACCTGGGACGAACAAGTCCGCCGCTCCGGCAAGCACAGCCTAAAGATCGAGAACCGCGCCGCCGTCGAGAGCCGCTGGCGAACCGGACACCTGAGAGACCTCGCCCTCGAGATCGGCACACAGTGCCAATTCACCGCCTGGGCCCAAACCGAGGACGTTAGCGGCGGAGCCTTCCTCCGACTCTACTTCCTCCGACCCGATGGCGGCATCGTCGCCCAACCGATGTCGAACCGCCTTGCCGGAACCACCCCCTGGACCCAACTCCGCATCAACGCCGTCGTCCCCCAGGCCGCCGCCTACAGCATGCTCTACCTCGAGCTCAACGGCGCCGGATCGGCCTGGTTCGACGACGTCGAGCTGACCGGACACCCCAGCGGCTCCCTCCCCAAGAATCGCCCGCCCCCAGAGACCTATTCCGCCGGCGACTTCGAGCCGCTCGATGGCTTCGTACGAGATCGAATCGCAAACAAGACCGTCCTGAAGCTCTCGCCCAAAGCCGCTCGCGGTCGTGCACAGGCCGTCTTTTGGGGCGAGACCGCCCGATATGACGTCTGTGTCACCTATGTCGATGCCCCAGCCGGCCCTGCCGAGTTCCGCCTCCTCGCTGGCGACCGCCAGGTCGCCCGATGGACGACCGGCCCCGCCACGCCAACGTCAAAGCCAAAGGACATCCTCCGCCGGCGCGTCATCCCCGCCGTCGACATCCAACAGCGAAGCCGCATCACGATCGAAGCTGCGTCGGCTGGCGGCCACCGCCCCGCGTTCCACAACGTCACCTTCACCCCCGCCGGACGATTCCAGGGCGAGCTGTTGCCCGCCTCACAACTCCCCCTCCCGCCCACGCTCCGAGTCTACGTCAC
>JAFGLZ010000208.1 GCA_016927755.1 Phycisphaerae bacterium
ACGGGCGGCCAAGGCACGGGCGGACTGAGGGGCACCGGGGGCAGGAGCGCCGGTGGCAACAGCACGGGTGGAGTCGGAGCTACTGGCGGTGAAGGCACGGGTGGCGAGGGTACCGGGGGCGGCGGCGGCGTTCGTGCCGACCCGACCATGGGTGGTTTCGCGGCGATGGAGAAGTACGGCGTGCCAACGACCACTGGCGGAGCGGGGGGCGAGACAGTCACCGTCACCGACTTCGCCGAGCTCCAGCAGTACGCCGAGTCGGCCGCAACCCTCATCATACAAGTCAGCGGCACCATCTCTGCCCCAGGGGAACATGGGCTGATCAGGGTTCAATCCAACAAGACCCTTGTCGGACTGGGAGCCAACGCGGTACTCAACAAGATCACCCTTTCTGTCAACGGTTTTCGGGTTGGCGAAACCTGCAATGTCGAGGACTACGGTAGTTTCACTCCGGCCTCCAACGTGATCATCCGCAATCTGGAGTTCACGGGGCTGGCGGACTTCCCCGACGACAGTGACGTCGACCCCGACGCGATTCGCGTCGAGTGCTACTCGCATCACGTGTGGATCGACCACAACACCTTCCAGTACGGGGCCGATGGGGCGACCGACGTCAAACGTGGCGCGGATATGGTCACGTTGTCCTACAACCACTACGTCGGAACCGCGAAGACGGCACTCATTGGTCACAGCGACGACAACGGTGATCAGGACAGGGGTTTCCTTCATGTGACGTTCCACCACAATTTCTTCGACAAGACCGACACTCGAACGCCGCGACTCAGGTTCGGCTACGTCCACGTGTACAACAACTACTACGACTTCATCACACACGCGTTCCGCATCGGACCCGAGGGGCAGATCTACGCGGACGGCAACTACGTCGCTTCGACGGAGGGGAAGATCCTGCGGGACACCGAGAACGAAGGCAGCCTGACCTGGACCACCTCCAACGTCTGGGACAGGAATGCCTACGGCGATATCGGCGCCGAGAAGCTGGACGCCGACCAGTCCGTTGCCCAACCCCCCTACACCTACTCCCCGAGTCCAGCGCCGTCGTCACCGCCCAGCGCGGGTGTGGGGAGGATCTAGTCGTACGGGCGGGCCTCTGCCGGCAGACCTCGCCCATATCTCGCAGGCGTCGCGGCGGCGCTGGCATCTCCGAGTGCCCCGTGGATGGCCCTACCCCAGCAGCACACGCCACCGGTCGTCCACGTGGGCGAGGCAGGGCCTTTCCGATACGGGCCCCGGTCGACTGCGTCGACTGGGGGGAGGGGCTGCGCCGGCCCCTCCCAGGGAACTCCTCCAAAGGATGAGCATCGGAAACCCCTTCAGAACAAAGCAGATGCTCGGCCTGACCTCACATGCCTCGTCGGTCTGAGGCGCAGCCTCGCTAGTATCTCCCCTTCGGGTCCCTCATGATCGGGACCATCCACGTTCGCTCCGAGGCGTTTCCCCGCTTGTCGAAGCGCCTGCCTTGGGCGCGCAGGGCCGGCTCGATGCGTCCTCGACCGTCGTCGTACATGACGACCTGCATGCTGTCGATGCTCGCATTGGGATAGATGTCCCCGGTCTCGCGTCCCTTCACGGTACGGACGGCCGCGTCCTTCCATTGCGACCTGCCGAACATCGCCGCTGCGCCGTCGACCGCCACCGGAACCAGTTTCGGCCAGTTTCTGATGATGCTCACCAGCTCACCCCCGTCCCCAAGACGGACGACCATCCTCGACGCCCCAAACACCGGGAGCCCGCCGAGCCTCCTGCCGAAGAACACCACCACCATCTGGTCGGCGGCCTGCACGAACGGAAAGCCCGCGCTGACATTCGCAGTCTGGACCGCGTGTACCTTCGTCACCTCGATTTCCGAAGCGTCGCCAGGAAGAAGATCCAGCTTGGATAGATAGCTCCGAGCCATCTGAGTCGCGACGATCGTATCGGGCAACCGTTTCGCGACCACCGCGCCGTGTGCATCAGCGGGTTGCAGGTACCGGGCGAGATCTCTCGAAAACACGAAGCCCAGCGAATCCGGCCCCAGCGCATAGAAGTCGGCCTCTGCCGTCCGGATCCGAAGCACCTCGCGGTCCGCCGCGTGGACCAGCAGATCCTTGTCGAGGGCGGCCAGGCCCTGCGAGTTGAGACGATCGAACAGCTTGGCGGCGTTCTCGGCAATCTCGTTCTTCGTCGCGCTCTCGTATCGGTAGTAGACGGCTGGCGGATTGGCCAGTTTCTCCAGTTCCGGATGGACACTCACCGTCACCTCGGCGGCAAAGGACGGCCGAGCCAGCGACAGCGACAGCGACAGCAGCACAAACCACAGGGTACCCATCTTGGTGTTCATCGGTTCGCTCCTCTCGACTCAACGGGGTACGGAGTAGATCGCGTAAAGGGAGGGGCTGTCATAGCTTCCGCTCTGCGAGCCCCCATAGACGTCCCAGAAGCTGGAGTAGGCCGGTTCGTAGAAGTGCCCCGGCAGGTAGGCGGTATAGATACTGTATTCGTCCAGGTAGCCATCCGGATCGCCGTACGTTTCGACGGCATTCATCCAATTCCACACGATGAGCGTCGGGTAGTCTTCGCTCAGCAGACGCCCCATCTCATCGGCTATGTTGAGCCCGGTATACATGTCGGCTTGGGTCCGAAAACCCATGAGAATATGCAGGCCATCGAAGATGCTGCCGGGTTCCTCGAGCCACTTCGAGATCGCCTGCCAATCGTCGTAGGGACTGGCAACCGTCTCGCAGGAGTGCGACACCAAGTACTTCAGCCGGTTGCCATACCCGCCATGGCTGCTGCTGCCGGCATCGAGGAGATCCACGCAGTCGCCATTGTACATCGTGACTCCGTACCAACCGTACTTACTGCCGGTCGTGGAACAGCCATGACCGGTGTAGTAGACCCAGTCGAACCAATCCACCCCGGGCCACCAGTTGTTGCGAGTGGTCCAGTAACGGGTTTGCGACTGGTACTGACCTTCCGAAGTGAAGTGGACCATGAAGCTCGCCGTCGTCCATTGCGAAAGCACGTCGTTGATGTACAAACCCTCCTCGCGAAGGTCGGGAGGCACCGCACCGTGGGCATCGGATAAAGACAAGGCGATGCCCATGCATGCTGCGCACTTGATCAGCGTTGATTTCATGTTGACTCCTCCTTTTCGGGGCGTTTGGGTCCCGCCGCCGACGGACACGCCATTGAAGGGAATGGGCACCGCCTACGCGAGACGCTGCTTCGAGCGTGCAGTCCGCCCGCACGCACCCGATCGCTTCGGGCTCATAACTCGAGCGGCAGAGGCGGGCAAGGGAAAAGAGCACAGGCAAGAGGAACACGGCATTCGCAGCCGTTCTCGGTGCCCGGGTTGGTTGGCGGACTCGTCGAAGCGACGTGACGGACTGTCGATTCCTCTGAAAACGATGTGTGACAGGTACAATAGATATCGAGGATGCCGAGAACGAAGCCCGCTCGGCCATACGGCAACACGCAGAGGTGTACCGGGGCCGTGAGCAACGATGACCGGCACCTGCTCGATGTCCGCGGTCTTGGGCGGGCCAGTGACCCGAGGAAACCGCCGAGGGCGCAGCGGATGCGGCCGCGCGTGAACGTGCCGCGACCATCCTGGCGGCCGGTGTCGATGCATCGGTCTGGCTGCCACCCGAGAAGGGCGTTCGCGCGAGCGTTGATTGACAAGAGCACGGTGCGCGCGCCATAAGCCATGAAGGATGTCGGCAATGAAGCGATGGTTCGCGGTCCTTGCGCTGGTGGCGGTCCCTGCGTTGTACCGGACGGCACAGGCGGACCGTGGTTCGATACCGTTCAAGCCGCACGTACAGGTTTTCGAACCCACGCAGCGGGCAATGCTTGCCTGGAGCGGTCAAGAGGAAATCCTACTTCTGACCACCGACCTGAAAGCGTCGGAACCCACGAAGGTCCTGGAAGTGATGCCGTTCCCATCCGAACCCAAGGTCAAGAAGGGCGACACCGAGACCTTCCGTCGCGCGACGCACCTGATCAATGCCAAGCTCGGGATGCCGAGGCCCAGAGGAAGAAACGGCGGCCGGTCCAAGAGTGCGCCGGCGCACAAGCCCGGCGGCGAGATCACGTTCCACGAGAAGATCGGTGCGCACGATATCTCGACGGCTCACGTGCTGGACGGCAAGCGGTTCGTGGAGTGGGTGAACGAGTACCTCAAGAAATCCGGCGTGGACAACCCCGTGGTTCCCCCGGCGATGACGGCGAACGTGGACACCTACATCGCGGAGGGTTACTCCTGGTTCGTCTTCGACGTCGTCGAGCTGGACGACGAACCCAAAACGAACGAAGCGATCCAGTACCGTTTTCACACGGACGCGCTGTACTATCCGCTCAAGATCTCGCAAACGTTCAAGGGCCACACGTCGATCGAATTGCTGGTCCTAACGCCCCGGCTGCTATCCCGGTTCACGGGGATCCCCATCGAGCGAGTGACGCTTCTACACAAGCCGATCGCCATTACCGCGCCGGAGCTTCGGGGCTTGGACGAGGACATGGACGACCTGCTGGGACATCGCAACGACATGAAGTTGCGCATCTGGGGTCTACGCGGGACGCTTTCTTCGTTCGACAAGGATCTGATCGCCAGGTGATGGGCGTCATCCGGTGCAACAGGCTCTTCTGGTGACCGGTCAGGTCACCGCCGCAGGTGCCGAACCCGACGACTCTCGACGGAAGGTTCTGCTCCTGGCGGATTCAGGGCCGCGGACTTCGCCTGCGAAGCGGAATGCTCCGGCTGTTCAGTATGATGGATGACGTGTTCACAGGGTACAATGCCCTTGATCATGAACCTCCTTCGCGGTGTTCCGGCGCGCTGCTGGATGGTGTTTTCGCTGGGGATCAGCGCGGGGCTTGGGGCGTGTTCCGGCCCCTCGACGGATACGGGCGCCTCTTCTGACGCGGGCGGGAGCCACTCGACGGCTGGACAGGCCGAGACCGGCGGCGACGCCGGTTCGGGAGCCAGCGCCGGCAAGGGCGCTGGTGCGGCAGACGCAACCGGCGGCACCGCAGCCGCCACGGGCGGTGCCGCCGGGACAGGCACGACGAGCGGTACCGGGGGCGCTCCGGGTACCGGCGCGACCGGTGGCACCAGCGGTGGATCGAGTCCTGGCACGGGCGGCATCTCCGAAACAGGCGGCGCGGCTCCCACAGGCGGGAGATCCAGTACGGGCGGCGGGGCTTCCACGGGCGGCAGGTCCGGCACGGCCGGGAGATCCGGCGCGGGCGGCACGGCTCCCACGGGCGGCGAGTCCGGCACGGGCGGCATCTCCGAAACGGGCGGTGCGGCTCCCATGGGCGGGAGAGCCGGCACGGGCGGTGGAGCCAACACCGGAGGCGCTACGGGCGCGGGCGGCTCGACCTCGGGGACGGGCCTCGCCTGCGGTCAAGAGCCAGGTGCCCCGCCCCTCGCCTTCCCGTGCGCCGAGGGATTCGGACGGATGACGTCGGGGGGTCGCCGGGGCGAGGTCGTCCACGTGACGAACCTCGATGACTCGGGCGCAGGATCCTTTCGCGATGCCGTGAGCCAATCGAATCGCATCGTGGTGTTCGACGTGGGCGGGGTGATCAACATCTCGACGCGCATCGTGGTCCACGAGAACATCTATGTTGCCGGGCAGACCGCGCCGGGCGGCGGCATCACGATCTACGGAAACGGAGTCGCCTTCAACGGGGACTCGGGCAACGACATCGTTCGCTACATCCGCATCCGCATGGGAAAGAACGGTGACAGCGAGAAAGACGCCGTCGCCGTCTCCGAAAGACAGGACTACATGTTCGACCACGTCTCGATCTCCTGGGGCCGCGACGGCACTCTGGACGTCAACGGCACGGGAGTCGACAACCTGACTTTCCAGGAGTGCATCATCGCCCAGGGCATCAACAACTCGAACCACTCCACCGGCGGGCTCATGCAGAGCGGCAAGTGGTCGATGATTCGCTCGCTCTACATCGACAACAAGACCCGCAACCCCAAGGCCCGCGGCACGCACGAGTTCATCAACAGCGTGCTCTACAACTGGGCAGAGCACGGCTACATCATGGGGGATACGAGCGGAGTCTCGGAGTGCAACCTGGTCGGGAACTACTTCATCTACGGACCCTCCAGCAACTCGGGCTCGCACATCACCGACACGACGCCCACGTTCTATGTGTACGCGGACGACAACTGGGTCGATTCGAACAAGAACGGACAGCTCGACGGCAGTCTGCTGACCGACTACAAGACGGCCACCGTAGTGGACAGGGCCTTCGACTACCCCGCGGGAGTGACGGGCAAGCTGTCCGCGCAAGAAGCGCTACAGTACGTGATCGACCACGTCGGCGCCTCGATCGTGCGCGATGCCGTCGATGAGATGCTCATCCAGCAGATCCTTTCCTATGGCACCCAAGGTCGAATCATCGACACCGAGGACGACAACGGTATTGCGGGCAACGTCGGAACGGTAGCCAACGCAGCGCCTCCCCAGGGGGCGTGGATGGCGCTCGGAGCTAGCGCGTGACGTGTAGGTCCATGTGAGTCCATGGATTTTCGTGAGGGGTTCCTACGTCGAAGGG
>JAFGLZ010000022.1 GCA_016927755.1 Phycisphaerae bacterium
CTGGTCTTCGACGGCCAAGACCCGCCCTATGACGAGTCGGCCCGGCCCAACCCGTTGAGCGGCTACGGGCGCACCAAGCTGGAGGCCGAGGCGGCGGTGCTCGCCTGCCGACGAGGCGTCGTCGTCCGCCCCTCGCTGATGTTCGGGCTGCCGGCCGTGACCCGGGCCACTACGTTCGGGCTTCAACTGGCTGCCCTGCGCGATGGCCTCGAGCTGAGACTGTTCGAGGACGAGTTCCGAACGGCCCTGTGGCTGGAGGATGCGGCCCGCGCGATCGTGGCGATCGGGCGCTCCGACTTCGTCGGGCTGCTGCATCTGGCCGGTCCGGAGCGGATCTCGCGCCTAGAGATGGGATTGGCGATGGCCAAGTCCCTTGGTCTGTCCAGCGACCGTATTCGACCCGTCTCGTCGGCGTCGATGTCCTTCCCCGAGCCCCGCCCCTCGGACGTGTCGCTCGATGGAGCCCGATTACGCGAAACGTTTTCGGACCTGCCGGCGCCGCTGACGGTCTTCCAGGCGACCGGGCGGATTACGCCCGAGCAGCTCGCCGCGCTCCGGACGGGCGGCTAGCCGCTCCGACGAACGTGTACCGGCGGGTCCGTCCGAGGGGCGGGGGGCTGCCGGGTGTACTGGCACCCGGAAGGTTATCGGTCGTCGAGTGCCGTCTCGATTATGCATGCCCTGATTTGCCTGTCGCCCAATCGAATCATACGTTTCTGTTAGCTCCAGGCACCCACAGTGCGCCGTCCTCGGTACGCCGGGGGGCGGGCCGATCTGGCCAGGGCGGGGGCGCGATTCCAGGGATCTGGCGACATGCCCATAAACCCCCATTTGAGCGTGCCGATAAATCTGTATGGGTACGGGGCCTCGGCCCGAACGGCTCGGGCTTGCGCCGCATCCATAGCGATCCGTACCCGGGTCAGAACCTAGGGGGACGACCGTCGTGCCTTCCAGAGCGCAAACATCTGCCTACAGCCAGCCCCGGCTGCCCGGGGGCTCGCCAAAGGCGCGGATCACGATGGGCAAGGGCGCCCCGGCCGAGAAGAGCTGGAACCTGCGACGCCCCGTCACGATGATCGGCAGCCGGCGAACGGCTCACATCCTGCTTCGACATCCGGAAGTCAGCAAGGCCCACTGCATCGTCGTCAACACGGGCTGGCACATCATCGCCCGCGACCTGAACAGCCGCACCGGCACCGTCGTGGGTGAGGACGCTCTCGATCTGGCCGAGCTTCACGATGGAGACGTTATTCGCCTCGGGCCGGTCGAGATCCAGATCGACCTTCAACCCGCCGACCGAACGACCGACACGGAAGCGACGTCGCTCCCGTTCACGGCGCAGCTCCGCCGAAAAGACGGAACTGACCAGTGGGCGCTCACGCGGGCCGTCACGCTGGTCGGACGAAAGGCCGGCTGCGACGTTCAGCTCGACCACACCGACGTCTCGTTGGCCCACGCGGTCCTCTGTCATGTGGAGGGGCAACTGGCCCTCTTCGATCTGGGCAGCCGAACGGGCAGTTGGGTCAACGGGCATCAGGTGCACTACACCACGCTCAACCATGGCGATGAGATCCGGATCGGGTCCTTCGAGATGGAGGTCTCGACCGACGGGACGATCGTCGCCGTCGAACCATCCGCCGACGCGTCGGATGACGACCGCGACGAGGACGATCGCGACGAGCCGCTGAACGACGTCATCGACATCGACCCGCCGGCCGAACTCGGCGCGTCCGACCCGACCGACATCTCGGAACCCATCGATGACGAGGGGATCCCCGAGGACTGGGACGAGGACGAGACGCCTGTTCTGGAGACGCCGGCGATCCCTGAGGGGCCGGCGATTCCGGCGGCGCCGGAGAGCGCCAGCCTTGCCCCACCGATCCAGATCTCGGGTACGACCGGCGGCGGTCCGGAGTCGTTCGTCAACGACCTGGAGAGCAGCCTGGCCGCCTTCCAGCAGAACCTGGCCCAGTCGGCCCATCGGTTGATGGAGTGGCAGAAGAAGCTGGAGTCGCACGCCAGGTCCCTCGGCGAGCGAGAGGAACAGATCGCCCAGCGTGAGAGCGCCTTTGTGTCGCGCGAGCAGGAGTTCGAGCAGCGGGACGAGGAGCTGGCCGAGCGGGCCGAATCCCTCGCCGAGCAGGATCAGCAGCTCCAGGCCAGATCGCAAGAGATCACGCAGCGCGACGAGACGCTCCAGACGCAGCAGCGAGAGCTCGCCGATCGAGACCGCGGACTCCTGGCGCGCGAGAAGGACATCGATCAACGAGCCCAGGCGCTGGAAGACCAGGCCAAGACCCTCTCGGCGCAGGAAGCCTCGCTTCGACCGCGCGAGCAGGAGGTCGAGCAGCGGGCTGAGTCGTTGGAGGCCCAAGCCAAGGCCCTGGCCGACCAGGACAGTGAGTTGCGGGCTCGCCGGCAGGAGCTGGACCGGCAAGTCGAGGCGATCGAGACGCGGCAGCGAGAGATCGCCGATCGCCAAGGCGAGTTGGACGGGCGCGTCGCCGACCTCGAGAAGGCCGCCGCCGAGCTCGATCAGGAGAAGGAGGAGCTGGAGCAGAATCGGACGGACGTCCTGGCCGAGATCGACCAGCAGCGCCAGGATCTCGTGGAAGGTCACGCGGAGCTCGATGCCCGCGGCAAGGAACTCGCCAAGCAGACCGAGGACATCGAGGCTGAAAGGCAGTCCGTCGAGCGAGAGCGCGCGAAAATCGAGGAAGCTGCCCGGTCGCTGGAAGAAGAGCGCAAGGCGGTCGAGGCCGCCGGCCAGGATTTCCAATCCGAGAAGGCGACGCTTCAGGCGGGTCAGGAAGCGCTGCAGGGCGAGAGGGAGAGTCTCGCCTCGGAGCGCGAGAAGCTGGACGCCGAGCGGAAGACGCTACAAGCCGATCAGGCCAAGCTCGATGCCGACAAGGCCGACATGGCCCGGGAGATCAAGGAGGTCGAGGCCAAGCTCGAGGCCGAGCGCGCCGAGCTCGATCACGCCCACGAGGAGATCGCCGAACGCCGAGCCGAGCTGGAGCAGCAGGCCGCGCAAGTCGCCTCTGAGGTCGATCGCGTCAAGGTCGAGAGCCAGGCCCTCGCCGAGACCAAGGCAAGCATCGAGGCCCAGTCGCGGGAATTCGAGCAGCGCGCCGCGGCGCTGGACAAGCAGGCCGAGGAGGTGGCCCAACAGCGATCCGCCTTGGAAAAAGAGCGAGCCAAGTTCCAGGCCGAGACCTCCGAGCTCCGCAAGCAGGCGACGCTCATCCAGCAGGCACGTACGGCCCTGGCGCAGGCCAACGCCGTCTTCGAGACGGCCCTGACGAGCAAGGACGTTCCGATCGATCAGGCGCACGAAGACGCCGCGCGGGCCCTGGCGGCCGCGGGAGACCTCGCTCAGGCGTCCGCCCCACCCACCGACGTCGCGCCCCCGGCGGAAACCGCCGCTGAGGAGGTCGCTGACCCGAAGGACGACTCAAGTCGCCCCGAGCCGGCCGTGACCGACGAGGCCGAGATCGACGTCGCCGAGCCCGAGGTCGTGGTCGAACAGGAGCCCGAGCCGGAGGCGATCGCTCCCGAGCCGCCCGCCAAGCCCGACGTTCGAAAGGCTCCAGCCAAGAAGCCTCCCCAAGAGGAGCCCAAGAAGCTCGAGCTCGACCCGGAGACCGCCGAGAACCTGCGGATGCTCCGACGCCTCGGCGCCAAGGGTTCCGACGAGGAACTCCTCGCACAGCTCGCGGCCAAGAAGGGCAAGAAGAAAAGCGAAGCCGACTCGGACGAAGAGGACGCCGGAAAGAAACGCCGCTGGTGGTCGCGGTAGGGATCAGATGACCCTGCGTGAATCCGCGCGAACGCAACATCGGCGAAGGCGGATCTCGCCCGTGAGCGTTCGTGGGCAAGATGCCCATGCGACGTACCTGACGCTTGATCTCAGGTGATCATTCAGCCCACCCCACTCAGAGCGGGCTCCTCGGCAAGACGCCGCCTGACCAGACTGACCGCGCCCAGCACGCCGGCGTCATCCCCCAAGGCGGCCTCTACCACCTTCAGATCGCGATGAGCGGCCGGAAACGTGTTCGCCCGAATCGCGTCCTCGACGATCTCGACGTACGGCTCGCCGATCGCCTCGACGACGCCGCCCCCGACGACGACCATCTCGGGGTTCAAGAGGTGGACCGTCGCGGCCAGCCCGATCCCCGTCAGATAGGCGGATTCATCGACCGCCCGACGCACCACCTTGTCGCCCGCTTTGTAGGCCTTGGCTAGGAAGCTGCTGCTGATTTGGGTGTTCGCGGCCTCGGGATCCCACTCGCCCAATTTCTTCTCGACGAGTTCGGGCAGCACGCTCTTCTTGCCGCCGCGAATCTGCTCGACGATTCTGGCGACGATGGCGGGTCGGGCCGCCAGGCTCTCCACGGTGCCTCGCCATCCGGTGTTGGCCTTGGCCCCGTCGTATTTGATGATCATGTGACCGAACTCGCCCGCCGTGCCGCTACTGCCCTCGATGAGCCGCCCGTCGATTACGATGCCGCCCCCGATGCCCGTGCCGACGAAGACACCGACGATACTGTCGACCCCACGCCCCGCACCGAGGTCCAGCTCGCCCAGCGTGCAGAGATTGGTGTCGTTGCCGAGGAAGACCGGTCTGCCGATCCGGTCACTCAGGATGTTGGCGACCTCAACCCGACCCCAGCCGAGGTTCGGGGCCGCGTTGATCACGCCTTGCTCGCTGTCGACGGGGCCGGGCACGCCGATCCCCACGGCGGAAACGTCCTCCATCTCCAACTCGGCCTGTTCCAGCGCGCCGCGGATCGCCGCGACCACCCGGCCGAGCACCGCGTCACAGCCTTTGACGGGTTTCGTCCGCTTTTTGCAGCGAGCGATGATTTCTCGCTCGCCGGTCACCACGACCGCCAGGATCTTCGTGCCGCCGAGATCGACGCCGACAATGGGTTCGGTGAGGGATGTCTCGCTCATGACGCCTCCGTGGTCCTTGTCGATATGCAGCCGTTACACGATCGTTTCTCGCCTCCGGCGAAGCTGAGACAGACCAGCCACGCCTCAAGATAAACCGACCCGCGCCACCGTTCAACCCGTTTGATGCTCGCCGGTTTGAGCCGCGTCGCACAACCGGTAGAATACCGCCTCGGCCCCGAGCATGGCGGGCCGAGTCCGAGCCCCGGGCGCCGCGGTCGATCGGATCGCGGGCATCCGGCGCGGGAGCATGGGGTGGCCAAGTCGTCCGGCAAACATCGTCCGAGCAAAGCCGTTAAGGCCGAAAGCCTTACGCCGGCCATGCAGCAGTACGCCGACCAAAAGGCCGAGGTGCCCGATGCCATCCTGTTCTTCCGCATGGGCGACTTCTACGAGATGTTCCACGAGGACGCCAAGACCGCCTCGCGGGTCCTCGGGCTGACGCTCACCTCACGCAACAAGGACGGCGACAACCCCGTGCCCCTGGCGGGCGTGCCCTATCACGCCATCGAGGGCTACCTCGCCCGGATGGTCCGCGCCGGCTTCAAGGTCGCCATCTCCGAGCAGGTCGAGGACCCCAAGAAGGCCAAGGGCGTCGTCAAGCGGGCGATCGTCCGAATCGTCACCCCAGGAACGCTGACCGACCAGGCCCTGCTCAACGAGCGCGAGGAGAACTACCTGGCCGCCCTGGCCATCGACTCGTCCGCCTCCCGCAGCGACGCCGTCGGGCTCGCCGCCGTCGAGCTGAGCACCGGGACGTTCTTCGTGCAGCTCCTCCCGCCCGAGGCCGCCCTGGACGAGCTGGTCAGGCTCCGACCGGCCGAGGTGCTCGCCCCGGAGATGGAGTTCGGTCGCCAGTCACCGTTGCTGGAGCAGTATCGCCAGGTCTCCGACGCCTCGATCACGCACCGCCAGGCCCACGTCTTCTCGCCGTACCAGGCCGAGCAGGCCTTGTGCCGGCACTTCGGGACCGCTCATCTGGAGGGCTTCGGGTTCGACGAGATGGACGCCTCGCTCTGTGCGGCCGGGGCGGTGCTCGATTACCTCCGCGAGACGCAGCGATCCACGCTCGAGCACGTCAAGAGCGTACGCCGCCGGGCGCAAGACGAGTTCGTCGGCATCGACCAGGCCACCATGCGGTCGCTCGAGATCGAGCGGACGATTCGCGAGGGCGCCCGTGAGGGCTCGCTCCTGCACGCCGTCGACCGGACCGTCAACCCGATGGGCGCGCGGATGCTGCGTCGATGGGTCTGCTACCCGTTGCGAGAGGCGGCGCGCGTCGTCGCCCGCCAGTCGTCCGTGGCGGAGCTCCACGAAATCCCCGAGGTGCGGCAGAGGGTCCGCGACGTCCTGCGGCTGATGGGCGACGTCGAGCGAATCACCGCGCGGCTGGGCGTCGGTCGCGTGACGCCGCGAGATCTGGTCGGGCTGGGCCAGACGCTGGGCGAGCTGCCGCGGCTCGCCGAGGCCATGCGCGCCGGCCGGCTCGACGCCGAGCAGGGCGGGCCGAGCTCGCCGCTCCTGGCGACGCTGACCGATTCGCTCTCCGGCCTGGAGGACCTGGCCGAGTTCCTCTCGACGAGTCTGCACCCCGACGCCCCGATCACGGTCCGAGAGGGGGGCATCATCGCCGGCGGATACAACGAGGAGCTGGATCGCCTCCGGGCCATCGCCACCGGCGGTCAGGAGTGGCTCGTCGACTACCAGCGGCGCGAGGCCGAGCGGACGGGCATCCCGCAGCTCAAGGTCGGCTTCAACCGCGTCTTCGGCTACTACATCGAGATCACCAATCCCCATCGTGATCGGATCCCGCCCGACTACGTCCGCAAGCAGACGGTCAAGAACGCCGAGCGGTACATCACCGACGAGCTGAAGCAGTACGAGACCGAGGTCCTGACGGCCGAGGATCGGGCCAAGGAGCTGGAGTACGACCTGTTCGAGCAGATCCGCCGGCGCGTGGCCGAGTGGATCGAGCCGCTCCAGCGCGTCGCCGAGTCCGTCGCACAGATCGACGCGCTGGCGGGGCTGGCGCACCTCGCGGCCGAGCGCGACTACTGCCGTCCGGAGATCGTTGACGAGGACGTGCTGGAGATCGTCGACGGGCGGCACCCGGTCCTGGAGCAGTCGTTGGGCGAGCGGTTCGTGCCGAACGACTGCCGGTTCGACCTGCGCGACGCCCGCCTGCTGATCATCACCGGGCCGAACATGGCCGGCAAGAGCACCTATATCCGTCAGGTGGCGCTGCTGACGCTGCTGGCGCAGACGGGCTCGTTCGTGCCGGCCAGGCAGATGCGGCTCGGACTGGTCGATCGCATCTTCGCCCGCGTCGGTGCCAGCGACGAGATCGCCCGAGGCCAGTCGACCTTCATGGTCGAGATGACCGAGACGGCCAACATCCTCAACAACGCCTCGCGACGGAGCCTGGTCATCTTCGACGAGATCGGTCGGGGCACCAGCACGTTCGACGGACTCAGCCTGGCCTGGGCCATCACCGAGCACGTCGCCGGAAAGCTCGCGTGCCGCACCCTCTTCGCCACGCACTACCACGAGTTGACCGAGCTGGCCGAGGCCCTGCCCGGCGTGCGGAACTTCAACGTCGCCGTCCGCGAGTGGCAGGACCAGGTGGTCTTCCTGCACCGGATCGTCCCCGGCGGGACGGACAAGAGCTACGGCGTGCACGTGGCCAAGCTGGCGGGCATCCCCCGCGACGTGGTCGAGCGGAGCCGCGTCGTGCTGGCCGAGCTGGAGCGCAACTTCGAGCGAAACCGCCAGGCCGCCCAGGTCGACGGCCCCGTCGCCAGGGCCCCCGACGCGAGCCAGCTCCTCCTCTTCGACGACGGCAGCGGCGAGATCGTCGCCAAGCTCCGGAAGCTCGATCTCGACGAGATGACGCCCGAACAGGCGATGAAGATCTTGCGCAAGCTCCGCGACCAAGCCGGCGGCGGGTGAGCGTAAACTCCGGCGAGCTTGACTGAATTGAAGGAGTCGAGGAATGAACGGAAACGACGCATCGAAGATGACGCGACGCCAGGCGCTGACGGCGTCCTTGGGTCTGGCGGGCACGGCCGCGGCGGTCGGGGCCCCGGCATTGGCCGCGGCTCGCGCCGGCGGTCCGCTCGCGGGCAAGCGCGTCCTCATCGCCATCGGAGAGTTCAGCGAGGCGATGGAGACGTACTACATGCTCTACCGCCTGATGGAGGAGGGCGTTAAGCCCGTCGTCGCCGCGGCCAAGGCCAAGACCGTCCAGCTCGTCGTGCACGACTTCGAGGAGCGATACACGAACTACACCGAGAAGCTCGGCTATCTCATCAAGGCCGACGTGGCCTATCCCGACGTCAAGCCGACCGACTTCGACGCCGTCCTCATCCCCGGTGGGCGCGGCCCGGAGGAGATCCGGCAGGACAAGGACGTCCTCAGGATCGTCGCCCACTTCATGGCCAAGGACCTGCCGCTGGGCGCGATGTGCCACGGCCCGATGGTGCTGTACGCGGCCGGCTCGGTGAGGGGGCGGCGAATCGCCGCCTATCACGGCATCAAGACCGACATCGAGCTGGCCGGGGCGACCTTCGTCGACGAGCCCGTCGTCGTCGACCGCAAGCTCGTCACGTCACGCGGCTGGCCGGATCTCCCGGAGTTCATGCCGAAACTCATCGAGGTATTGGCCGGGAAGTGACACCAGCATCGCAGCACGGGCGTTTTAGCACGAGCGTTGTAGCACGGGCGTCTCGCCCGTGACCATTCGCATCCGGGATGGGTGGCCCACCTCTTCAGAGGTCGGGGACGCGAATTCGCATGGGAATTCGCGTCCCCCACGGCTGAAGCCGCGGGCCACCCTACCTGATCGCACCGGCCCTTGCGCGGAGAAGCCCGCCTCAGTCCACGCGGATCCCCTTCTGCTGCAGCCACTGCTTCAGATCGCCCAGCTCCGTATCGAAGATCTCGCTGTCGTAGGCGGCCTCGAGCTTGCGGACGAGATCGGTCAGCTCGTCCTTGTCCTCGATGGCCTCGCTGACCTTCTGTTCCCAGACGCCCGCGGCGCCCCGCAGCGGGTCGATGTCGATCTGAAGATTGAGAATGCTGGCCAGCTTCCTGACCATCGCCTCGATGCAGCGAGGGTTGGGGCCTTCGATGTACGTGGGGATCTCCGCCACGACGGTCGCCATCTTGATCCCGCGCGATCGGGCCTCCGTGATCAAGTGCGTGGCGAAGCTGGCCGGTCCCTCGTAAGTCGCCAGGCGCACCCCGAACTGCTCCAACGTCGGCTTCAGGCCCTCCTCGGACAGGCTGCTCGAGAACCGCGGCTCCCGCGTGTGAGGCGTCATGCCGGCGAAGCTCCCGACGAAGTAGATCGTCGAGACCCCCGCCTGCTCGGCGACCGAGAAGATGCACTCGCCGAAGTCCGCCCAATGCAGGTTCGGCTCCTTTCCGCTGAACAGGATCAGGCGGTTGCCCTCGTCGCAGTAGAAGTCGTTCTTCGGCGTGTGATACGCCTCGATGATCCCTTCGACGATCTCCGTGTGGGGCCGGAACAGCGCGGAGACCTCCATCGACCCGGGGAAGTTGTAGATGAAGAACCCCTCGGGATCGATCTCCGCCACCCGGCGGGCCTGCAGTTCGCGGGCGAGCCAGTCCACCGTCGCCGTGGAAACGTCGCCGCCGTCCATCCACCCGGAAAAGGCCAACACCATCCTGCCGTCGGCCAGGCGTGGTAGCGTGTGAATCGTCAGGTTGTCCTTGGGCATTCAGTCAACTCCGTTCACAATCCCCGCTCGAGCGCAAATGGCCGTCCGCCCGTTCACGCATGCGGGGCATCCTCCGCACCAACTCCATTATGGGCCGCCTTCGCCAAGCTTGCCAGTGGCCCCGGCTGGCCTCCGCTGAATCGAGCGGATACCATGACGTCCCCTCGCGCGTGTGTGAGTGGTCACGCGGGGCAGCGTCGGTTCGTTCTACGGGAGCCCAAGCAAGATGATCGTTTGCAAGCTGACACTTCTGACGACGGCAATGGTATTCAGTCTCCTGGCGTGTTCGGTTCACGCGGCATGGAGGCCCATCAGCGGTGGCTTGATGACACGCTGGTCCGAGCAAGTCTCGCCGGACAAGGTCCTCCCCGAGCATCCGCGACCCCAGATGGTCCGCCCGACCTGGCGGAGCCTCAACGGCCTGTGGGATCACGCGATCCGCCCGAAGGACGAGCCGCGCCCCGAGACCATCAGAGGCAAGATCCTCGTGCCGTTCCCGATCGAGTCGGCCCTCTCCGGCGTCAAGAAGGCCGTGGGCGAGAAGAACCGGCTCTGGTACCGGCGGACCTTCGACGTCCCCTCCGAGTGGCGAGCCGGGCGGCTCCTGCTGCACTTCGAGGCCGTCGACTGGGACACCACCGTCTGGGTCAACGGCAAGGAGATCGGCTCGCACAAGGGCGGGTACGACCCGTTCACGTTCGACATCACCGAATCACTGACCAAGGACGCCACGCAGGAGCTCGTCCTGAGCGTCTGGGACCCGACGGATCGCGGCTTCCAGCCGCGAGGTAAGCAGGTCTCCGAGCCCAAAGGGATCTGGTATACGGCCGTCACCGGCATCTGGCGGACGGTCTGGCTCGAGCCCGTGCCCGTCGCATCCATCGACCGGCTCGAGATGGTCCCCGACGTCGACGCCGGCATCCTGCGCCTGACCGTCAAGGGCCGAGGCACCGCGCCCGACGCCGGTATCAAGGCCGTCGCCAAGGACGGAGCCAACGTCGTGGCCACCGCCGTCGGCAAGGTCGGCCAGCCGATCGAGCTGAAGATCGCGGGCGCCAAGCTCTGGTCGCCCGACTCGCCCTTCCTCTATGACCTGGCCGTCGAGCTGCAGCGCGACGGCAAGGCGATCGATCAGGTCACGAGCTACTTCGGCATGCGGAAGATCGCCGTCGCCAAGGACGAGCACGGCTTCAACCGGCTCATGCTCAACAACAAGCCGCTCTTCCAGTGCGGCCCGCTCGATCAGGGCTGGTGGCCCGACGGGCTGTACACCGCCCCGACCGACGAGGCGCTGCGATACGACGTCGAGATCACGCGAAAGCTCGGCTTCAACATGGCCCGCAAGCACGTCAAGGTCGAACCGCGTCGCTGGTACTACCACTGCGACAAGCTGGGGCTCATGGTCTGGCAGGACATGCCCAGCGGCGACAAGTACATCCGCCCCGATCAGCCGGACATTGAGCGGACGCCCGAGTCGGCCGCCAACTTCCGCCGCGAGTTCCAGGCCGTCATCGAGACCTACCACAACCACCCGTGCATCGTGGCGTGGGTGCCCTTCAACGAGGGCTGGGGCCAGTTCGAGACCGACGCGATCCTCGCCTGGGTCAAGCAGCTCGATCCGACGCGGCTCGTGGACGGCCCGAGCGGCTGGTCCGATCGCGGCACCGGCGACATGAACGACATGCACAAGTATCCCGGCCCCGGCATGCCCAAGCCCGAGCCCAAACGGGCCATCGTCCTGGGTGAGTTCGGTGGCTTGGGCCTGCCGATCGAGGGCCACCTCTGGTGGAACAAGCGGAACTGGGGCTACCGCACGTTCAAGACGCGCCAGGAACTGCAGGTCGCCTACGACGTGCTCATCAAGAACCTTCGCCCGCTCATCGGCATGGGGCTCTCCGCGGCCGTCTACACCCAGACGACCGACGTCGAGGGTGAGGTCAACGGCCTGATGACCTACGACCGGGCCATCATCAAGTTCGACGCCGACAAGCTCGCCCGCATGCACGCCAAGCTCTACCTGCCGCCGCCGCTCGTGATCCGAAACACAATCGTTCCGACGAGCGAGGAAAGCGCTCAGACCTGGCGCTACACGACGACCAAGCCGCCGGAAGGCTGGATGAAACCCGGCTTCGACGACGCGTCATGGTCGACGGGGCAGGGGGGCTTCGGCACCAAGGGAACGCCCGGCGCCGTCGTTCGGACCCAGTGGGACGCGAAGGACATCTGGCTGCGGCGCACGTTCGAGCTGAAGGGCGCCGCGCCGACGAGCCCCGTCCTGCGCATCCATCACGACGAGGACGCGGAGGTGTACGTAAACGGCACGCGCATCGCCTCACTCAAGGGCTTCGAGTCCGCCTACATAGAGGTCGATCTGAGCCAGGAGGCGAAGAAGTCGCTCCGCGCAGGGGCCAACGTCATCGCCGTCCACTGCCGGCAGACGCGCGGCGGGCAGTACGTCGACGTGGGCCTCGTCGACGTCGTCGAGAAGCCGGCCAAGACGAAGTAATCCGCTCGTCGGAGTCGAAACCGTTCTCCCGACGACGATTTGCCCGGCAATACGGGGCGTCCGTCTCCGTTCCTGCCGGAAGAGGAACTTGTCGTCTTCTTCCGCCCGATGCGCACGGGAGGCCGCGGCGGACGCGGGAGGAAGCTCTACGGTCCGTCGGGCGGACCAAGCATTCAGAACAGAGAGGAACGCATCGTGAGGACAATCGGCCGGCCTGCCGGACGCGGATTTCGCCAACGTCATTACCTCTACCGAATGCCCGTCATCGCCGTCGTTCTCTTCTCGACGACCGTCACCCTCGCCGCCGCGGCTCCGTCGCAGGCTAAACGCCCGAACGTCATCTTCTTCCTCGTCGACGACCTGGGTTGGATGGACAGCACCGTCTACGGCAGCCGATACTACGAAACGCCCAACGTCGAGCGCCTCGCAGCACGAGGCATGATGTTCACCGACGCCTACGCGGCCAACCCCCTCTGCTCGCCGACTCGCGCCAGCATCATGACGGGCAAGTACCCCGCGCGGCTCGGGATCACGGTCCCCGGCGGGCACCTGCCCGCCCGGCCGGACCTGCCGATCATGCCCGAAAAGGCCCCCGCGCACGAAAAGATGCTCCTGCCGAACAGCCGGCGCTTCCTGCCGCTCGAGGAGGTCACCATCGCCGAGGCCCTCCACGACGCCGGCTATCGCACCGGCTTCATCGGCAAGTGGCACCTGGGACACGACGAGAAGTTCTGGCCGCTCGCCCAGGGCTTCGACGTCAACGTCGGCGGCGGGCGATGGCCCGGGCCGCCGAGCTATCATGCGCCGTACAAGATCAGCACGCTGCCGGATGGCCCCAAGGGCGAGTACATCACCGACCGACTCACCGACGAGGCCCTGAGCTTCCTCGACGCCGGCAAGGGCCGCCCCTTCTTCCTCTGCTTCTGGCACTATGCCGTCCATGCCCCGTACCAGGCCAAGGACGCGCTCACCGCTCGCTACAAGGACAGAAAGGACCCGCGCGGCAAGCAGAACAACCCCATCATGGCCGCGATGATCAAGAGCATGGACGAGAGCCTCGGACGCCTGCTCGACAAGCTCGACGAGCTGAAGATCGCCGACAACACGATCATCATCTTCTTCTCCGACAACGGCGGAAACGAGTACGACCGCGTCGGGCCCGAGGAGTGGCTGCCGACGAACAACGATCCGCTCCGCCTGGGCAAGGGCTCGATCTACGAGGGCGGCGTCCGCGTGCCCATGATGGTCTACTGGCCTGGCGTCGTCGCGAAGGGGTCGCGATGCGCCGAGGTCGTCAGCAGCGTCGACTTCTACCCGACGATCCTGGACATGGTCGGCCTCAAGCCCCGCGCCGGTCAGATCATTGACGGGCGGAATATCGTGCCGCTACTGAAGGGTAAGGCCAAGCTTGATCGCCAGGCCGTCTTCTGCCACATGCCGCACCGCATCAAGCCCGTGACCGGGTGGCTCAACGCGCCGTCCACCTCCGTGCGAAAGGGCAAGTGGAAGCTCATCCGCTTCTACGAGACCAACGAGGCGTTCCCCAACCCATACGAGCTGTACGACCTCGAGGCCGACGTCGGCGAGACGAACAACCTGGCCGGCACGATGCCCGACAAGGTCAAGGAGCTGGACGCGCTGATCGACGGCTTCCTGAAAGATACGAACGCGGCCTATCCGAAGCCCAACCCGGCGTACGATCCGGACGCCAAGGCCGTCGTCGACGGCTGGCGACCGTCGGGCCAGTGCGTGATCTCAGCCCAGGACGGCGCACTACAGATCAAGAGCATCGGCGGCGACCCGTTCATCACGACCGACCAGGTGCCCGCTGTCAGCGGACGCCTCGTCATCAAGCTGCGGGCGAAATCCTCCGGCAAGGGCGTCAGTCAGTTCTTCTGGACCACCGCAAAGGCCCCGCGGTTCGGGCCTCACCAGCGGCTGGACTTCGACATGAAGCACGACGGGCAGTGGCACGAGTGCGAGATCGCCTTCACCGCCAAAGACGCGATCAAGGCCATTCGCATCGACCCCGGCACCGCCCCGGGCCTGATCGCGATCGACTGGATAAGGCTGCACCGCCAGGACGGGACGGTGCTGAAGGCGTGGGAGTTCGGATCCTAATGGCCGCCGTCCGGCAGACCCTACCGAGAGGAGCGCATCGTGACGACAGATAGAAGATCCTCGAACCGTGACTGCGATCGACGTCGACTCCTTCGCCGGACAACCGCAATCGCAGCCCTCCTCCTCACAGTGCTTGCCGCCCACGCCGTCGCCGCCCCTCCGACCAAGCGCCCGAACATCATCTTCTTCCTCGTCGACGACATGGGCTGGATGGACAGCACCGTCTACGGCAGCCGCTACTACGAGACGCCCAACATGGAGCGCCTCGCCGCGCGAGGCATGATGTTCACCGACGCCTACGCCGCCAACCCCCTCTGCTCGCCCACGCGCGCCAGCATCCTGACCGGCAAGTACCCCGCCCGCCTGCGGATCACGACGCCGAGCTGCCACCTGCCCCCGCTCGGGGACAAGCCGCTGCTCGCCGACAGCGCCCCACCGCACCAGGAATGGATCCTGCCGCTCAGCCGGCGCTTCCTGCCCCCATCCGAGTACACGATCGCCGAGGCCCTCCGCGACGCGGGCTACAAGACCGCCCACATCGGCAAGTGGCACCTGGGCCTGCGCCCCGAACACTGGCCTATCACGCAGGGCTTCGACGTCTGCTTCCAGGGCGCGCCCGACCCCGGCCCGCCGAGCTACTTCTCCCCGTACGGCTTCAAGGCCGGCTCCGTCACCGACGGGCCGAAGGGCGAGTACATCACCGATCGCGTTACCGACGAGGCGCTGAAGTTCATCGAGTCGAACCGAAACGGCCCATTCCTGCTGCACCTCTGGCACTACGCCGTCCACGGACCCTGGGGCCACAAGGAAGAGATCACCAAGCGCTTCATGGACAAGAAGGACCCGCGAGGCAAGCAGGGCAACCCGATCATGGCCTCGATGATCAAGAGCGTCGACGAGAGCCTGGGCCGGGTGCTCGACAAGCTCGACGAGCTGAAGATCGCCGACAACACCCTCATCATCCTCTTCTCCGACAATGGGGGGAACGTCCACAGCAACACGCCGGACGACGCCAAGGGCAAGCGCGCCCCGAAGGGCTCGCGCCGTGGGCAAATGATCGAGAGCTGGCGGCGCTTCGCCGGCGATCGCCCGCCGACCAACAACGCCCCGCTGCGAGGCGGCAAGGCCACCATCTTCGAGGGCGGCTCGCGCGAGCCGATGCTCGTCTGCTGGCCCGGCGTGGTCAAACCCGCAAGCAAGTGCCCCGAGATCGTCAGCAGCGTCGACTTCTACCCGACGATCCTCGAGATCCTCGGGCTGGCGCCCAAGCCCGGACAGATCCTCGACGGCGAGAGCATCGTGCCGCTGCTCAGGCAGACGGGCAAGCTGAAGCGCGAGGCGATCTTCTGCCACTTCCCGCACGGCTTCGGCGGTCGATCGCCGGCCGCTACCTACGTTCGAAAGGGCAATTGGAAGCTGATCCGCGTCTACGTGACCAGCTCGGCCTTCCCGGACAAGTACATGCTCTTCAACCTCAAGGACGACCTCGGCGAGACGACGAACCTCGCCGCCAAGATGCCCGACAAGGTCAAGGAGCTGGACGCCCTGATCGACAAGTTCTTGGCTGACACCGACGCCCTGATCCCCAAGCGCAACCCGGCCTATCGCGCCTGGGCCCCGGGCAAGGACACCACCGTCGCCGAAGCGGACGGCGTCCTGAAGGTCGAGAGCCCCAAGAGAGCGGTCATCCAGACCCGTGAGACGCCCAAGGTCGCCGGCCCGCTCACCGTGAAGCTGCGGATGCGCTCCAACAAGGGCCGAGACGCCCGCCTCTACTGGGCCACCGAGAAGAACCGAAACTTCACCCCCGACCGCTTCGTCGGCTTCAACGTCACCCGCGACGGTCAGTGGCACGAGCTCGCCGTCGACTTCACCGCCGAGGCCGACCTCATCGGCCTCCGCATCGACCCGAGCATGGGCCCCGGCAACGCCGAGATCGACTGGATTCGGCTTGTGACACCGGACGGGAGACTGCTCAAGGGCTGGGAATCGCCCTGATCGGGGAGGTCGCTGAGGCGTGTAGGACAGAACGTGCAGGCTTGGCGACGGCCGTGCTCTGGTACGAACGACTGGCTAGCTGCTCTGGGCGGCTCTGGCTTGTGCCACGCGGCGGCTCATGCAGGCAATGCACATGCACTGAGGGTTGTTCGTCTGCTTGTGTGATAATCCGTGCACCACGCCGTCTGACATGTCGAACTTGGAGGAGATGATGTCGAAGTAACTCGAGTCGCCGGCATTGAAGCGACGGAACACGGCATATGCCACGTGGTCCGCAAGTTGAACGACTCGGGAAGCACGGGAGTTGACGAAGAGTGGCGTCTCCGCCAGATTGCGCACTACCCGCCATTTCGTGCCCAGTGTCCTGAACTCTCGGGTCATCCTCTGGAGAGTCGTTTCGTGAGAGCTCTCGTCGAGAATCAGGATGCCGCGCTGACGATCTCCCTCCCCTCGAAGGCGGGCCAGATAGAGATCGAACCGGCTGCACAGATCCTCAAAGGCCAACTCCATCGGGTCAGCGCCGGGGTACGATGCCTTGTGTACCGCGCATGCAAACGCTCGGGCCGTATCATAGGATTGCTTCAGGATCTCAAGGACGGCTTTGATGACGCCCTTCGCCTCGTCGCGCGTCATGTCCTTCCAAGGGTGCCTTCGACGGGAGAAGATCTCTGATGCATGAAACTCGACATCATGTGGGTGCGAGGGCTCGATCGTCGTGGCCAGCTTGTCGAGTTCCCGCGCAAACCAGTCCGCCTGGGCTTCGAATATCGACACGCCCCCTAGAACCAGGTATTCCTCCTGGGGGTTCTGGGCCGACCCGGCGTCATCGAGGTAAAGGAGATGCATTGGCAAAAGAAAAGGCAGCCAGGTGGATAGAATCCAGCGGACCGACCGACGGCCCTCCCAACTGCACTAGAATAATACAACACGCATCTGGCGAAGTCAAATCTCAGGGGGGGTTGATTCTAGGGCAACAAGGCTTGCCAGGGCGTTTTCATGATTAGGCCTATGTTAGGGTAAGTGTCTGCCATTGTCATCTCGGCATCCCAATCCTGTACCTCCGGGGCACTCAGGACAGGCTCATCGGCGACCACGCAGCGCGCGACCTGACCGCTTGCGGGGTCAACGTTACCGTCAGTGCCATTGCTGGCCCGCACCTGCTGCTTCAAGTCGCGCCGCCAGAGGCATGGGACGAGATCAACTCCTTCATTGCCGCAATCAAATGAATTGGATCCGGCTCGGCAGGAGCCTCGCCCTCCCTCCGGCGTTTCCTCAATCCATCGGATGATTCGCGACGCGGCGCTACTTCGTCACCGCCCGCCGCAGCTCCTGCCCCGCGCAGTACAGCGTCGGAACCACGAGCATCGTGATCACCTCCAGCACCATCCCACCGAAGCAGGGGATCGCCATCGGCACCATGATGTCCGAGCCTCGCCCGGTCGACGTCAGAACGGGAATCAGCGCGAGCACCGTCGTGGCCGTCGTCATCAGGCACGGACGCACCCGCCGCAGCCCCGCCTCTATCGTCGCGCCGCGGATCTCGTGTACCGTCAGCGTCCGCCGCGCGGCGAAGACGCTCTTGAGGTACGTGGCCATCACGACCCCGTCGTCCGAGGCGATGCCGAACAGCGCCAGGAACCCCACCCAGATCGCTACGCTCAGGTTGATCGTGTGGACCGAGAAGAGGCTCCGCATGTTCACGCCGAACAGGCCAAAGTCCAGGAACCACGGCTGGGCGTACAGCCAGATCATCACGAACCCGCCCGCCCACGCAACGATGATGCCCGAGAAGACCAGCATCGACGTCGGCACCGATTTGAACTGCAGGTACAGCAGCAGGAAGATGATGAACAGGCTCAGCGGCAGGACGATCATCAGCTTCTTCTGGGCATGGATCTGGTTCTCGTAGTTGCCCGAGAACTCGTAGCTCACACCCGCCGGCAGCTTGAGCTCGCCCGAAGCGATCTTCTGTCGGAGGTACGCCTGCGCCTGCTCGACGACGTCGACCTCGGCGTAACCGGGCCTCATGTCGAACGTGACGTAGCCGACCATGAACGTATCCTCGCTCTTGATCGCCTGCGGGCCGCGAACGTACGTGATCGTCGCGAGCTGCGATAGCGGGATCTGTGTCCCGTCCGCCCCCGCCACGAGGATCTTGCCCAGCGCCTCGATGCTGTCCCGAAGCTCGCGCAGGTAGCGCACGCGGATCGGATACCGCTGGCGCCCCTCGACCGTCATGCCGATCCGCCGCCCCCCGATGGCCACCTCGATGACCTCCTGAACCCTCTGCAGCATGATGCCGTATCGGGCGATCGCCTTGCGGTCGATGTGGATCTCCAGGTACGGCTTACCCACGATACGGTCCGCGTTGACGGCCGCCGCCTCGACCGACGGGATCTCTCGGAGGTACCGCTCGATCTCGATGCCGACCTTCTCGATCGTCTCGAGATCCGGCCCCTTGACCTTCACGCCCATCGGCGCACGCATGCCGCTCTGGAGCATCACGATCCGGGCCGCGATCGGCTGCAGACGCGGTGCCGACGTCGTGCCGGGCACGTCCGCCGCGTCGATGATCTCGTTCCAGATGTCGTCGGGCTCCTGGATGCCCGCCCACGCCTCCCGGCCAGGATTCAACTCGGGCTCGAGCGCCGGTCGCCATAGACGAAACGGCGCGCCGTCGGGATCGGGAATCAGCCGATTCGCCTCGTCTCGGGCGAACTTGCCGCTAGTCGTGTAAGGCTCGCCGTCCGGCGCGAGCAGGGGGGTCCCGTTCTCGTCGCGGACGAGATCCGTCCCCGCCGGGTCGTGGCGGAACGTCAGCCGACGACCGCTCGCCTCGCAGACGTACTGCGACTTGTAGTTGATGATCGTCTCGATCATCGAGATCGGCGCGGGGTCCAGCGCGCTCTCGACCCGACCCAGCTTGCCCACGACGCTCTCGACCTCGGGGATCTGCCGAATGGCCATGTCCTGCTTCCGCAGGATGTCCATCACCTCGCCAATCGACGCGTGGACCATCGTCGTCGGCATCAGCAGATACGAGCCCTCGTCCAGCGGCGGCATGAACTCCTTGCCCAGCCCGGGCAGCTCGTGGGCGATCGCCGTGACCGGGCGGAGCTGTTTGACCGAATAGGGCAGCCAGCCGAAGAACGTCTCGAAGCCCAGCCAGATCAGCAGGCCGAGCAAGACGAACGCCGACGGGATCGAGAGAAACGCCACCTTGTGATTCAGGCACCAGCCCAGGATGTGCCTGTACCACCGCTGGAAGAGAACGAACCCCAGCAGCACCCCCCCGATCAGCAGGGCGACGAAGACGAGATTGCGGACCTGCCCCTTTTCCGGCCCCAGTGGCAGCCAGTCCTGGCTCAGCAGGACCGCCACGACGACGACGGCGATCGCCGTGCTGCCCCAGACCATCGCTCGCTTGACGACCTCCGGCACCCATCGATCGGCCAGTCGGTAGACCGCGATGAGCACGATGAGCAGCCCGATCCACCACGTGAGCCAAACCCCCGCCGCGATGCCCGCGACAAGCAGGAGGCCGTAAGCGCTGATCCGAAGCACCCGCCCGCGAATCCTTCCGGTGAACAGCCAATGCGCCGCCGGCGGGATGATCGTCAGCGCGATGATCACCGACGCGACCAACGCGAACGTCTTCGTGAACGCCAGCGGCCGGAACAGCTTGCCCTCCGGACCCGTCATCGCGAAGACCGGCAGAAAGCCGACCACCGTCGTCGCCACCGCCGTCAGCACCGCCCCGCCCACCTCGCTCGACGCCCGATAGACGACCTCCAGCCGGGGCTCCGACTCGTCGGCCTGCTCCAGGTGCCGAAGGATGTTCTCACAGATCACGATGCCCATGTCGACCATCGTGCCGATCGCGATGGCGATACCCGACAGCGCCACGATGTTGGCGTCCACCCCGAACACCTTCATCGCGATGCACGTCATCAGCACCGCCAGAGGCAGCAGCCCCGAGATCAGCACCGAGCTCCGCAGGTGCACCACCATGATCAGGACCACGATGATCGTCACCAGGATCTGCTGCGTGATCGCCGTCTCGAGCGTACCGAGCGTCTCGTGGATCAGTCCCGTCCGGTCGTAGAACGGCACGATCGTTACCTTGCTGACCGTCCCGTCGGGCAGGACCTTGCTCGGCAGCCCCGGAGAGATGTCCTCGATCTTCTTCTTGACGTTCTTGATCGCGGCCAGGGGGTTCTCGCCGTAGCGGACGACCACGACCCCGCCCACCGCCTCGGTGCCCTCCTTGTCCAGCGCGCCCCGCCGCAGCGCCGGGCCGAGCGTCACGTGCGCGACGTTCTTGACGTAGATCGGGACGTTGTCCTTGACCTTGATCACCGCGTTCTCGAGGTCCGCCAGCGTCTTGACGAAACCGAGCCCGCGAATGACGTACTCGACCTTGTTCACCTCGATCGTCCGCGCGCCGACGTCCAGGTTCGACATTTTGACCGCGCCGATCACCTCGGTGAGCGTCACGCCGGCCGCTCGCATCGCGTCCGGGTCGACGTCGACCTGGTACTCCTGCACGAACCCGCCGACGGAGGCGACCTCGCTGACCCCCTCCGCCGCCAGCAGCCCGTAGCGGACGTACCAGTCCTGGATCGTTCGAAGCTCCTGAAGGTCCCACCCGCCGGTCGGCTTGCCGTTGGGGTCGCGCCCCTCGAGCGTGTACCAGAAGACCTGCCCCAGCGCCGTCGCGTCGGGCCCCAACGTCGGCTGCACGTCCGCCGGAAGCATCCCCGACGGCAGGCTGTTCAGCTTCTCGAGAACCCGCGACCGCGACCAGTAGAACTCCACGCCCTCCTCGAAGATCAGATAGACCGTCGAGAAGCCGAACATCGAGAAGCTGCGAACCGTGCGAACGCCCGGGATGCCCAGCAGCGAGACCGTCAGCGGATACGTGATCTGGTCCTCGACGTCCTGCGGCGAGCGCCCCGGCCACTCGGTGAAGACGATCTGTTGGTGCTCGCCGATGTCGGGGATTGCGTCGACCGGAACGGGATCGCGCGGCATCCCCCACAGGTTCCAATCGAACGGCGCGGCGTACAGCCCCCACGCCACGAATGCGATGAGCATCAAGCCGACGATGACCTTGTTGGTCAGACAGAACCGGATGACGCGGTCGATCCACGAGGGGCTTGGGGTAGGCTTGGCTTCTTGGGCCGCGTCGCTCATGGGGCTTCCTGAAAGTCAGTGCATCAAGCCGTGCTCTACAGCCGTCCGTGGGTCGCCGCCCGTGGGTCGCGGCCCGTGGGTCGCGGCCCGTGGGTCGCCGCCCGTGGGTCGCCGTCCGTGGGTCGCCGCCCGTGGGTCGCCGTCCGTGGGTCGCCGCCCGTGGGTCGCGGCCCGTGGGTTTCCCACCTCTTCAGAGGTGGGAAACCTCGAACGCCTTCGGTCCCGTAGGGACCGTGTGACAATAGCCCAGGACTTCAGTCCTTGTCGTTACCCACATTTCCGCGGGTTGGCGGCAGGGGTAAGCTATTGTAGCGAGTGAGCGGTTCA
>JAFGLZ010000209.1 GCA_016927755.1 Phycisphaerae bacterium
ACCGGTGGCCATAAGACGGCGGCGGTCAGCAGCCCGCGCGCTTCTGTTCTGATAAGCGAACGACGATGTCCATCCGGATCGCCATCCTGACGCTCGCGGTGTTGTTCCTGGCGGTCTACGCCTGGCGCGACTGGTTCAAGTCCTTGTGCGGCCTGGTGCTGCTGACGGTGTTCCTCGAGCACGGCGACATGCCCCGGAACATTCTGGGGATCCAAGGGTTCAATCCGTGGAACGTTCTTCTGATCTCGATTCTTATTCCTTGGGTGGTCCAGCGTCGGCATGAGGGCAGGCAGTGGGACCTGCCGCGTCGGATGAACTGGCTCTTTGGGGTCTACTTGGCGCTCGTGATCGTGTCGTATCTCCGCGCGGCGATCGACCTCGGGTCGCTCTCCCCGGAGTGGGCGCGAACGTTCGGCGAGTTCACGTCCGACGAGATCTTCAACCCGTTCAAGTACATGCTGCCGGGCATCATGATGTTCGACGGCTGCCGGACGCGAGAGCGGTTCGTGTGGGGGATGACGAGCATCGTTCTGGCGGGGCTCGGGTATGCCTTCCTGGTCCTTCGGGCGATGCCGCTATCGCTGCTGTTCGACGAGAGCGGGTTCATGCAACACCGGCATCGGATCAACCGGGACACGGGGTTGGACCCGAACGACATCGCGATGTTGTTCGTGGGGACATTCTGGGCGACGATCGCGTGGTTGAGCCTGTGGCGTCGGTGGATCGTTCGGATCCTCGGGCTTGGGGCGGCGGGTGTCATCTTCGTGGCGATGGCCTTGTGCCATTCTCGGGCCGGTTACGTAAGCTGCGCCGGGGTCGGTCTGTTATTCGGGCTTTTCCGCTGGCGACCGCTGCTAGCGATTCTGCCGATCGGGGCCGTGATCGTGTGCATTGCGATGCCGTCCATTCCGGCACGGCTGGGGATGGGTTTCGACGAGGGTGACGCGGTCGACCAGAACGCGGACAACTGGGCGGAGATCACCTCGGGTCGGACGACGAGCCTGTGGCCGCCGGTGATCGACCAGATCGCGAAGTCGCCGCTTTTCGGCTGGGGTCGGCGCGGGATCCTGCGGACCGGGACGTATCAGAAGATCCTGGAGACGGACGGTCGGGTCCCCGGGCACCCTCACAACGCGTATCTGGAGACTCTGCTGGACGCGGGGGTGATCGGGCTCTTGATCGTCGGGGCGCTGTATTACTCGCTCTTCAAGCTGACCGTGGACATGTGCCGAATCAAGAACGAGTCGGTGATCTCGGCGGTCAGCGGCATGGCACTGGCCATCGTGGGGGCGCTGCTGATCACGGGCTTGTCGTCTCAAAGCCTGTTTCCGACGGTCAGTATGATGGAAATGTGGTGCGTTTGCGGGATGCTGCTGCGGATCTCGATCATGTGGAGGCAACAGATCGCGGCTCAGGGCCATCCACTAGGATATTGGCAACCGAGCCCGGCCGAAGGCGCTGGGCCGAGTCTTACGGCGGGAGCGACTCTTGTCTGACTTCGTGTACATCATGTCCCCCAGCTACTCGGGGTCGACGTTGCTGACGTTCCTGCTTGGGACGCATCCGCAGATCGCCACGATCGGCGAGCTGAAGGCAACGTCGAGGGGGAACGTTGAGACGTACAACTGCTCCTGCGGTGAGAAGATCCGGGATTGTCCGTTCTGGCATCGCGTCGCGGAATGCCTTGAATCCCGGGGTATCGCGTTCGACGTGGCGGACTTCGGGACGCATTTTCGGTGTCCGTCGCGTCCCGTGGCGGATAAGATTCTCCGGGCCCGGGTGCGGGGTGCGGCGCTGGAGACGGTTCGTGGCGCCGCGTTGAGGGCCTTGCCGGCGTGTTGGGGCGTGTTTCGGTCCGCGTTGGAGCGGAATCGGCTGCTTGTCGACGTCATCAAGGAGTTGCAGGGCGCTCGGATCTTCCTGGACGGCTCGAAGGATCCGGTTCGCCTGAAGTACCTGCTCGATGCGGGGTACTGGGAGATCAAGGTAATCCACCTGGTGCGCGACGGGCGGGGCACGGCCAACTCGTACATGGGACACTACGGCGTTGGGATGAGGGATGCGGCTTCAGAGTGGCGCCTGACACAGGCGGAATGTGAGCGCATGAACGACCGGCTGCGTGCCGACATGCTGCTGAGGTTGGACTACGACGAATTGTGCGCAAGCCCCGATGCGGTTCTGGATCGGGTCTTCCGATTCGTGGGCATCGATCCGGATCTGGCGACGCGCGATTTCCTTTCGGTCGAGCATCACATCCTCGGCAACCCGATGCGACTTCGATCGAGCAGCGAGATCGTCCGTGACGACCGATGGAAGACGGCCCTGACGCCCGAAGATCTCGCGACGTTCGAGAGGATCGCGGGCGAGGTCAATCGACAGTACGGCTATGAATGATATCGCGCCGGAAAGCAGACCTGTCTCGCAGGACCCGGCCCCGGCGAAGGCGCCCCCAGATCCGAAGCGCTCCGTGACGCGGAGCGTTCTGGCGAACTGGATCGGGTACGTGGTGGTTCTGGTCTGGGGCTTCGTCGTGCCGCGCCTGATCGACACGTACCGGGGCCCGGTCGCTTTGGGATTGTGGGATTTCGGCTGGTCGCTGCTGGTGTATATCGACCTGCTGTCCATCGGCGTGGTCTCGGCTGTCAACCGCTACGTGGCGAGGTACCGTGCGGTCAGCGACTGGGGCGCCCTGAACGCGACAGTCAATTCGAGCCTGGTCCTTCTATCGCTGAGCTTCCTTCTGGGCATTGTGGCGACGGTCGCATTCGTGCTTCTCGTGCCATGGCTGCTACCTGACGTGAGTGGCGCCCAAGTGGTCACGGCGCAGTGGGTGGTGACGCTGCTGGCGGCGAGCGCGACGCTTCGACTGCTCTTCGGCGTTTTCAACGGCGTGATCACGGGCTTCGAGCGATTCGACCTGCTCAACGTGATTCGTGGCGGGGGAGACGCGTTGGTCTTCGTCGGCAGTATCATCCTGCTGGTCAAGGGTCTGGGGGTGGCGGCGCTCGCGGGCCTGGTTCTGGGCATGGAAGTGGTCACCGACGTGGCTCGGTACGTGGTGGCCAGGCGGGTCTGCCGATCGCTGAGGATCTCGCCGCGCCTGGCCCGGCGGGAGGTGGTCCGAGAGCTGGTCGGGTTTGGCGGGAAGACGGTGCTGCAGTCCATGGCCCGGAGCGGGCTGTATCAGTTGAACAGCATTCTGGTGGCCTACTTCCTGGGCCCGGCGACGTTGGCGGTGTACTCTCGGCAGCGGTCTCTGGTGTTGCAGGGCATGCGATTCCTGAAGCAGTACTCACAGGTCTTCATCCCGACGAGCAGTTGGCTGCACGCTCGAAGCGATGAGAAGGCGTTGCGGGAACTGCTCATCGACACGAGCCGGTATGGGTTCTACATCTCGCTTCCGATTACGGCGCTGCTGGTGATCATGGGGGGGCCGCTTCTGGACCTCTGGATGGGGGCGGACTACCGCGCTCCTCTGGTGCTGGGCGTCTTGGCCCTGGGACACGCTCTGTCGCTGCCGCAGCAGGGGGTATTCTCGGTGCTGATGGGCATGGGACGACACGGCCTAGCCTCGCTCATGGAGCTTGGCGGCGCGGTCGTCGGGATTGGTCTCGGGTTCCTCGCCCTGGGGCCGCTCGGGTGGGGGATGGTGGGCGCGGCGGCGGCGGTTGCGGTTCCGGTCTCGTTGGTGGGGGGGGTCTTGCTTCCGATGTACGGGTGCTGGCTGCTCGGCATGCCGCTCGGTCGATACGTAAAATCGGTTGCCGTGGGCCCAATGCTGGCTATAGTGCCGTTTGCAGGATGCTTGCTCCTGGCGCGGCACCTGCGTCCGGAGGCGCCGCTGGCGTCCCTGGGTATCGGCGTGTTGTCGGGCGGAGTCGTCCTTGCCGGCGTGTACTGGATCTGGGTGGTGCCGATGGCCTTGCGCGCCCGAATCCTCGGAATGCTGGGCATGGGTGGCAGGTCCGGCGACGCCTCTGGGCCCCTGAGGCCCTAACGCATTACAAGAAGAGCGAATGGCCGAGTCCTCACATCTCGATTCTTGCGAGAAACCGAGCATCTGCTTCGTGGCCCACTTCGCGTACGGCGAGCTTGCGGGTGTGGATCTCGGGCACGTGGGCGGTATCGAGCATCAGCAGGCGTCGATGGCGCGGTGGTTGGCGCGGGACGGCTACCGGGTGAGCATGATCACGTGGGATGAGGGGCAGCCGGAGGCGGCGTGCATCGACGGGGTGGTGGTGCACAAGCTGTGTCGTCGGGACGCCGGCATTCGCGGGCCGAGGTTCGTGCATCCGCGGTGGACGAGCTTGAACCGGGCGATGCGTCGCGCCGAGGCGGATATCTACTATTACAACTGCGGGGACATGGGCCTTGGGCAGATCGTGATGTGGTGCCGTCGTCACGGGCGTCGGAGCGTGTATTCGGTCGCCAACGACCCCGACTGCGATCCCAGCCTTCCGGTGCTCAAGCCGCTTCGCGAGCGCATTCTCTATCGACACGGTCTGCATCGGGTGGACCGGATCGTCACCCAAACGCGGAGCCAGCACGACATGCTTCGGGAGGGATTCGGGCTGGAATCGGCGATCATCCCGATGCCGAGCGAAGGCATCGACGAGTCGGCATACGTGGCGCCCGCGGCTCCGACACCGGAGACGGCGCGGGTGTTGTGGGTCGGTCGCGTCAGCGAGCAGAAGAGGCCCGAGTTGCTTCTGGACCTTGCGGAGCGATGTCCTGAATTGTCGTTCGACGTGGTCGGCGCGTCGAATACGGGCACCGAATACGATCAGGGGATCATGTGCCGCGCGGATCGTCTGAGCAACGTGACGATCCACGGGCGGGTACCACGATCCGAGATGTCCGCCTTCTACCGCCGCGCCTCGGTGCTGTGCTGCACGTCGGCGTACGAAGGGTTCCCCAACACGTTTCTCGAGGCGTGGAGCCATGGGATCCCGTCCGTCACGACGTTTGACCCGGACCACCTGGTCGCGGAGCGGGGGCTTGGGTGGGTGGCGAGGGACGTGGATGAGTTGATCGGCATGTTGCGGGAATCGATTGGCTCGGCCGATGCGTGGTCGGCGGCCTCGTCAAACGCCCGACGCTACTACCTGGAGAATCACACGATGCAGGCGTGCATGCCGCAGTTCGAGCGGATGTTCCAGGAGCTGGCCAGCCGATCGTGAGCGGCCGGACGGTTCGCCGTGAGGTAGGGTCTTGAGAGTCGCAGTCTTCAGTCGCTTCCCCAAGGATCGAGACGCTCCCCGAGGGGGCGTCGAGACGGTCGCGCTGGCGCTGGTTCGGGCGCTCGAGGCGATTGGCGACATGGACCTGCACGTGGTGACGCTCGAGGCGGGGCTGCGTGAACTCGAGGTCTGCTCCCACGGGCCGACGACCATCCACCGCCTGCCCGGGTCGCGCTGGCCGCAGATGCTGGACATCCTGTGGGGCCCTGGGCGGAGGCGGCTCAAGCGGTATCTCATCGACCTGGCCCCTGACATCGTTCATCTTCACGAGACGTATGCCCTTGGTCTCGGGGAGCTGCCGATGCCCGACGTTTTCACCGTTCACGGGTTCGATCACGCCAATATTCCGGCCGAGAAGCGGAGGATGGCGAGGCTGCGATCGCTGCTGTGGTGGCACATCGAGGCGAGAGGACTGGCCCGACAACGCTACATCATCTCGATCACTCCGTACGTCCGCCAGCATATCGAGCCGCTGACAACGGCCCGGATCTTCGACATCGACAACCCGATCAACCCGGTCTTCTTCGAGACGGCGCGGAATGAGGTGCCGGGGCGGGTGTTCTGCGCGGGATGGATCTCGCCGAGGAAGAACACGCTGGGTCTGATTCGGGCGTTGCCCCGGCTCGTCGAGGGCGGCGTGGACGTCTCGCTGCACCTGGCGGGCGAGCAGAAGGATCATGCGTATGCCCGGCGGGTTCGTGAGGCGATCGACGAGCTTGGGCTTTCCGGCCGGGTGCGGTTGCTGGGGCGCATCAGTCCGGACGATGTCCGCAGGGAGTTGAGCGAGGCGTGTCTCTTCGCGCTGCCGGCTCTTCAGGAGAACGCGCCGATGGCAATCTCGGAGGCGATGGCGGCGGGGCTTCCGATCGTCTCGTCGAACGTCTGTGGGATGCCGTTCATGATCGACGAGGGGCGGACGGGCTACCTCGTGGACCCCGAGGATACCGATTCCCTGGCGGAACGGATGGGGCGTCTGCTGACCGATGACGGCCTCAGGAGCACGATGGGGGGCGCGGCGCGAGAGGACGCGCTTCGGCGGTTCCATCCGGATGCGGTCGGGCGGAGGACGGTGGAGGTTTACCGGCGCATCTTGGGGAGCAGCGGGGTGGCGAGCTAGTGCCGTTTTCGATCGGACACTTTCGCGCAGCGCAGGCATCTTGCTCATGCATCACGGGCGAGACGCCCGTGCCACGGTGGTGTGCTTTTGGCAGGGCTAGGGGCCGACCGGGCTGACGCATTCCATGGCGGATTCGACGACGCGTGATCTGACGTTGGGCAAGATCCTCCGGGGACTGATCGCGCGCGTGGCGGTGGGGACCGTGCTGCTGGCGGTCTTGGTGATTTCTCGAATCCGGGGGCGTAGCGTTCGCGCGAACCGCCCGCGAGTGGGGACCGAGGAGGGGGGCGTTCGCGTTCTGACACTGGGGTCGTTTCACAATCCGAACTGGCCGCGGGCGCATATCCTGCCGATCGCCTCGTGCCCGAATGTCCGAGAAGTCATCGTCGTCTGCGACGAGGCCATCTTCGAGTGTGAGGGCGTGAGGACGGTCTGTCCGCCGAGTTGGATGGTGCGATCGGCGGGGCGGTCGCTTGCTCGAATCATGTGTTTCGTGATCACCGTGGCGCGCGACCGTCCGGACGTCCTGGTGGGGTATCACATCATGCCCAACGCGGTGCTGTGTCTTGCGGGGGCACGGCTTTTCGGAGGCGTGGCGGTGTACCAAATGACGGGGGGTCCCGTTCAGATCATCGGGGGAGGGTACGGGTCGGAAGGGGCGTTGATCCGGCGACTCGGGTGGCGGTCTCGGGTTTTACAGTCGCTGATGTTCCACGTCGTCGGCCAGTTCGACGCCGTCGTCGTCAGGGGCACGCAGGCGAGGCAGTACTTGGCGGCCCGTCAGCTCAGTCAGCGGGCCGTCGTGATTACGGGGAGCGTGGATACGGAGCGATTCCGGCCGGGCGGTGAGCGGGCGGACTTCGATGTGGTCACCGTGGGGCGTCTGGTTCCCTGCAAGCGGCCCGAGCTGTTTGTCCGGATCGTCGCTGGGCTCGCGAAACGGCGTCCCTCAACTCAGGCGGCGATCGTGGGCGACGGACCCCTATTGGAGCCCTTGCGACGCGAGGCCGAGGAGCTCGGCGTCGGGGAGCGCGTGCACTTCTTCGGGAAGGTGGACGACGTACCGGGGGTGCTGCGGATGTGCCGGGTGTTCGTGCTGACGAGCGAGAACGAGGGGATGTCGATCGCGATGTTGGAGGCGATGTCGGCCGGGCTCGTTCCGGTGGTTCCCGATGTGGGAGAACTGGCGGAGGTGGCGCTGGCGGGCGGGGCGGGGGTACTGATCGACCCATCCGACACGGACGCGACGGTGGGTATCATCGCGGCCATTCTGGATGACTCGGAGGGGCTCTCGGCTCGAGCCCGGTCGGCGCGAGCCGTGGCGGAGTCTCAGGTCAGCGTGAGCGCCGTGGCCGAGCGATGGCACCAGTTGCTCGCCCAGTTATCCTGAGTGGGGGCACGAGGCACGCCGAGTTTGGCGATCGCGCTTCGAGGCGGTAACATGCCGAGTCATGAGACGTAGTCTCTCGGTGAAGAACTTGTGGGAAATGGCTCCGAAACCGGTCCGCTCGCTGGCGGGAGGGTTGCTGGGGCTGGTGCCGCTGCCCGTGCTCTTGGGCGGAGCGTTTCGTCGGAACGCGCGGTTCGTCGAGCGGGCCGACCGTTGGTCGCGAGATAGAACGCGCGAGCACCAACTGCACGCCTTGCGGCAGATCCTGGAACTGGCCTACGACGACACTCGGTACTATCGACGGGTCTTCGACGACATCGGCTTTGAGCCGGGGGACTTCAGGGACCTGGACGATCTGCAGCGTTTGCCGGTCATCGACAAGGCCATTTTGCGCGAACACCATCTGGACATGTGCACACGTCCGGTGACGGATGCGAGCGTGGACTACACGTCGACAGGGGGGACGAGCGGGGTTCCGCTGCAGTTCCACATCGGGCGGGAGCGATCGGCGATCGAGTACGCGTATCTGACGACGAGCTGGGGGCGGATAGGCTATCGTCCGGGCATGCCGCTGGTCGTGCTCCGCGGGCGCGTGGTTCCGATGAATCGTCGCGGGCTACGCCACGAGTACGATCCGGCGCTGCGTCATCATTACTACAGCAACTTCCACATGACCGACGAGAACATGCGGGCATACGTGGAGCACATGCGCGGGATCGGGGATTTCTTCCTGCACGTGTACCCGTCGTCGGTGGCAACGCTGGCGCGATTCATCCGTCGAAGCGGGGCGCGGCCGCCGGGCAACCTCCGGGGGATCATCGCGGAGTCGGAGATCGTGTACCCGGATCAGCGCCGGCTGGCGGAAGAGGTATTCGGCTGCCGGTACTTCTCGTGCTACGGACACACCGAGAAGCTGGTGCTCGCGGCGGAATGCGAGCACACGACGGATTACCACGTGTGGGGGACGTACGGGTATTGCGAACTGCTGGACGATCAGCAGCAGCCCGTGACCACGCCAGGCGAGCGAGGGGAGATCGTCGGGACGGGCTTCATCAACACGGTGACGCCGTTCATCCGGTACCGAACGGGCGACTTGGCGACCTACGTGGGGGAGGCGTGCGAGGCGTGCGGTCGGGAGCAGACGATTCTACGCGAGATCCGGGGGCACCGGACGCAGGAAGTGCTGGTGGCGGGCGACGGATCGGAGATCTCTTGGACGGCGTTGAACATGCACGACGAGACGTTCTCGCGGGTGCGACAGTTTCAGTTCGTGCAGGAGCGGCCGGGCGAGGCGGTGCTGCGCGTCGTTCCCGGGGAGGACTTCGGCGAGGAGGATCGGCGGCGCATCACGGAGAGCTTATCGAGGAAGCTGGAGGGTCTGGTGGCGTTCTCGCTGAAGCCAGTTGATGAGATACCCGTGTCACCTCGCGGCAAGGCGATTTACGTGGATCAGCGGATTTCTGGCGTTGGCGGGGCGTCGCGCGGGGACGCATGAGGGCAATCCTCGGGGGAGATTCATCTTGGGCAGGTTCGCATCGACACATGACAAATGCATCGAGATCCGCAACCGGCTCTACCCGGAGCCGGCGTGGCCTGGGGTGATCTTCCGAGAGGCGATCGCCGAGGCAGGTACGGCGGAGGGGGTGCTGCTCGAGATCGGCTGTGGTCGGGAGGCGCTGCTGCTGCAACGGGTCGCGGGTCGTTACGGGATGGCGCTCGGCTTGGACATGGAGGCGCCGGCTCGGTTTCAGCCATGCGCTTCGACGTGGGTGATGCCGGGTGACGTTCATCATCTTCCGGTGGCGTCGGGAAGCGTCGACGTCGTGGCGATGGGTAACGCGATCGAGCACTTCGAGGATCCGGTGCGGGCGTTCCGCGAGTGCGCTCGTGTGCTCCGTCCCGGGGGTCGGCTGATCGTGATCACGGTGAATCGCTGGTTCATGCTTCCGCCGATCTTCCTGGGCCAGCTCCTGCCTCACCGGCTTCGGCAGTTCGTGAACCGGGTGGCCTCGGGCGTGAAGGAGGAAGACACGTTCCCGGCGTACTATCGTGCGAACACGGGGAAGCGGCTGCGGGCGGCGGCCGGCGAGGCGGGCTTCGAGACGGCGGAGCTGCGGCATCTGTCGCACCATCCGAGGTACTTCATGTTCTCGGTCACGGCCTACCGACTCGCGATTTGCGTGGAGCGGATGCTTCGTCGGTGGGAGTGGCTGCGGGGAGTCCGCCACTTCCTGCTGGGGCAGTTCGTCAAGGGTGGGCAAGGCTAGCGTTGCCAGGGGGAGGGTCGGGAAGCATCGAAGTTGTGGCTCGTGTCTGGCAGGGGGACGGCAATCCATGGTATCCTTGGCCCGCAGTATTTTCTGCTCGAAGGAATGTCCCGATGGCGCACCAGGGCCTGCGAGGCGCCCTGCCCATCCTGATCTTGCTGGCGCTGGGCCTGCGATTGGCGGCCGCGTTCTATCTGCCCGCGCGGATGGACTGGCCCGACGGGCAGCGGTATGAGCGGATCGCCCGCGAGCTGACGACGGGGCAAGGCTATGGGCGGGAGAAGGACCCTCCGCTGCATCCGCTTGCGCTAACGGCGGTGTACGCGGTCTTCGGGGAGTCGGTCCGCGCGGCGAGAATCATTTGGGCGCTACTGGGGACAGGCACCTGCCTGCTGTGCTATTTCATCGCGGCGGGCATCTTCGGTCGGCGCGAGGGGGTGCTAGCGATGGGCGTTGCGGCGGTCTACCCGCTGACGCTTTATCTGGGGGTTTTGCCGGAGTATCCGCAGGGACTGTTCTCGGTGTTGCTGATGGGGTCGGTTCTGCTGGCGATTCGGTATGCGGCGAATCCGGCGAGTTGGGGGAGGGTGTTCGGGCTCGGGCTGGTGCTCGGGCTGGCCATCCTGACGATACCGACGGCGTTGCTCTTGCTTGCCATGTTACTGCCCTGGATGCTCGCGGCGCGCGGATTGCCCCTTCGAGGGCGGGTTGCTCGGGCGGCGGCGGTGACGGCGATTTGCGTGGTTACGGTCGGTGCGTGGACGCTGTGGCATTGGTCGTCGACGGGGATCTTCTTTGTGATCTCAGCCAACGGGGGGCAGAACTTCTACAAGGGCAACTGCGAGCTGATTGCCAAGTACGGGGACGCGGACATGGAGGATGTCCTGCCGACCACGCATTCGTCGGAGATGGACCCTGTGTATGCGAGGTACCTGGCGGTCGTGGAGGAGGCCCGCAAGATTTCCGACCTCAGCCAGCGCGACCGGTTCTTCTACGGCAAGGGGCTGGCGTTCATTCGGAGGCATCCCGGCGCGACGCTCCGGCTGGCAGGCGAGAAGTTCCTGGCGTATTGGGCGCCGTTCCCGAGGTTGATTCAGGACCGTGTGAATGAGCAGGGCGCCGTGAATGCGAGGAATATCGTCACGGCCGCGACGTATCTACCGGTCCTTCTTCTCGCCTTTGCCGGTGTTTTCGTGCTGTGGCAGCAGCGAGGCGGGCTGATCCCCCTCTACCTGGCGATCGCCTCGCAGGCGCTGGCCTACACGATCGTGCACTCGTCGGTGCGATATCGCTCTCCGATCGACTATCTGTTGATCGTGCTGGCTTGCGCGACGGTGTGTCGATTGTGGCCGGGACAGCCCGACCGTGCCGCTTACTGCGGCACGGAGCGGGAGTCGCGCGGGTCTGAACCGGCCGTCACCTCGTCCGTATCGGAGTAACCGTCTGAATCGGAGTCGGTGATGGGACCCGTGACGTCGTCCAAGGCGTCGACGAGGGCACACATGTAGTCGGCATTGGTCCCCGCGGTCGCCACCGTCCTGTTGGTCCCGTAGATATTGCAGGTTTTGGTCCACAGCCCCTCGGCATTCTGCTCGGCGTAGACCGTGGCGAGGGCTTTGCCGCCGAGGGCGAAGATACTGTCGGTTTTGTAGTATCCGCGATACTTGTAGAGCTCGGAGAGATCGAGGTTGTCGCTACCGTCTAGGATTCTGAGGATCCAGCGGCGCGGGTCGGCGAGCTTCCAGGGCTGTCCGGGCGCCGCATGGCCTTCACTCTCAACGCCGTAGTAGTTCACGTACTCGTCGGAGAAGATCACCTTGTTGATGGGCTGACCGTCGAGGCCCGGGTTGGTGTTGGGCAGGCCGGTCCTGGGCACGTTGTAGTATCGCCACCACTGCCACTTGGCGGGGTCGGGCTCGGCGGGGTCGACCCGCAGGGCCTCGTGCTTCCAGTACATGAGGGCGGCGTGGATGGTGTTCTCGATGCTCTGCTTCCTGGCGGCGTCGGTCTCTCGCTCCCACCAGGCGAGCATCATGTCGATGATTCCGTCCTCGCCGCTGACGAAGGCGGGCGGTTCCTTGTGCCGACCCCAGGCGGGCTCGTCCGTGAGGTAGTGGTACTGCTGGCACCAGCCTCGCGAGCCGTAGGCGGCGTGTCGTCCGATCAGGTAATCGATGTTGAGGCGGATCGCGTCACGATAGCGCGTATCGCCGGTTTCCTCGTACAGGTCCATTAGGAAGAGCATGGCCTGCTGCATGGTGAAGTCGTTGATGGTCTTGTGGACGTAGTAGTGGAGACCGGGGGTACCTTCCTGCCCGGTGAAGACGATCTGCATCGCCACGTCCAGCGGCATGACCTGCGGAATTCCGCCGTTGCGGTAGGGGAACTGGCCGGTCTCGGGGTCCTGCACGTCCTTGAGGTCGACCAGCACGTCGCCGAAGCGTTTGGCGCCCGCCAGGTACTGCGGACCGGCACCAGCCTGGTAGAGGCGGAGGAGGAAGAGCGCGGCGGCTTGGCTGGTACCGTCGTCGAGCGTAACGGCGCCTCCCTGGACACCGACGATGCCCTGGTTGTGGGGATCGGTCGTATAGTCGTGGCGGACCTCGGCCCAGGTCATGGCGTAGCGCCACTCTCCCTGTTCGTAGAAGAGGTCCTGATGCCAACCGCCGTTCCATGCGTCTTGGATGGCGAGCAGCGTGTCGGCGACCGACTCTGCCATGGCGAGGTACTGCTTGTTGCCAGTGACGGCGTAGGCACAGGCATAGACGTAGGCGACGGAGGGGGTGGCCGGGGGCTGGATGGTGAACGTCGGACCCTCCTCGGCAAAGGTGCCGGCCTCGTTGGCGTAATACTGAGTGCCGGCGTCGACGGTGCGTTTTTCGGCCCAGCCGACGTACTGTCCGCCGTGGCCGTCGGGGAACTTGACAGCGATGTCGTAGTGACCGTTCGCGGCGCGGTGGATACGGCTCAGCACGCTCTGCTTGGTGAGCTGGATGCTGATATTGACGGTGTCGTTCTGGGTGATCTGGTTGGTGGTGTCGCGAACCGTCAGACGGAAGGCAAAGGCGAACGTATCGTCAACGGCCCCGTCGGGAGCAAGGAACTTGGCCTTGGCCGAGCCGGCGCTGATGAGCGTGATCGCGGGACCCGAGGTCTTGGTCCACTCGTACGTGAGGCTCGATCCGCCGTTGTGGTCGACGCTCTTTGAGCCGTCGAGGAAGACGTAGGTGCCCAGCCCGGCGACCTGATCGGGCCCGGCGAAGGCGATGGGCGAGGCGCCGATCGGCCCGCAGCGGTAGTCCTGGTCGGTCTGGTTCGCGGAGAGGCTTTGATACGACGCCGAGCCTGGGGCGAAGCGGTAGCCATCGAACGATGGCGTGATCGTTCCGGACCAGGCGCTGCTCACGGTGAGCTGGTAGTCGCCGCTGGCATTGGTTACGGCACTGCCCCCGCCGTTGGTGGCCGTCAGCGTGACGCCCGAGACCCCCTGGTCGCTGATGTTGCGGACGCGGCCGGACAGCGTGACCGGGTTGTTGAGCACCGTAGCGGTGTAGTCCTCGGTCTGCTTGTCCGACGTGACGTCGGAATAGGACTTGCTGGTCGGTGAGAAGCTGTAGCCGCCGCGGGTGGGCGTGACGGCTCCGGACCATCCTCGGGGTACCAGCAGGACGTAGTGTCCGGTGGAGGTGGTGCTAGCGGTTCCGCCGCCGTTGCTGGCGTTCATCGTCACGCCGGAGACGCCTGATCCGCCGCCGGTTCGCACGTACCCGGCGATGACGATCGTGTCGGCCGAGGAGAGCGCGGTGTAGCACTCTCCGCCGCAATTGGACGGGATGTCGTTGTAGGTCTTGTACGTCGGGCTGAAGGTGTACTCGGCGTGACTGGGCGTTACCACGCCCGACCATGCCTGGTCGACGACGAGCTGATAGTGCCCGTTCTGGTCGGTGGCGGCACTGCCGCCTCCATTGGTCGCGGATAGGCTAACCCCGGAGACACCGTTTCCGGCGGTGTTCACGATGAAGCCTGAGATCACGACGGCGTCGGGCGAGGCGCTAGTCGCGCCGGTGAACCCCTCGCTCAGCCAGTTGGCCACAACATTGGTGTAGCACTTGTAGGCGGGGGAGAACGTGTAGCCGGCCCGGCTGGGCTCGATCGCTCCGGACCACGAGGGATTGACCGGAATGTGGTAGTAACCATTGGCGTCGGTGGTTGCGCTGCCGCCGTCGTTGGTGGCCATGACCGTGACCCCGGCAATGCCCTGGCCACTCGTATCGACAATGCGTCCGGCGATGACAGGCGTATCGGCGAGGACGGCGACGAAGTCCTGCTCGAGATCGTCGTACAAGTTCGAGACGCTCATGGGTGCGGGGGCGATCGTGTAGCCGCTCAGGGCGGCAGTAACGGTTCCAGACCAGCCGTAGGTCACGACGATCGCGTATTGGCCTTGTCCGTCGGTCGTTGCGGTGGCGTTCTGACCGGTGCTTCCGTCGGTGCCCTGTCCCTGAACGGCGACGCCGGCCAGCGGGGTCTGTCCGTTGAGGAGGACGCGGCCCGATATCGTGGCGCCTTTCGACGTGGCGACGAAGTCCTGGTTCTCGATGTCCTGTTGGATGTTGGTGTAGCCTCGGTTGAGGCGATCGAAGGTGTAGCTGAAGTGTTGGGGCGTGACGGTGCCTGACCAGGCGTAGTCGACGGCGACGACGTAGCGTCCTTCAGCGTCGGTCTGGGTGGTAGACCCTTCGGGATAGTCTTGGCTGGGAGGATTGGCAAAGACGGTGATTCCCTGGATGCCTTTTCCCTGCGCGTCCTTGACGCGTCCGATGATGTGAGGCCCGACAGTGACGAGGCCCTCGGGGGTGTTCGTCTGTAGATTAATGCAGGCGATGGGGGTCAAGCCGGCGATTGAGATGCTCAAGGTGACGGCGTAGACACCCGCGGTCTTGAAGACGTGGGTGCGCTGTGCATGCGTCGCCATTGGCCCGGCGTCCTCGAGCTCGCCAAATTTCCAGATGTAGGTAACGTCGGGTAGGTTCAGGCCCTCCGCGCTCGGGCCCGTACACGTTACCTCAAGCGGCCTATGACCAGTAACGGGATTCACGGAGAAAGTCAAGGGCGGATAGACGACGACGGTGATCGTCGCGGGCTCCGAGGTCCCCGCTGCATTGCTGGTCGTGAACCTAAAGGTGTCCTGGCCCGTGAACTTGGGAGCGGGCGTATAGGTCACCGAGGCGGTTTGACCGTTGTTTCCGCTCCCGATCTCGCTCAACGTTCCGCTAGCCGGGCCAGATACGATGTCGAAGGTCAGTTGCTTTCCGTTCGCATCGCTTCCGGCTAGTAGTATCGGCGTTGGCGTGCCGATCAGGACAAAAACCCTTGCGGAATTTGCCGTGGGCAGCGCGGCCTGCGTCGTTCCATCGTTCGGATCGCCGGGGATGTTGGGATCCCCGCCCGTGAGATCGTTGGGATCGGCGTCAACGACTTCGCCTGCAATGACGGTGTCGTCGTCGCCGGGAGGTTGCGGGGTGACGTCGTTAGGTATGAACGTCCCGCATCCGGCGATAGCCCAAGCCAGGCCCAAGATCGCGATACAGAAGATGGAACCAAACGCAGCGACAGCGCCTCTGTGTCCCCTCATATTGGAGACCCCCCCATTCATGTCTACAGCAGCTTCCCGGCTCGCCCTGAAATGGATTAGTTAGGGCTAGCTGCAACCTACGATCCAATCGACAGGTAGTCAAACTGGGTAAATTGAGAAACATGGGAAATCTGTGGTTTCCATTTTTCGGACGGTGCGAGGCCCGAGCCATTGTCCAGGCAAGCAGAAGATGGGGAGACGCTTAGAGCGGCGGGTTTTGACATGACCGTTGAGTCTCGATGGCCAAGATGCGGAGAAACAGGTTTTGGCGTCTGATGGAATCGGACCTTCTCCCGGCTCTTGTCCTCAATATGGCTCTCACCGTTCGGTCGAGTAACGAGGAAGAGGGCGCATGTCGTCGGGTATGTGCCTGATGCTCGCGTAACAAGTCGCACTGAAAAACTTAAATTCGGATTGCCATTGCTTGCGGAAGTATGCGAAGTTATGGCATGTTCCGGGCCTGGAACCGGCCCGAGGGGGAGGCGTACGCAGGGATGTGGTCCGTGCGTGGTCGGACCGTGAGCCCTGGGTGGGCTTCTCGCATCGCGGTGAGGACGTTGACGCACGATCGGCCATCCAGAGGGTCTCATCTGGCCTCCGCAGTGACCGCCATTGTGTTGCTGGCAGTCAGCGGGGTCGGATATCGGGTCCTGGCCATGCAACTGGCCAGGCCGACGGAGAGTGTTCCGCTGCCCCGAGGGAGTCTGTCCGAGCTTCCGCTGAGGCTGAGCGACTGGATCGGGCGAGACGTTCCGCTGTCCGAGGCGATCATCCGGAGAACGGACTCTGATGATCACGTGAACCGCGTCTACGCACGGCACGGGGGGACGCAGGTCGTGGGGCTGTTCGTGGCCTACGGCGTGCGCGGTCGGGATCTGATGCCACATCGACCCGACGTCTGCTATCCAGGGGCGGGCTGGGCGCTCCGCGAGAAGCGCGTCATCAGCATTCCGTTGGACAACGATCGCGTCTTGGAGTGCCAGGTATACCGATTCTCTCGAGGCGGTCTCGACACGAGTATGGTGACCGTACTGAATTACTACGTGGTGGACGGCGAGTACTGTCCGGATGTATCGCTGCTTCGGTCCAAGGTCTGGCGAGGTTCGGGTAGAAGCCACTACATGGCGCAGGTTCAGATCTCGTGCGGCGAGAACGCCCTCATCCCGGCGACGACGGCGCTGGAAGCGGCTCGTTCGTTCGCCGTCGCGTCGGCCGATCCGATCCGCGCGCTCCTACCCGACAGACCGTCGGAGGCGGACTCGGCGCCGAGCGGCGCCGCGGACTCGCCGTCCAAGGGGACCTCGCAGGAATGACGCAGAAGCGACCTCATCACCCGCAGGCAACCCATCCGGCGGAACGGCCGGCTTCGGCCAGTCCCTCGGGGCGGTTCTGGCCGGTGGTCGTCCTGCTCACCGCGACGGTCTTTCTGTGGACGTACTGGGCGACGATACTGGATTTGCTCAAGGAGTACCGGCTCAACGAAGACTACTCGGTCGGCGGACTGGTGCCCATCGCGGCGCTCTATCTGCTGTGGCATGACCGCAAGCGGCTTGCCGAGTGCCGCGTCGCTCCCTGTTGGTGGGGGATCGTGCCGATCGTGATCGCGCAGGTGATGCGACTGTATGGATTGCTGTTCCTGTACCAGTCCGCGGAGCGCTACAGCCTGGTACTGACGATCGCGGGGACGGTTCTCTTGATGGCGGGCTGGCAGGTCTTCAAACGAATCGCGTGGATCCTGGTCTTCATGCTCCTGATGGTTCCGCTGCCGGGGCGGATCCACAACACGATCAGCGGACCGCTGCAGCGGCTGGCGACGATGGGCGCGGTGTTCATGTTGGAGTTATCGGGGATCACGGTGGCGCGGGAGGGTAACGTGATCGTCCTGAACGACACCGTTCCCCTGGCGGTTGCCGAGGCGTGCAGCGGTCTGCGGATGCTGACGGCTTTCGTGATCGTCGGCGCGACGCTGGCGTATCTCGTGAACCGCCCTCGCTGGCAGAAGGTCGTAGTGGTGATCTCGAGCGTTCCGATCGCGATCCTCTGCAATCTGATCAGGCTGTTCGTGACGGCGGAGCTCTATCTGGTCGCCAGCAGCGAGACGGCGGAGAAGTTCTTCCACGACTTCGCGGGCTTGACCATGATGCCGCTGGCGATTCTGCTGCTCGTGGGTGAGCTGGCGTTGATGAACATCCTGGTCGTTCCGGAGAAGGTTCCCTCGGTGTCGGGCAGAGCGGGCAGGCCGCAGGCATCCAAGGTAGAGGAAGGATTCGGGCGGTCGGGGTCCGGATGAGTGCCTGTGTGGCGACGTTGGACGCGCGGACAACGTCTCGAGACCGCGGAGCTTAGGTCCGGCACTCACCCTCGCCGTTCTCGGCAGGCAGGTTTCGTGCTGTCGTGGCGCAGGGTTCCAGCCTGTCCCAGACAGCAGGCAAGGATGCCTGCGTTACGCGACACCGGCCGAGCGGAGACGGCACTAGACGCAGAACCCAAGGCAATTATCTGGAGGTATCCAGGGCCATGACGCCTTTACGCAGACGTGCGAGAATCAACGTCAAAGCCGTGATCATCCTGGGAGCGGTCGCGATCGTCCTGGGCGTCGGCGCGGTTGCCGGGCACTACGTTCGCAAGCGTGTGATCGCGGACAGGGCGCTTGCCGAAGGTCAAGCGGCCTACGAGAAGGAAGACTGGGTCACGGCGTCGAAGCAGTTCAAGCTTTACCTCTCGAAATACGCGAAGGACCTGGCGGTCCTGCGGAAGTACGCGAAGGCTCAGATCTCGACTCGTCCGCTCGAGCCGAAGAACGTCGCGGCGGCGATCGCGGCGAACCGCCGCATCATTCAACTGGATCCCGGGGATGGGGAGGCGTATGAGCAACTCGCCGCACTGTACACGGGGGTCAAGAACTATGGGGAACTGGCGTACGTCGCTCGGAAGCGGCTGGAGGCCCACCCGGACGATCCTAAGGCTCCGATCTGGCTGGCCAAGGCGCTGAATCAGCAACACAAGGCGAAGGAGGCGATGGAGGCTCTGACGGGTCTGATTGACCGTCTGGCGAAGCGTCCCGAGAAGCACGGGGAATTCGTAGAGGCCTGCATTCTGGCGGCACAGATCGAGGCGGGGCAGGGCGATTCGTCGGGGGGCATCGAGAAGGCCCGGAAATGGCTGGACAAGGCGATCGAGTTCGACCCGACGTCGGCCTTGGCGTTTGCCCATCGGGCGAGATTCCTTCGAACCAAGCCGCACGCGGACGTCGAGGCGCTGCGCAAGGACTTGACGGCGGCGGAAGCGGACCTGCAGAAGGCCTGTGCTCTTCCGATCGGGGATCCGCGCATCTACCTGATGTTGAGCGAGGAATGGATGAAGAACGGTCGTCTCGACCAGGCCGCAGCGGAGCTGAAGAAGGCGGAGGGCGTGGATCAGGCGGTTGTCGCGCGGTACTTCCTGGATCCTCTGGATTGGGTCACGACACGATTCGTCACGGCGGCCGAGTTGTCGCTCCGGTCGAACAAGGTTGAGGAGGGGGTGGCGCTGGCCAATGGGGCGCTGGAGAGCTTGACGGAGGGTCGTCAACGGGTGCCGATCCTGCCGTATGCCATTCGGCTCTACGTGGCCGGGCGACGTCCGGCGGATGCGCGCCGTTGCCTGAGGGAGTTCATCGACGCGGTCAGATTGGGCGAGGAGACGTCTGGGGCGGAGCCTCGAATCGCCTTCCTGGAAGCACTTGTGGCCGAGGCGGAAAGCCAGCCCTACCGAGTGATCGAGATTGCCGAGCCGGCCGTGACGCAGGCTGGGGCCAATCCGCTGCTGTGGTTGATGCTTGCCAGGGCGTACGAGGAGACTGGGCAGCCTGCTCGAGCCGCGCGAGTTCTCTCGGAGTACGCGCGGACGCGCCCCGTGGAGGCGTCGACGATGGTGCGCCTGGCTCGTCTGCAACTCAAGCAGCGTAAGTGGGCGGAGGCCCTGACGGCGGCTCAGGCGGCCGAGGCACGTGATTCGCAGGATCTGACGGCCAAACTGCTGCGGCTGGAGGCGGGCATCCGGCTTGCGTCACGGGAGGGAGGACCGACGAGCCGCCCGAAGATCGACGCGATCGACAAGGAGCTCTCGGAGCTGGTCAAGGCGCACCCAAAGCGGTTGGACGTTCGGATGCTTCAGGCCGCGGCGGCGCAAGCCCAAGGGCGGATCGATCAGGCGATGGCGGCTCTGAAGCAGGCGGTCCAGGCGTGCGATGATCCGCTGCTGGCCGAGCTACAGCTCGCGCAGCTCGCGATCATCAAGGACCGAAAGGAGGAGGCGATCAAGATTTGCCGGGAGGCTTGTAATCGCCATCCGGAGGAGACGGCGGCCTGGCAAGCGCTGGCCGACTTGCAGCAATCGGGCGGTGATGTCGTAGGGGCGCGGGCAACGCTGCAAGCAGGCATCTCGAAGGTCGCGGGGGCGCCGGCCAAGCATCTGCTGGAGCGAAGCCTTGCCTTGATCGAGATTCTTCATGGCGATCGGAAGGCGGGAATCCAACAACTCGAGGGCCTGGCCAAGAAGGACCCGCGCGACATCAGGACGCGTTCGCTCCTTCTGGGGCTGGCCGAGATACGCCAGAACAAGGCGGTCGCCCAGAAGCTCATCGACGAGATCCGTCTGATCCAAGGAGACGCGGGGCTGCTCTGGAGAGAACAGCAGGCGATGCTCTGGCTGGCGAGTGATGACTGGCGAGACAAGCAGCAGGAGATCGCGTCCCTGCTCGAACGGTGTGTGGACGCCGCGCCGGGTTGGTCGGGGCCGGCGGTGGCTCTGGGGGAGATGTACGAGCGTCTCGGCGACTTGGCCAAGGCAGAATCCGTGTATCGTCGCGCGCTCTCGCAGCAGCCTGAGGGCACACAGGTGGCGGATCGGCTCATCCGGCTGCTCCAGCAGAGCGGGCGGCTCTCCGAGGCCAATGACGTGCTCGCAGGGCTTCAGGCGAGCCCGGATGCGTTGAGCGTCCGCAGGATTCGGCTGGCGATCGGATCGGGGAAGCTCGACGAAGCGATCCGCGAGTTGAAGCTGCGAGCGGTAAGCGAGCCCGATTCGGTCGGTACGTACCTTCTGCTAGCTCAGTTGACGTATCGACAGACAAAGGACGTCGAGGCATCCCTGAAGTACCTGGATCAGGCGGAGAAGGTCAGTCCGAAATCGCTTGGCGTGACCTCGGTCCGGGTGGGGATCCTGAGGGCGGCGGGTCGTTTGGACGAAGCCAGGAAGCTCGTGGACGCTCAAATCAAGCAGGCGGATACGTTCGAGGCCCGCTTGCTGCAGGCCAGCTTCCTTGCCGAAGCGGGGGACCTAAAGGCGGCCGAGCAGGCGTACCGCCACCTGGCGAAGATCGGCAAGGACGGGCAGGGCGAGGAACTCCTGGGCGACTTCTACGCTGAGACGAATCGCCCGGACGAAGCCATCGCGACGTGGGAGAAGGCGGTCAAAGAACATCCGCAGAACCTGTCACTCGCCAGGCGCTTGATGAAGGGTCTTCTGAAACGAGGCAAGGGGGACGATCGGGCGAGGGCAACGGCGATGTTGGCGCGTCTGGAGAAGTCCCAGCCGAACGATCCCGATCTGCTGTGGGTCCGCGCGCTGATTCTGCTCGAGGACGGCACCGCCTCGTCTCGGAACAGGGCCCGGGAACTCCTGGAGCGCGTGGTACAACTCAGGCCGACGGCCGAGGACGCTCACCTGGGACTCATCAGCCTGGCGATGGCGCGTGGGGACCATGCCGCGGCGAGGGAGCTGGCCACTCGAGGCCAGGCGGCAAGTCCGAACAGTCGTCGTCTCTTGTTGGCCCGGGTTCAGGCCGAGTTTGATCTGGGAAACCACGCCCTGGCGGAGCGTCTGGCTGGCATGGCCTTGACGGAGAACCCGTATGACGCGGAAGCGGCGGACTTGCTGATTCGGATCGCGGCAGTCGCTCGGGACACCAAGGCCCTGCAGGAGGCCCGGGAGGATCTCGAGGGGGCGGTGGCCAAGCGGCCCGATGACGGTCGGCTTCGCGTGTCGCTGGCCAAGGCCCTTCACGCGCTGGGCCAGACCGATACGGCGATTCAAGGACTGGAGAAGTATGTCGGAACGGAGCCCGGTAAGGGGGACATCGGCGTCTTCTTGACGCTGGTGGATCTGCACCGCGCCAAGAAGGATTGGACGGCCGTGGCTAACGACATTCAACAGGCCGAGAAGCTTGCCCCGGAGGACGCCCGCGTGACGCTGGCCAAGGTTCTCCTGTTTGCCGACCAGAAGCAGTATGACCGAATCGTCGAATTGATGCGGACGTATGAGCAGGCCAAGCAGAGCGATGCTGGGGTGATTCTGCGTGCGGCGTCTATCCTGGCCACGTCCAAACCGCACATCAAGCAGGCCGTGGAACTCATGGAGCACGTGGTCAAGGCGACGCCGCAATCCGCGGAGGCACGTCATGGGCTGGCGATCCTGTACTACCGGTCGGGTGACCTGCCGCGCGCCAAAGAGCTCTGTCGGAAATTGCTGGAGGAGAATCCGGACAACCCCACGGTTCTGAACGACCTTGCCTGGATTCTGGCGGAAGGGGAGAAGAACTACGGGGAGGCCCTGAAGCTGGCGGACAAGGGCGTATCGCTTGCCCCCAATCAAGTGAACCTACGGGACACGCGCGGCGTGATCCTGACGCATGTGCCTGGGCGGCTGAAGGATGCACGAACGGATTTCCAGAAGGTGGTTGATCTGACTCCCGCGGATTCGCCGGGTCGCGCCAAGGCGCTTCTGCAGTTGGGTCGAATCTGCGCGAAGCTCCAAGACGAGGCGGCAGCCAAGCAGCACCTGCAAGAATCGCTTCGGCTGGACGGTAAACGGCCCGTCTTGACCGATGCGGAGAAGGCGGAGATCGCGGGACTCCTGAAGGGGGCATCCACAGGGAAGTAGGCGCGCTTCCGTAGGAGGACGGAGGGTGAGAGCGTCCCCCGGGCCGATTGCATTCTGCAATATGCCGAGCGGCCTTTTTGCTGGAACTTTTTGTCGTTTCGGCGATAATGCGCGGACTGGCGCATGACGTCAGGTTCATGGCGCGGGCTTTGGGGCGGCGCAATCGCTATATTGCCCAAGGGAAAACGGCCGGTCTTGCCGATACGATACTGATTGCACACCTCAGGTTATCGGACGGCCAGCGCGCGGGCTGGCCAGCCTTCAGGCAGGGAGTCGGAGATATGCAGCTCAAGGGCCGCTCGAGGCGGAAGGCGCAATGCAGACAAGCTGAGTTGGGTCTCCTGGGAGCCGGGCTGTTGATTCTGACGGGCGCGCTGGGCTGCTCGGATCACCGAGTCAGCCTGGCCGAGTTCATGGAGATGCAGAAGGAGGCGAGCCAGCCTCCCACAAGCCAGCCGGCAACAAGCCAACCGGTCATGAACACGGCGATCGATCAGGCGTTGGGGCCTTACAAGGTTGGCCCGTCGGATGAGCTTGGGTTGACGCTGACGACCGTTGACGGCGCCGCTCCGATCGGACCGCTGCAGATCCGCGTTGACCGAAAGGGGATGGTGGAGTTGCCTCTGGTCGGCGAGATCAAGATCGCGGGGCTGGAGCTCGAGGACGTCGAGGACACGGTCAAGAACGCGTATGTCCCCAAGTACTACCAGGGGCTGGTCGTCCATGCCGTACTGATCGCCCCCGAGACGACGGAGATCCTTGTAACAGGGGCGGTGACGCTGCCTGGACTGGTTCAGTTGCGGCGGACGGAACGAGATCTGCTTCATGCGATCGTGGGGGCGGGCGGCGTGTCTCAACTCGCCTCGGGTAAGGTCACGCTACGACGGATTCGTCGTTCGGGCGAGGAGGTCACGCTCGATCTGCTCAGTCCAGACGAGCTCACGGCGGCGCTGGCACTCGATCCGCTGAAGGACGGCGACATCGTCAACGTGCATAGCGCGGTACCGAACACGGTCTTCGTGGGCGGACTGGTCAACGCGCCCGCGCCGCAGACGTACCCGTCGGGCGTACCCATGACGATTCTGCAGGCACTGGCGGCCTCTGGCGGGCTTCGGACGGACGTGACGCCGAAGGAAGCGACGCTGATTCGACGGCTGCCGGACGGGAAGGACATTCAGGTCAGGCTGGACCTGGACCGGATCACCACGGGGAGGGACCCGAATCTCCAGTTGGCGGCGGGGGACATCCTCTGGGTGCCGGAGACGATCGCGACGCGCGTTCAGGACTGGGTCAACCGGAACATCTACTTCCGTGCGGGCATGAGCGCGAACGTGACGTACAACGTGAGCGGGGTGGAATACCTCAACCGGCGGGCGCAGCAAAGCGGGGGCAACAACACCGGGAACCTACAGGACCAATTCGACCCGTTTGGATTCCTGAACCGGAACAGCGCATTGCAGAGGCTCACCGCCGCACCCGTCCAGTAGCAGCGACGCGGGTCGATTTGAGGATGTGGGGGGGATTCGGCTTCGGCTGGGATTGTCGCGCGACGTCCTAGCGTCTTTGGTGCCTGGAGTAGAGGAAGGTGCTGAGGTTGCACGTCGGGCAGCGCCGCAGATCCGCCAGCCTTGCCAGATAGGCGATGACACACTCCACGAATACGGCATGACTCCAGGTGAGCGGCGAGACGCTGAGAGGCTCTCCTGTCTCGGGATGGAGCTGCTCGGCCAGGATGCCCGAGGGCAAGGCGTGCCTAGCCACCCACTCGAGCGTGGGCATTACCTCCGAGGCCATCTGCTCCCGCGATTCAGACAAGCGGATCCGATGGAGGGCGTCCCAGAGGGTACAGATGAACCACGGGTTGCCCGGAATTCGTTCGTCGTCCTTCGATACCTGGAAGTAGAGATCCTTCTCGTAGCGTGCGACGCCGCCCACGGGTGTCTTGACGATGAGCCCCTGGCGGAGTTGCGTGACGGTGGCCAGGACGCGGGGATCGTCCATGGGATACGCGCCGAAGTGCCAAAGGCCCTTGATGGACGCGTCCAGGGTATGGTCGGGCTCAAGGTTGCCCTTGGAGGGAATCAGGGAGCGGACGAAGCGATTTCGCTTTGTGTCGAAGAGATGCTCGTCCATGGCCGCTCGTAATTCGTCGAGGACTCCACGATACCAGTCGACCTTCTCCTGCTGTCCGAAGAGCTTGGCGAAGTCCATGGCCGCCTTGATGCCGGCATAGACGGCACCGCACGTGAAGGCATGAACGCCGCACCGTTCCTCCCAGAGGTCCCAACTCGGCAGGGGGAGCTTGGTCTTGGGATCGCGATAGTCTGAGAGGAAGTTTCCGATCTGGATGACGAGCGGTCGATAGAGATCGCGAATGAATTCGACGTCGCGGAACTGGTCGTAGTGGTGCCAGAGCGCCCACAGGACGAGTGCGGACTCGTCCTCCTGGATCGGCAGGGCTCCGGCGTCGTTGACCCAGGGGTGCCAGGAGCTGGCGACGGTTCCGTCGGGGTTGTACTTGTGCATCAGATAGCCTTCGGGGCGGACCACATCGGCGCAGAACCGGAAGAACTTCTGGCTCAGCTCTCCAAACCCGGCAAGATCGAGGGCGTGGACGACGAGCGCGCCATCCCGAGGCCAGCAGTAGCTGTAGGTGTCCCGTGAGAAGTGAAGGTAGTCGGTGTCGTTGGCGGCCAGCACCGGGCCGTGGTCGTCGACCTGGGTTCGGATGACGAGCAGGCTCGTCTTGAAGAGGCGTCCGACGGGCTCGGGCAGCTCACGAAGGTCCCACTCCTCCTTGTTGAGCCAGCCGCGCCAGTAGCTCCGCGTCCGATCGATGAACTTGCCCGGGGAGCGGTCCAAGACGAACCGGTCAAGCTCCAGGACCTCCGCGTATCGCTGGCCGGCGATGATCCAGTAATGGACGATTTTCTGGTCGCTGGAGGGCAGGCGGACCTCGATCTCGATGGTCGAGTCGACGCTTCCCTGGGCGATCGGATTTCGGCCGAGCTGACCGTCCTCGGCATCGCGGAAGGTGCCCTCGAGATCGGGTCGATTCTTCAGTCCGGTGGCGAAGGAGTTGATGCCGCAGGCATCGGGGCCGCAACAGTTGGCCAGGAAGTACCGCGAGGCCTTGTAGTGGATGAGCGATCGCGTGGCGGGGTCGAAGTAGGCGGTGTCGCCCACATCGTTTCCGAGGATGTTGAAGTCGTGATGGAAGTAGAGCTTGATGACGCGATCTCGTCCTGAGAGGTCTCGGACCTTGATCTGGCGGAGGTAGACGTTCACGTGGAAGTCGACGGCATCGCCGCAGATGAGCTCCAAGGCGAGCGTTTCGTTGGTGAGCTGGACGTTGGTCACGAGGGTATCGGGTTCGTACCGAAGGGATCGGGACCAACCCGTGTCGTGCACCCAGCTCAGCGTGTCCTCGACCCAGACTCCGAAGTGGAAGGGCCGATGTCCCGCGTGGTTTTCCTGACCGATGTGTGGGTAGTAGAAATCGCGAATGCGGTACAAGCCGTCGAACGTCACGAGCATCGTTCCGTTTCCGACGGGGATGTCGCGCGGCATGGTCTCACGTCCTTTCGGCAAGATGGGTCGTGACGTCGGCAGCGCTCGGCGTCTTGCGCAGCAGGCCGCTCATGTCGGTCCTCTGCTCGATGGCACGCTTGACGGGCGAGGTCAGGGCGGTGTCGCCAAGGAGGATGGCGCCGACCATGAGATGGTCTCGGAAGACGAAGCGGAAGTACGTTTGATCGCTCGATCCGTCCACGACCTCGTAGCTGGCATCTCCGGGGTCGAACTCGCCGATGCTGAACAGGTCCAGGCCGAGCACTTTGAGGGTGTTGGACCTGGGAATACCGCCGAATTCGCTGGACAGCCCGGCGGCGTTCATGCCCGCGATGCTGCCCTGGAACTGGGACGGCCCCCAGAGTCCGTAGAGGGTGCCGCGATGCTCGGCGACATCGCCGGCGGCCAGGACGTCGGGATGGGACGTTCGGAGGTGGTTATCCACGACGACTCCGGTGTTGACGTCGAGCCCGGCGATGCGGGCGAGATAGCTGTTGGGACGGACGCCGGTGGTGATGACGACGAGCTCGGCGGGCAGGGAACGACCGTCCCTCAGACGGATGCCCTGGACGCGTTCGTCGCCAAGGATTTCCTCGACGCGTGCCTCCTTGACGAGGGTCACGCCGAGTTCGGCCACGAATTGCTCGAGTATGGGGCTTGCGGCCTGATTGAGTTGGCGGGGGAGCAGCCAGCCATGCCCTTCGAGCAGCGTGACGTCGGCGCCACGCCGGGCAAGCCCGCCGGCGGTCTCGAGGCCCAAGATGCCTCCACCGACGATGACGCACTTGGCACCTCGCGCGGCGGCGGCCAGAATGCGTTCAGCGTCATGGACGGTCCGGAACCTGCCGACGCCCTCCTTTGTGCCGCCGGGAAAGGGCGGGACGGCGGGATGAGCACCGGCGGTGAGAATGAGCTTCTGGAACCCCAGGGCCTGGCCATCGGCTAGCATCAACGTATGGGCGTCCAGATCGATTCCGGTGACCTCGCCACCCCTGGCGAGCCGGATCCTGTTGGCTTCGTACCAGTTCTCCGGCTGAATGGGCAGGGCATTCTCGCCGACCTCGCCTGCGACGAACCGGGTGAGATTGAGGCGGTAGTAGGGGAGCGTGGGCTCCTTGGACAGCAGCGTGATCTCCACATCGGGCGAAGCGGCGCGCAGCGATTCCGCGGCGGAGAGGCCCGCGATGCCCGCACCGATGATGACGACATGCTGGAGCTTGCCCGGGGCTGACAAGGCCCGGGCGGCTTCGGCGACAGACTGGAAACGGTCGGCGGGTGCGGCACAGACGGGGCACTCCGCGGGGGGGGTGTCGCCCGGGTGAACGTAGCCGCAATTCACGCAGCGCCACTGAGTGGGGCCGGTGTCGGGCGTGGATTTGGGGGTCTCCAGGTACGCCTCGAAGTCTTGTCGCGATGCACCGCAAACGGGACAGGTATCGGGAGGCGCATCGCCGCGATGAATGTAGCCGCAGATCGAGCATCTCCAGGCCGCCGCCGTTTCGTTCGACATGACGCATTCCTCTAGGTATCGGAACCGGTGGATTCTGCTCCAAGGCGCGCCGAGGCGCCTGTTTACTGGGAATCGGGTCGACGCGATGTCCGCACGATATCGAGTTTCCGTCGATTGATGCGACCGTCCCCGACGAAGGCGCCGCCGACGACACCCATCTCTTGGCCTCTAGTACCACCTGACGAAGCGCCGATCAAGTTCGGAGTTCCCGGCGGACACGCAGTGGGCGGTCAGCCCGTTTCCCTTGAGCAGAGGGGAAGTGGGGAGCGTCCCACACTGCGGCCGAGATCCATGCCGGGTGCAGTGCGCAGCGGAGGTGATATAATGGGCCTCGGCTTTCCTCTGGCGGTCACATGGGGTACTGAGACCCATCATGCCACGATTACGCAGAGTCGCCTTCCGTGTCTCGGCTGTCTTCCTCGGCGTTGTGATTGCGCTGGCGGCATCGGAGGCAGTCCTGCGGGTGGTGGTCCATAGCCAAGCCACAGAGCCCAAGCAGATGGCCGTTGACGTCAGCAAGACAGAGGAAGGCATGAGTCGCGCGCACTTGCCCGCGACGCCGTCGCTGGGCAACGAGCTCTATATCGGGTTCTTGGGGGACTCTTTCACGTATGGTCTGGGGGTCGCCGAAGACAAGGCCTTTCCGAAACGAACGGAGATGCTGCTGAATCAGCGTTGGCCGAGGCGATGCGTGGTGATCAACCTGGGCGTTCCGGGGGAAGACGCGATTCGGGAATGGTGCGTCTACGACCTGATCAAGGACAAGGCGCGATTCGACGTTGTTGTTCAGGTGCTGTCGCCGAACGACAACGACGTGGACTTGTACAAGGACATGTACGAGATGCAGGAGGCCGCCAAGAGGCGCGTATGGATATCGAGATATTCCCTCGTGGCCGAGGTGGTCGAGCAATCCGTGCGAGAGAACATCCTTCGGTATCGGATGGTGGACTACATGTGCGGCGGAGCCACCTCGGAGGCGCGCGAGCGAACGTGGCGGATTCTCTCATATTCGATCGGCGCGACCAAACGACTCGTGGAGAGCGACGGCGCGGTGTACGCCCTGGCCCGGTTTCCCTTCCTGCCCACGTCCGGATGGTCACGGCTTGATGAGGTGCATGATCGAACCGCCGAAATGGCCCGAGGGCTTGGAGTCCCTTTCCTGGATCTTCGGGAAGCTTTCGACGGCAATGCCAGGGAGGAACTGCATCTGCCGGAAGAGGACCATCCGTCGGAGACGGGACATGCGAGGGCGGCGGAGGCTTTGGCGGACTTCCTGATCAGCAGGATTCTGCCGAACGTATCCTCCTCGGCGTCGCGGGGCGCGAGGAGGATTCGGTCCCAGGAAGAAGTTGTCAGGGGAATCGTTGCGTACTACGAGGGGGTCCTCAGACTCGATCCCACCTGCCGAAGCGCCGCTCTCTCTCTCCTGCAATACCGAAAGGATCGTCCGGCGAACGGCGCCGGCTCGTAGGCAAGGAGGGGGTGAGCGAGGGGCCTGATCGGTCCACACGGGCGGAGCGGTTTCGTGGGACGCAAGGCCTACGTTCGGTTCGTCGTCGACGCCTGAGAGGTCGTGGGGGGGGACTGCTTGTCTATGAGTTTCCGCACGGCGTCGAGCATCTGATAATAGCCTGTGTTCATCGGATACTGCTGGGTCAGCCGCTTGAGGATCTCCTCGGCTCGAGCCAACGAGTCGGGGTCTTCGTACTTCTGCCCGAAGCGGAACAGGCGGATCGCGATCTCCAGAGGATGGACACCCAGCTTGCCGGCGCGAAGGAGGCGGAGGGCGTCCGCGGCGTCGTCCTTTTGGTCCATGGCGAGCGCCACGTCGAAGAAGGCGGGAGTCCGCCGCGCATCCGGGGGCTCACGGCGAATCATGAGCGCGCCATAGTAAAGCGCCTTATCCAGTTGGCCGGCGAGATGGTAGTAGGAGAACATCCAGCCGATCGGGTGGGCGTACTCGATGATGGCGGTTTGAGTGTATTTGCCAGTGGGCAGGTCGTTGACCATGGCCTCCTCGAAGCGCTGCATGGCGCGCGGCATGAGGTCGTCGCGGCCGGCCTGGGTGCAGGCGACCACAAACGCCATGCGTTGGTCGGTGTAGTACGGTTCCCGGTAGCCGAACAGGTTGACATTCGAGAGCACGGCGAGGGCCGCGAGAGAGGTGAAGGGCAAAGCGCGAGCAGACCAGGGGACCCCGCGCTTGCACAACGAGATCAAACGGACCAGTCCGTAGGCGGCGAATGGGAGCATCAGCCAGACGACGACCACCCGAAACCGCGCGTTGATAACGAAGAAGAGCCCCGGAAACCATAATGCCACGAGGAACCCGATGAGGTAGGCCATTCCCGCAGGCCAGGGACGAGAGGCGATGACGTAAGCCAAGCCGATCAGAGCCAACGGGCAGATTATCCCGTAGTGAAGGTAAGACAAAGCCTCGAGCAGTCGGGATGTCTCGCAGAACCAGTAGAGATCGCCGTCATTGGGGTACTCGTAGGCGTTCAGGAAGAAGCAGAAGCGCTTGAAGGACTTGAGGAGCGACTCGCCGGGGTGGGTCTTGATGTACTGCGTGGCGATCTGGGCAAACCACGCGTCGATCTCGGCGAAGGTGAGGCGGCGGTGCAAGGCCTCCTCGGCATAGTAGCGGGCGATACGATTGCCGAGGCTGATGTGCGTCCAGACGTCGTCGTCCTCGACGGGGGTGACCTTGGGCACGCCCTGTCCGACGTAGATGGGAACGTTCTTTCCGTCGCTGCGGGGACTGTTTGCAATCCAGAGGTTCTGCCCGCCGTAGGCGCCGATCAACACCCACTCTCCCGCGACGACGCGGTTCCTGATCGTGACCGGCAGGATGGGGATCAAGCACCCCAGCGTCAACAAGACGACGTTGCGGATGGCCCGGCGCACCCCCGAGCCGCTCCACCGACGGGCGGCAGGTTGGTGATCGTGGAGGGCCTTCTGGGCGGCGCGTAAGGTGGAGGCAAAGACGATGACGGCGAGCAGCGGCGCGAAGGCCAGCACGCTCGGCCTGGAGAGCGCGCCGACGCCCATGACGGCGCCACAGATGGGCCATTTCCACCAGCGGCGATCGTCGATCGCGACGAGAAGGTAGAGCAACAGGGCGTAGAGCAACGAGCTTAGCGCCGCGTCAACGATGGCCAGCGAATAGTAGACGATCGTCCAGAAGGTGGCCGCCAGGACGCCGGTGATCAGGGCGATTCGGCAGCCGAAGATTCGATCGACCGCCAGAAAGATGAGCACTGGCGTCAAGCTGGAGAGGAAGGCTTGAACGAGCCTAACGTTGAGGGGGTCGGGGCCAAAGAGCCAAGCCACGGCGGCGACGAAATACATGTAGAGGGGGCCCTTGAGGTAGACCTCGGCCGGTGTTTGCCCGTGCAGGAAGGCCAGTCCGATCTGATGGGCGGTGAACTCGTCGATCTGGGGATGAGTGAAGGTAGGCCAATGGCTTGCCTGTACGTAGACCGTGAGGCGAACCGCCAATGCGAGTCCATAGACGGCCGCCGCCAGCAAGAGCCGGCGCGTTCGTGTCGGACACCGCTCACCGAGCTCAACCACTTCAGCGATCTCCTTGTCTGGTCGTCGGTCCGGCTTGCGTTGCGGGACGTGAGTGCGGGGCGTCCCGAGACGAAGCGGGGCCGGTTCCGAGCAGTTGGCGCACTCGATCGAGTGACCGAAGGACGTTGAGTTGCGTCGGGTTGAAGGCCTTGGCTATGTTGAGCGACTCCTCGGCCTCGACCAGAGCAGACCGATCGCCAAACGCCAGAGCATAGCGAAGCCAACAGTCACCGAGAAGGCCTGGATCCAAGCGTCGGCCCATTCGATTGAGGGCGTCGCGAGCGTGCTTTGCGTCGCCGGCCTCCAGAAGTAGCTTAAAGGCCGGCACCAACCAGATCGGTTCACGTGGATCCCGCGACAGGAGAGTACGGGCGTATTCGAGGGCCTTCTCGCGATTGCCCCGGTGGTCATGGTAGGACATGAGCCAGCCGATCGCGTTCGCATGGCGGAGCATTTTGGTGACGTTTCCGGGACGTGGGTCCTTCAGGTCGCGCTGGAGTTCTTGCTCAAACTCCGCAACGGCGTTCGGCAGTAGATCGTCGCGCCCCGCCTTCTCACAGGCCACGACCTGGGTCCATTTCAGATGCCCCTTGGGGCTCGACCAGTAGTCGAAGAGATTGAGGTTGCAGAATGCCGCCAGCAGGGCCAGGGGCACGAAGGTCTTCAATCGCGTCGGCCAGGCGACGCCAGCCCTCACTCGCGCGATGGCCTGGAGGAGACCGTATGCGGCAAAGGGCATGAGCAGGTGGACCATGGGGAGACGGAAGCGCGCGTTGATGATGAACAGGACCGCGGGAAAGGCAAGCGAGGCGAGCATCCCGACGTAGTAGGCCATCGGCGCGGCGCGCTGCTCTTTTCTGGCCAGGGCAAGGGCGAGGCCAAGGAGAGCGAAGGGGCAGATCATGCCGAACTGCAGGCCGCTGGCGACCCAAAGGACGGTGGAAGTCCGGCGGAAGTCATAGAAATCCCGATTACTGTGGAATTCGTAGGTGTTGAAGAGCCAGCACAACCGGCGGAGGGCGTGGCGGGCGAACCAACGCGGGTTCTCCTGGATGAACGTCATGGCCTTTCGGGCGAGGATGCTCGAGAACTCGCCAGGCTTGGGAGGACGTCCCAACTCAGTCTCAGCAAGGCGATGTGCCAGGTAGTAGTTCAGACAACATCTGGCCCATGGCTCGTTGGGGTCCCAGGTCGTGGGTTCGACAAAGCTCTCCTCATCGACGAGGAGAGGGCCGTCCTTGCTGTCTGAATCCGGACTGTTGGCGACGTAGAGGTTCATTCCCCCGTAGGCGCCGAGCAGGACCCACTCGCCGCCGATGATCCGGTTTCGGATCGTGACCGGCGCGATCGCGGCGCAGCACCCGATGGTCAGAAGCAGGGCATGCCTGATCGGCGTCCAGAAGGTCGGGACGCCGGCATCGCGAGCCCTGCGTCGCCAACCGATGACGAGCACCAGGATGGCCAGGATAGGCGCGTACGCTAGTATGTTGGGACGCGTCGTGGCGCCCCAGCCGAGCAGCGCGCCACAGATCAGCCACTTGAGATATCGCCTGTCGTCCATCACGACCAGGAGGTACGCGAGGAGGAGATAGAGCAGACAGGCCAATTCCGTGTCGAGAAGCTCTACCGAGAAGTACAGGAACGTCCAGAAGACGGCGGCGAGCGCGCCCGAGATCGCGCCCACGATCTCGCCGAAGAAGAAACGCCCGATCAAGAAGGTGAGGACCGGGATGAAGCTGACGAGGAAGATCTGGACTACTCTGACGTTGAAGGGGTCGGTTCCGGTGACGGCGTAGACGCCGGCGATGAAGTAGGTGTAAAAGGGGGCCTTGTAGTAGGTCGTGGGTCGCAGGCCGTCCAAGATCGCCAGGGCGAACTCGTGGTTGCCCCGCATGTCGAGTACGTGACACTGTGAGATGGTGGGGTCGTCCTTGATCTGGAATAACACCGCAAATCGAAGGATGATCGCCGCGACGTAGAGCGCGACACAGATTGCCACAGTCCGATTCCGAACGAGAACGCTGTCGCGCGCGGGGCTCATTATCGAGGTTCCCCCAGCGTGCTTGGCCCCGTGCTCGTCCGCGTGGCTGCCTGGGTTGCCTCAAGGAGCTTGCGGACCTTGTCCAGCGTGACGCGAAAGTAGGTTTCGCCCGGCTTTTCGCTCGACAAGCTCGTGAGGAGCTTCTCGGTACGAAGAAGAACCGAAGGCTCCGAGAAGCTCCGCCAGTACTTGATGAAACACTCAACGGTGATCTCGGGAGCGACCGAAAGCATGTGACGTTCCAGAAGCCGGAGCATCTCACGGGCGTCATCTCGGCGATCATACTTGACGAGCAGCTCAAACAATGCCAGGAATACGGGCGCATTGAACGGTTCACGCTGCATCATTAGCCGACCGCAACGGAGCGCCTCCCCCAGGTCGTCCGGATCGGCATCGGCTTCCCAGAGATCGCGATACATGAGGAAGAGCCACGTCATCGGCGCGGCATGATGGAGCGTGTTGGCCCAGGGCAGGCCTCCGTGCTCGAGCTCGTCACGATAGGCCGAGTCGAAGCGTTCCGCGGCGTGACGCAGCAGGTCGGCGCGTCCGGTCTGCCGACAGGCCTGGGCGTACGTCATCCGCAGTTCGGTGTGATGGGCGTTGGCATATCCAAAGAGGTTCAGGTTGGACAGAAGGGCCGCAGCGAGGAGAACCGCGCAAGACGTGAGCCGCAGGGACCAAGATGTCGTGTGGCGCCACAACCCGAGGAATCGCACCGCGCCATAGGCCGCGAAGGGGACCAGCAGATAGACCGTCGGAAGGCGGTAGCGAGAGTTCATTACGAAGAACGCCCCCGGGATCGACAGGGATCCGAGCATTGCGGCGTAGTAGGCCATGCCCGGGGCCCGATGGTGGGTTGCGACGGCCAAGAAGATCCCCAGGAGGGCGATCGGGCACAGCAGTCCGTAATGCAGCCAGCTCAGCCCCGCCAGCACGTCCGATACGCCCGTGAGGCGGTAGAGATCCTTGACGTTGGGAAACTCGTAGCGATTGAATAGCCAGCAGAGACGTTTGAAACTGTCACGAATGAACTTGCCGGGGTGGGCGCGGACATGGTCCCTGGTCAGGTCGTAGAAGTAGGCGTCCACCTCCTGCATCGTCATGCTTCGCCCGGTGTGCTTCTGGGCGTAGGTGGTGGCGACGTTGTAGTTCAGGTCGAGCCGGCTCCATAGATTCCCAAGATCGATCGCGGAGATGTCCGGCACCCCATCTTCGACGATGAGGGGACCGTGTTTGCCGTCCGACCAGGGGCTGTTGGCGACATAGAAGTTGAGTCCGCCGTAGGTGGCGATGAGCGTTCGCTGGCCGGCGACGAACCAGTTGCGGAGCGTGACGGGCAAGATGGTCGCAAGGCAGCCCAACGTGAGGCCCACGACCATCAAGGCCGGCTTGCCGAGCGTCCGAAGCGAGTTCGGGAGAGCGTTGGGGCGCGCGGAGGCCGCATCTCGTCGGATGCGCAACCAGTTGACAATCAGGACCGTTACGGCCAGGACGGGCGCAAACGCCAGGATGTTCGGTCTCGTGATCGCACCCAATCCCAGCACGGCGCCGCAAGCCGGCCACTTGTACCACCGTCCCTCCGGGAGCGCGACGGCCAAGTAGGCCAGGAGCAGATAGAGGAGGCACGCGAGGGACGTATCCACGAGCTCGGCGGAATAGAACACAAACGTCCAGAAGACCGCGGCGAGCAGGCCGGCGATCGTGCCCACAAGGGTTCCGAAGAGGCGGCGGGCGATGAGCAGGATCAGGACGGGCGAGAGGCTGTCGATCACGAGCTGGGCCCATCTGGCTCGCATCGGCTCCTCGCCGAGTACGCCATATGCGCCAGCAAGCAGGTACATGTAGAGGGGGGCCTTGTAGTAGCTCACCGGGGGCATCTGGCCGGCAAGGATGGCGCGAGCGATCTGATCATTCACGCCCTCATCATGGACCAGGTGCTCGTAGGTCGGATCGACGCGAACATCCCAGAGAAAGAGCGCGCGAACGGCCAGGGAAAGGGTAAAGACAAGCATGACCGCGCCAAACCGGCGTCGTGGAGGCGACAGGAGGTCCGGGCCATCACTCATGCGGGACCTCCAGCGACAAGGGCATGATCCCGAACACACGAACCTCCTGAGCGTCCATCATCCACATGGCTCCCCATCGCCCGCGCCAGGGCGACGTCGTCGGAACAGTCGGGGCGCCGCGACCTAGGGGGTCGAGCGGGTGCCGCGTTTTTTCGCAGACTCGCGCCGTTCCCGGATGGTCTCCAAGGCCCCGCGGGCCTCTTCCAGTTTGGCTTCATAGTCCGCCCTGTCCGGCTGCTGCCGGGTGAGTTCGCCTAGAACCGATACCGCCATGACCAGCATGTCTTCGCTCTTGAGGTTCGTGCCCCAAACCAGACACAGTTCCGCGAGGGTTTCTCGGTCCTTGTCGGCAAGGACGGGCAGCAAGTTCCGCAGCACCTGATTAAGGGCTTCGGGGCGGTTTGCTCGGATCGCCTCCTGCATTCCCTTGTCGAAGTACTCGATGGCTTTGGGTCGTTCGTACGGCTCGTATCGCACCATGAGGGCGCCGTATCGCAGGGTCTGGGGCCAGTCATGCCGCCGGCTATAGTACCTCATCAGGAATGCAAAGGGATACTCATAGCGGCGAATGAAGGCCGCCATGGCCTGGGGTCGGTCGGATTCGGCGTCGGCGGCCATTCTAGGGCCCAATCTGTCCACAGCCTGCGGCAAGAACTCCGTAGCGCCGGTCTTGTCGCAGGCCGTGGCGAAGAACCACTCTAGGTAAATGGGCCTTTGCGCCGGACGGTAGCCGAAGAGGTTCACGTTGCAGAAGACACCCAGGACCGCCAGGAGCGCCACCATCCCGGCCAGGGAACGGCTGCTGCAGCGGGGATGGCGTATCGCCGTTGCCAAGCGTGCCAGGGCGTATCCGGCCAGCGGCATGAGCGCACAGACCATCGGGAGCCGGTATCGGGCGTTCACGACAAACATCGCTCCGGTAAGGACGAGGGCTGCCAGGAGCGAAAGGTAGCACACGAGTGATGTTGATCGACACCCCAGGGACTTGAAGGCAAGCACGATTCCCAGCAAGGCCAAGGGACAGACGATACCGAAATGCAGTCGTGACAGCAGTCGAATCAGGGAGCTGAAGTCCGTGAATTCATATGGATCATTGTTATTTGGAAACTCGTAGACGTTGAAGGTCCAGCAGATTCGCTTGAAGAGATTGCCGACGAAATGGTAAGGATGCTCAAGAACGCTCTTGAGGAACATTCGCGTGAACAGGCGATCGATCTGACCGTACCGAGCGTCTGGGCCGAGGTGCTTCTTGCCGTATCGCAGCCACATCTGGTAGGTCAGGCACCACTCCCAGGGGTCTCCTCCGGCCGAGGCGACGATGGGTGTCGTATCATCGTCGAGGACGGGCGCGATGTCCTTGCCGTCGGCGCCGGGCTTGTTGGCTATCCACATGTTCACGCCGCCGCTGATGCACACGGGGACCCACTCTCCGCCGACGATACGATTCCTCAGGGTGACGGGCGCGATACCGGCGGCACAGCCCAGGATCAGCAGGACCCCCTGAAGCCAGGGTTTTGAGGGGGCGTCACGATCGGAAGGGACCGACCGTCCCGAACGATGAGCGAGCCACCGCGTAGCCCGGCCGCGAACGAAGAGAACGGACGCGATGACGGGGGCGGCGATCAGGAGATTCGGACGTGCGGCCGCAGCCACACCGGCGACGATCCCGCAGATCAGCCATTTCCATTTCCACTCGTGCGGCAGCCTGACGAGCAGGTAGACCAGAGTCAGACACAAGAGGCACGTCAACGAGGTATCGAGCAACTGACAAGAGAACAGGACGCACGTCCAGTAGATTGCTCCCAGGATTCCCGCGGCGATTCCGGCGCCGACGCCGAAAAGGCGGGCGCCGATCAAGAGCATCAGGACGGGCGAGAGGGCGTCGAGGAAAGCGTGCGCCACACGAACATGGAATGCATCCTCGTCGAGCGAGCGAGCGAGGCCCGCCAGCACGTACATGTAACCGGGAGATCTCACGTAGCTCACGGGTCGCAGGTGCCCATGGAGTATTGTCTTGGCCACCTCCCAATTGATCGACTCGTCCACGAACGGGACTCGCAGGACAGGGTTCGCCATGCCTTGGGAGAGGAAAGTCAGGCGCGTCGCGAGGGCCAACGCGTAGATCAGGCCGATCAAGACAAACGGGACGTCACGCTTAGAGGCGGCATCGCTAGCAATGACCGTCACCACCGAAAAGCCCTTTCGTGGCCCGATAGAGGTAGATGGGCAGGTAGTACGGCAGGAGATGGGGTTGCGGGTAGTCGCGGAGAATGCGCAAGATCCGAGCCGGGTCCAGGAAGAACGCCCTGTTGGCCTTGCGCTGGTAGGCGTAGAGGACCTCGTCGGATACCTCGGACAGGTTCACGCGAATCAGAGCAAAGTTCGTATCGTCATAGCGGAGCTTGGCCAGTCTCTCCGGGTGGGTGCGCATCACCTCGTCATACAGCCGTGTGTTTGGGAAGGGCATGACGGTGAAGAAGGAGGCGATATGAAGTTTAGAATCGCATGCCGTCTCGATCGTCTGCTGAAGATCGGCCTCGGTTTCGGTCGGAAACCCAAGCATGGCGAAACCGTGCGAGAACACGCCGCGGTCGACGGCCATCTCGATGCCCTTCAGAAATCGCGGGATGTCGAGCCGCTTGCCCGTGTACTGCTGAAGGCGTGACGAGCCTGATTCGAGGGCGAAGGCGGAGAAGTACAAACCGGTGTCGACGAGCGCTTCGACGACCTCCTCGTCGAGGATATCGCTCCGGACGGCATTGGGCAGGGCGATCTTGAACTTGAGGTTTCGGCGCTGAGCAAGCTCGCAGAATTCGATGACCCGCTTTCTATCCAGGTTGAAGATGTCGTCAAGGAACTCGACGTCCTTGACGCCCCAGGTGTGGATGTAGTGCTCCACCTCATCGACGAGCCGCTCGGCGGAGTGGGGGCGAAACCGCTTGCCGAAGATGTTGTGACACCACATGCATTGGTACGGACAGCCGCGGCTTCCGACCACGGAGACATAGCGACGCCGGGCGATCGGCGGCATCGACTGCAATCGCCAGTACTTCCTGATATCGATGAGGTCATAAGCGGGAAAGGGAAGCGAATCGAGATCCTGGATCGGCGGGAGGCATCCGGGGTTGGTGACGATCTCTCCTTCGTGTGACCGCCAGATCAATCCGGGAATGGCCGAGAAGTCGCCGTCGCCGAAGCGGGCACGAATGAGTTCCTCCAGGGCCAACTCTCCCTCGCCGACCACCGCGGCATCAGCCACGGTGGACGACATGACCCCTTCGCGAAACGCCGAGACGTGGGGCCCGCCCAACACGATGAGCGCGTCGGGTAGGCCCCGGCGGACCATCTTCGTGAGTTCGCCCAACATGTGAGCGTTGGTGGTCATGGTACCGAACCCGACGACGTCGGCACCGAAGTCGACGATTTGACGGGCCAATTCCTGCTCGGAACAGTCTTCAACGCGTTGATTGATCAGTGTGATGTCGAGATCGAATTTCGTTCGCAGGTAAGCCGCCAGTGACAGGATGCCCATTGGCGGGGTCGTAAACGGGTACGTTAGCGTTCGGCGGCCGACATTGGCCAGGAACAGGCGTAAGCGCTTCATCTACTCGGCGTCTCCTCTTCAGCTCGGGGACAGAGACTCGCCTTCCCCCGGCCCGCGTACCGGAGCAGGTGCGTCAGTCACTGTCCTCCGGTCGCCGACACGAACACCCTTACAGTAGCCAGGGGAACGCCTTCCTGTCAAGGTTGGGGCGCGTGCTCCTTCTTTGGCGGAATCGTCTGATTGAGCCAATGGCGCGCACTGAGACAGGTGGGATCAAGATTCAAGATCTCCCGGTAGTGTCGCACATCCGATTCGGCGATCTCAGCCGGATCGCGGCGGATCGGCCCCGCGGTGCGGGAAGTGGCGCTCACCCCGTCGAGTACGACGTTGATGAGGAACTCGGCGATGGCTGCGGCGGCAATCTCATGAGCTCTCGGATTGGGGTGGTCGTCGTTTGGCAGGACCATTGCGTCGCCATCCTGCCCGCGGAAGACGTGGAGCAAGTCCAAATAAGGGATGTCGAGCCGCGCCGCAAGTTCCGCCAACCGACGGTGGACGTTCTCGAGGGGGTAGTCTCGGAGCTCAAGCAGGAAGGGAAACCGCACCAGAACATAACGAGCGCCCCCCGCTTCGACCAAACCCTTCATGGACTCGATCTCGTGGCGTACGATCACCCACGCTCGCCGGCGCGCCTGGGGGGAGGAACCACCGCGCAGATAGTCAAGTGTCGGGGGATACGTCGCCGCCGCGCGGATTGTACCCTCGACGAAGTCGAGGAGTCGGGAGTACCTCGAGGGCCATAGCCGCCCAACATAGAGATCCTTGATGGGGACGAAATCCCTGTACAGGTCGACGTCCATATCGTTGGGGGAGAGGACGTGGACGACGACCTGAGGGGATATCAGGTCCCTGACCCGATTGTAGAGGGTCCATTCGCCGATGAGATCATCCCCGGGTCGGCCGAGGTTGATTGTCATGTATCGTCCCGGTCGCGCTTGTTCGAGCAGGACGCCGATGCGATATGCGAACGTCTGGTCGTTCTCGACGCCCAACCCGTATGTGAACGAGTCTCCAATGAAGACGATACGCGTTCGAGAACCGCTGGGGCCGAGCCGTCCGAGGGGAGTGCGAGTCCCGAGGGGGTTGTCGGGATCCGGCGTTGGAGGCGCATGGACCTTGGCCTGCTTGGGCCGGATGTGGGCCAGGCGCACGATGACCTCGCCCGCAGCAACAGCGAGGATGAGACCGGCGAGAACCGCCGCGATCCGGAACGCGATTCGGCGGGTTGCGGTCATCAGTCACACTGCCCGGCACCAACATTGCCTGAATCCATCGGAACACCTCGCTCTCCGGCCAGCCACACGGTAGCTCTGCCGGAAGCCGGATCGATGAGCAGAATGCGGTCGAGCGTCGGGACGTTTCTCGCCAACATCTCGGCGCGCCCCGACGCCACAACGACCCGGCGGGGCAGCGCGATGATCCTGAACGGCGGAGAGTCAGACTTCCTGTTCTTCATCGAGGCTTCCTCCGGGGCCCGGCAAAGAGCATGACGGCGATCACTACCATGAGGCTAACCAGGCTCACTACCGCCCCGATGCGGACAGACGGGGGCCGGTAGACCATGTTCACAACGACGTTTCCGCGCGGAACGCGGACACCGCGGAAGGCATAATTCACCTTGTAGATCGGGGCGTCCTGCCCGTCGACGGTCGCGGTCCAACCAGGGTAATGGGTGTCGGCGACGACGAGGAGGCCCGCGGCTTGGCTCTCCAGCTCGATCTCCAAGCGGTTCGGAGCGTAATCGATCCGGATCAGACGGTGCGCGACGCGGCCCTGGCGGAGATCAGCAAATTGTCCGTCCGGCGCGGAGTGCCTATCCGTGAGCGCGACGCGCAGGGGATCAAACTCTCTGTGAACCAGAGCGGACATCACCGCGTCTGAGTCCTCGAGGACGCCGACGCCACCCACGACGTACGCTCGGGGTAACGCGTCGTCGTACAGCATCAGGCGCGAGGCGTCCATTCTCCCTTGGACCAAGAGGTCCCTCGGATCGGTTGACATGAGCGCCCGGTCGCAACCGAGCATCCTGAGCAAGCGTCTCTTGGACGGCTCGCTTACGTCCGAGCTCGTGATCTTGGCCAGGAGGAGAGCCACGTCCTGAGAGACGAAGACGTTGAATGAGTGGGCATTGAAGACCTTGTCGACGAGGGGCCAGGAACTCCAGATCAGGTCCCTCGAGTTTCGGAAGTATGCCTCGGCAAGCCCGTGGCGGAAGTCCTGGATCTCGGTGCCCGCCAACGGCTCGACGCGTCGCGGCTCGGGCAACGCTTTCAGCATTCGTCTGACGGCGTCAACCCAGTCGTGCTCGAGCGCGAAGAACCGTGCCTTGCCCGATTCTCCCTTGAAGAGATCCACGTACGGAGAGTGGTGGTCGATGACGTCACGCGATCCGGGCACGAGCAGATAGGCGTTCGTGGCCCAAAGGTCGCCGAAGGCGACGGCAAGGATTCCGCAGATCGCGACCGTTCGGGCCCGAGGATGGGCCACGCGGACGAGCAGCAAGACCGCCGAGACGATGCCCAGAAGGGCCAGCTTGAGACTATCGGACAGGAGGGTGCCCCAAGGGATCCAGTCGGCCAACAGCGGCTCGATCGAGCTCAGGTTGAAGAAGCGGCGCAAGAGGGTCTTGCCCAGTCTTGCGTCATCGATCAGACAAGCGCCGACGAACGCGGCGAGGAGCGCGAAGATCGCCAGGGCCCATCGGCAGGAGGCAATTGCCGTCTTGCGTCGGGGGTCGTCGATGGCGTGCCTGGCCGAGGAATCGAGGGAATCAAGGGCCATCGCGGCCAGACAACTGGCGGACAGGGCGACACATAGAAGGCCCTTGGCGGGTGTTCCGAACCAGGCCAGAGGCGGAATCAGACGGTGGCAGAGCGCAAAGAATGGTGTGTGGTTGCCCAGGGCGAAGGCCCAGAAGAGGCCAAGCGTCGTAACCAGGAAGGAGGCTTGGAGGAGGCGACGCGTGTCCCCGTTATCCGGGTGACGGGGGCGTCTCATGCGGCCCAAGGCCAAGCGGGTTCCCGCGGCCACGATCGTGACGATCGGCAGGATGCCGATGTAGATGGCGCTGACCGAGTAGTCGTCGCACGAGGGCGCCCAGTAGCAGCTCGGCCACCCACAGAACTTGACACCGTAGACGGAGGGCACGAGCAGTGAGAAGACGGCCATGGGTGGGATCGACTTGCCGGCAACCCCAGCCGATGTCTCCTGCGACCTGGCCGACAGACGGATGGCCTCCCAGGTTGGCAGAAACTGCACCATTCCCAGCGAGATCGCGATGAGGCCGGCGATTCCCAGGCCTGCGAAAGGGGCGAACAGCGCGGATGGCTTGCGTGTCTTTCGCCAGTCGCTGACGGCATGGAAGACCGCATAGATGCCCATGACGGCGACACTGAAGGCGAGCGTCTCCGGGAATCCGGCCAGGAACTGAAACAAGAGGGCCAGTGAGACCAGGAGCAGTGAGCGCAGGCCCCTGCGATCGAGCCAACGCACGAAAGCGGCGAGTACGAGGGGAAACCACGCCGCGCTGGCGACTTCGGTGGGAAACTCGAGCTTGGTGATCGTATACGCTCCGAAGGCGTAGGCGATCGCCGCGAGCAGCGACGCCTCCCGGGACAGTCGCCACATGCGACAGAGTCCATAGGCGCCGATCCCTGCCAGGAGGACGTGGAAGGCGGCGACGATTCCGGTGGCCGGTGCGATGGGAAGCACCAGGTAGATCAGGTTGGGGGGGTAGAACACCTGCCTCTCGATGTCCGCCAGGAACGGCTCGCCACAACCGGTATACGGGTTCCATAGGGGCAGTGAGCCCTGGCACACGCTCTCTCTGAAGTACGCGTATCCGGGATAGAAGAGGCAGCACAGGTCGCCGAGAAGCATGATGCGACCCGTGAACAGCATTGGGCCGAAGAAGAGGAGGGCCATCGCCACCAGAAGGAGAAGTGGGAGACGTCTAAGACGTGGCTTCTGTGATTCTTCCCGCATCTGACGCAGACCGCTGTTCCAGGCTTGTGAAGACCAGTTGACAGGGAGCTCGGCGAATCGGAAGGCACGGTGCAAACGTGCTCCCACGAGGCGTCGTTTGAACAACACTACGCTGGCCCTGGAAACGTGTCAACGCATTTGAGTCCCTAAGGCGTGGCCGAACGACGGAACATTCCCTTCGTGGCACGCATCAGGAAGCTTGGCAGATACGTGGGCAAGTACCGTCTCTGGGGGAAATCGCGAAGGATGCGAGCTACGCGCGACGGCTTGAGGAAGAATCGGAGGTTCGCCCTGCGTTGGTGGGCGAAGAGGACTTCGTCGGGCATCGCGGAGCAGTTGACCTGGATCGCCGCGTAGCTGGCGTTGGCATACGAGAGTCCGTCGAGCTTTCCGGGGTGCGTCTCTTTGACCAGCTCATAGAGACGTGTCTTGGGGAAGGGCGTGACGGTGAAGAAGGAGCCGATGTGGAGAGGGGAGTCGACCATCGTGTCGATGGTGAGCTTCAGCTCGTCCTCGGTCTCGGTCGGGAAGCCGAGCATCGCGAGCCCGTTCGAGAATACGCCCCTCCTGACGGCCATCTCGACGCCTTCCAGGAACTTCGGAACGCTGAGGTGTTTGCCCGTAAACTCCTGGAGGCGTGGGGAGGCGGTCTCGAGCGCAAAGGCCGAATAGTACAGGCCGGTGTCCACGAGCGCGTCGACGACGTTCTGCGTCAGAATGTCCGTTCGGACCGCGTTCGGGAAGGCGATCTTGAATTTGACCCCTTTGCGCTGGGCGAGTTCGCAGAAGGCGATGACTCGCTTGCGGGAGAGGTTGAAGACATCGTCCAGAAACTCGACTTCGTTCATGCCCCACTGCCGTTGATACTGCTGGATCTCGTCGACGATGCGCTCCGGGGAATGGGCCCGATGCTTCTTGCCGAAGACGTCATGGCACCACATACACTGATAGGGACAGCCCCGGCTGCTTACCAGTGAGATATAGGTTCGGCGCCCGATGGGGGCGAGCGACTGCAGCCGCCAGTAATCCTTGACGTTAATCAGGTCGTAGGCGGGGAAAGGCAGGTCGTCCAAGTTTTCGACGAGAGGCACCCGGCCGGTGTTCGTGACGATGTGGCCGTCCTTGTCTCGCCAGATGAGCCCAGGCACCTGACTGAGGTTCGCGCCGTCGAGATGGGCTCGAATGACCAGCTCGAAGGAGACTTCGCCTTCTCCGACGACAGCGGCATCCGCCTGGGTACCGACCATCGCTTCGGCGCCGAAGGCCGTCGGGTGTGGGCCGCCGAGGACGATCAAGGCGTTTGGCAGGCCTTGGCGGATCTTCGTCGTCAGGTCAGCCAGCATATGGGAGCTGGTCGTGATGGAGCTGAGACCGACCACGTCCGCCTCGAATCGGATCGCCGTGTCGGCCAACTCGTCGACGGAGCAATTCTCGGCCCTTTGGTCGACCAGTCGTAGATCCACGTCGCGCTTCGATCGGAGGTATCCGGCCAGATAGAGGATGCCCATGGGGGGCGTCGTGAGGAAGTACTCAACGGTGCGGGACCCACAATTGGCCAGGAAGACGCGCAACGGCTTCATTCGCAGACCTCTCGGATGGCATCGGCAACACGGCGTTGCTGCTCGAGCGACAACTCCGGATAGATTGGGATGGATAGGACTTCGTCCGCTAGGGCCTCGGCGACGGGGCAGTCGCCGCGTCTGCCGCCGAGGTACGCGAAACACTCCTGCAGGTGCAGCGGGATCGGGTAGTAGATGCCGCACCCGATTCCCTTGGAGGTTAGGTGGTTCCGGAGCGAGTCGCGGCGGCGAGGGGCTCGGAGCGTGTACTGGTTGAAGATCGAAACATTGCCGTCGGCGATCGTCGGCGTGATGACGTCGCTGGCGGCGAGCCACTCGTCATATCGGGAGGCGTTCACCCGCCTGGCCTGGCTCCACTCGTCCAGGTGCCGCAGCTTGACGTTCAGAATCGCCGCTTGCAGGGCGTCGAGTCTGAAGTTTCCCCCAATGTATCTATGATGGTATCTCGAAGTCTCGCCGTGCATGCGCAAGACTCGGCAGCGTTCGGCCAGGTCCGCGTCGTCAGTTACGATCATTCCTCCGTCGCCGAATCCGCCGAGGTTCTTGGAGGGGAAGAAGCTGAAGCAGCACATGCCGCCAAACTGTCCGGCCTTGCGTCCGTGCCGCGAGGCGCCGATGCTCTGAGCGGCGTCTTCGATCATCACGAGGCGGTGTGCCGCGGCGACGGCCGAGATGCGATCGAGCTCCGCAAGCTGACCGAACAGATCCACGGGGATGACGGCCTTGGTTCGCTGGGTGATGGCGGACTCGATGAGATCGGGACGTACGTTGAAGGTTTCGGGATCGACGTCGACGAGAATCGGTTTTGCCCCGACTCGCGCGACGGCACCGGCGGTGGCGAAGAAGGTGAAGGTGCTGGTGATGACCTCGTCACCGGGTCCGACGTCGGCGGCCATCAAGGCAAGGATCAGGGCGTCGCTTCCACTGCTGACTCCGACGGCGTGGTCGACTCCGCAATACTCTGCAACGCTTCGCTCGAAATCGGCAACGCGCTGCCCCAAGATGAACATCTGACTGTCACACACCTCGTCGAGGACGGGGCGGATCTCGTTTCGGATCGCGGCGTACTGGGCCTTGAGATCGAGCAGCGGCACTTGCGCAACGGCGTTAGGCATCGGCGAATAGGTCTCCTGAACGTGGGCATCGAATGCGGCTTGGCGCGGGGCATCCGAGTCCCGAACCCCCATGTTAGCGTCGCCACTTCCACCTGAGAACATAGCCGTCAATGATCTCGAATCTCTCGGTGCGATTTAGGGTGTGCGTTCCGAGGGCTCCGGGATACCAGGTTGGCTCGATCCGGGCAAAGGGCTCCTCGTGGTATTCCGTTTCCGTTAGCCCCACGACGCGGTTGATCGCGATGGCGCCCCCGTATCGATTGGAGCAGTCCTGGCTTGGGCGGAGCAGTTGGTCGCCGCTGTAGAACAGTCGCCCGGCGGGTCTGGCTCGGCGGACGTCGGAGACCACGGGATTCAGGGGATGCGGCGTCCAGGGGCCAAGCGGGGACTCGCCATGAAAGAGGAAGAGGTCGTCGTTGTTGCCGCCCCCCGGCGACCCGATATTCGTGAAGAGCCAGAACCGGCCGTCGCGCTCGAGCAACGTCGTGTCGACGGCGGTAAGGTCGCGGAATAGAACGGTCTGGAGCTCCCATCGCGCGGGGAACTCGACCGCGCGGTACAGCTCGACGGTTCGATTCTGGGCCGTCTCGGGAATCATGAAGACCTGTTTCTTCCACTCGAAGACGAATGGATAGGAAAGATGGTATTCACGTTGAAGGACCACCGAGGACGGTGATCGGGCGCCGTCGGGGGCGATGGTGAGATGTGAGATGACCCCCTTGCCCTTGGGCAACACGAGGTCTTCGAAGAACACGTGAGTTCGATCGTCCTGTTCGAGCAGAAAGGGATCGGCCCAGGATTGTCCTTTAGGCGGTTCGATCACCTCGAATCCCGTGGTGTCGTAGGCTTGATGATTCATCTGCCCGGCTGGTCGGACGGCTAGGAACCATTTGGGGTTGAAGAGGTGCTTGATGGACCTGTTGCGGAGGTATCGCTTGCCCTGTCGGAGCAAGAACCTGATCATGGCGAGATTGCCGGGGATTTCACGGCGCGAGGTTTCGGCTCCAGGCTCCTCAGGTTGGGGCTCCCGCGAGACCAAGTAGTCCCAACCTCGGTCATGTAGGAGGCGGAGGCAGCGGACGATGAGTTCAGCGGACTTCCAGTAGGCAGCATTGCGTGAGCGGTGCAGGGAGGACAGATCGGCGGCACCTACGGAGCGCCAGAGGGTTGCGTGGTCCTCAGGGCGCTCAGCAAGGATCTCGAGCACGCCAGCGGCGGCAGGCGTCTTACAGAAGATCTCGTGGAAGAAGGGCGCGGCAGCGCTGCGTTGCTCCGCGCCGCAGTATCGCAGCTTCCAGACGCCGAAGCGAGCAGCTCTTGACAGTCCGCGCGTGGGCGGCATCCGCCCCAGGTCGAGGATCACGTCGAGTCTTGTCGCGCGAACGTGGTCGAGGTCGTCCTCGCTAACGAGGTCGCCGTTCGGCTGCCTTGCGAGCATCACGCGGATGATCCTGGTTTCCCCTAGAAGTCCCGACCAGTCGATCATTTCGGTGGCATCTGGTTCCGCGTGGAACAACGCACGGTCCAGGGCCTCATATCCGCGATACAGCGCGGTGGAGAGTGTTTCGGTCGTCGCGGACGGTTCCGGCTTGTCGGGGAGAATCACAGCGGCCAGGTCCAGGAAATCGGATGTTCGGGAATCGGCGAGGATTCTCTGGACCCACCTGGGAATGCTCAGTGCATCGAGCATCACGCCGATCCTGAGCCTTGCACATAGGAAGTTTTGTGACGTCATCCGGATTCGCCGCTTCGTCGTTTGTCGGATGAAGTCGCGTTTCAATCTGGATCAGATCGAAACGCGTCGATACCCCAGATCACTGATCATCGCAGGAGCCCAAAGCGAACGCAAGCGAGGTCTCGTGCTCGAGCCTTCGCGCATGCGTTTGAGTGATCGATCCGGCTGTGCTAGCATGTGCCGGTCGATCTAGCGTTGGGAACGGCCGGGCGGTTCGTGCTTTTGGGTAAAGGCAATATGAACTCCCCGATCCCAACCGGCGTATCAGACCCAGCCGATCGCCCACACCCGTCGGTGGAATGTCCGGATTTCGATGAGACAAAGCACACGACTGATCCTGAACGCATCCGCCAACGTGACTGGCGGCATCGTGAACACGGCGGTTAGCCTCTTAGTCGTGCCCCTCATACTCGCCTACATCGGCAAGGAGACGTACGGCGTGTTTGAGGTGGTTGCGGGCCTGACGCTGTACATGCCATTTCTGCACGCCGGGATGAGTTCCGCGGTTACTCGCTTCTCGGCCGCACACCTTGCCAATCAGGAATACGACGAGATGAACGCCGTCGTGAACACCGGCGTCGTCTATTATCGGATCACAGCCGTCGTGTTCTTCCTCGGCGCCTTGATCTTTGCCTTCTTCTTCGTCAATAAGCTCGTAAGTAATCACGAGTTGCAGCGACTGGCCCTGGTGTGCACTCTCGTGGTCGGCGGCGTCGAGGCAGTGGGAATGTTGTTCGGCCCTGTCAGTGGGCTTCTTTGGGCTATTGAGCGATTCGATCTGTCCAGTATCGCGATGACAAGCTGTCGGTTGCTCCGCTTGGCATCCCTGGCGATCCTCCTGCCGCTATGCGACAGCAGTGCGGGGCTGATCGTCGTGACATCGGTCATGGCGGGGACGAATGTCCTTCCGATCGCGGTCAGCCGGATGTTCGCGAGTTGGTACTGCCCCAACCTGAAGTTCAGCATGCGTCTGGCTCAACGCCGGCTCCTATGGCCCATGCTGAGCTTCGGTTTCGCTTCGCTCGGATGGAACTGGGCACAGCTCCTGCTTGGCTACATCCCCGTGGTGTTGATCAGCTACTTCCTGACCACCAAGGAAGTCGCAGAATACGCGGTCCCGGCCAGAATGCTTCTGCTCGTGAACATGCTCGTGAATCAGATTCTGACCGTCATGATGCCGGCCGCAACCAAGCTGGCGGCCACCGATCGCCGTGACGATCTTCGGTTTCTGTTTCTTCGAACGTCGAAATACGCCGCTGGCATCGCCTTTGCCGGCAGCGCGCTGCTGGGCACGCTGGCCCCCACGGTGCTGCACCTGTGGGTGGGTGACGCGTTTCTGCCCGTGGCTGTCATCCTGACGCTCCTGGCCGTCGGCAGGATCGCTCTGCTCGTCCAAACGAGTTCATACTACTTGCTGGTTGGCATGGCTAAGCAGAGATTTCCGGCCATTATCGCGGTCACGAGCGTGGTGGTCATGGGCGCGGGCCAAGCCATCGTCTTGGGAACAACAGACTGGGGGCTTCCGGGCGTCGCCTGCGTCGCGACGGTCACGTTGACTCTCGGCTGGGGTGTTGGCACCGCTCTGTACGCATGCCGGCAAGTCGGCGTAAGCGTGGCCGACTACTATGCCGTCACCTTCATCAGGCCGGTGCTGGCCTGTGTCCCCGCATTCGCCGTGTGGCTGGCGGTGCGTCAGGTTCCTCTGCATTACTCCTGGCTTACGGTTGTCCTCGCCGTTCTGGTCGGCGTCCCTCTGGTTCTGGCGGGATGGTGGTTCATTCTTTTCGATAAGTGGGACCGACAACTGGCCGTGGACAAGCTGTGCGCCTTGCGGCAGAAGCTTAGATCCCTGCGCGCGACGCGCCCTGCGAGCGCGGGTTCCTTGGACGAAGCCGACGAGGGATGAGGTCGATATATCGGCTCGGATCGATACGACGTGAATACCGGCTTGTGTCTGGGACTAGAGGTCGCGGCCGATGAACCTCATGGCGGCCCGGCCCAGCATGTCGGTGACCTCAGGGGTGATCTCGTCGCGCGATACGGGGAATCCCGTTTCGGCAAGGGCGGCGTATTTGTCGGTGAGGACCCTTGCCAGCATGCGCCGATTGTCGCTCCACTTGTAGATTAGCTGATCGAGGACGCGTGCGTCCGAGTGCTGGGGCGTGAAGGTGTGGCCCAGGAGCTCAATTCGCATCCGGGTGATCTCCTCAGTCAGACTCGGTACGTTTACGTACCACCAGCAGCCGAAGATGTGGAGGTTGTGGAACTTCCTGGCACAGACGGCCAACTCGTGCTGATCCTCGCGACCGAGGACGGTGATCAGGAATCGGTTCTGGTTGAAGGCGGTGCAGAGGTTGGCGACGGATGTCATGTCGGACTTGCCCAGGGCGTCTCCGGCCAGCTTCAGCCTGGGGTTCACTCCGCGACGCACGCCGATCATCATTGCCATGGCCAGCCCGTGGTCGGCGGCCACGGGCAACACGCACTCATCGAGGAGGCGTGTCCCCGCTGAATCGTCTGGATAGCGGAAGCTTGGGGGAAGCGACGCCGCCAGATAGACCGGTCGCATTCGGGTGATCCAGTCGGTCAGGAACCGCCTGACCTCGTTCATCGTCTTGCCGCCAAGGTCGGGCCGCACGTCATAGTCGAGTTCGGCAAGGACTCCACAGGCCTTGGGCCATTCGACCAACAACGTGTCGATCCGCAGGGCGGGGAGGAACCTTTCATCGTAGGTGAAGCCGTTCTTCCAGAGCGGGCGTTCTTCCGCGTCGAAGGGGTCATTGGTCATCACGGCCTTGCGGATCTTGGTCAGCTTCAGCACGTGATCGAGGTGGGCCTGCGGGGTCGTCCCGGCGAAGTACTTGCGATAGATCGCCAGGTTTCGGACGGCGGGGTCCAGACCCAACCCTTTGAGGCACGTGAGCACGCCCCGGCACGATTCACTGATGGGCAGTTGGCGAACGAACAGACGATCCCAGATGAGGTCCGCCTGTTCCGTCTTTGGGAGGTCGTAGAATCGCTCGGGGTCGATCTCGAAACCGACGGTTCGGAAGAACTCGGTGAGGATGTAGTGGTAGGTCAGCATCTCGTCGATGCCCCAGAGCAGCAGGCCGCCGAACTCCGGGGAGAAGAGGTGGGTATGGATGTCGACGATCTCGGAGGAGTCCAGCGCTGCGTTGACGGCAGCTTCGATCTCGGTTCGGTTGCTGAGTCCGGCCACATCTGTCTCCTTATGGAACAAGCTCTTGGGAGCGGCATGATACCATCGGACGCGGCGCTCGCCCAGTTCCCTAGAACGTACCAGCGGGGGAATCGCTTCACGACTACCTGGCGAGCATGAGGGGGAGCGGATATGCTCTTGGCCTTGCACCGGACGCCCCGTAGCGCGTCGGGGTGTCGGAGGGAAGGTTATGACGGGCGAGAGGACGCGCCGAGAGTTGCTTCGCGATTCCTTGCTGGCGGCAACGGGACTCGCCGTGGCCGGCTCACCACTCAAGGCCCGGGGGGCTTGGGCGAACGCTCCCATCGAGAAGCTCAACGTCGGGGTGATCGGCCTGTCGAATCAGGGCAGGAACAACCTTGGCCGGGTCGGCAAGGAGCACGTCGTGGCGATCTGCGACGTCGATGAACGGGACATCGAGCACGCGCGCGATCTGCATCCCCAAGCGACCTTCTACAGGGACTTCCGCCGGATGATCGATCGAGAGAAGCTCGACGCGGTGGTTGTCTCGACTCCGGATCACACGCACGCGGTTGCCACCATGGCGGCGCTGCGGTCCGGCCTGCACGTCTACTGCGAGAAGCCGCTGGCCCATACGGTGCATGAGGCGCGCGAGGTCGCGGAGTTCGCGGCCAAGACAGGGCGGATCACACAGATGGGCATCCAGATGCATGCGACGCCGAACTACCGTCGCGTGGTCGAGCTGATCCGAGCCGGGACGATCGGCCCGGTGACCGAGGTGCATGTGTGGGTGAGCGGAGCGAACGCGCCCGGAGATCGACCGGAGGGGCGGCCGCCCGTCCCGAAGGGACTGCACTACGACTTGTGGTTGGGCCCCGCGCCCTATCGTCCGTTCCACCCAGAGTACCTTCCCATACGGTGGCGGGGATGGTGGGATTTCGGCGAGGGTAAGCTCGGGGACTTCGGCTGCCATCTGCTTGATCTGGCACACTGGGCGCTGGATTTGCGCCACCCGTCGGTCATTGAGGCAGAGGGACCCCCTGTCAACGCGGAGAGCGCGCCGCGGTGGCTGAAGGTCCGGTGGCAGTATCCGGCGCGGCCGGAGAAGCCGCCGGTTAGCGTACACTGGTACGATGGTGATAAGCGGCCTTCCTTGCTGTCGGCGGAGATTCTCGACAAGTGGAAAGGCAAGGGTGTTCTGTTTGTGGGCAGGGAGGGGCAGCTTCTGGCCGATTACGGACAGCACGTGCTCCTTCCCCGAGAGAAGTTCGCCGACTTCAAGCCACCGGCCCCGTCGATTCCGCCTTCCATCGGCCACCACAAGGAGTGGATCGAGGCCTGCAAGACGGGCGATAGGACGTCATGTGGGTTCGACTATGCGGGTCCTCTGGCGGAGGCGGTCCTGCTCGGCGTGGTGGCCTATCGCAGCGGGAAGCGAATCGAATGGGACGCGGAGAAGCTGAAGATCACGAATGCCCCGGAGGCAGAGAAGTACCTTCACTACGAGTATCGCAAGGGGTGGACGCTGTAGGCTAGAGAGAGCAGGAGACGACGAGGGCGAGGCGCCCTTGGACCTTGAACGCAGCGAGGAGGTCAAACGTGACCCGAAAGAAGACACGTCGTGAGTTTCTCAGGGAATCCGCGTCGGTGGCGGCAGCCGGCCTGTGGCTCGGCGGGGGGCCGGCGCTCGGCAGGGCCAGGGCCGAGGGATCGCCAAACGACAAGCTGAACGTGGCGGTCGTCGGCGTGGCCAACCAGGGGGAGTACAACCTGAATAACGTCGCGAGCCAGAACATCGTGGCGCTATGCGACGTCGACGAGAATCTGGCCGCTGCGGCCCGGAAGCGGTTTCCCAAGGCCAAGTTCTACGCCGATTTCCGGAAGCTCTTGGACCAGAAGGATGTCGAGGGCGTCGTCATCGCCACGCCCGATCACACGCATGCCCCGGCCACGATGATGGCCTTGCGGGCCGGCAAGCCCGTCTATTGCGAGAAGCCGCTGACGCACACGGTCCACGAGGCGCGGCAGGTCACCGAGATGGCCGCCAAGACCAAGCTTGCCACACAGATCGGCACGCAGATTCACGCGGGCGACAACTACCGCCGCGTCGTGGAGCTTGTCCAACGTGGCGCCGTCGGTCCGATCAAGGAGATCCACGTGTGGGTTGGGGGCGCGTGGGTGGGCAGCGACCGGCCGAAGGACACGCCGCCGATTCCGAAGGGCTTGCACTACGACGAGTGGCTGGGACCGGCGCCGTATCGACCCTATCACCCGACGTACCTTCCGAAGACGTGGCGGGGCTGGTGGGACTTCGGCGGTGGGACGCTGGCGGACATGGCGTGCCATCATCTGGACCTGTCGCACTGGGCGCTGGGTCTGCGGCATTGCTGCGCGGTCGAGGCGGAGGGCCCACCGGTCCATCCCGAGAGCGCGCCGGCGTGGCTGATCGTGCGATACACGTACCCGCCGGCCAACGGGCGAGGGCCGATGAAGCTTACCTGGTACGAGGGCGACAAGCGCCCGCCGATTCTGGCCCAGACCAAGTTCGCCGACTGGGGGGCCGGGACGATCTTCGTGGGCGAGGAGGGCATGTTGATCGCCAACTACGGCGAGCATCACCTCTTGCCCGAGGAGAAGTTCAAGGACTACAAACGTCCGGAGCCGTTCATCGCCAAGTCGATCGGGCATCACAACGAGTGGATCCAAGCCTGCAAGGGCGGTCCGAAACCTCTGTGCAGCTTTGACTACTCGGGTCCGCTGACCGAGACGGTTCTGCTAGGCAACGTGGCTTACCGCTCCGGACAGCGGATTGAATGGGACGCGAAGAAGTGCAAGATCATGAACGACGCCCCGGGGGCCGAGAAGTTCCTTCGGCGGGAATATCGGAAGGGGTGGACGCTGTAGGGGGACCGATTTCGGGGGATCGCGCGATACGTCCGACCAGAAGTGGGAGGGTTGGAATCCGCGAGGGGTTTGCCCCGGAGATCGGAAGGCACCGGTCCTCGGATCAACGGGGCTTCAGCGCCGTCACGGCCAGGATGCCGACCATTGTTCTCCTGGTCTGGACCTCGACGTCCAGGGATCGGATCAGCTTGTTCGGGTCGGTCTGGATGTCGAAGACGTCGGCGTGGGAGGCGGAGGCCCGACCGTGGCCGTAGTAGCCGCGTTCGGCGCCGCCGATGGTGATCGGGAAATTGTCGGAGAAGTGCTGGCACGTGTTGTCGAAGGTGTCGGGGTTGCGCAACGGCACCTCTCGGCGCATTCCGTCGGCGTAATTGACCGTGATGGTCGCGTTCGTCAGATACGTGTTGTTGTTCATGGTGACGTTGGCCATGAGCAGATAGAGCTTCTCCGCCGGCGAGTTGACGGGAACGGTCGCCTTGGTCGGCCAGCCGTCCCACCTCGAGACGAACAGCCCGTTGTTGCCTGAACGGGCGATGCGAAACGGCACGCCGATCGCCGAATGATAGATCGACTTGTCGTCGAGCTTCTCACGAAGCCGGTCGAGATTCATGTAGCTCTTCTTGTACCAACTCCAGAAGTGTATACGCGGCTGATGTTCCTCATCGTCCGTGAGATGCGGCTGGTCGCCGAAGATCGATTCGAACGCACGGTTCATCGGGAGCGGTAGGGGGGCCAGACGCTCTTTCACGCCCTCCAGGACGTCGGGCCGGGCGGACAGAAGCCTCCAGAATGTCGTTGTCGCGGTTGCGGGTCGGTCATCGAGCCGCACCTGCACGTCGAGCCGCCCGGGAGAGAGGCGCGTTGCGTCGTCGACTTCCTCGTCGATGACGCGTTCGGCGTTGGGCGCTAGAGGTGTCGCGGAGGCGAGTTGCCTTTCGATACCGGCGTATCGGAGTGCGATCGGACCATTGAGGGATCGGGCGGCGTTGTTGACCAACACGGCCTTGAGCGTCACTGGACGATCCTTCTCCCAGGGCACGCACAGCCGAGCGTCCTTGATCTCCAGCGGCTCACAAACGTGCAGGTCGATCGGCTGCCAGTGTCGGCGACCGTCGGCGTTGATGAGGAGGAAGAATGTGTGTGGCCCCGGCTCGGCGGTTACCTTGGCCGTGAGCCCGGTCGTCTGGTCGATATTGACATCGGTAAGGATCGACTGTGGGTCGTGGACCTTGGCGATGCCGACGCTCCGAAGGCTGAGGGTGTCACCTCGGGCGATTCGGGAAGGCGGATCGAGATTGAATCGAACGGTCTTGGTCGAAAGCGTCAGGTTGATTGCCTGAGCGGGTCCAACGGTTAGTTCCGCCCACTCGTGGCCGAGGCCGGGATGCCGGCGAATCTCCACGGGCTTGCCGGTGGAGCTTGCGCTGACGACGTGGCGATTCTTGTATCCGATCTGGAGGATCCACTTGACCGCTTGCTGTGTCCGAAGGTGCCAGGTTTCGGCGTCGCCATCGCGGCGGAAGGTGTACTCGAAGTCGGGGCTCCTGTAGCCGGCGCGGTCCCACTGTTCGGGGAAGCCGGGGCGGATCGTCACGACCTTGTCCTGCATTCGAGGAAGGACTCCAAACGTGCCCTCGGCGACGGTCCTGGCGAACATGGAGACGGCGTCGGCAAAGTCCACGTAGGTGCCCTGCGAGGCATCGGTACGGGTGTAGCAGCTAATGGAGCCGGGCACGGATGCGGAGTAGAACGATTTCATCGCACTGCGGAGCAGCCGGTATGGCTTGTCGCGCTCGCCGATCCTGTAGTAGCAGAGGGCAGTGTTGAGCAGTTCGGCGTTGGCCAAGGTGCCGTTTGTGATGACCACGGGATACCAGTCGTTGACGAGGATCTGATCGCCGAAGCGCCAGAATCGGTTCTCGATGTAGCGGAGGGCTTGATAGGTCTGGAACTCGTCGGTGATGAAGAAGTCGATCGGGTGATATTGGCTGGGGGCCTCGGCGGCATCGTGGCGAATGCCGTCGGCGTCGACATATTCGCAGAAATAGCCGCGGTCGGCGATCCAGAGCTTGTCGAACATGGCCTTCTTGATGGCGTCGGCTTCCTGATCGAACGGCGCCGGGTCCTGGCCGGCGGCGCGGGCGAACTCGGCTGCCATGCGGTTCGCCCTGTAGGTATAGGCCGAGGACTGGGAGCAGTCGCCGTTGTAGACGTGGCCGTCCGAGATCCAGGTGTTCAGGCGGTTGAGGTAGAGATGGTTGCCGTCGGCGTCGAGGGCGTTCTTCTGGAAGCCGAGGGCGGCCTTGACCGTCGGCAGCATGTCTTTGGCGAAGTCGGGGTCGCCGGTGTGGTGGTAGTCGTAGTAGACGTGATCGAGAAAGACCTCTTGCATGTTGTAGTGGAACTTGCCGTCATGTTTCTGATCGAAAGGCAGGACCGAGATGACGTAGCCGTTGAGCCAGTCATTGGGTTTGAGCTGATGGTTGGCGTGCAGGTGGGCGGCTTTTTTAACGCGATCGTGCCAACCCATGACCGACGCGCCGTACCAGCCACGCCATCCGAGGAACCAGCAGTTGCAGTGATGGCCCCAGCGGATGACGCCATGCAGGAAGGAGTCGGGCCACCAGAGGGCATCCTGCGAGAGGTTGTTGAGCCGGACCGCCGAATCCAGGGCGGGATCAGGGGTCTTGACGGCCAGGCGGTTCGCGACCTGCTCGAAGTGGTTTCGGTTCGCGAGGAATTCCTTCTGGGGATCGGCGATTGCCGGAGGCGCTTCTTCGCCTCGTTTTGCGCAAACGATGACGTATAGGGGGGTGTCGGGTTCCAGTTGGATCCGCTGCAGTAGGAGGGGCCGATCGCCCTGCTTGGCTTCGGCAAACGGCGCGTCGGCTTGCGAAGCAGTCAACTCGCTGGCGAGGGGAGCTTGCACGTGAACCGTGCCATCGACTGCGTCGGTATCGCGGATGGTTGCCGAAGAACCGTTGATCTGGATGTGATCTCCTTTGTGTCGTCCGACGTCGATTCCGCCGGGGAGCCCATCCTGGCCCTGTATCTGCATTCCTTTTGCCAGGCCGCCGTAGGTCCAGAGGAGTTTGATCGGCTTGTTGGATGTCAAGCGGCTGATGAAGCCCAATCCCTCCCGGAAGGCGACTGTCTCGACCGACAGGGACGCGTCTTGCAGGGCGGGGTCGGCAATCTCGTGCCGAGCCGTTGCCCCGTCATAGGCCATCTCGACGCCATTGAGGGCATGTAGAAAGGCTGGTTTGTTACCGTCGATTGCGATCGACAGTACACCCCAGCACAGCCCCGGTGCTTCGGCAAGCATGATCTGAGGTCGATCGCCAGCTAGGACCACCGAGGCCGTGTGGTCGCCGTACAGGGGACGATTGAACGTCCGCGGACCGTCGAGGATGCGAACGCCCGTGCCCGTCGGCTCGTAGCTGGACCTGGATCCGGGCGCTCCGCCCCAGATCATCCAATCCTGGATACGGTTGGTCTCCGTGAGGTACTTGGGGATGGCCTGCTGAGAGAGCTTCACGACGGCGGGGCCGCCGGACTCGGTGTCGCCGTAGAGGGGCCCGTTGCGGTTGCTGACATCGGTGGCGATCGCCCATCGACCGCCGGAGGAGGGGACCTCGCCGAGCTTCTTGCCGTGCGTGTCGTAGATCAGTAGCCGACCGCGAGGGCTGTCGGAAACGAGAAGCTTCCGGTCGTCCACGAGGGCGATCTGGAGGTTCTCGTCGGTCGAGTCGGTTCTGAACGTGTGCAGGATCTTGCCATCCCGGCCGACCCGGTAGACGGTGGGATCGCGGTAGGTGGTGATCAACAAGTCCTGGCCGTCGCACTCCATCCGCGTGGGTTGGCCGGGCCCCGTCCACGTGAAGGACCGCTCGAGCTTGGCGCTCTTGACGTCGAACTCGTAGATCGTCTTGCCGCTGTAGTCGCTCGTCCAGAGGGAGACGCCGTTGGTCGCGACACCATGGCCGAGGAACGGCTTTCGCGGCTCGACCTGGTAGACGCGTAGCTTGCGGCCCGAGGCGTCGTAGGCGGCGACGGTGCCGTTTTGGTAGTGGCCGACGTAGAAGACGCCGTTATGGAGCGCCAGGCCACGCAGGCCTCCGTCGGGCAGCGACATGCGGTCGGCGGCGGATGTCAGGAACGGAATCGCCAGCAATGTCAGCGTGTTCATCAGGACACCTATCCATCACGGTCGGCTTAGGACGAAAACGCGTCCGGATTCAATGCGGTCTAGAACCAGCGAGGCCTTAGCGTCGGTCACGGTGGAGTGGAATGGCGCGATGCCATCGTCCGTGACCTCGAACGCCTTGACCTCGGAGAGGAAGTCGGGCAAGGCCACCGTGATTTGTACGTTGCGCGCTGGTTGGATCTTCGGTGGATCGGGGCAGCTCGCGGGGATGTGATTGGCGGCCGCGATCACGATCTTGTCCGGGCCGCAGAGCAGGCTTGCGACCCAGACGCGTGGCTTGGGCCATAGCTCGGACCCGACGGTGCCGGTCTTGACGAGGCCCGCATCACACGAGACGAGATCCACGGGCGTACCCAGGAGGAGATCCCCCTCGATGTGGGCGAGCAGTGCGTTGACCTTGGCGATTTCCTTGGCGACATCCTCGTTAAGCTGCCACCCGCCTGCGCCGCTGCTGTGGACCCAGCTCGTCAACCCCTTCATTCCGGCACCGATGGCCTGGACGACGTTCTGCCGGTATTCGGCGGGGATCGGTCCGCGAATATCCTTGGGCACGCCCTGGCCCTTGCCCCACCCATAGGCCTCCAGACACGCGTACATCCGACGTGGCGCGCCGCACTGACGAGCCAGCGCCAGGCTTTCGCGGACATAGGCGTGGTCGGCCCCATAGAAGGTGATCGGGTAGGGGTCGAAACAGGACACGTCGGCGACCTGGCCGTAGACGGACCAGTTGAGAGGGCGGACGGTGCCGTTCATGATCAGCCAGGTGGCCACGTTCGGGGCGTGGCGCTCCACCAGTGTTTGCCATCCGGATTGCGTCAGTCGCCGGGCGTGCCAGCCCAATCCGACGTCGTAGCCCCCGCCCCGGTTGTCGTGGGCGTCGGGCTCGTCGGGGCCGAAGATGTAGGCCACGCGCGGATGGATGTCGAAGACGCGGTACTCGTGACAGGTCGTGGTGACGTCGTACTTCTCGCAGGAGGCCTGATCGACCATCCGCCACATGGCCATGTTCATGTTCATCTGTTTGAGCTGGCTGACGGGCGTGTGGATCGATCCTCGCGGGAAGACGAACGGCAGCACGCGAAACTGGGCCGCGACCTGCTCAGGAGTGCCCTCGGCCTGGATGCCGACGACGTGGAAGCTGTGGGGCTTCAGTGGCGAGGGGATTTTGGCAACGGCCAACGCGACGTTGCCTGGGCAGTCCGCGCCGAAGATCGCGGTCTCCTTCAGCAATACTCCATCGAGGAAGACGGCCTGGAGCCGTGCTTTGGAGGCAGCAGGCTCCCTTCGGGCGTACACGTACATCGTCCGCATGTCCTTGCCGGTGGTTACGTAGTCGACCGTCAGGGACGGCCGGCGATATGGGATGGTCAGTTCCGTCGGCTTGCCGTTTATCAGCGGGATCCTCAGTGCGGCGTGGTCTCCGGCGAGGCGGCGTCGAAACCGGACGTATACCTCCCCGCATTCCCCCGGGCTCAGGAGGGGCGGGCGGACGCGATGCCAGACGACGCCCCTGGCGTCCCACGCGCTCTTGGCGAAGTCGACATAGCTCGCCTCGATCGGCTTGCCGTTTAGGAGAAGGCCATCGCCGATGCGGACCGGCACCTTGCCGTTGTTGCGGACGATCGCGCGGACGGCTCCGAAGTCCGCGTGCTCTTTGTACAGGAGCTGGACGCCTTTGAAGATCAGGCCGACGTTGGGGGTCTTGGTTCGCCCCTCGACGGCCTGTGAGGCTTCGGGGGGCGCGGGATCGGGGATGTAGTAGGCACTCAGTGCCTTGAGCGAGCCTCCCTGCGGCATCGAGGGCTTCTCGGCCCAAGCGGGCGATCCCTCACCGATGACGCCGATCTGACGGACGAGGATCGATCCTCCGTCCTGGCCTGCGATGCGGAGCTCATGCAGTCCCGCCGCGACGGGGCCCGGCACCTGGACGAAGCAGGCCTTGTCGTCCTCAAAGAAGGTTGCGACGTCGAATCGGGCGAGTGGCTTGTCGTCCCAGCGGACGCACATGGATCGGGAAGAGTCTCGGTCGGCGCGAATGAGCAACCGTAGCATGAGCGGACCGCTCTGAGCGGACGTCTTGACGAACATCACGAGCGACAACGGCCAGCGATGTTCCGTGGCGTATGCACGGCGAACGCGGAAGCCCGTTCGTTCTTCCGTGAAGAGATCCGGGATTTCGCCTGGGGGGCGGAGCCAGCCGTCGGCGTCCTCATAGTAGTGGGGGGGGCGGCCCTGAATGGGGTCTGACCAGTCGAGCGAGATTGCCTGCCAGCCAACGGAGCGCCGCAAGTCGCCCCATGCGGCCCGCGTCGACGCTTGAGGGTCGCTGTCCGCCGAGGCGGCGGGGCCGAGCGTGAGCTTCACCTCGACCGAGTTCAGGGTGTTCGAGGTACCGGTCTTTAGTCCGGAGTAGTTGTCCATGACGACCCGAATCCAGACTTCCGGCCGCCCGAGCAGGGGGGCGACGTCGTTGGGTTCGGCGATGAGCTTGCCGGTGTTCCACCCGGCGGCGTCGGGTTCGAGGTCGGCGCTCGAGGCGACCTGCGTCC